>CAZTGZ010000004.1:139671-143608 GCA_964613385.1 uncultured Chitinophagaceae bacterium
CAGTTATAAACCGCAGGTCTTGGCTTGCGGTTTTTTTTTGTTATTTTTCAACAATATCAGGTAAAAAATGAAGAAAATTGGTGTTTTTACATCAGGTGGCGATGCCCCGGGGATGAATGCATGTATCCGGGCGGTGGTGCGTACCGCAATTTATTACGGCCTTGAAATAGATGGAATTTTATATGGTTATCAGGGAATGATCGAAGGTCAGTTTGTTTCGATGGACAGCAGGTCTGTAGCCAATATTATTCAACGTGGCGGGACAATTTTAAAGACTGCCAGAAGTGAAGAGTTCAGAACCCGGGAAGGCCGTCAAAAAGCATATGAAAATTTAAAAAGACAGGGGATTGAAGGATTGGTTTGTATTGGTGGAGATGGCACCTACGCCGGGGCCTCCATTTTCTTCGAGGAGTTCGGAATTCCTTCCATTGGGTTGCCGGGCACCATTGACAATGACCTATTTGGAACAGATTTTACCATTGGGTATGATACTGCGATCAACACTGCCATTCAGGCCATCGATAAAATCAGGGATACCGCCGATTCTCATGACCGGATTTTTTTGGTCGAAGTAATGGGCAGAGATACCGGTTTTATTGCGGTAGATGCCGGAATAGGAGGGGGAGCGGAGAGCATAATTATTCCGGAAGATAAAAACGACATGCAAAAGTTGCTTTCCTATTTTGAACGCAAGGATAAAAGAACCAAATCGTTTTCAATCGTAGTGGTTGCCGAGGGAGACGAAGAAGGAGGCGCCATAGAATTGGCCAAAAAAATCAATAGGGTATATCCTGATTTAAAGATAAGAACCACCATATTAGGACATATTCAACGAGGTGGCAGTCCAACTGCCAGAGATAGAGTCAGGGCTTCAATTTTAGGTTCTGCTGCCGTAAAAGCTTTGATAGAAGGCCATAGAAATCAAACCATTGGCATTATCAACAACGAAGTGAACTATACTTCTTTTGAGGATGCCATTGGTAAAAAGAAAGAAATTTCCTTAGAGTTGTTAAAACTAGCAGAGATACTTTCACTCTGATATCAGGCGTCTATATTGGCGTAATGTGCATTGGCTTCTATGAATTCCCGTCTCGGAGGTACTTCATCACCCATGAGCATAGAAAATACGCGATCTGCTTCTGCAGCACTGTCTAATGTAACCTGCTTTAAAGTTCTTCTGGCCGGATCCATGGTTGTTTCCCATAATTGCTCCGCATTCATTTCACCCAAACCTTTGTATCGCTGAACCGTTACCGATTCCGGTTTGTCTCCACCCAGTTCGCGAACATGTTCTTCTCTTTCTTTTTCGGTCCAGCAGTATATGGCATCTTTTCCTTTGCGAACCTGATAAAGGGGAGGAGTTGCGATGTATAAGTAGCCTGACTCAATGAGTCGCTTCATGTATCTGAAGAACAAGGTCAGAATCAAGGTACGGATATGACTACCATCGACATCAGCATCGGTCATAATGATGATTTTATGATAACGCAGACGTACAAGATTCAACTCTTTTGGGTCTTCCTCTGTACCTATGGAAACCCCTAATGCGGTGAAAATATTCTTGATTTCTTCGTTTTCGTAAATTTTATGTTCCAGTGCTTTTTCTACATTCAAAATTTTACCCCGGAGTGGAAGTATAGCCTGAAAATTCCGGTCGCGACCTTGTTTGGCCGTACCACCAGCTGAATCTCCCTCTACCAGATAGATTTCGCACAGGGAGGGGTCTTTTTCACTACAATCGGATAGTTTACCGGGCAATCCAACACCACTCATGGCTCCTTTGCGTTGAACCATTTCTCTTGCTTTTCTCGCAGCGGCACGGGCCTGGGCAGCAAGAACTACCTTGTTTACAATCATTCTCGCCTGATTGGGGTTTTCTTCCAGGTAATTGGTCAAAATCTCTCCCACACAGGTATCTACCGATCCGCTCACCTCAGAGTTTCCCAGTTTCGTTTTGGTCTGTCCTTCAAATTGTGGCTCTGCTACTTTAACCGATATAACCCCCGTTAGTCCTTCTCTGAAGTCATCGCCACTAATTTCAACTTTTACATTTTTTAACAATCCGGATTTGTCTGCGTAGTTTTTCAGAGTTCTCGTTAAGGCGCGTCTGAAACCCGCGACGTGAGTTCCTCCTTCAATGGTATTGATGTTATTTACATAACTAAATAGATTCTCATTGTATCCGTCGTTATATTGGAAGGCGACTTCTACCGGTACTCCGCCTTTTTCACCTTCGACATAAATCGGTTCAGGAATAATCAGATGTCTGGTTTGATCCAAATATTGCACGAATTCTTTTAAACCACCTTCTGAATAATAAGTTTCTGAGGCTACAGGCTGATCCTGATTCAGACGTTCATCATGAAGTACAAGCTTGATGCCTTTATTTAAAAACGACAATTCCCGCAATCGATTAGCAAGGGTTTCATGTTTGTATTCAGTGGTTGTAAAAATGGTATCATCTGGCCAAAAAGTGACGATGGTTCCACGATAATCTGTGTCTCCAATTGTTTCAACAGAAGTTACCGGCTTACCCTGAGAATATTCCTGCTGATAAATTTTGCCATCTCTATAGACAGTAGCCACCAGTTTAATTGACAATGCATTTACACAGGAAACACCCACTCCGTGCAAACCGCCGGAAACCTTATAACTGTCTTTGTCAAACTTTCCGCCTGCGTGCAACACGGTCATAACCACCTCAAGGGCAGACTTTTTTTCTTTGGGATGGATGTCAACCGGAATACCTCTTCCATCATCCTTTACGGAAATGCTGTTATCGGCATGAATGGTCACTTCTATGTTTCGGCAATGACCGGCCAATGCTTCATCAATGGAGTTATCAACTACTTCGTAAACCAAATGGTGTAAGCCTTTCGGACCTATATCACCAATATACATGGCGGGCCTCTTTCTTACCGCTTCCAATCCTTCCAGTACCTGTATATTGTCTGCTCCGTAACTGGAGTTCTGCGCATTTTGCTTGCTCATTCTATTGTTAATATATTATTGTGTAAATTTAAGATAGATGTGAAATTATACCTTGTTAAATCAGGCATAATTTTCCACAAAAAACGAACGGAAATACACGGCTGATAAGGATTTTAGCTCATTTCTCCCCTTTGGTCCGTGCAAAGCAATTTTGTGAGGTTCGCATCTGCCTTTTGTCCGAGTACCCACATCATTTTGGTTAGGGCAGCCTCCTTGGTCATGTCGCCGCCACTCACAACACCTCTATCCAATAATTCTCTGCCTGCCCGGTAGCGATTCATATCTACACCACCATGATAACATTGGGTAATATTTAATATCAGGGTACCACTTAGCACAGCATCTCCCAATACTTTTAAAAAATTGCTGTCCATAGGCGCATTGCCTGCCCCAAACGTCCGAAGAATTAACCCATCTACCTCCTGGTCGCCCAACAATCTTTTCAGCGTTTCTGAACTTAACCCTGGAAATAATGAAAGATCTAAAACCCTCGAATTATGGTTTTTCATCAGGCGCATCGGTTCCTGCGATGAGGTTCTGATCCTTCGGTGATGAATATGAATATGTTCCTCCAAATCAGCCAGATGGCCGTAGTTTGGAGAATCGAATCCTTCAAAGTCACGTGTACTCAGTTTGGTAGACCGGTTGCCACGCAATAAACGATCATTAAAACATATACTTACTTCAGGAATATTTTGGATACCGAATATACCCGATGCGGCGATATGAATCGAATTGCTGAAATTATTTAATGCATCCGTTCTCGGATGGCTAATGGGCAATTGTGAACCGGTAAGCACTATGGGTTTCCCCAGGTTCTCAAAAAAGAAACTCAACATACTTGCCGTATAGGCCATGGTATCGCTGCCGTGGAGCACCACGAAGCCGTCGTACCGGTCGTAGGCCTCGCCGATGATGCGCGCGATGCGCACCCAGTCCGCCGGCT
>CAZTGZ010000005.1:0-16822 GCA_964613385.1 uncultured Chitinophagaceae bacterium
AACCCGTTGATACAGCTGTTAAGCAAGTTACCCAAATTGTTGTTGAACAAGTTACACCTCATTCGGAAAGCCATCGATTCTACTCTCCTTTGGTAAAAAACATTGCAAAAACCGAAGGTCTGAGCTCTCAGGAACTTTCCAATGTAGCGGGTACCGGAAAAGATGGAAGAGTTACCAAAAGAGATATACTGGCATTTCTGGAGAATAAATCTGTGCAACCAGAACCCATTCAATCAAAGGTTGAATCCACTGAAATTGTTGAATCTCCAAAGGCTGAAAGTCCGAAAGTTCCGGCAAAATCCAATATATCCGTAGGACCTGGTGATGAGATTATAGAAATGGACCGCATGCGCAAGCTGATTGCGGAGCACATGGTGATGTCAAAATCTACCTCGCCGCACGTTACTTCTTTTGTTGAAGCGGATGTAACCAACCTTGTGCTTTGGAGAGAGAAAATCAAATCTCAATTCGAGAAAAAAGAAGGTGAGAAAATAACCTTCACGCCCATTTTTATTGAATGTCTGGTGAAGGCAATCAAAGATTTTCCGATGATTAACATTTCCCTGGACGGAGACAAGATAATCAAACGAAAAAATATCAATATCGGTATGGCTGCGGCTCTGCCAACGGGCAACCTGATCGTTCCGGTCATTCGGCAGGCAGATACCAAAAATCTGATTGGTTTAACCAGAGAAGTGAATGATTTAGCCAATCGTGCCAGACAGAACAAACTATCCCCTGATGATATACAGGGAGGTACTTATACCATCACAAATGTCGGCACCTTCGGAAACGTTATGGGCACGCCCATCATCAATCAGCCACAGGTAGCTATCATGGCAACCGGTGCCATACGCAAAAAACCGGCCGTTATCGAAACAGAATATGGCGATGTGATTGCCGTGAGACATATGATGTTTTTATCACATTCATATGATCACAGAATTGTAGACGGAGCGCTCGGCGGCAGTTTTGTCAGACGATTTGCCGACTATCTTGAGAATTGGGACGTGAATCGCGAGATTTAATGCAATCTGCCGATCATTTAATTGTAATTCCTTCCAGATTTGATTCGGTAAGATTTCCGGGCAAACCCTTAGTAAAAATATTAGGTAAGTCTTTGATTATTAGGGTTTGCGAGCAACTTTCTTCAATTAATGGTTTAAAAATTGTAGCTACGGATCATCCCGAAATTTATCGGGAAGTGAAGGATGCCGGGTTTGAGGTACGGATGACTTCTTCTTCGCATGAGAACGGCACAACCAGAAGTCTTGAATGCCTTGACATGGTGAACCGGGAAGGAATTTTCCCTGAGATTCTCGTCAATGTTCAAGGAGACGAACCACTTATAGAACCCAATCAAATCTCAGCGTTGATAGACCAATTTGATGAATTTCCGGACATGCATATTGCCACACTTTGCAAAGCCATAGATCAGGAGCAGGATTTAATGAATCCGAATATAGTAAAGGTGGTAAAATACAGAAACTCAAATGGATATGAAGAGGCCATGTATTTTAGCAGGGCCCCTATCCCATTTCCAAGGTCTCAAGGACCAGAATGGCGAAAACAGGCATTTAAGCATGTAGGTATTTATGCCTTTAGAACATCCGTCCTACCATTTATCAAAGACTTACCCGTTTCAGAATTAGAGAATATCGAAAAACTTGAACAATTGAGATGGCTGGCAAATGGCCTTTCCATCGGAGTCTTTGAAACGTCTTATGAAAATCAAGGTGTTGATGTTCCGGAGGATATCTCTCTTGTTGAAAATATCTTGAAAAAGAAAAACAAGCTTTAGTATCCCGATACATCCGAATGGGTGTACCTTTGTATCCCGTACCAAAGCAGGGTCTTGTTAATCATTGACCTTTAAAATATGGACAAAGCAAAATACATCTTTGTTACGGGTGGCGTAACTTCTTCATTGGGAAAAGGCATCATTTCTGCTTCTCTCGCCAAATTACTTCAGGCCAGGGGCTATAGAGTTACCATTCAAAAATTTGATCCTTATCTGAATGTGGATCCCGGAACCATGAATCCCTACGAGCATGGCGAATGTTATGTAACGAATGACGGTGCAGAAACGGATTTAGACTTAGGTCATTATGAACGTTTTTTAAATATTCCAACCTCACAGACCAATAATGTTACGACCGGCAGAATCTATCAGACTGTTATAGATAATGAACGAAAAGGTGCCTATTTGGGAAAGACCGTTCAGGTTATACCCCATATAACAAATGAAATCAAGAGAAGAATGCTGCTGCTCGGAGATTCCGGCGAATATGATATTATTATCACCGAGTTAGGCGGTACTGTTGGCGATATTGAATCCTTACCCTATGTGGAAACCGTGCGACAGCTGCGCTGGGACTTGGGAACGGACCAATCTTTGGTTATTCATCTGACCTTGGTCCCTTACTTAAGTGCGGCTAAAGAACTCAAAACCAAACCTACCCAGCACTCCGTAAAAATGCTGCTTGAATTAGGTGTACAACCTGATATTCTTGTATGTCGGACGGAGCATAAATTAAATGATGAACTGCGCCGTAAAATTGCTTTGTTCTGTAATGTGAAGGTCAATTCGGTCATCGAAAGCATGGATGTTGATACCATATATGAGGTTCCTTTGGTCATGCAAAAGGAAAAATTGGACAAAGTGGTATTGAGCAAGTTAAAGCTCAGCGCCAGAAACGAGCCGGATTTGAGCAATTGGCGTGATTTTCTTTTTAAACTAAAGCATCCAAAATCTGAAATAAATATTGCCTTAGTCGGTAAATATGTGGAACTACCGGACGCTTATAAATCTATTAATGAAGCATTTATTCACAGCGGAGCCATCAATGAGTGCAAATTAAACGTTTCATACATACAGTCAGAAACTTTACATGCGCACAATGTTGAAGAGAAACTGAAGGATATGGACGGTGTATTGGTTGCTCCGGGTTTTGGAGATCGGGGCATAGAGGGTAAAATAGAAGCCATACGCTATGTCCGGGAAAATCGAATTCCTTTCTTTGGGATATGCCTGGGCATGCAATGTGCCGTGATTGAATTCGCCAGAAATGTTGTAGGATTAAAGGAAGCGCATTCGATAGAAATGAACCCCGCTACACCCTTTCCCGTCATTGATTTAATGCCAGATCAGAAAAACCTGGAATTGAAGGGCGGCACAATGAGACTTGGCGCTTATACCTGTAAACTGATGAAGGGTTCAAAATCAGCGGCGGCATACGGAAAACAGTCCATTTCAGAACGACACAGACACCGATACGAGTTGAACAATGAATTTCTTCCTGAGTTGGAAAAAAAAGGACTTAAAGCTGTTGGAATAAATCCGGATACAGGTTTGGCAGAAATTGTTGAGTTGCAGGATCATCCGTGGTTTGTCGGAGTTCAGTTTCACCCTGAATTAAAAAGTACAGTTGCCAATCCTCATCCGTTATTCCTGAAGTTTGTAAAAGCTGCCATAGAAAGAAGTCGGCGCTTCGAAGAAGCCCAATCTTCTTATTAATTCTTCTCAAAAAACACAAAGCCGCCTTTGGCATATAATTTCCGGAAATAGGGATTTTCCTCAACTTCCTTAGCTTTCTTTTCCATGGCAACTACATACATTTTCCGTGATGTAGGCATATGCATGAGGGTGTATTTCCATTTTTCTTCAAAAGTCTCTAATTGCTTCAAATTCAAATCTCTAATGGATTTCGCTTCAAAACTTGATAATAGATTATTCAACTCCCACGCTTCTTCCTTATCCCATTGAACGGGATTCTTCCTGCCATAATAAAAATGGGCATACGATTTAAATTTATACGTTAAAATCAAGGCGTTTTCATTGGAATGTTTTTTGTAAAAATCAATCGCCGACCTTTGTGAGTGATACTCAATCTTAGGTACGAGTATGGCCAGAATCGCAAAGATTATAGCTATTTGAATCAGTAAAACCTTCTCAATACCGGAAGATTTACCGGTAATGATAAGCCTGAAGGCAAACCACGACCATAATATCATAAAAAGCAATCCTGGCAACCATTCCCATCCTCCCCATAATCCTTTCAGGTTGAGGCTGGCAACGGCTTGCGGATCTTTTATGAATGGAACAAGAAATGCTTTGGTTGGTTCATGATACCCAAGCCAGGGTAAAATAATTAACACCGCGCCCCACAGAAACGAAACAATCCATAAAAACAGGATTTGCCATTTCGTTCCTCGTTTAAGGGAATTTCTTGATAATTCATGAATTTCCAAGGCGGCCAAAAAGGTTAATCCAACAAAACAAAGTGACGAATAATGAACAATTTTGGTCGTTACCATTGAAAAAAGAATCAATACAGTCCAGAAAATAACTGTTATCCAACGTTTAAATTCAGTTTGTCCTGCTGTTAGTCCTCTTTGAAATGAAAATTTTCTCAAGGCAAATATGGATGCAGGAAAGCAGCCAATCAGCAAAACAACCGGATGGTAGAACCATGGCTGTCCATGTGAAGCAACCGGATGCAGAAACAACTCCAATTGATAGCTGAGGAATGTTTGAATGAACCAGGGACCGTTTTTTAAGGTTTCCGGAATAAACCAGATTGCCGGGATAAGCAGAAGTCCAATTACATATACCATAATCCCGATTAAACTGAACTTCCTTCTAAATCCGCTCAGCAGCCAATAGACCAATGTGGCCGCGCCAGTGATGATCAGAGCAACCGGGCCCTTTGTTATGATGGCGAGTCCCATGAGCACTCCTCCGATGAACCATAATTTTAAATTCTTACTCTCATATCTTCCGGTTAGAAAAATACAATATAAAGAAGTGAAAATGAACAAATTAAACCAGGGATCAATGATGCCGGATTTAAAATACAGGAATGGAGTAAAAGAACCCAAATAAATCAAAACCCATGTCCATCCCATTCTTTTTCCAAAATACGACTTACCCAAATAGTAAATCAGGTTTAACCAGAGCACCCCAACCAGGGCATTGGGGAACCGGGCCGCGAACTCATTGATTCCAAAAATCTTCATTGAAATGGCTTGTAACCAAAAAAAGAAGGGTGGTTTCTCCCAGAATGGGGCAAAGTCAATTTGCACCTGAGCCCAGTTACCTGTCATCAACATTTCACGGGCAGCTTCAGCAAAGTTTATTTCATCCCAATCAAAAAGATGAGCAGAGCCAAGAAATGGCAGGAACAATACAAATCCCAATACAGAAATAGTGAGGTGAGCACCAAACTTCTTCATGATGAAAACAGTTTTCTACGCCAAAAGTCAGAAGTCAGAAAATCATTTCTATGGAAAAACCAAAAAACAATTAAACTGAGTATTGCACCGATGATAGACCCGACAACCACATCTAAAAGAAAATGCTGTGCCAGATAAATTCTGCTCAATCCGGTAAGTAAGGGAAATATCAGCAACCACGGTTTCCATTTGGGGTCAGCCAGCAATGCTAAAAATGTGAAGAAAACAAAGGATGCGGCTGTATGACCTGAAGGGAAACTGTGCATGGTATTGATGTACAAATCCTCTACAAATCGAAGAGAATGCTCCTCAAGAAAAATTTTAGGTCGAACGGCATCGGAAAAAAGTACATTTTTAAAAAATTGAACCAGAATTGACTCCAGGACCAGAACTATTATAAAAGCACAAAAAGAACGAAAAGGATATTTCAACAGAATTGCAATTCCGATTATTATTCCAACCCATACTTCACCCAATTTGGTCGACCACTTGAATATCCAGTTCATTGAATCGTTGTAGAACTGGTTGAGCCAAATGACTTCTTCCCCTTTCTCAATGAAAAGCAGCAATAGCAATGAACCAAACAAAAGAGCAAAATATGGCAGAAAATACCGGTGATTGTGCCTTATTAAATTTATCATTTCAAAAAATGCGTCGTAAAAATAATGGCGTGAACTTTATTATTCGCAATTTTTTTGCTTATTTGAAAATCTAAGCATTGTAAGTGCCTGTCAAATGAGTAAAAGAAAAAAAATAACTCTGGAATATGAGATCAAATCTTCCCCCAATATATTGTATAATTATATATCCACTCCTTCCGGTTTGAGTGAATGGTTCGCCGATGATGTGAATGTTAAAAGCAAATACCTGACTTTTATTTGGGAAGAAGAGGAAAAAACTGCCGAAGTTCTGAAGAAAATTAATGGTAAAAATATTCGTCTGAAATGGGATGATTCAGATGAAGAGGAATATTTTGAGATGGAAATAAAACAAGATGAAATTACCGGGGATATAGCCCTGGTGATTGTTGACTATATTGACGAAGGCGAGGAAGAAGAAACTGAAATGTTATGGGAAAGCCAGGTGAACCACCTTCGTACCGCAATCGGCGCTATTTGAATCAGTATTTTTGGTCAATTTCAGTCTTCGAATTCAATACATCATTGACTTTGCTTTTTGCATTTTCGTAATGATCTTCCAGTTTTAAGTTAAGTCTGTTATTCAGCCACTCCGCTCCCAGGACGGCGTTTCTGAATTCGCTCAGTTTAGCCTGGTTTTGCTCACCTAAACACGATAAAATTTCCGCTTGCCGAGCTTGCGTGCTTTTTTGAACCACATATTGAAATTTAAGACTGTTTTCATCCAATTCTTTTAATTCCTCCTGGGTAAATCTGGACTTGATATCCTTGTCCAGTGTTTGAACAATACAATTGCATATCAAAGGGTCAGAAGGACAAAATTTATTCTCGATAGCCTCAAAAGACTCTATTTTCTTGTCAAATGGCCATATGCCATAATGAAATAGCGCATATCCTCCTACTCCTACAATAATTAAAAAAATTACCAACTTCATTAAAATGCCGGTAAGGAACCTAAACACCAACACAGATAAAAAAAGCCCCAAGATAAATATCCAATTCATGCGGCTAATTTAAGTCGAATAAATGTACATGAAACGTTTAAAGTTTGGAGTTTAATTGGAATTGGTTTGAATATGCTTTTAATTAGCGCGGATTTTGACTGTCGCTAAACAAATCATAAACGTGGAGAAGTATCCGGAACTTTCTATATGGATTTCTGAAATTGAGTCCATTCAAGCCGATTTCAGCAATGAAATCCACCACACTCTGGAAATACTCATCTCAAGCTTCTGTTTGCATTTTCAATAATATAAAGACCTTAGAAGGTATCTTCTTATTTTCAATCAGGAGTTTTGATTATATGAATTTGTAACAAAAGCCGGACAAAAAGATAAAGAAGTAACAAATCTTGATGATAAAATAATAAGTTGGGAAAGAACTATTTACTTTTAAAATAATTAAAACTATGAAGAATATCCTTTTTTTATTTGTAACTACGCTGATTTTAGTAAGCTCCTGTAAGGATAAAGAACCTACTCCTACGACTGGTAATATAAAAATTCAATTTAGTGGAAATCCTTCGGCTGAAGTCGGACAAAAAGTAACTATCAATTTTGCTATAGATTTATTCCATTTAAATCAAAGGATATTTGAAATGTCTAAAGTTTCTAACAATCCTCATCAGGAAATATTAATCTCTGATGTAAAGCCTCAAATATGGTATTATTTAGTTTCTAAAAGCACTCCGGGAATGCCAATTGAGAGTGAGGGAACCGTAAGCCTCGAAGCGGGAAAAACCGGAATAGTTTCTGTTAACTTCTAATAATAAGAAAACCTCAAATGTTCAGAATGTGATCATATTCTATACATTTGTTTTTATAAAAAAAAACCTTCAAACATTTGATATTCAATCGTTTGAAGGTTTTATCTGTGATCCCGCTGGGACTCGAACCCAGGACCACTACATTAAAAGTGTAATGCTCTACCAACTGAGCTACGGAATCATTTGCTTTTTAAAGCGGGTGCAAAAATAGATATAAATCCTTCTATTACAACTTGTCACCTGTTTTTTTTATCATTTTCAGTACAATATGGCTTCTAACTACTTGTGCGCCAATTCTTTCCATGAACTGCATCATGGATGGATTGAAATCCCCTATCCAATGAAATTCTATGGATTTGACATGCTCGTTTTGTTGACATTGGCCATAAAAATGATCCACTAATCCGGGTAAAACTGAGCTTTTCTGATATGCCGGAATCACACCAAATAACAATCCTTTGAGTTTATTAAACGCTTTCTTTTCGATTTTTCTCTTCAACCTCAATTTACTCAACCAGCCTCTACCCTCTCCCAAATCCCGAAGTATGCCATTCAGATCAGGGATAGCTATGAGCATACCCACCGGTTTAGCACCAAGATAAGCCAGACTTACGATGGCACTTTTCCAGAACCAGGCATCTTTTGGCACACTTTTCATCAGATCATCTATGTTAAATGGGGTAAAGAAAGGCTGATGAGACCAGGCCTGATTATAAATCTTCTGAATATCCATTAGTTGTGTGCGGTAGTTTTTCAAATCGAACGTTTCGAATCGAAAGCCATTCAATACACTTCTTTTGGCGAGGCGCTCCCAAAAATGTGGTTCAAAATCGCTCATTGCCAATTGATACGTTAGCATTCTGAAGTCTGATTCCCAGGAATCGCCTGACAACAATTCCAGGTAATATGGTTTGTGATAATTTTCACCATGTACTGAAAAGCCTTTCCCACCTTCTAATATTCCCCATCCGGAATCTCTTCCATTCGGATTTACCATCATTTTAATGCTTATATCTGCGTAATCATTCAACCAGGAAATAGCAGCCTCTAAGAGCATTTGAGCGGCTTTTTTGTTATCTATACACTCAAAATATCCTAAACCTCCCCCTAGCTCCACCGGATAGAATGCAGCAATTCTGCCAAGAACCACATTTTCCTCTTTTACCAAAAAAAATGCAGCATTTCGCTGAATCTCTGCAATGCGAAATATTGCGTTTAATTCATCGTTAAATGGTTTAATAAAAAAAGGATCATTTCGGTAAAGATCTTCCGGAAAATTGATGAACTCCTTAAATACGCTTCTGCTATTTATTCTTTGAATATACACGGCACAAAGTAAGAAGCGTTTGTTCGATGAGTTCAGATATTATCTTCTCCGATTGATTCGTAAATTTACCGGTTATCCTGTTTGCGAGCACGGCACTAACGGATACAGCCCTATGGCCAAGTATGGCTGATAATCCATATATGGCCGACGTTTCCATTTCCATATTGGACAAATAGAATGGATCGCCGGACAAAGAAGTTAACCAATTATTTGCCGTTTGACCGGTGCGAATACTTCTGCCTTGAGGGGCATAAAAACCCGGAATGGTTGCCGTATTTCCCGGAGTTGCGAATTTTGAGAACGCTTTAATGAGATCAACATCTCCTTCAAACATATATTGACCGGTGCTCAGCTTGTGATGGATCGCTTCAGGATAGAAATCAAATAAATTATCGAAACCAACGGCTTTTTCTGAAACAATCAAAAACCCCGGTTCTATGCGCGAATCAATGCCTCCACAAGTTCCGATTCTACATATAATCAACGACTTAATATCCCTTTTTATGGACCTGTTTTCGAGATCTACATTTACCAGCGCATCCAGTTCATTCAGGACTATATCAATGTTTGCCGTGCTGATACCTGTAGAAATTACACTCATTCTCACCCCGTTAAACCATCCGGTTATGGTTTCAAACTCACGGTTCTTTTTCTTCAATTCTATATCCTGAAAAAAATCAGCAACCTTTTCCACCCTATCCGGATCTCCCACGGTAATGACAATATCCGCCAAATCAGCAGGCAACAAATGCAAGTGATAAATGCTACCATCCTGATTTAATATTAATTCGGATTCTGCTATACGGTTCAATTGAAATAATGCGCTAAATTTGCCGCAATTTAAGCGACCTTACCCAAATAAAAGATAAATTATGAATTCAATAGAAACGCCTAAAGATCACATTGTTCTCGTTCCGGTTGATTTTTCTGAACTTAGTCAGCATGCGCTGTTTCATGCAGCGAAAATGGCCAATCTTTTCAACGATCAGGTGACCTTGTTACATACATTGGAAACCGGTGGCATTTTTTCATTTTTAGACAAATCCAATAAAGATTTGCTTTATGAAGGTACCAATAAGAAATTAGACGATTTGGCAGCTATACTTTCCGGCAAGTATCCCAATATCAAGGTAAATAAAATGATCCGTGAAGGGAAGCCCCATAAAGTAATTACGGAAACAGCCGAGGAACTTAAATGCGACATCATCGTAATGGGCTCCAATGGTGAAGCCGGCCTGGAGAAGATAGTCGGAAGTACTGCATCACGGGTAATAACAGGCGCCAGTGTTCCTGTTATCGTAGTTAAAAGTGCTCCGGTACGTCAGGATTATAAGAAAATTGTTCTTCCCATTGACCTCACCAAAGAAACCAAGCAAAAGATTTCGATGGCCATCCATCTCGCAAAAAAATATGGATCTGAAGTCCATGTTATTTCGGAATTTGAAGGAGACGAATTCCTTAAAAACAAATTATCAGCGAATATGAATCAGGTTGAAAAAATTCTTACGGAGAATGGTGTGACCTGCATTACTAAAATTACTGATCCTAACGACTATCCCGGTCATATCGGCCAGGATACGGTGAAATATGCAAGAGAAGCTGATGCCGATCTCATTTTGATTATGACTCAGCAGGAAACAGGATTGTCCGAGTTTTTCCTTGGATCCTATGCTCAACAGGTGATCAATAAGAGTCAGGTACCAGTGATGTGCATCAGACCAAAAGAGGTTTACAAATTTTTTGGAACAGACGGATTTTATTGATTTAGCTTCCGATAGATAAATCGTTGTATTTAGTCGATATCAGCCAAAATCTGCCTTATTCTTATTTGCGCATTGAGAACTTTGTCCCATGGGTAAGACTATGAAAAAGTGGTTCAAGATTATTGGGCTGTTGGGATTTTTGTTTCTTTTCTTTTGGACATTCTGGTTTTTATATCAAAAATCAAAGACCAAACCGATTGTCTACAAAACTGAAAAGGCTTCCATTCGTGACATTGTGCGCAAGACGGTGGCCACAGGATCTGTGATTCCCCGAAACGAGATTGAAATTAAACCTCAGGTAAGTGGTATTATAGAAGCCCTGTATACCGAACCCGGCAAACTTGTGCGCAAAGGGGATCCCATTGCCAAAATTCGCATTATACCCAATATGTTGAATTTAAGTTCAGCAGAAAATCGATTAAACCGGGCGGGTATTTCTTTGGATAATGCAGAAATGGAGTTCAAAAGAAACCAGGTTCTCTACCAAAAAGGAGTAATTTCATTGTCAGAATTTCAGAGATTTGAGCTCAATTTAAAAAATGCAAAGGAGGAAAAAAGTGCTGCCTTGGAAAATCTACAAATCATTAAGGATGGCATTTCTTCTTCCAAAGAGTCCGGAAATACCCTGATAAGATCTACCGTAAATGGGATGGTTTTAGATGTTCCTGTTGAAATTGGAAATTCGGTCATAGAAACCAATAATTTCAACGCAGGTACAACGATTGCTTTTATCGCTGACATGAACGAAATGATCTTCGAAGGTAACGTAGATGAATCTGAAGTTGGAAAATTAAAACCGGGAATGGAGTTGATCTTGAATATTGGCGCCATAGACAAGCAAACTTTTAAAGCAACACTTGAATACATTGCGCCTAAAGGGATTGAGGATCAGGGTGCTATAAAATTTATGATTCGCGCTGCTGTTGTCACAGATCAGGATGTTTTCTTGCGAGCCGGATATAGTGCTAACGCGGATATCGTGCTTGAAAAAAAGAATCGGGTTGTTTCCATACCTGAAAGTCTGGTGGTTTATGAAGAGGGTAAAACCTTTGTAGAAATTGAGAAAAAAGCGCAGAATTTCGAAAAGATACCTGTTAAACTGGGATTGTCTGATGGTATATATACGGAAGTAGTATCGGGTATCGATACCACATATCGCATCAAAGGAGGCGAATTAATCGAAGAAACAGAAGAAGGAAAGTCGGAAGGTCCTAAGCGAAAGTTCGGATCCTAAAACTTGTCAATTACCCACAGGCTGTTCATAATTTGAACTCCTAAAACCCCGTTTAACGTGGGCTAATCACTACATTCGGGGTTCAATTTCCCCGACATGTCAAATCAGGCTTATTCAGAAGATAGTATTAGATCCCTCGATTGGCGCGAACATATTCGCCTCAGACCGGGAATGTACATAGGCAAGCTCGGTAATGGCGCGGCTGCTGATGATGGTATCTATGTGTTAATCAAGGAGATCATCGACAATAGCATCGATGAATATGTAATGGGAAACGGCAACAGAATAGATATTCGCCTTGAAGACAGAACCGTAAGCATTCGTGACTTTGGTCGTGGAATTCCCTTAGGTAAGGTTATTGATTGTGTCAGTAAAATTAACACAGGAGGAAAATACGATTCAAGTGTTTTTCAGAAATCCGTCGGTTTAAATGGTGTGGGAACCAAGGCAGTAAATGCTCTTTCCAATCATTTTAAAGTACAATCCTATCGCGAAGGGAAATCAAAAATTGCCATTTTCTCTAAAGGCGAACTTCAAGAAGAACAGGATATTGATACAACTGAAAAAAATGGTACCCTCATTGAATTTACACCGGACGATACCATATTCAAACATTTCAAATTTATTCACGAATTTATTGAAGAACAGCTTTGGAATTACGCCTTTCTGAACGGCGGATTAAGCGTTTATTTCAACGGAAAAAAGTATTTCAGCAAAAACGGCCTGTTGGATTTACTGCATCATAAATGTGAAGAAGACCAATACAGATATCCGGCCATACACTTAAAAGGTGAAGACATTGAGATTGCATTTTCGCACAACAATACCTATGGTGAAGAATATTACTCCTTTGTAAATGGCCAACATACTACCCAGGGAGGAACCCATTTAAATGCATTTAAAGAAGCCCTGGTCAAAACACTTCGCGACTTCTATAAAAAGAATTTCGAGCCGTCTGATATCCGAAGTGCCATCATAGGCGCGATATCTCTAAGAGTTCAGGAGCCTGTTTTTGAATCTCAAACCAAAACTAAGCTGGGCTCCAATGATATGGGACCTGAAGGCCCTTCTGTTAAAAGCTTTATCGGGGATTTTATTAAAACCCATCTTGACAATTATCTCCATAAGCATCCTGAAACTGCGGAAGCCTTACTCAAGAGAATCAATCAAAGTGAAAAGGAAAGGAAGGATATGGCAGGGATTCGAAAACTTGCCAAGGATAGGGCGAAAAAAGCCAATCTTCACAATAAAAAACTCAGAGATTGCCGGGTGCATTTCACAGATACTTCCGAGGACCGTTTTGAGTCTACCCTTTTCATAACCGAGGGTGATTCTGCAAGTGGCTCCATAACCAAATCAAGAAGGGTTGAATCTCAGGCTGTTTTCAGTTTAAGAGGTAAACCCCTGAATTGCTATGGACTAACCAAAAAGGTAGTTTATGAAAATGAAGAATTCAATTTGCTGCAACACGCGTTGGATATTGAAGAAGACCTTGAAAATCTTCGTTTTAACCGAATCGTTATTGCCACGGATGCAGATGTGGACGGGATGCATATTCGCTTGTTGTTATTGACCTTTTTTCTTCAGTTTTTCCCTGACCTCGTAAGAGCGGGGCACTTGTATATTCTTGAAACACCACTTTTCAGAGTTAGAAACAAGAAAGAAACCATCTATTGTTATTCAGAAGAAGAAAAGCAGAGAGCGGTCCAAAAGCTGGGCAACAAACCTGAAATAACCCGCTTCAAAGGTTTAGGGGAAATTTCTCCATCAGAATTTGAAGAATTTATCGGTGAAGACATCCGTCTGGAGCCAATTATTCTTAAAAATGACACTTCCATTCCTAAAATTTTAGATTATTATATGGGAAAAAATACTCCCGAAAGACAGGAGTTTATTATTCAAAATTTGAAAGTAGAAATCGACTTGTCACAAAATGAAACAGAAGCTGCCTGAGTATGGACGATATTAACGACGAATTAGAAGACGATATTCTAGGAAAGGACACAGGAGAAGAAGATGTTTCCGAGCTAAATCCCGGACTAACCCAAAGGGCGGTTTCAGGGATGTATGAAGATTGGTTCCTGGATTATGCTTCTTATGTAATTCTTGAAAGAGCTGTGCCGGCTATCGAAGATGGTTTGAAGCCTGTTCAAAGGAGAATTCTATACTCCATGAAAGAGCTGGATGACGGGCGTTACAACAAAGTAGCAAATCTGATAGGCCATACCATGCAATACCATCCGCATGGAGATGCAGCCATTGGCGATGCTGTTGTAAACATGGGTCAAAAGGACCTGTTGATTGACACACAGGGAAACTGGGGAGACATCAGAACAGGCGATAGCGCAGCCGCTCCCAGATATATAGAGGCCAGATTGACAAAATTTGCGCTGGAAGTCCTTTATAATGAAGACACTACCCTTTGGCAACTTTCCTACGATGGTAGAAAAAAGGAACCTATTACCCTGCCGGTAAAATTTCCCCTTGTATTGGCCCAGGGTGTTGAAGGAATTGCTGTGGGATTATCTACTAAAATATTACCCCATAACTTCATCGAACTGATCAAAGCTTCGATGGATATTCTTAAAGGAAAGAAAACTGATATTAAACCGGATTTCCCAACCGGTGGTCAGGCGGATTTTACTGATTATAATGAAGGGCGCAGAGGTGGTAGAATTAAAGTAAGGGCCACCATAGAGGAAAAGGATAAAAAAACCCTGCTTATCAAGGAAATTCCCTTCGGAATTACAACGGGGAGTTTAATCGATTCTATTCTAAAAGCCAACGAAAAGGGCAAAATCAAAATCAAAAAAGTTATTGATAATACTGCCCGTGAAGTAGAGATAGAAATTCAATTGGCGCCCGGAATCTCTCCTGATAAAACAATAGATGCCCTTTATGCATTCACAGATTGTGAAATAAGCATTTCGCCAAATGCCTGTATTATTATAGAAAACAAACCCCACTTTCTTGGGGTGAATGACATTTTAGAAATCTCTACTAAAAATACCGTTAACCTTTTAAATCAGGAGCTTCATATCAAAAAACATGATCTGGAAGAAAAATGGCATTTCAGTTCATTGGAAAAGGTATTTATAGAAAATAGAATTTACCGAGATATTGAAGAATGTGAGACCTGGGATGAAATTCTGCAGACCATTGACAAGGGCCTCACCCCTTTTAAACCACTTTTTAAGCGGCAGATTTCTGTTGAGGACATCACCAAACTTACAGAAATCCGAATTAAACGTATTTCACGATTCGATGGTTTCAAGGCTGATGAATTGCTCAAAAGCATTGAAAATCAATTGGCGGAAGTCGAAAACCACATTTTGCATTTGACGGAATATGCCATTGCCTATTTTAAAAACTTGTTGGATAAATACGGCAAAGGAAAAGAAAGAAAAACTGAAGAAAGGAAATTCGGAGATATCAATGCGACGGTTGTAGCAGTAGCGAGTGAAAAGCTATACGCCAATATGGAGGAAGGTTTCGTGGGTTACGGTTTGAAAAAGGACACTTACATATGCGATTGCAGCGATATCGATGATATTATTGTGATTCGTCAGGATGGCAAATACCAGATATCAAAGGTATCCGAAAAGGCCTTTTTCGGCAAAAATCTCCTTTATGTAGCCGTTTGGCGCAAGAATGATGTGCGCATGGTCTACAACGTATTATACCTGGATGGAAAATCTCAAAAGCTTTTTGCAAAAAGATTTCCGGTTACCTCCATTACCAGAGACCGTGAATACGATATTACTCAAGGGAATGCGGGATCCAAAATCATATGGTTTTCAGCAAACCCAAATGGCGAAGCTGAAACGGTTACGATCTATTTACACGGACTGGCCAGGGCGAGAATCAAAGTTTTTGATTACAAATTCTCTGAATTATCGATCAGAGGCAGGTCGAGCATGGGAAATTTGGCTACTAAGTATCGAATCCGCAAAGTAGAACTAAAGGAAAAAGGCAAATCTACCATCGGCGGTCGCGATATTTGGTTTGACCCAAGCATTGGTAGACTAAATATTGATGGACACGGCAATATGTTGGGCAACTTTAATACGGATGACAAGATCCTGTTGGTTTACCACAATGGAGAATACGAACTCACAGACCATGAGTTAACAAATCGTTATGAAGTCAAAGATATCCTTTGGATGTTGAAATTTGACCCTTCCCTGATCATTACAGCCATATACTATGATGAAGCCCAAAAGGCACCCTATGTAAAGCGGTTCAAAATCGAGACAACAACGGTTAATAAACGTTTCTTATTTATTCCGGAAGGAAAAGGAAATCGTTTGATGCATGCGCTACATTGGATCAAACCCGTAGTTGAATTGCATTCGGAAAAGAAAAGTGGCGAAAAGTTGGTCAATACAATAGATCTGAACGACTTTATTGATGTGAAAGGATGGAAGAGTATTGGGAATAAATTGACATATGACAAATACTTAAAAATCAAACTATTGGAAGACCTGAGCGATACAAGTCTTGCAATAGAACATGGATTAGAAGAGGAATTTCAGGAAATTGATGAAGTAGATTCAGAAATTGAGGATGCTCCTGAGTTAGAATCCGGTGAAACCGAAGCAATCGAAATTGACGAAGCAGAACCTGAATCACCAGTCAAGAAAGGAACTGCCAAAAAGGAAAAAAAAGAAAAAAAGGAAACAGACGATAAAAAGTCCTTTACCAGCGGTGATCAAATTACTCTATTGTGATACCGGTTTATTCCCTTTTTTATATTATCCCGTTATTAGGTTGGATTTCCTTAAGCAGCCGCGACGTTTGGACATTTAGCTTGCCAATTTTCGCATTTATATTAGTTCCGGTGTTGGATTTTTGGATTGG
>CAZTGZ010000005.1:16832-24162 GCA_964613385.1 uncultured Chitinophagaceae bacterium
TTTAAAGACAGAGCTCACTCCTTCCTACTGTATTCCCTGATACCCATACATTTTGCGCTTTTGGCTTTTTTCCTTTTAGATATAACAAGCGAAATGCCTGATTATGTGCGTATTGGGCGAATTTTATCTATGGGATTGTTGTGCGGAATAACCGGAATAAATGTAGCACATGAACTAGGACACAGGAAACGAAAATTCGAAAAAATATTCTCTCTATCTCTATTGATGTCTTCCCTATATATGCATTTTTATATTGAACATAATCGGGGACATCATCGGAATGTGGCAACTTTTGAAGATCCGGCTTCTGCCAGGAAAGATGAACATATTTATGCCTTTTTGTGGCGCTGTATTCCTGCATCCTTCTTACATGCGATTTCACTGGAAAAACACAGACTTTATCTTAAAAATAAGTCTTTTTGGTCTGCTGACAACCTAATACTCAGGTTCATAATTATCGAATCTATATGGCTCACAGTCATTGGTCTAACGCTAGGTGTTAAAGTGTTACTTTATTACCTTGTTGTGGCCATGATCGGAATCGTGCTTTTGGAGTGTATCGACTATATTGAGCATTATGGCCTGAAAAGAAAAGAAATACAGCCCGGAATCTATGAACGAGTTACTGAATTGCATAGCTGGAATTGCGATTACTTACCTGGCAGATTGTTGTTGTTCGAACTGCCATTGCACCCCTCTCATCATAAAAATAGTCAAATACCTTATCATCAGTTAGAAAGCACTCCAAAGGCTCCACAAATGCCATTGGGTTACCCGGCTATGGTTTTATTGTCGCTTATACCTCCGCTTTGGTACAAAATCATACATCCATTGCTACCTAAAGTAACACTTGAAGAAGCATGACGAGTAAAAACTGGCTACCTATTTTCCTGATTCTCATACTTGCCTTTATTTGGGGTTCAAGTTTTATTCTGATGAAGGAAGGACTTAAGTCATTGAATGCTTTTCAAGTAGCCGCGTTGCGTTTATTCGTAGCAGGCGTTTTCTTTCTACCTGTTTTTTTTATTTATATACGAAAAGTAGATCCAAAGGATTATAAAATATTACTGATATCCGGTTTAACCGGCAGTGGGATTCCTGCATTTCTGTTCACGACTGCACAAATGCATATCAATAGCTCAACGGCGGGGGCTTTGAATGCCCTCACACCAATTTTCACCTGGATTATTGGGGTGCTATTTATCGCTCAACCGTTTGAGAAAAGGAAAGCTTATGGAGTAGGACTTGGATTCACCGGTGCTCTTTGCATTATTCTTTTGAAACCGGGAGCAATGGGGATTCAAGCAGAAATAGAAGGGCTTATGGTCGTATTGGCTACCTTTCTTTATGGGATCAATGTCAACATCATTAAGCAAAAGCTCGGACATTATAATCCATGGATTGTCGCGGCAATGCCCATCGTATTCATGCTGCCTTTAGCTACAATTGTTCTTTGGTATCAAGACTTCTTCTCGATTCAGTTAAATCAAGAACAAATAAAATATTCCATCGGGGCCATTGTGCTGCTCGGACTTGTTGGTACCGCCATCAGCCTGGTGTTGTTTAATCGTTTAATACAGATGACCAACGCGGTTTTAGCTTCGAGTGTCACGTATTTAATCCCGGTATTTGCCATGTTCTGGGGTTGGATAGACCATGAACAAACGGGCTTATATCAATTATTCGGAATGCTTCTGATACTCGTAGGTATTGCCATTATTCGTTCGGCAGACCGGCAGAAGAAAGTATCCCATTGATTTCACTAATTTTAGAGATCCAGCTTTTAGAATGCATCTGATGCATGAGCAATTCCGTCTCTAATACCCGTAATTTCTCTTTTAAAATCATTGGAATTCCGGATTCTGCTGTTTTAATCATGTCTCCTTCTCCCAGCAAGAGCCATCTCTCATTTACCTGAGGTACCTTTTTTAATATTTTCTGCACGAAATCCACTCCAGCCTTGTTTCTCCCTTTGTATATATGGGTAATAATGGCAGGACTTATATCCAATAATTCTGCCCATTCTGATTTCTTGTACCCCATGCTATCCATAATCCGGACTAGCCGTTCATTTAATCTATCCATTTTACAAAAGTAAACCCAATTTTACAATTGTGAAGGATGTGGTTTTGAACAATTGTAAAATTTAGTCGTCTTAGGTGTTCGAAAATGTTTGAATCTTTACTTTATGTACTTACTATTGTGTGTTGTTTTTCAATTACTTACGAATACACAAACAATGCCGGTATAGAATTGAAAAATGAGAATATTTGGGAGCCCTATTTCAATGTTTTATATTTGCCTAAACGTTATAAAAAAATGAAAAAGTCAGAATGGTTGATTTTGGTAGCCGGAATAGTCGTCGTAGGTTTGTTGAGGTTTGTAATCTCTGTTCCGAATTTTAGTCCGATTGGAGCTTTCGCCCTGACCAGTGGATTTTTTATTTCAAATAAATCCAGAGCTTACGTGCTTACACTCGGTGGAGTGCTTTTAAGTGATATCGTTTTGTCTTTGGTAAATCAAAGCAATATGGATTATATGTTCAGTATCAGTTTTGCATTGGTTTACCTCGCCCATTTCATTACTATTACCCTGGGAGCGAATGCCTCTAAAAGAAATGAGAGAGGTACGATGCATTTGATAAAATTGAGCATCATTTCATCGACTATTTTCTTTTTACTGACAAATTTTGGGGCTTGGATGTACGATCCAATTTATGAAAAAACATTTAACGGGTTGATTTCTAGTTACATAGCCGGTTTAAGCTTCTATAAAAACGATATTTTGGGCAACCCTGGTTTGAACCTGTTTGTATCCGGTATAATCTTCACTTATATGTTTACCTTTTTGTGGAGTTTTGTGAAGACGGAAATTAGAAATCCTTTTGCTGTTCAAAATTCGTAAATAACCATACCGGACCTTAGTTTTGGTTCGATATAAGTCGACTTAGGTGGCATCGTGAGGTGCAGATCGGATACCTGCTTTATCTCCCCTATCTCTGGTGCGTGCAAAGTGAAACCAATTTCATACATGCCATTATCGATTTTTTCACAAAACTCCTCTTTGTTTTCATCACATGGTTTATATGCCAGGCGATGGTCAGTTTTGGGATCTGCAATTTCAAATAATGGCTTAAGAATATTCTTCTCCAGCAAACTCACATCCAGGCTATCCGGAAGATCGAGTTGAAGAGATTGAAATTTGGGCACAAGTTTGTACCATGCTTTTCTGAAATACATGCCAAATTCACCTTTGTGCTCTGGATGAAACACGCTGTCTTCAGTTGGAAAACATTTGTAATTGGGACCGATTTTATCCAAAATTTCGTCAATTCCTGAAATTTGGACCTGACCAACCCACCTAAAAAAAGGAGAAACTCTAATCTGAGTTTCATCGATCAGGCAGGCCAGGAATCGTTGATACTTTCCATTAGGATATATTGAATTCAGCCTGCTCACAGTGGCACTTCTGTGATGTCCGTCTGCGATATAAAAAGAGTTTTCCGTTTTAAGAATCCGTCTTATGGCAGAAACGTGATCTTCATCGGAGATTTTCCATATGCTATGAGTTCTTCCGTCCGGTGTTATGAATTCTGAATCCGGCCACTGCTTACTGATATTTACATAAATATCGCGTAGATTTTCATGATGAGAATGGGTCAATAAAACACCTTCACCTAAAACCCCGGTCGCTTCAAATAGCGACGACATCATTTTCTCCTTAACGATTTGTGTATTTTCATGACGTTTAATTTTATCATCGTCATAATCAGCTATTGAGCAAAGCGCCAACAAACATGAAAATATTTCTATCCCTTGTCTTTGTGCGTACAAATACAGGCATTCTTCCTGGTCTCGAACCAGAATATTCGAATTTTTCAATCCGTCCAGATATGCAGATGCAATGCGTAGTTGTTCATCCGGACTGGCCATTTCTTCTATCAGGGATGTTTTCGTAACACGATGATAGGTGTATGGGTTGTTTTTAATGAACAATTTCATCTCCTCTATCGATGAAAAATCGGTCGATTTCGCACTTACTTTTGATTCGAGACCAACTGCCGGCCTCAGACCTTGAAAAGGAAATATATCAGGCATGGGATGATTGGAAATGTTGGATAACCCTATTTGCCAGTTCCACGCCTACTCTCCACTGAGCTTCTGAGGTGGAAGCCCCAATATGAGGGGATAATGACACTTTTGGGTTTTTCAAAATATCCATAAATACAGGAGGTTCTTGTTCAAAAACATCCAAACCGGCAAACTTAATCTTTCCGTTTTCCAATAATTTCAATAATGCTTTTTCATCAACCACTCCTCCTCTTGCACAATTGATTAATCCAGCACCTTCCTTCATGAGTTCAAGTTTGGAAGCAGACAATACCGGTTCATTTTTTCCAGGTAAATGTAATGTTACATAATCTGAATTTGCCAAAAGTTCATCCAAACCAATGGTTTCAATGTGAACTTTAATTTCTTGTGTTTGGTGAAATGGATGCATCGACAAAGAAACTTCCGTACTTCTTACAAAAGGGTCATGAGCCAAAACCTTCATACCGCATCCCAAAGCGATTCGCGCAACTTCCTGGCCAATTCTACCAAATCCTATAATGCCAATTGTTTTTCCAAATATTTCAGAGCCTGACGAACTTTCTTTCTTCAGTGCATTAAATTGTGTATCACCATATTCCGGCATAACCCGATTGGTTTTAGGGAGATTCCTGCACAACCCCAATAAATGCGCAAAAACCAATTCTGCCACGCTGGTGCTGGAAGCAGATGGTGTGTTATAAACGGCTATTCCCTTTTGGGCGGCATAATTCAAGTCAATATTGTCCATCCCGACCCCTGCTCTGCCAATCACTTTTAGTTGACCAGCGTCCATTACCTCTTTACTGACTTTGGTTGCACTTCTGACCAATAAAACATCAAAGTCAGAAATAATATTCAATATTTCTTCAGGGCTATAATGCGTAGTATTTACTTCAAAACCTGCAGCCTCGAGCAAATCTCTTCCGGCAGCATCAATTCCATCGTTGGCTAAAATCTTCATGACTTGCTATTAATTAAACGTTTGCATTACATTAACTAATGCCTCTACACTTTTAAGTTCAAGGGCATTGTACATACTGGCACGAAATCCCCCAACCGACCGATGTCCTTTTAATCCGCTGATTCCGGCCTCTTTACAAGCTGCCAGGAATGAATCTGTCAAAGATTCATCGTGTAGTTTAAAAGTAGCATTCATCCATGACCTATCTTCTGATTTAACCGTTCCATAAAACAATGGATTTCGATCAATCTCCGTGTAAAGACATTCAGCCTTGCTTTTGTTCACTGCTCCTATCGTTTCAAGTCCAGTTTTTTGTATCCACAACAAGGTTTGCAAAGTTGCAAAAACCGAAAACACCGGAGGTGTGTTAAACATAGACTCCTTACTAATATGGACCTCATAGGACAACATTGATGGTATCTTTCGGCTAACTTTTCCCAAAATATCCTTCTTAATGGCAACTACAGTAGCACCTGCAGGCCCCAGGTTTTTCTGTGCTCCTGCATAAATGAGCTCAAATCTGTTTCCATCGAGTGGTCTCGAAAATATATCTGAACTCATGTCGCAAACAAGGTTGACCGGGCAATCCGGAAATTCGTGCATTTGAGTACCGTAAATTGTGTTGTTGGATGTGCAATGAAAATAATCTGCATCATCAGGAATCACATAACCTTTGGGAATGTAGGTATATTGATCGTCTCTTGAGCTTCCTACAACCTCAATTTGACCAAAAGGAGAAGCCTCCTTTATGGCATTGGAGGCCCAGGTTCCTGTATCTGTATAGGCAGCCTTCTTTTCCAATAAGTTCATGGCTACCATTAAAAACTGCAGACTTGCACCACCTTGCAAATAAATCACTTCATATTCATCACCCAGGCCTAATAGTGTTTTGATCATAGATCTGGCTTCGTCCATAACAGCCACAAACTCTTTGCCCCTGTGGCTCACTTCTAACAAAGACAGTCCGGTACCGGCAAAGTTCTTTAATGCTTCTATGGAAGCATCAATCGTTGACTTTGGCAATACTGCCGGACCTGCAGAAAAATTGTGTAATTCTGACATAATTTATTTTTTGGCAAATCTACCTAAACGCTCCTGAACCGACAAAAGAAACATCGATATACAAGCATATTTAGGCCAATTCAAATACCTTTGTGACGCGGTTTCATGTTGATTGAACAATCCCTTAATAAATTAATCAATTGGCTTAAAAGAGTCACATTCCCCGGATCTCGCGGACAGTCAGTATTTTATGTCGGAAAATATTTCCTGCGTTCAATGTTCGATGCAGATTTGAATCTGAGGGCATCCAGCCTTGCCTTCAGCTTTTTTTTAGCTCTTTTTCCCGCGATCATTTTCTTGTTTACGACCATCGCTTACATACCCATTGACAGTTTGCATGATGACATTTTATCGTACTTTAAATATTTATTGCCGCACAACGCATATGAAACAATGAAATCTACGATAGCAGATATTTTAAAGAGACAAAGAGGTGATCTGCTTTCATTTGGTTTTATCGCAGCCATTTTTTTTGGCAGCAATGGATTTTTGAGCATGTTAAGCGCTTTTCAAAAATATACTCCAAGGTCATTCAGAAGATCCTGGTATATGCTTCGGCTCCGCTCCATTTTTTTGACCATACTGGTCGCCCTGATTCTCGTTGTGAGTATTTTACTCATCACTTATCTGAACATCACCTTGAATTGGCTCAATGAGAACGATGTACTCAAAGGAACTTACTATGGTACTATAGTACAAGTCATAGAATATTTGTCCATATTCATTTTATTTTACTTGATAATCAGCTCTTTATATTACTTTGGATCTCAAAAAAATCATAGGTGGAGTTTTTTTTCTCCTGGAGGCAGCGTTGCCACTTTCTTAAGTGTGTTGACCACGTTCAGTTTTGCGTACTATGTAAACTCTTTCAATTCATATAACAAGCTTTATGGTTCAATTGGAACACTTATCGCTTTGATGGTATTAATCTATTTTAATTGCATCGTGGTGCTCATAGGATTTGAGTTAAATAGCAGCATCGACCTGGCTGAAGAAAAAGCTGCCATAAAAAAAGGTTTGTAGAGTAATAACCATTTTCTATTTTTGCACCCTTATTAAATGCGACCCTTTGGAGAGATGGCAGAGCGGTCGAATGCGGCGGTCTTGAAAACCGTTGACTGTAACAGGTCCGGGGGTTCGAATCCCTCTCTCTCCGCAAAACAAAAGAACCGGCGACAGCCGGTTTTTTTATGTCTAAACAGATAAACCAAGCTTG
>CAZTGZ010000005.1:24262-64828 GCA_964613385.1 uncultured Chitinophagaceae bacterium
GATGTGCAAGACATAAAAAACAGTTGCCGAAGGCACTGATCTTTTGTTTTAAGCCTCTCCTATCCGGGATCATGAGCGAAGCGAACTAATCCTCTCTCTCCGCAAAAGAACCGGCGACAGCCGGTTTTTTTATGTCTAAACAGATAAACCAAGCTTGCTTGAGTTTAGATGTGCAAGACATAAAAAACAGTTGCCGAAGGCACTGATCTTTTGTTTTAAGCCCCTCCAATCCGGGATCATGAGCGAAGCCCGTTCAATTTCAAAATTTTCCTTGTTTAGCCCTCGATTGGAGCTATGAACCATTAATGATCAGAATTCTGAACGAAATACTGTTGTTTCAAATATTCCATTCGTTCATTGCTCAATGGCTTGCTGATAAATTCCTTTACCTGAGGATAATCCTGGGATTTGTTTTGGTCAACAATACTGAGTGAAGATGTCAATATAAATACGGGCAAGTCTAAAAAATCCTGACAGCGATCAAGAAACTCCCATCCATTTAATTCCGGCATGTTCAGATCGAGAAAAATACATTGTATTTCTTCCATGTGCCTCCTCAAATAATCCAATGCCTGCAAAGGATCTGTATAGCTGATGATTTCATTGTTAACCCCATTGAATTGAATCAACCGCGAGGTCAGCATATTTTGAATAGAATCATCATCAACTAACAATATTATTCCCATATTAATATAAATAGTAGTTTATTTTATTTTCTAGCGAAATTAACATAAATTTCTAACAAAATCTATTGTTAATTCTATTTATTTATTAGTGCCTCCATTATTTCCAGCGTCAAATCAATCGTGCATGCTTTTTTGTCCAATAATGGATTTACCTCGGTTATCTCAAGTACATGCGTATCGCATTTGTCCAAAAGATGATGTAACAAATCAACTACATGATGTTTGAGAAATCCATTGGCTGCTTGCGTGCCGGTGCCACAAGAAATAGATGGATCCATTACATCTACATCAAAGGATATATACGTAGGTTTCGACTTTAACCATTGATTAAACGTTTGATTTGCGGATAGGTCGGTTATTGTTTTGAAATTTTCGGCCGTTAAATGTCTCAGATTTGATTTGGCAATCAGATCCCACTCTTCGGATTCCAAATCTCTTATGCCTATGAGCAATAATTCTTCTGGTGTTAAAAATTTACCTTGAGATAACTCATTTTTTAGTGAATCCCATTGAGTTGAAGTAGCCGGATCCAATATAGAATCGGGCTTCCTGTTATCTATCCCCATCAGTGCGGCTAATGGCATACCATGCATATTTCCGCTCGGAGTGGTATATGGACTATGAAGGTCACCATGAGCATCGACCCAGATTAATTGGCATTCTTCGTGATTAATCGAATTTCTGAAGCCGCTTACCCCTCCCATAGCACTGCTGTGATCTCCTGAAAGCAAAATCACAAAATGTCCTTTCTCCAGTTCCTTTTCTATTGTTACTGACAATAATCGATTAAAATCAAAAATATGTCCAATGCTTTTGGCTTTTGGAAATTCATCGTCTTTAAGGTTGAGCAAAACGTCATAGGAACTGATCGAAATGGTCTTCATCCCCTTAAAGACACCATTTTTGTTCAAGTCTCTGATTCGAAGGGCTTTAGGACCTAAACTTGCGCCTCTTTTTCCTGCCCCAAGTTCCGATTGGGCTTCGATAATTACTATATTCTCCGGTCTAAATCTTCGCATAATGATGCTGGAATGTTTTCGAAATTAAGGGAAGCATTTTGATTCATCAATTATTAATGCCTTTTATTGTTCAAAAGTCTGGAATAATAAAAATCAACCCCGCATCTTTTGACGTTTAATCAGAAATGGCAGCAAAATCTGTTCAAATCCTTTCTCAATTCCTGCTTCAATAAAATCAATATGATATTGGGCGCATTTGATTTTCAGTTCTTTGTGAAAGGATTCCATTTTCTGCAAGTAATAATCCTTAATCTCATCCGGAAATAATTTGAGTTTCTCTCCACTCTCCACATCTTCGAACAAATATGGTCTGTTTTCGAAGTCAAAATTCAACTCTGTCGATTCAAGCAAGGTATGAAACAATACCACTTCGTGTTTATTGTACTTAAGATGTTGAAGCGCCTGAAAAAGGTCGTCCTGTGCTTCACTTTGATCGAACATGTCGCTGAACAGAATGATTAAGGAGCGTCGGTGTTGTTTTTCAGCAATCTCATGCAAAACTTCTACCACCCTACTGGAACCTGTTGCATTTCGGGTTTCTCTCAATTCCGCCAATTTACTCAGCAGCATCCGATAATGCGACGGGGTGCTTTTTGTTTCACTTTGAAACTTGATGTGATCATCGAAAAAAGCCAGAGCTGCTGCATCTCGTTGCTTGCTTAACATTTTGAGCAAAGTTGCTGCTGCAACTACGGAAAATCCCAATTTGCTCAATCCTTTAGATGGATAATACATGCTAGGGCTCATGTCAATTAAGAGCAGACACCTTAAATTTGTTTCCTCCTGGTACTTTTTTACGAACACTTTCTCTGTTCTTCCAAAAAGTTTCCAATCTATATGCCTTGTGGATTCACCGGAATTATATTGCCGATGTTCTGCGAATTCGACCGAAAATCCATGAAATGGACTCTTGTGCATACCCGTAATAAAACCTTCCATTACTTGATTCGCAACCAATTCTAGGTTTCCGGTTGACAACAATTCCTGATCCAGTATCATTTCCTGTTCGATTTTAGCTTAAGAACGTCAAAAATTGGATTTATTACAAAAAATAAGCCCGAACCTCGTTCAGGTCCGGGCCTAATTCGTTGAAATATGATTACGCCAAATGTGGATTAAGCTTTCCGGTAATCGATGCTTTCGGAACCGCTCCTACAATTTTATCCACCAACTCACCATTCTTGAAAATCATCAAGGTTGGAATACTTCTGATTCCATATTTCGAAGGAATTTCAGGGTTTTCATCCACATTCAATTTACCAACTGATACCTTTCCTTCCATGTCCCTGGCAATTTCTTCCACTATCGGGCCTACCATTCTGCATGGTCCGCACCATTCTGCCCAAAAATCTACCAATACCGGGATGTCTGACTTCAATACCTCTTGATCAAAGTTGCCGTCTGTAAATTGTTTTGCCATTTTTATTCGTTTAAAATTTAATTTCGAGTTCTTATTTGCAAATGTATCCATACAACAACTGAAATTGAAATATAGATCAATAACATTTTTCAATATGCTGATTTGCATCACTTATATGATTGGATTGGCAGCATGCAATTCTACCCCATCTGAGGTAGAAACCAGAGAACCAACCGTAGAACCCATTCCTGATACTTTAAAGTTTCTGCATATTCCACTGAACGATAAGAAAATTGACCATGGGGTAATTAAGTCCGGGCAAATACTCAGTGAAATACTTGAGCCATATGGCGTTTCCGGGCATCTACTGTCTAAAATGTCGGTAGCATACAAAAATGTATTCGACGTAAGAAAAATTCGACATTCCGAAGCATATTCCATTTTATATACCGAAGATAGCATTAAGCAGGCAACGCATTTTGTTTACAGGGAAAACCCTTGGTCCTACATCGTCTTTCAATTTAAAGACAGTCAATTTGTATATAGGCATCTATTGCCTGTTGATACCATTCAAAAAAGCATTGGATTGCGCATTCACGGATCGTTGATTGAAACGTTTAATAAAAACCAAATCAGCGGAGAATTAGGATTCAGATTGTCGGAGATTTTGGCCTGGCAGATTGACTTCTTTAAGATTCAGAAAGATGACTGGGTCAAAGTTGTATATGAAGAACTGCATTGTCAGGGGAAATATGCGGCTTTGGGCAAAATCATCGCGGTAGAATTCAATTGGATGGGTGAATCATACTTTGGCATCAACTATGTGCAAGATATTGATAATCAGTATTTTGATCAGAACGGTAAAAGTCTTAGAAAGGCGTTCTTAAAAGCCCCCCTTGATTATAGTCGAATTAGCTCAAGGTATACCATGAAAAGATTTCATCCTGTTCAAAAAATATGGAAAGCTCATCTGGGAACTGATTATGCTGCCCCGCACGGAACGCCAATCAGAACGGTGGGCGATGGCATTGTTATAGAAAGTGGTTACGGTAGAGGGAATGGCAATTATGTTAAAATCAAGCACAATCAAACCATTACTACTCAGTATCTTCACATGAGCAGGATACATCCTACAGCCAGAAAGGGAAGACATGTAAAACAAGGTCAGGTAATCGGATATGTTGGCAGCACCGGTTTGGCAACCGGACCCCATTTATGTTTCCGTTTCTGGCAAAACGGCCGCCAGGTGGATCCCTTCAAGGTGAAAACCCCTCCCACTATTCCCATTCTTGAAACACATAAAGCCGCTTTTGAAACCATTAAAATTCAACGACTGGCTCAGTTGAAAGGAATTCAACTTCTGGACTAAGCAATTTTTAGCATGACCCGAAATACGGTGCGCTGGTTTGGAATAGATTCCTTGACAAAAACTTCTCCCTTATGGTAGTTTTCTACGATTCTTTTAACCAATGAAAGACCTAGTCCCCAGCCCCTTTTTTTGGTCGTAAATCCGGGCTTAAAAATTGTTTCGAATTTAGACTTCGGAACACCTTTACCATTATCAATGATGTCCAACACTGCATGATCCGACTGAACAAATGTCTGAAATATCAATTTGCCTTGTCCATCCATCGCATCCATGGCATTTTTGGTAATATTTTCAATGACCCATGCAAAAAGTGGATAATTGATATTGACAAAAATCGGCTCAGAAGGCATCACTATCTCAAAATGTACCTTTTTGGGTGCGCGCACTTCCAAATAATAAACGGCTTCTGCTACGCATTCATTTAAATTTCTCTTTTCCAACACCGGAGAACTTCCCACTTTAGAAAACCTTTCTGTAATCAGCTGTAATCGATCTAAATCCCTGCTCATTTCATTAATTACCATTGGATTTATATCGGGATTTTCGCTTTTCAGGTAATCTATCCACGCCAATAAGCTCGAAATAGGTGTTCCTAATTGATGTGCGGTTTCCTTGCTCATGCCCACCCATACTTGATTCTGTTCTGCTCTTCTACTATAACTAAAGGCGAAATAACTCACCACCAAAAACAATGCAATGAGCGATAATTGGAAATACGGGTAGTATTTTAGCTTGGTTAAAATGACCGAGTCTTCGTAGTAAACAAAAACCTTCTCCCCTTCTATAAACTCTATTTCGAGAGGTTCGTTGGTCTTTTTCATTTGTTCTATTCGATCTTGTAATTCACTACCGGTGATGGAATCCAGATTTCTCGAACTGTTGATGTTTCCGTTGGCGTCCGTTAAAATAACAGGGATGGTGTTATTGGCCATCACAATTTGCAATAAAAAATCAACATCTCCCTGATAGTCAGGCGATAACAATAATCTGGTGGCTTCAGCCCATTGCCGTACTTTTTGCCTTTCTTCAATTTCTAATTGAGAAACCAATTTATGCGTATACAACAATGAAAACATACCGATTGCAGCTGCAAACAGCAACAATGCCGCCTTCCATAAACGTTTAATTTCGTAAGTATTCAGGCTTTTATTGAAATTCATTTTCAAATTTCATTCGCACAAAGTAATACATTTGTAAGCAGTTTACACTGCAAATTGAATCTTCAGCTAACATATCAGGATCAATCCTATAAGATTGATACAACGAAGTTTACAGACTTATCATTACCTCTTGAACACCAAGGTGGAGTGCGCGCATTTCATTTGCCCAAGCCTCAATTTTTGCCATTTGAAGCAGGGAGTTTCATTGGTTCTGTTCAGAAAGGTGGCCCTTGCAATTGCGCAACTTTAACCCTGAGTCCACATGGCAACGGTACACATACAGAGAGCGTCGGTCATATTTCAAAAGAACCTGTCTATATCCATGACGTTCTGAAACCAGGGCTTAAATGGGCCTTGTTGATTACCGCACTTCCGGATATCCAGGAAAATGGAGATAGGATTGTAGGTTTGAAATCACTGCCTGACTCTTTGCCAGAATTACCGGAAGCTATCATGCTACGCACTTTTCGCAAACCTCAGAACCCCGAACATGACTACTCCGGCACCAATCCCACCTATTTGGCCCCTGAATTGTGCAAATGGTTGGCAGAAAAATGCGTGGAACATTTAATTGTAGACCAACCCTCTGTAGATCGGGAAGAAGACGGTGGTTCATTGGCCTCCCATCATGCATTTTGGCAATACCCTGAACATACACGTTTGAATGCGACCATTACCGAATTGGCCAATTTCCCCGAATCACTCAACGATGGTTTGTATGCGCTTGAGTTACAAATAGCTCCGTTGCTGAGCGATGCCAGTCCCAGCAGACCAATACTCTTTACCCCACAACCCATTGAACGCTGAAAAAATTCTATATCTGGCCAACGTCATTCTGGGCTGGCCATTCCGATTGCGGAAGTATACGAATCAACGTCTGAATCGTATGCTGATTGTAAAACTCGATGAAATAGGTGATATGGTCTATGCTACACCTTTATTTCAGATACTTAAAGAGGCATTTCCTCAATCTGAAATTACCGTTTGGTGCAAGCCAGCGGCCTCCGGAATTTTGGAGAATAATCCATATATCGACCATATTATTCACGCGCCTCCGACAGGCAGATTTCAATTATGGCTGGAACTTCGGGGTAACCATATTTCCCTTTTCAGGAGTTTAATTTCCCTGCCCGGATTTCGCTTCGATCGTGCCAGTGTAAGATTGAGGAATAAACTGAAGGGAGGTCAGAAACAGGAACTTTTCACCAATCTTGAGATCATCAAACCTTTACTCTCGAGAACCGTATATGAAAATCAGCTCCAATCCATTCAACCTCAGATCTTTACATCTCCTCAAAATCAATTGCGCAGATTTCTTCATAGAAAAGAATAATCTTGAGAAATTCGGGATTATGCACACGGGAGCTACAGATCCGGATCGGAGATGGCCCATAGAAAGATTTGCAGAACTGTCACATCAAATTAATCAAAAAATTCAAATACAAACGGTCATTGTTGGGGGCCCTGAGGAATCTGCTTTTGTTGAAAAGAACCTTCATTTATTTCCAAAAGGTACTGTTTCCTTTTGTGGCAAAGGATCATTAACGGATTTAAAGGCCTTATGCGATAAAAGTGAGTTTTTTGTTGGCAATGAAAGTGGCCCTTTACATATTGCTGCGCTAAGTAAAAAACCAACCATCGGTTTGTTTGGAAAAGGTGTCAAAGGCGTATTCTATCCAATGGGATCTTGGGTAAAAGTAATTCATTATTTGAATAGAGCAGAAGCTTCGGTGCTCCCAGAAGATCAAAATCCAACATTGTATATTAGCGTGGCGGAAGTTTGGGGAAATATGGTGCAGTTAATCAATCAGCAGAAAAAATAGGTGCACCTAAATAACACCGAATATAAATGCCGGTGCCCCTTTTATTCCATCTTTATTATAGAAATCTGTAAATGCCAATCGATAAAACAAACCTTCCTGAGTTTGAATAATATAATTGCGATTTGGGACTATAGAATACTTGTTTTCTTCAAGTGAAAAGAACTTCCAGCTATATCCTACTGCATCGCGTAAATTACTCATCCCATTTTGAATGGTATCGGATAATACTACCTTTTGATATTCTATATTATTCACGACACAGGCTCTTGTCAAATGCGGATTTAACAAGGCACCTAAAACCAAATAAGGGGTAACTTCCGGTTCCAGAAAATAATGCAAATACTGCGTAAACCACAGATCATAATCTTCTTTAAATGGCTCAATTTCCTGGTTCTTTTGGTGCAGGCAAGAATAAAAAACATGGTTATATCTGGAATCTGCAATCAGGCTTCCATTCAGGGATGTTGATCCTTGAACTGGACTGTATTCAAAATCAACACCGCCCGCACTCTCCTTAAATTTAACTTTGAAATACCCTAAATCATTGCTTTCTTCATCATATCCCATCCAAATCACAAATACATATTCCAGATTTTCCATTTTGCCAATAGCTAAACTATCCTTATCTCCGGCCGGAAAATCCATTTTAAATTCCAACCCAGCCGTGTCTGTAACTTCGGAAAGATTCTTCTTATTGGTTCTGGCAGCCAGCATATTTCTCGAAGTATTTAGCACTATAACCGGATTAGCATCGCAGCTTAACGCAAAATCCCAATCTGTTTTGAGATTTTTTTTCACCAAACGATTCTCTTTTAAGTTGTAATAAACCTGATATTCATAGCTTTCGCCCATTTCGAATGAGGTCGTTGCCGATCCGCTCCTGTCATAAAGGATGGCTGGTTTCTCTTTCTCTTCGCAAGAAAAAAGAGTAAGCATACAAACTATAATAAGGACTTGTTTCGCCATGTATAACCAATTTTAACAAAATAAGTGCGTCCTGTACCTATGGAGAGACCGCCAGAGCTTGCATGAGCTCCACCACTTTGAGTTGTATTCACATTCACAATATTGAATAAATTTTTAACTCCCGTGCTTATATCAATACCAATTTTAAAAGTCTTGTTCAAGGTTAAATCTGCCAGGGTATATGGATCTATGGTTTGTATGGTGATGCGCTCATCTTCAAGTGATTTAGCCGCTCTGGTAATTTTACCATAATATTTGAAAAACAGGGATGAATTTATTCCGGTGCGCTTCCACTCATATTGAATATTGTATTGAATTTCCTGCTGAAATCTCAAATCATTGCTTTCTATATTAAATACTTCAGATTTTATTCCGATCAAGGAATAGCCCAATTGATTCTTAAATCGAGGTGTTAAATAATTGGTAGTAAAATTGAAACCCATGGAGTTAAACCAACCTATGTTTTGATAGGATGCGGCAGTTAGTGAGGTAATAAACAGATCAATACGGTTGTTGATTTTATTGTAAAACAAGTCTAAATTAACTTTGAGATGTTTTTGATTAAACGTTTTTTTGTAGGATACGCCGGATTGAAAATTATTCGAATATTCTGCCTCTAAATTTTTGTTTCCATAAATCTGATGGTTGGCATCTACAAAATTAAGGTATAATTCTTTCAGCGACGGAGCCCTGAATCCTTTGGCGTAACTGCCTCTGAGGCTCCAGTTATTTTTTGCTGCCCAGGCCAATTGAAATGATGGAATGAGCGGCATGGAATATACGGAATGATAACCTGCCCTTAGCCCAAGCCTGATTTCGGTTTGTTTGATTCGGGTATATTGTAAACTGGCAAATCCTGCATATTCGCCCATATACATTTCTCCTTCTCCTATGCGCTCTCCCAGACCCCATTCCTGTGATACCTCGGCACCAAACAGGCTATTGACATACTTAAGATCCTTTTGCAAAGTAGATCGAAATAACAGCGATTTGAATTTCGTCGTGTCCGCATCGTCAGGATTCGAACTCTTCTTTTCTGTCAAATTGACCAGATCAACCACATTTTTTTCCCGTAAACGACCATATAAATTTCCTGCCAACATGGTGTGACTAATCCATTTACTTTTCAAATTGCCATGTATTTGAAGCGCCAGATCATTACGACGGGTAAAAAAATACTCATCTATGGCTTGTTCTCCGTATACATTAGGTGTTCCACGGTCTTTAATCTTTTCACGATTAAATTCGTATCTTAAATTGGCATCCCAATTTTTCCATTGTTTTCCTAATTGAACCCGTGAATAGTAATGTTCTTTTAGGTTCCAATCCCAGGTACGGTCAATATCTTCTGCCCGCCAACCACCGAAAAAATTTCTTCCCCCGTTTATTTGAAAACTGTATTTGGATTTAGAGAAATTGTAACTTCCGTATTGATGCCAGGATTTGTTGGATTCAGTATATGAACTCAACGACAACTCTTTTTGTTTACCCCTGCCTTTTTTTGTGATGATATTAATAGTTCCGCCTAATGCATTAGTACCATAACTAACGCTCATCGGACCCTGAATGATCTCAATTTTTTCTATGTTGTTCAGATTAAGCTGCGATAAATCAACCTGATCGAATACTTTCCCGATCACCGGCACGCCATCAATCAAAATTTTCACATTTTGGCCTCCTATCCCCTGCAAGGTCATTTGTGAAGACCCTGTGGCGTTGTCTTGACTAATCCGGAAGTTGAGTTGGTTCACAAGTACATCCTTAACGGTATTTGCACCCATTTTAACAAAGGTTTCGGAGTGAATCACATTGACGTGGTTAACCTGGGCCGGAGCATTCCATTTCGTTTGAGGGTCAGTTACAACCGCTTCTTTTAGAAATCTCACATCAGGTGTGAGATAAATTACATAATTACCCGGGGCCGTATAGGTTTCACGAAACGTAACATAGCCCAGATAATTCACCATAATTTGCATCGGAAAGGAGAATTTCTCATCCAAAACTATCTTGCCGTCTGAACCTGTCAATTTCCATTCAATCTGTGGAGGAGCACCATATTCTATTTTTACATCTGCATACGACAATAACTCTTTCGTAAGCGCATCACGAACGGAAATGGACGTCTGTGCCAAGACGTCCATTCCTGAAAAAAGAATAATGAATAAAAATATCCTCACGATTAACGAGTCAAAATCAACTTCTTGCGATAAGTCTTCCCGTCAATTATCAATTCAACAAAATAAATTCCGTTGTTTTGAGCGGATAGGTCAAGGGTGTTTTCAACCAGACCCGACTTTAAATTATTTTGCTGAGCAACCGTCTTTCCATTTAAATCTTTGATCTGAATGGCAGATATTTCTGCATCCTTAGTATGAGTAATTACGGATATCTGCCCGTTAGTAGGATTTGGTGCAACAACGAAAGTTCTTGCCAATTCAGATACAGAAGCCGAACTGAAAAGTTGTTCTTTGGTAAAATAATACCCACCAACACTGCCTCCGACAAATTTGGTGAAATACAATTTCCATATATCCCCATTTTTCAACTCCATAAAGTAAACCCGGTCTGGAGCCATGGTATACGACATAGTTGTTGATGAGTACGTTTTCCAGTCAGAACCAATTTCCGTAATGTTTCCTGAATAAGAAAGACCTGTAGTGTCGTCTGATTCAACCATAAGCCCATCTCGCTGAGCCACATTGATGGATGCATGAATTTTAACACCACTTACCGGATAATATGTGCCCGGGGCTACCATACTGTGGTATTTTGTAAAATACAGATCCCAATTTTCAGATATAGGCTCGTGTGCAAAAAAACTGTCGTTGCTCACGTTATAATGAATGAACTGATACGAGTTGTTATTCGTTTTATTAAATGATGAGGTGCGTTCCTGGCTTCCATCTAATTTCGCCATTTTGAAAGTAAAATTTCCGTTGGTTTCCATTTTCTCAATCATCATTTTGCGCCATTCACCATTTTTCAGTTTTACGAAAAAGAGTCTTTTCGCGCTTACGCTGTGATTTTGGTTATAGTTGCCCCAACCATAATCCGGATGATTGGTTCCCATATTACAAAATGACCCCATAGACCAACTGGATTCGGAATTATATAGCCTACGCCAGGTATTTCCCATAGTATCTAAAGTTGCCCAATCCGCAACATTTTCAGAGGCGAGATAGACCTCGATACCGGCGGCGTCATTTGACAATACGCTTACATCAAAGCTGGATGTCGCAAAAGCAAAATCCCAATTATTAAAAACAGAATAATTTTTTTGACCTGAACTCAAAGAGTAATAAGCATCATTCGTAGAATTGGTGATGACTGAATCATTCACCTGACCAGAAACCATTGTTGCTAAAAAAAGAGTTGCAAACAGTAATAGACTTTTCATTGTTATCATTAAATTACGCTGCAAATCTAGAATCGTTCCAAATAAGAGATATACCAAAACATGGAAAAAAAACATCGGAATTCGTCGAAATTTGAATCCGTCATAATACAATTTACAAAATTTTGATTTTCAACTAATTACAAGATTAAGTTTATGTTAACAGATGATAAAAATCATATTTTTAATTTCAATAATATCACAATAGATTCAATTCGAACATCGGCATTACAGGATGGAATTGAGTTTATTGAATTGCAAACACAAACAGAAAGAGGGGTTGGAATGAGTCATTTGGTTCCGGGATATGTGCATTTCATTTTTAATTTACAAGGCAGCGTAAAATTTCTTTTTTCCCCTTCGCAATACAGCCTGGAACTCGAAGCCGGTAACTTTTATTCTCTCTACAATCCGATGGACAAAGTTGCATTTCAAATTGTATGCGAACCAAAATCCCAGGTAATTATTCTTCAATTGGACGCCAAAGTACTCCATGGGCTTTTTATGGATGTGATGTCAGAGATTTCATTCCTGGAAGGTGAGAATGCTCAGAAGAAATTTTATCGCAAAAGCGCTATGGAGCATCAGCTTTACGTTCCACTGAACCAGTTATTTTCAGATGATGTGGCCGCCAATACGAGAAAACTATATCAGAGAGCTAAGATATATGAGATATTGAGTATTTCTTTCGGTGTGCGGGAGAACCCGGATGAGGAAGCCTGTCCGTTCCTGAAAGATACGGACAACGTGAAGAAGATTCGGTTGGCTAAGAAGATACTCATGGAATCGATGGCGAATCCGCCCACATTGAAGGAATTGTGCAAGCAGACCGGCATGAATGAGTACAATCTTAAGAGTGGATTCCGGAACATTTATGGTCAGCCGGTAATGACCTGGTTAAATACTTACCGGATGGAAATGGCGAGAAAATACCTGACCGAAAGTCGGACTCCCATTACAGAAGTAGCGGAAATACTGGGATATCACAGTTCCAGTCATTTTATCGAAACATTTCGTAAAAAGTTTGGCATTACGCCAAAAAGATATCAGCAATCGTTAGAAAAAAATCATTCGTGGGAATCGTAAGCCGGATATAAATTTGCACCCAATGAGCAACGAGAATATAGAAAGAGTAGAATGTCTGATCATAGGTTCAGGTCCGGCTGGCTATACTGCAGCCATTTATGCTGCCAGAGCAGACATGAAACCTGTTATGTACGAAGGATTACAACCTGGCGGACAACTGACTATAACAACGGAGGTTGAAAATTATCCGGGATATCCGCATGGAATTATGGGACCAGAAATGATGAATTTGTTCAAAGAACAGGCAGTTCGTTTAGGGGCGGATGTTAGGTTTGGCATGGTTACAGAAGTAGTTTTAACCGAAGGAAGGCCTTTTCGCGTAACTGTTGATTACCAAAAAGAACTGTTAGCAGATACAGTCATTATAGCAACCGGAGCCAGTGCTAAATGGCTTGGAATTCCTTCTGAACAGCGATTAAATGGCGGAGGAGTTTCTGCGTGTGCTGTTTGTGATGGTTTTTTCTACAGAGGTCAGGATGTGGCCATTGTAGGTGCCGGAGATACAGCTTGTGAAGAGGCCAGTTATCTCGCCAAAATTTGTCAGAAAGTGCACATGATCGTGCGCAAAGATCATTTTAAAGCTTCAAAAGCCATGGAGCACCGGGTAAGGAACACAGCCAATATAGAGATACATTTTCAATCTGAAACCGACGAAATCATCGGAGAACAAGTTGTTGAAGCCGTTCGCATTAAAAATACCCAAAGCGGAGAAACAAATACATTGCCCATCAAAGGATTCTTCGTTGCCATCGGGCATGAGCCCAATACCGGGATTTTTAAAGGACAGGTAGATTTGGATGATCAAGGCTACATATTAACACGTCCTGGAAGCACAATTACCAATATAGAAGGGGTTTTCGCCTGTGGGGATGTGCAGGATAAAACATATCGCCAGGCTGTAACAGCAGCAGGATCGGGCTGTATGGCAGCACTGGATGCGGAAAGGTTTTTGGCTGCCCAAAGTCATGTTTAGAGTATAAACATTTTATCTATTTTATCAACATTTTCATCATTTGACATTATAAATACATTCTAAATACTTAAAATATGGTACCTTTGTGCCATAAATAGATGCCTTTGCGTTTAAACTCGAAAAAAATCAACGTAAAATTACAAACCGGATGGCAGGGGTTCAGGGATGCTTTGAATGCCTTGTTGCCGTACTCATCTATGCTCATAATTATCTGTTTGCCATTTAGGGGAGACCGTTTGGCAATGGAAGCCAACAAAAGCTATTTTGAAGCAGGGACTGCATTTTACTCAACATTTTCACCTGAGCATATTGATGGTTATTACAAAAAGTTTCCTCAGCGCAAATGGCGTAAAAAGGACAGAATTCAATTAATCTCAGATATTCCCGACCATAAAATCCGCGCATATTCCGATTCTGTATGCCGTTCCATTGGCGTTCCTCCACAATTGGTGTATGAAATTGGAATGAATGAAAGCAGGTGGAATTTTATTCGTCAAAAACGAAATGGTATAGGCAAAGGAGATTTGCAGGTAATTGACAACACATTTCGGCATTGGTATCGAAAATTGAAGCTGAAAGGCGGCCACACCCGTTCCAATTATCTCTTGGTGGCAACACATTATTTAAAACATTGCTACAACCAGGAGAAATCCTGGAAAAAAGCCAGATTCGTTTATGCCCGCGGTCATTGGCGGGATGAATCGACCTGGTCTGCCATGGAACGTGCCTTTATGAATAAAATCGACTGGTCTAAATACGACAAGTCGCAAGACTAAACATCTTTTTGAATTTGACCGGATTCAATGATCAAAATCCCGGACCGTGGATTTTTTATCCGGTTGATGATGCACTTTGCAATTTTGAGGTCTGAAATTATGGCCCAGTCCGGTGCCAAAATCATCATTAAAGGCTGTAACAGCGAGAATATTTTCAGTGCAATACGCTCTCCCCATCTTCTCTCCTTCCTTTTGGTTCCGATAAGCGAGGGTCGGTAAATGCAAATAGATGGTATTCCGGAGTTTGACACAGCGTTTTCCATGTTACCCTTCACCCTATTGTAAAAAATACGACTTTCGGTGTTTGCTCCCATTGCAGAAATTACGTGAAATTGTGAAGCCCCTGTGATGGCTGCACGTTCAGATGCCTTTTTAACCAATTCATAATCAACCTTTTGGAAAGCTTCCTGACTGCCCGCTTTTTTGATGGTCGTACCCAGACAGCATATCCACACATCCCCCTCAGAATCTGAAATGCCTTGCTCTATGTTTTCCGATATTTTCCAATGTACTCCGCTGAAACCAGGAATTTCTGCTCTTGCAATACAAACCAAATTCCAATCGGTACCTGAGGTTATTTCCTTGAGTACACAATTTCCGACCGCCCCTGAAGCGCCCAACAAGATTACTTTCATTTCCAAAAATGTTTAACGGCTAATTGAACAAATTCATTAATTCCTGATACTTTAAACCCATTTTTCAAATTAACCTGTGCTATTTTTCCCATTCTCCACCAATGTCGCGCAATATCTTTGTAAGCCTTAAATAGATTATAATTTGAATCATAAATGTGACCGGGCTCTGAGCTCACTCCATTTAGTTCAAAAATCGTTAAGCCAACTCCGGTTCTGAGACTTTCCGGACTTTTCGCTTTTAAGTCAAATCGGCCATAATTGAATCCTTCATATTGGGCTACTATCTCATCAAACACACGGATTACATCCTGATGAATCAAATAATTGGCATTTACGAACTCAGTTCCCAAACAATGATTTCCTCTTGGTTCCAAACAAACTCTCCGGCCGTTTTCTAAAACTACCTTCAATAACTCCGGATTCTCTTTTTTGAGCCTTTTAATCTGTTTTTGAAATCTGATGTTCGCAGACATCAATTCTTCAATGGTGCGCTTGCCATCTCCTTCCACTTCCATAAATTTCTTGAGCGTGATAGAGGAAATCAATGCATCATTACTTCCGGGAATACGCGAATAGAAAACTCCGTACTCATAAGGGTCTTCACAAAATTCCTGCAGAATAAAATCTTCGTTGATTTTAGAGAGTTCCAATGACAACTGAGAAATATCCGAAACCTTAATAACTCCGTTACCCCGTTCCCCAACATTGGGTTTCAGGATTAATGGGAATTTCCATTGATGGTAATCGGGAATTTCGCCTGGCTTCAACAGTTGCGATTTAGATTTATACTTTTCCGGAATGCAGTTAAGTATCTCCATTTTCTTCTCTCCAAAAAAACCTCCCAGTGGAATAGCCGGATTTGTCGCCGTGAAATAGAAAAATTTACGTGTGCGAATCATCCACAAAATGCAGACAGGTAAAGCGGGTAAAAAGAACAGATACCATGGCCAGTACTCGTATCTTAATCGTTTAAACATAGTTAAAACGAAACAACAACCTCGCGACCTTTCAATAAATCCAGATGTTTCATAACCGGTAAATTCGAAAAGTGAATCTGGGTAATGCTAATGGTTTTTAATATACCGAGTTTGCGCGACATGATAAATCCATTTTCCTTATCGGCATCACCGCCATTTCGATGGAAATCAAAGACCAACTCTTTAGAAGGAATTGAATGTTCACTCAGAAAATCACTAAACCAGCTTTTTCTTTTATTTCGCCAACTTTCGCTATATAAAGTTGAAGAAGACCAAAAATGCGGCTTACCGGAGTCTAACTCCCTAAAATCCAAAACTTTACCATCCCATACAAATTGAAAGAGTTTTCGACGGTTATGTTCAATCCGCAAAGCTGTAAAAGGTTCGATATCGGTCAAATCATACATTAAGAATTGCTCAGAAGTGGTTAAACAAGCCAGGTCAAGACATACCAAACCTCTGCTTTTTCTATAAGGCGGCCGATGTGTATGGGCTTCAAACCCTCCATTTAACAGACAAACGGAAACATCTAAAGAGGCAACAATCCAACTGCCCGGGGTTATGGCATCTTTTGGAAAGAGTAATTTGTTTCCATTCACACTATGAAATTCAGGCAATTCCGCCGATCGATTGACAGATTCATCCCGGTTGGATGTAAGAATGAAACCTGTATTGTTTTCAGGCAGATAGCTTACCGTGCACATGAGTATTTTCCCGGTATTTCAAGGTTGATGCAGCAACTCCAAAGGTAGATGGGAGTAGATTGGGAGAAACATCAGTATGAATACCGATTTTGAGGATGGCCATATGATGTACGCAATGTTCCAGATTATATGTCAATTCTCTCGATAAACTGGAAGTCATCGGAATGGCTTGATTCCCTTGATACAAAACTTGAACGGTCTTATCTTCTATATGATAATTTAAGTTCTCGGTAATATTATTTAGTATCTCTAAAGCAAAATTTCGTTCGTTTTCAACACGTATATCACGTTCCCTGCTGTCATAATCAATGATACCTGTTGTTAACCCCTTTTGAAAACTCAGAAAAAATTCGAGTACGTGTCTGACATGCATTCCCAGGCTACTTCCATCCAAAACAGCACTTGGCCTGGAATAGTATTCGTCAGGCAATAATTGAATCGCATTTTTCAACTGATTGAGCAATTCTGTACAATCGAGTTGGATTAATTGGATTCTGTTCATACATCCGTGCAATTTTTTCAAACGTATGATTTTTTCCTGAAACTTAATTAAACCTTTTGACGAAGAATCAAAATAATTCAAAAAACTATATTTGCATTTATCCTTTAAAATTATGGAGCAAAACACACCTTACACAGAAGAAATAAAGGTAAAGAAACAGAGTTCTGTTTCACTTTGGATTTTATTAATCCTTTCATTGTTGGGAAATGCCTATTTGGCCTACCATTTTTATAACAATAATTTTAAGGGAGGAAAATCCTATAAATCCCAGAATGCAGATTTACTGGCTTCCATTAAGGCGTTGAATTTTTCAAAAGATTCCCTTCAACAGGAGTTTGATGCTGTTTATAAGCAATTTCAGGATGCGGCATCTCAAAGTATTGCCAGCACAGAGGATAAGGCCAAAGTCGTAGCTGAATTAGAGCAGAAAAAAGTTCAGGTTGCGCGCCTGCTTGCGCAAGGTGGCGGTCCTCAGCTACTGAAAGCTAAGGCTGAAATTGAAACCTTGAAAAGAGAATTGACAGATTACCAGGTAAAAATGGAAACCATGAGATCTGATTTTGACCGCATGGCCGGTGAAAAAGCCCAATTGGAACAAGCCACAGAAGAAGCCGCACAAAAAGTTGCAAAAGCTGAAGAAGAGAAAGCAGATTTAAAACAGAAAATCAATAACAGTAGTTTTTTCCAGGTGAGCGAAATGAAGGTAATTCCTCAGCGGACCAAGCGCGGAGCTAAAGAAGCGACCTTGAAGGCTTCAAAAGTTGAACAGATCAGTATCAAGTTTGAGCTGATTCCAAGTGACATTATTGACTTAGGAAGCAAATCTGTTTCCATTAGAATATTAGGTACCAACGGTGAAGTTCTCACCAATGACAACGATGTTCTGCAGGACAGTGATCAGTTGGTAACTCATAAGCATGAATTCAATTTTACTGGTGAACCTGAAAGTGTTTCATTTACCTTTAAGCAAAAGGCATTATACAAAAAAGGCGAACATACCATTGAAATCATTCAGGACGGGAAGTTACTTACCCGAGCCGATTTTATGCTGGAGTGATATTAGAAAGTAGATTTCTCCTTTCTCTTTTTGTCTTAACTCATTGGAGTATACCTGATTTTGCCCACTCAAATCCGGGGCCCTCTGCTAAAATAATTGACAGGTTGGGTCAATGGTCTGTGATCGCATTTTGTGAATGGCAGGGATTGGAAACCACTTCGCTGAAACAAACCCGGAAACGCCAAAACCTTAGGAATTCGGCACATATGAGTGCTATGCTTCTATTGTATGATTTTGCAAGTGGAGAAGGCCCGACTAAAACCTTTTGGAATAGTTCAGACCCATATACGCAACAAATCATGAATGGAGAAGGAATGGCACAGGTTTGCAGAAAATTTGTGGACATGCAGAAAGACTCTGTGTTCAATGGAGTTGCAGATATTCGTTATCAGGTAAGCGCTACCGTCATTCCCTTTAGACCCAACACATGGTATTTTGCATTTCAACAGAACATTCGTTTGCTCAGAGACAAGAATTACGCACAATTTATTCTGGGTAGTTTTAATGTGCGAGTAGATAGCCTTGGTTCGAATGAGTTTCGATTTGTAATAAAAAACAGAATGAGTCGAAAATCATTGTTTATAGGACTGGGTCCCAGAGTTCATCGGCCTATGCCGCTGGGAACGACATACCAGGTCATATCCTTCGTTTTAACAAAGGAAGAAATTCTGAAAAGGGCAAAAAAAAAGCCCCGAAGCGGGGCTTGAAGTATGATAGGTTTAATCACTTTTAAGCTTCGGCCTGAACCGAAACCACTGAGCGATTGTCTTTTCCTTTTTTGAAGACAACTACACCGTCGGCCAAAGCGAACAGTGTATGATCTTTGCCGATGCCAACATTGTTACCGGCATGATGACGTGTGCCTCTTTGGCGTACGATAATATTTCCGGCAATAGCTGATTGGCCTCCGAAAATTTTAACACCCAAGCGTTTGCTATGCGATTCTCTTCCGTTTTTAGAACTACCTGCTCCTTTTTTGTGTGCCATGATCTTATCCTTTTATATCTTCAATTAAAATTTTGGTAAACTGCTGACGATGACCATTTTTTACGCGGTAGCCTTTTCTGCGTTTCTTTTTGAAAACAACTACTTTATCACCTTTTAAATGCTCAACAACAGTTGCGGAAACTTTAGCACCTTTAACATTCGGTGCACCAACCTTCACGCTTCCATTATTGTCAACGAGCAATACATTATCAAATTCAACTTTAGCTCCCGGTTCTTCCTGCAAATGATGAACAAATACTTTCTGCTCTTTCTCCACCTTAAATTGCTGACCGGCGATATCTACAATTGCGTACATGATTTACTTTTTAGGGCTGCAAAGATAGGAAAATTATTTAAAAATGCGATTCAGTATTGGTAAAATTCGAACAAAATCAAGTTCATAAATAGTTGAAGCAAATCATCAAGTCACATATTTGCCTCAGAATGTGATACTTACAGTGTGACATTTTGTAGACACACGCACATTATTCATGAATTTTGAAAAAAATGAAAATACTTTTCCTACAAATTACTATTTTTGCAGCCCTAAAATCACAGTCATGAATGCGATACAAAAAGTAGAAGCTGAATTTTTGAACGCTGGGGTTCCGGACTTTGCGGCCGGTGATACCGTTACTGTTCACTATAAAATTAAAGAAGGAAACAAAGAGCGTATCCAGTTGTTTCAAGGCGTGGTATTGCAGCGAAGAAATGCCGGTTTGGATGAAACATTCACGGTAAGAAAAATATCATCAGGAATTGGCGTAGAGCGTATTTTCCCCATTCACAGTCCCAATATTGAAAAAATCGAAGTCAATCGCAGAGGAAAGGTCCGCAGGGCCAGAATTTTCTATTTGAGAAGCAAATCCGGTAAACAAGGAAGAGTTAAAGAAAAAAGGGGATAATTATCCCATGAAATATCGGAAAGCCTCTCGACGTTCGGGAGGCTTTTTTATTTTTGTCACATGAAGCCCTTCAATTAAAAATGACACAGCTTTCAACAAAATACGACCCATCAGAAATAGAGTCGAAATGGTACGAATTATGGAAAACAAATGGCTTGTTTAAATCCGTACCCGACAATCGTGAACCTTATACCATCGTAATTCCTCCACCCAATGTTACCGGAGTTTTACATATGGGACATATGCTGAACAATACCCTACAGGATGTCCTTATCAGAAGGGCGCGCATGTTGGGTTATAATGCGTGTTGGGTGCCGGGAACAGATCATGCATCCATTGCCACGGAAGCTAAAGTTGCTGCCTTGCTCAAGGAGAAAGGAACAGATAAGAAAACCATTGGCCGTGAGGCATTTCTCGAACATGCTTTTGAATGGAAGGAAAAATACGGTGGAATCATTCTGCAGCAACTTCAAAAGCTTGGATGTTCCTGTGATTGGGATCGCACGAGATTCACCATGGAACCTTCGCTCTCTGAAGCCGTTATTTCTGCCTTTGTAAAAATGTATAACGAAGGTTTGATTTACAAAGGTTCGCGCATGGTAAACTGGGACCCTGCGGGGATGACAGCTCTGAGTGATGAAGAAGTTGATTACGAAGAGGCAGACACCCCTTTATATTATGTGCGATATCAGGTTGCAGATACCGATCAATTCATCACGATTGCTACAACCCGACCGGAGACCATTATGGGTGACACCGCCATTTGCGTACACCCTAATGACCCTAGATACCAGTCACTTATTGGCATGACATGCGAGGTTCCTTTGGTACACAGAAGAATTCCTATCATTTGTGATGAATATGTGGATATCGAGTTCGGTACCGGAGCTCTTAAGGTTACGCCTGCTCACGATCCCAATGATCATGAATTGGGGCTAAAACATAAACTTGAATCGATAGATATTCTGAATGACGATGGCACCTTAAATGCGGCGTCTGTATTTTATAACGGAGTTGATAGATTTTCCGCACGTAAGCAAATGGTAGTAGCACTTGAGGAGTCGGGACATTTAATTAAAACGGAGATTATTCGAAACAAAATCGGTAAAAGCGAAAGAACCAAAGCCGTTATTGAACCTAAATTATCTACCCAATGGTTTGTAGATATGAAAAAATTTCTGGAATTGAATCCGGAAGTACTTGATACCGTTTTGAATGAAGAAATTCGATTCTACCCTTCGAAATATACCAACACATACAAATATTGGATCGAAAATATCAAAGACTGGTGCATCAGCCGTCAATTATGGTGGGGACATCGCATTCCAGCCTGGTATTTGCCTGATGGACAATTTGTAGTTGCTGAAAATGAAGATTTGGCCCTGGAAGCCGCCAAAAAACTCAACCCCGGATGTAGGGCTCAGGATTTGAAACAGGATGAAGATGTATTGGACACCTGGTTTAGCAGTTGGCTATGGCCGATTTCTGTATTTGATGGTTTCGGAGATCAGGGAAGTGAAGATTTTCGATATTATTATCCAACCAATTTAATCGTAACCGGACCGGATATTATCTTCTTTTGGATAGCCCGTATGATCATGGCGGGATACCATTTTAAAGATAATAAGCCGTTTAAAGCCGTTTATTTTACGGGAATTGTAAGAGACAAGCAGCGAAGGAAAATGTCTAAATCCTTAGGTAACTCTCCGGACCCGCTTGAATTAATGGCCCAATATGGTACCGATGGCGTTAGATTTGGCTCAGTGCGCCCGCCGGAAATGACTTGCTCTTTGATGAAAGCCTTTGCGAACAAGGAAGGAATTTCTGCAATAAAATATGGAACGCCTACCGATTGATTGAACAACTCGAAACAAATTCTGAACCCAATGAATTTGAATCCAGATATGGAGATATTATGGTGGAATGGATGCGAATGCGCATGTCAGAAGCCGTAAATCAAATTAATCAGGATTTTGAGCAATACCGCTTTAGTGAGGCACTTATGACTTTATACAAGTTGATTTGGGATGATTTTTGCGCCTGGTTTCTCGAAATGATTAAACCCGGTTTTGGTGAGAAAATCTTCGATCAATTGTATGCTCAAACCAAAGAAATAATGGCAGATCTGATGAAGTTACTTCACCCTTTCATGCCTTTTATTACGGAAGAGATCTGGCAACAAATTACAAAAACAGATGCCGAATATATCAATCTCCAGAAATGGCCGGAAATAATCGAATATTCAAAAACATCTGATTATTATTCCAGTGCTTTTGAACTCATCGGACATATCAGAGGATTGCGCAATCAGAAACAAATCAGTCCAAAAATACCTGCTCTGGTTTACATCCAAACAAGAAACGCAACACCCATACAAGTCATGGAAGGGATCGTTTGTAAATTGGCCAAAATTTCGGAACTGCATTTAAACGAACAACATACGCTGTCAACAACTTTGGTAGGCGTTAATGAAGTTGCCGTTGAGTTTGAAGGGGTGTCTAATGTGGTGGAAATCAATCCGGAAGAAACCCAAAAAGAGATCGAGCGTTTAGAGAAATTTCTGATGGGTATTGAGTCTAAATTGGGTGACGCCAAATTTATGGACCACGCTTCTCCGGAAGTAGTTGCGCGTGAGCAACAGAAAAAAGAAGATACTTTGTTAAAAATCAGAGCGTTAAAAGAAGAATTAGCGAACATACAATGAAAAAACTCCACTGGCTCGTTATCAAATCCTTTATTGGGCCATTTGTGGTGACCTTTTTCATTTCGTTATTCCTATTTTTAATGCAGTTTTTATGGAGATACATTGGAGATCTTGTTGGAAAAGGTCTGGAATGGTATGTAATCCTTGAATTTATCTTCTACAGCAGCGCCTATTTAATTCCGATGGCCTTGCCGTTGGCAGTGCTTCTATCGAGCATCATGACTTTTGGCAACCTGGGAGAGCAATATGAGTTGGTTGCTGTAAAATCCGCCGGTATCAGTCTGTTGAAATTCATGCGACCCATGTTTTTTGTATTGGGATTGTTGGCATTATTGGCATTTTATAGTACCAATATCTTAATTCCCAAAGCTAATTTGAGTTGGGGGGCCCTGCTATATGATGTCACTCATAAAAAACCTGCTTTCAATATAAGGGATGGCGTTTTTTTTAAAGATATTGAAGGTTATGCCATTAGGGTTGGAAAAAAGCATGAAGACAATCAGACGATTGAAAATATTCTGATTTATGCAGCAACCGAAACCAGGGGCAGTTATGACGTCATTTTAGCTCAGAAAGGCCATATGGAAATTACGCCGGATGAAAGGTACTTGATTTTAGAACTTGAAAATGGAATTCAGTATCAGGAAATGACCGGTCAAAAGAATTACGCGCATAGTTTTCCGAACAATACCATGCAATTTAAAAAATATCGCATGGCCATTGATATGGTTGCCCTGCAATTTAAAAGGACTAAAAAAGAACTTTTCAAAGAAGACTATCGCATGTTGAACATTCTTGAACTGGATGTGAGAATTGACTCACTTCTGAGGGAGTTAAGACAGCGCAATACCTATTTAAAAAGCTACCTCACCCCCTATTTTCATTTCCCTGACACTCATTCTGTTGCCATCATACCCGGCCGGATAGTTTCCACTCGCGAAAATCTCGGAGACTTTTCTCCTTATTTAAAATCATATAGAAAACCGCCACCGGTATATGCAGATTCAAGGTCAGTTGGTAGCAAGGATGATATTAATATAGTTCCACCAAAGGAATTCATACCAGTTAATCCGGATTTGACCCAACAACAGCTCAATCGTGAGAAAATTCTGGAAGAGGCCATGCGCACCAATCGCACATTACAATCTATAGTGGCGGGACAGCGGGATGAAAACAACATGATATTAGACCTTCTAAATAAATATTCAGCCGAATGGCATAAGAAGTTCACTCTGGCCGTAAGCTGCATATTGCTCTTTTTTATAGGAGCCCCACTTGGATCAATCATACGCAAAGGAGGTTTTGGTTTACCCTTGGTCATCAGTATTCTTATGTTCATCGTTTATTTTGTTATCAACGTGATCGGAGAAAAACTTGCTAAGGAAGGATTAATTTCTGTATTCACGGGTATGTGGTTGAGCACATTTATTTTGCTTCCCTTAGCTTGCATACTCACATACAAGGCTTCGACGGATTCGAAATTGTTCGATTCCGACTCCTATAAGCGTTTATTTAGAAACATTTCGGCCGCATTGAGAATTTCTAAATGAAGATTCTGCAAATATCACATCGGGTTCCATGGCCATTGAACGAAGGTGGGACGATAGGAATTTATAATTATACCAAAGGATACGCCGAAGCAGGTGCGGAGGTAACCTTATTGGCATTGGATGCGAAAAAACACGGAACACCTCAGGATGAAGCAAAAAAAGAATTAGCAAAATTTGCCAGATTCGAAATATTTTCAATTGATACGGACATTAAAGTATTTGATGCCTTAAAGAATTTGTTTAGTACTCAATCTTACAACGTGGTCCGGTTTGAATCAGAACCTTTCAGGAACAGGATAAAAGCGCTCCTGGCAGAGGAGTTTTTCGATGTTATTCAAGTTGAAGGCACTTATGCTGCTCTGTTTACAGACGTAGTTTTAGATCATAAGCATCCTGAATCATTGCTCGTTCTGAGGCAACACAATGCTGAATTTCAAATTTGGGACAGGTTAGCCGACAATACCTCTAATGTTCTAAAGAAATGGTATTTACGCCTATTGGCACGCCGACTTCGCAACTTTGAAAAATCGTGTTGTATCGGCTATGACCTAATGGTTCCTGTGACCGAAGATGATGGTCTGTTGTTCAAAAGCATCGGTTGCCAAATTGACATTTTCCCTTCTCCTGCCGGCATAGATACTCAAATCTGGAAACCTGAAGCAACGTTAAATTTATTAAAGTCATACCATTTAGGATCATTGGAATGGTTGCCTAATCAAGAAGCTGTATTGTGGTTTCTGAGAGAAATATGGCCGCAAGTACATCAGAACTTTCCGGAGTTGGTATTTTATGTAGCAGGCAAAAATATGCCGGAGCATTTCCTACAAATGAAAGTTGATGGTGTAGAATTTATTCGCGAAGTATCCGATGCTCCCATGTTTATCAGCGATAAAGGCGTCAATGTAGTTCCTTTGCGCTCTGGAAGTGGAATCAGATTAAAAATTCTGGAAGCCATGTCGGCAGGCAAAGTGGTGATCACTACATCCATAGGAGTACAGGGAATTGAAGGCGAAAACGGCAAGCATTTTTTAGTTGCCGACGACGCCACATCATTTGTCGAAGCATTTAATAAAATTCTCTCGCATCCATCATTCGCTGAGGAAATATCGGTGAACGCCAGGAATTTAATTGAAGGTAAATATTCCAACTCATTCGTTATCAAATCTTTAATGGAAAAATTTGAACTAATGAGGAAAGCCAGAAAAAAGGATTAGATGAAATGATGCCTGGTACGGATACAATTTGCGCACAATAGTTTTTTTTCCGATTGTGTTCTTTAATTTCGCCTCATCAGTAAATTGTTAGTCAATAATCATTATAGAACTGTATGAAATTTATAGTAAACTCTTCCACCTTACTTGAACATTTGCTACATGTAAATGGCACAGTTCCGGCTAAACCCATTTTGCCCATACTGGACAATTTCCTTTTTGACATCAAAAAAGGCGTTCTGAGTGTAACCACTACAGATTTAGAGACCAGTATGCGCACCTCATTTAGTGTGGAGGCAGATAAAGATATAGCTATCGCAGTTCCATCCAGACTTACCATTGACACTTTAAAAGCGCTTCCTTCCCAACCTGTAACTTTTACAGTGGACGAAAAGAACAGTCAAATTGAGATTAAGTCAGAATATGGAAGATATAAGTTGAGTGGATTCCCGGGTGCAGATTTTCCAAAACTGCCTGAATCAGAGGAGTCTAATCAATTTAGCATACCCTCTGATGTCTTACTTAATTGCGTGGTTAAGACCATATTCGCAACCGGGAATGATGATTTGCGTTTAAATCTCACTGGGGTGTACGTAGAATTATTTGACGAGAATATATCCTTCGTTTCTACAGATGCCAACAGACTGGTAAAATGCAAAAGAAAGGATATCAGACCCGGCACGAATCACAGTTTCATATTACCTAAAAAAGCACTGCTTCAATTGAATCGGAGTTTGCCAAATGATGGAACTTTGGTCAATATACGTTACAACGATACCAATGCTTTTTTTGAGTTTGGAGACATTCTGTTAGTTTGTCGTCTGATTGACGAGAAATATCCTGATTATCAGGCAGTAATACCAACTGACAACCCCAATACACTCATAGCTGACCGACAGGATTTTCTGGCTTCTGTAAAAAGGATAAGCAATTTTGCGAATAAATCTACGAACCAAATTCGTTTAAAAATTGCCGGAAACGAAATGACAATTTCTGCGGAAGATGTTGATTTGTCGAATGAGGGAACTGAAAGAATGAATTGTGATTATGACGGAGAGGATATTGAAATTGGATTTAATGCCCGGTATCTCATTGAAATGTTGAGCAATCTTTATTCAAAGAACATTCGATTTGAGCTATCTGCACCAAGCAGAGCCGGAATTTTGGTACCGGATGAAAATGACGAAGGTGAGGAATTGTTGATGCTCATTATGCCAATGATGCTGAACAACGATTAAACCATACGGAATTCAATAGTTCTCTTTGAAAAGTTAACACAACTCTCAACGAGAAGTTCAAAAAAGAGGCTGTCCCAATAAATGAGACAGCCTCTTTGGTTTAAAAGATCTAAGTGTAATTACTTGATAATTTTCTTCCAGTAAATCTGATTTCCTTGTTGAATTTCAAGAATGAATACCCCATTGGACAAATCAGAAATATCCATGCTGGATTGTCCTTGATTAGACAAAACAACCGAGCCATCCAGTGCGAGGATTCTTAATTGTTCCGGTGCTGCCTTACCAGAAACTCTCACCATATTAGAAACCGGATTTGGATATATTTTCCATTCAGAATCCAGATTAGCAGCGCTTCCACTGGTATTTTCAGCAATTGTTATAACATCCGTTCCTACAAATTGATCGTTATTTGATCCGTTGTTGCCATCAGCTGCGAGTCCGGAGGCATAAATACTTACGCGACCAGAACCGGCTGCAGGTGCCACCCAGGTAGCTTCGAACATTCCGGAATTGGGCGGCGACGTGTGGTCGATATACGTTTTATTTGCCAGGTTGGTTGCGGTGGTGTTCGAAGACTTCGCGGTTAAGGTACCAGCCATTGAATTATCCGCTTTCAGCATGGTGGCCTGTAATCCGTATTTACTCGCTCCATTGCTACTTACATTCCATTGAACGGTATATGTTTCACCGGGAATATAAGAACTTACAACTTCGTTCTGGCTATTTTTAACCGTAATAGACAACGCAGCCTCAAAACTTCCGCCGAAATGGCAATTATTACATTTGCCACTTGAAACCGGTGAATTGGTCAAATCGGTCATTTGAGCCGTGGTCACACCACTCATACTTGCCTGTAAGACAATAAATGCCATCACAGAGACGCAAGACAATAGTATAATTTTCTTCATATTTAAAAGATTTGAGCAAAAATGACATTCTCAACTCAAAATCTACGCAAATAATAAAGTGCTGACCGAATTTTTACATCACCTATTCGGTTACCAGAATTCTGGTTGAATAGTGTTGTTGGTCTTTATAGGCAGAGAGAATATAAACACCCGCCTTTAGCTGAGCTTCAATTTGAGTATCATGAGCGATACCTTCTGATATTACCTTTCCACTTAAATCCAAGATTTGGTAAGCAGAAAGACTCAGCGCCTCCGGAAGAATCATGCGTTCACCTGATTTAACCGGATTGGGATAAATTTTAAAGGATTGAGTCAAGTCGTTCACTTTAAAATTGAGCGTTTTTACGTAGAAATAACTGTTCACCATTTCGTCATAATCGTTCCATGCATGTCCAGGTATATACAAATTATTCCAGACATCTGATGTGTACCTGGATTCACGAGTCGCTCTCAATCCACCATTATATGCGTTATTAAATAGTTTCGAATTATCTCTCCAACTTGCATACACCAAATGGTTTAATTTTTTAACCGGAGGGACTTCCCAATCCTGTTGGAGTGTATCACCATCTGCATAACTATAACCTGGTATAAAAGACATGGTATAACCACATAGCGAATCAGGGCCAATCTTTAAAGGAATTGGCAAAGCAATCACCTTAATATTATAGTCTGCTGTATTAGCAAAATCAGTCGTATCATCTACCGTAATAGGCACTTTAATCTGACTCACATAACCAGTACCCATATTGGCTGATTTGTTGTATGCTACGGTTGCAACTTTTCTTCCACTTCCCTGAAGGGTGGTTCTGGTAATGTTCTTGCCGGCGTAGAAATTGATTAGCAAAGTATCCACTGTGCCGGGAATGTTGTGAGAATATCTGAACATAACTGCCAGAGAATCCCAGGTATACCCATTAAATTTGGAGTATGCAGGCGGAGTTGTAAAAAGGAAATCCTTGGGGTCGAATATCTGACCAACGCTATGAGATTGAACTCTTCCCAAGGTAGCGGAAGTACCTCCTCCGTATCTCTGCAACACCAAGGTGTCAGGGAACAATGTAGCATTTGTAATTCTGGTCCAGCTAATTCCGGCATCTGCACCGGAAGAAATAAAATGATACCAACCTTCCGACACTTGTTTTTTATTTAATCGTTCAGAAGCGGGTGATTCTTCTCCCGTGTAAATTGGGGTTTCTTTCACGATCTCCTGGGCTCCAACTTGAGCAGAAATAAAAATAATTAGGTAGACTATTTTTTTCATACAGATTGATTTGAATATCAAATTTAATAAAAAGCTCTTTTTGTTTTAGATAAATTCGACTAGTAATCAAGAAATCGGCACCAGATCAATTACAGACATGATGGACTCTGCCGTATTGGTCAAAATTTTGACATTGCCCTGAATTACTGTGATTTCTGCTTCGCAAAAAAACAATTTGGAGCCCTTTTTCCGGACACGGCCAACCGCCATTAACTTTTCACCTTTTCCGGGGTTGAGGTAATTGATATTCAAATTTGCAGTTACCACCCCTTTATTGGGTTTGCATAATGTATATGCCGCAAAACCCATGACTATATCTGCCAGGGTACTCATCACACCCCCATGCACGAATAAATTCTGTTGCAAATGCGTTTGATTCAAGTCAAGTTCAGCCTCCACCCATCCCGGTTCTATGGATGTTAGATGGATTCCGACATGTTTCATGAAAAACTGTCTGGTAAGCTTTTCTTCAATATTCTCAACAAAATCAGATCTTTCAGGTAAATAAATCAGTTTCTCCATTAATATAACAAATTATCCAGAGCAGTTTGTAATTCAGAATGTGTTTTAAAATCTTTTTGGGTTTTAGCCAGTTCTATGCCTTTTCGGTACCATTCAATGGCCTCATTCAGATATCCCTTTAACTCCGAGATTTTGCCCATTTGATAATAAACCGGCAAATATTCAGGGTTTAATTCCAACACTTTATGCATTTGATTCTCTGTTGCAATCAAATCGTTTTGGGCCAACATTTCCATTGCCAATGCGTAATTCAGGAAGGCATCTTCCGGTGTAAGCTCCAACATTTTCTTCAAGTTGTTTAATCTAAATTCACGGCTCATGTTTTCAAAACTTTATTACTACTTTTGCGCTCTGAAATCAAGCCCTTATGAAGATATTGGTCTGCATGAGTGTTGTTCCCGACACTACTACAAAAATCACTTTTAAAGAAAACAATACAAAATTCAATTCTGAAGGCGTTCAGTACATTATTAACCCATATGATGAACTTTCACTCACACGAGCTCTCGAAATAACAGAAGTTTCAGGGGGCACAGTGACCGTCATTAATGTCGGTAAAGATACTGAACCTGTGATTCGCAAAGCGTTGGCTATTGGCGCACATGATGCGATTAGAATTGATTTGGAACCAACGGATGCGAGTATGGTGGCAGAAGCTATTGCCCATGTTGCGCGCGGTAAAAACTTTGATCTGATTTTAACAGGAAGAGAGTCCATAGACTTCAATGGCGGTTTGGTCGGTGGATTGATTGCCGCTCACCTCGGCCATCCATTCATCAATATTGCGACCTCATTGAACCTTGAAAATTCCAATATACGTGCCTCACGAGATATAGATGGCGGCAGAGAAGACCTGCTATGCCCGCTTCCATGTGTGGTAAGTGCTCAAAAAGACTTATGTGAGCCGAGAATTCCAAACATGAGAGGCATCATGGCTGCCCGTACAAAACCACTTGAAGTAGTTTCGGCTGACATTACGACCTCTAAGGTGAGTTTCGATACCTATGAATTACCCGCTCCAAAATCCGGGGTAAAGCTGATTTCACCCGAAAACGCGGGCGAATTGATTGATTTGTTACATAACGAAAAGAAAGTAATCTAACCAAGAAGCTATGTCAATACTTGTATTCGCAGAACACGAAAACAACCAATACAAAAAAAGTTCTCTGGAAGCTGTGTCTTATGGCAAGCAATTAGCCGGAAGTCTAAACACTCAATGTATAGCCGTCAGCCTCGGAAATGGAAATTCTGATGCCCTTCATTCACTTAAAAATTATGGTGCTGACATCATTGCGCATTACCCGGCAGAATCGGGATATGCACCAGGTATGATTGCTGAAGCAATGATACATGCCGGACAACACTATCAGGCGGATGTAGTGATCATCAGCGGAACTTATAACGGTAAATCTGCAGCACCTCGGATTTCTGTTTCTCTTGAAGCCGGAATTGTAAGTGGCGTTGTTGGCTTGCCGGAAACCAGTTCTTTTTCGGTTAAGAAATCATGCTTTTCGAATAAGGCTTTTACCTATGTTGGAATCAAATCATCCAAAAAACTGTTGGTTTTGGTTCCTAATTCCATAGACATAGTTACATTCACTTCGGAGGGCAAAGTTGAAAATCACGATTTATCTGTTCAATCACAAATTTCAGTACTTCAGGTAAGCAAGGAGCAAGGAAAAATCCCGCTTACTGAAGCAGAAATAGTGGTTTCGGGTGGCAGGGGATTAAAGGGACCTGAAAATTGGGGAATGGTTGAAGAACTTGCGGGTTTACTGAACGGTGCAACCGCCTGCTCAAAGCCGGTTTCAGACATGGATTGGAGACCTCATAGTGAACATGTGGGTCAAACAGGAATCACCATAAAACCCAATTTATATATAGCCATTGGCATTTCAGGAGCTATACAACATCTTGCAGGAGTTGGATCCAGTAAGGTAATTTGTGTCATCAATAAGGATCCCGAAGCACCATTTTTTAAAGCTGCAGATTATGGAATAGTAGGTGATGCCTTCGAAGTAGTTCCGAAAATAATTCAAAGAGCAAAAGAATTATTGCATTCCTGATGGAATTTGTAAAACTGGAAATTATCGGACTTACTTCAGGAAATTCTCAAAAAGGAACTTACACGCTGATTATGGCTGAAGAAAATGATCAGGTGAAGCTTCCCATTGTCATTGGGGCATTTGAGGCTCAGGCCATTGCGCTTGTTTTAGAAAATGTTAAACCGCAAAGACCATTGACACATGACCTTTTCAAACTGATTTTTGATAGCTTTTCCCTTGAATTAGAAGAAGTTAGAATTGACAGACTCGAAGAAGGTGTATTTTTTGCTCAACTCATTTGTCGTTCCGGAGATCAGGTCGAATATATTGATGCGAGAAGTTCAGATGCCATTGCTTTAGCCATTCGTTTTAATGTGCCTATTTACACAACCAGGGAAATCCTGAACGAGGCGGGAATTGTATTGGAAGAGCAGGAAGATGAACAGCCGGAAAGGCCGGAGATCCCCCCTCCTCCTCTGATAAATCAGCCTCTGACAAGCGAATGGGATGCATTTGACCTCGAAGAATTGGAAAGAATGTTGGAAGATGCCATTCAAATAGAAGATTATGACAGGGCAGCCATTATCAGGGATGAAATCACAAAGCGCCGTAAGAATTAACCGTCCTGTTTTCTGCGGAATCAATAATCTGTTTAAAAGCATCTAAAAACTTCAATCCTTGCGGCACATAAGAACGATGGTAAGTTCTGGGTGGCCCGATTAAAGGGTATTTTCTTCCTGTATTGTGTATGTGAAAGGCGTCTTTATATCTGCCTGATCTTAGATATTCACCATAAGTCTGATCAATCCAGGATGTACCAATTTCGATGCTGTTTCTACCTTTGATGTCTTTTAATCTACAACCCAATTCAAAGGACTTATAACCCATCAACTGGTATGGCCCCCAACTGCTGGCCAATTCTTTAATTTCTGTAATGGATTTGTCTTTTAAATGTCGCGCAAACACATGATCGTAGGATAACAATTCCTGATTTTGAACTTTGATCAATTGTTCATATACTTTGGGCTCGAACCTGGAAGGGATCAATCTTCTGCCGGAGCATTCCAAGGCAATGAGGGATAACAAAAATTCAGGAGGGAGTTTATATTTTTCAGCTGATTTGATAACTTCCTTTCCATAGTTATCATACGTCCTGTGTAAAACAACTTCGCTATATCTCGAACTTCTGACATCTCCGAAACGTTTAATAACAAGTATCAAGACCGTCAGGATCAGCAAAATAGACCCTATCCCGATGAACCATTTCTTCATGTTTTATTCGAGCATTCTTCTGAGAATTTTGCCCACATTTGATTTTGGCAATTCTTCTCTGAAAACGATATGTTTTGGAATCTTATAGTTGGTCAATTTATCCTTACAAAAATCAACAATATCTTGTTCGGTAAGTGCAGGATCTTTTCGAACTACAAATGCCTTGACGGCTTCATTGCTTTTTTCATCCGGAATTCCTTTCACTCCCACTTCCAAAACTCCCGGATGGCCGGCAATAACGGCTTCAACTTCGCTTGGAAAGACATTAAATCCTGATACCAGAATCATCTCTTTTTTGCGGTCAACAATTTTAAAAAAGCCGTCTTCGTCCATTACGCCAATATCTCCGGTCATGAAAAAGCTTTTTCTGAAGAATTGATCGTGCTCATGTTCTCTTTTCCAGTAATCCGGCATCACCTGCGGCCCGGCTATCCCTATTTCACCTCTTTCTCCTACCGAAAGTTCATTTCCGTTGTCATCAAATATTTTTACGTCTGTATTGGGGATAGGTAAACCAATCGTGCCCAATCTGTGGCTTCCTCCGAGCGGATTGATGGTTGCGGCCGGAGAAGTTTCAGAGAGTCCATATGCCTCTAAAAGTGGCTTACCTGTTACTTTTTGCCATTTTAGAGCCACTACGTCCTGAACGGCCATCCCTCCTCCCAATGCTAGTTTCAGTCCTGAAAAATCAAGAGCTGTAAAATCCGGTTGATTCAATAAACCATTGAAGAGTGTATTGACACCTGTTATAAATGATGGCGGATACTTTTTCAAATCCCGGATAAATGCTTTCATATCTCTGGGATTTGTGATGAGCACATTGGTGGCTCCATATTTAAAAAACACCAGACAATTTGCTGTAAGCGCGAAGATATGATACAATGGTAATGCCGTTACAATCGTCTCTTTGCCTTCCAAAAAGACACCCGTGATCCATGCATCTACCTGAGCCAGATTGGCACAAATATTTCCATGTGTGAGAACCGCACCTTTTGAAACCCCTGTCGTACCGCCTGTATATTGCAGGAAGGCAATATCATTGTGATTTAATTCAGCGAGCTGTGGTTGAACATTTTGATGGCTGTTGAGTATGGATTTAAATGAAATGGCATTGGGAAGATGGTAATCGGGAACCATTTTCTTGACATATTTGACCACTGAATTGACAACAAATCCCTTTAGCCCCCCGAGCATATCTCCCAATTTGGTGACAATGACCGTTTCAATTTCTGTGTCCTTGAGAATCTGGCTGAGATTGGAAGCGAAATTTTCGAGAATAACAATGGCTTTGGCACCTGAATCTGAAAACTGGTGTTTCATTTCCTGAGGTGTATATAAAGGATTGGTATTAACACAAACCAGACCCGCCTTCATTGCGCCGAATAATACAACCGGAAACTGCAGTACATTGGGCATTTGAATGGCTATTCTATCTCCCTTTTTCAAATTGGTTTTCGTTTGAAAAAAAACAGCCACCCGATTACTGTATTCGTCCAATTGGTTAAAAGTGATGGATACATCCATATTCACAAATGCCTTCCTGTTACCAAACTTTGATATGGTAGATTGATAGGCATCCAGAATGGAAGTGTATTTGTTTACATCTACTGTCTGAGGAACGAAATCAGGATAGCTCTTTAGCCAGGGGAAATTTGACATAACTTGCACTTTCCCTGCAATATACAAATAAATTTTGAAATTATCCGAGTCGGTCTAACTCTCTTTTCAGGTCTTTATTGCGCAAATCTTCCCGTTTGTCGTATAGTTTTTTCCCCCTTGCCAGAGCTATTTCCAATTTAGCATATCCGGATTCTGAGAAGTATAAACGCACAGGAATTAACGTGTATCCCTTATCCTTTAGTTTATTTTCAATTTTCCGCAATTCAGATTTATTCAGCAACAAATATCTATCTCTCAGCGGTTCCTGAAGGGTATAACCGGCATTCTTGAATGGCGAAACATGCATATTTCTGATAAGCAGCCGCTGATCTTGCAATAAGGCATAAGCATCGGAAATGTTTGCAAGTCCTTGTCGTATAGATTTTATTTCAGGACCGGTAAGCACGATCCCGGCCTGAAATTTGATTTCTAAATGATATTCAAATTCAGCCCGTTTGTTTTTTATTTCTATCGTTGAGCCTTTATCTTTCATACTTGTAAAGACTGCATTATTTTATCCAACTTCTCCTTTTTAAGAATTTTCTGACCTGTTGTTCCACTTGCGATGAGCCTATATCCCACAAATGCTTCATAGCTGCACAAAACGCTATTTTTATCAATGGCGTCTAAGCGTGCAATAAACTTAATTTCATCACCAACCAAAGCGGGAGCGTGATGTGTAATGTTGAGGTGGGTACCAATACCTTCTTCGTCGTCATCTTTTAATTCAAGCACAAATAACCGGCACACCCATTCGGCATCCCGGCCCAAAGCAAAGGTGGCATAAAATGGATGAACCTCCCCCGATTCAAAACTGGCAGTTTCATTTTCAGTTACCGTTTTCACATACTCCCTGATTTCGCCGGATTTCAATGGTTCTTTCATACTTGTAGTTCGATGATGGTTACGCCGTCTCCACCTAATTCCGGTAGCTCCGAAAAAATATTCTGAACAACGGATTGGCTGCGAAAATAATTCCTAATCTGTTTTTGCAATATTCCATCTCCTTTTCCATGAATGATGCGCAAGCGATGATACCCCAACACATGAGCTTCGTCTAACCATTTTTCAATAAATTTCAGACAAGCTTCCGTTCTCATACCCCGCACATCGGCTTCAGGTCTGAATTCCTTTTGCTTTTCCAGCAAGTTTTCTCCGAGTTTTTGAACCGAATTGAGCCTTTTTTCTTCCGGATTCGCTTTTTCCAATTTGTTCAAAGATATCCGTGTCATCAATTGCCCATTGGTTATGGTTGCCTGATCTCCCTTTATTTCTGTTATTTCAGATAATATTACGCTGCCTTTAATCCGCACAAAATCTCCTTTCTCAAAGGTGGATGATATGGGTTTAGAGTTCCTTTTTTCCCCTTGGACCGGAATGCCAATTTGTTTTCTCAGTTCATTTCGCCTGATCTCGAGATTTTTCTTTACAGCTTTCGTATTCTCTGAATTTCCTTTAGACTCTTTGATCGATTTAATTGTATGTTCTACTTCCCTGTTCGCATTTTCAATAATGGTTAATGCATTTTCCCTGGCCTGATCAATAAAGTTCTTCTTATGATCCTGAATTTGACCTTTTAATAGCTGATATTCCTGAATAAGTCTGTCTGCAAGTATTTCCTTTCTTTTCAATTCTTCCAGCAGTACCTGGTAATGAAATTTGGATTCCTGAGCCTGAGCGAGGGTAATATCCAGATTCAACATTCTCAAATCCGTGTATTGTCTGGCTTTTTCGATGATTTCTGCATCAATTCCTGCCATTTGAGCTGCTTCGAACGTATATGAACTCCCTGCTATGCCTCTATTTAATGTGAATAAAGGCTTGAGAGCCTGATTATCATATCCCATGGAGGCATTGAATAATCCGGGAGTCGAAGAAGCTTTTTCTTTAAGCAGACTGAAGTGTGTTGTGACCACGCCCATGCATTGGCTCAATGATAACTCCTGTAATATAGCATAAGCCATGGGTCCTCCATAGGATGGATCAGTTCCGTCTCCTAATTCATCAATTAAAACGAGTGAATGTGTATTTACGTTTTCAAGAATGTGCCGGATATTCTTTAGATGAGATGTATATGTACTCAAATGATCCTGAACAGATTGCGAATCTCCAATGACCATAAATATCTCGTTAAATACACTCAATGAGGAATCTGGACCTGCAGGAATGGGCAAACCGCTTTGCCACATAAACTGAATCAATCCTATAGTCTTTAACGTAATGGATTTTCCGCCACCATTCGGACCGCTGATCACCATGATACGCTCTTCCGTATTGAGCAATATATCCTGTCGAACAATTCCTTCCCCCTTATTTTTTAAAAACAAAAGGGGATGAAACGCTTGTCTTAAATTAAGTTGTTGATTTTGAACTATTTCGGGATTTTTAGCCTGTATAGATCGGCCAAATATTGATTTTGCCTGAATGAAATCCAACTGATTAATGGCTTCTGCCTGCGCTCCGATTTTACCTACAGCAGGTCTCAAATCACGGCACAACTGTCTTAAAATTCTCTCCACCTCCCGCTTCTTTTCTGACTCCAGAATGGCCAATAAGTTGTTGGCTTCAATAAGATTTCCCGGTTCGATATAGCAGATTCTTCCATTTCCAGATTCACCATGTATATAGCCATGTATTTTCCGGCGGTGTTCACTTAATACCGGCAAAACCGGTCTGCCATCTCTTACCGTAACTTCTGTATCCGCCAATATTCCTGCTGATTTCCAATGGTCGTATTCTCTTTGAATTTTTTGACCAATTTCACTTCTGGCTCTTTGTAGCCTTTTTTCTATTAGACTCAGTTCCGGAGATGCCCCCGGTTTAATGTTTCCCTCAATATCCAGGACATTATTCAGCTTAGATAACTCTGAATTTAAATCTTCAATTCCTGATATATATACCCATAAAGATGGTAGTTCTTCTTTGAGGGTAGAAAGTGTTTTGTGGAGTGGTTTGAACTCCTGAATAACCTTTCTAATCCGATGCAGTCCATCTGTTTCCAGTACGGAACCTTCCATCGAAAGCATTGCCAAATCTCCTGTGATATCCGGCACAGCATTTTGAATGAGAATCTGCTGTTGTTGGATCAACTTCATCATTTCCTGATTCTCCTGCATCCATCTATTAATGGTAGATTCATCGGTTTGCCAGTCCATAGACATGGCCAATTCTGAAGATTTCCGACAAAGGCACTGACCTGCGACTAAAAACCTTATTGAATCAAAGCCCAGCTTAATCGCTATCGAATCTGATGGCATCATTTACCGGAGAGAGAAATATCTGTTAATTTGTCATCTGTCATATCCAGAATTTTGTGAAAATAATCCGGATGCCTTGAATAAAACGACATGGTGCTGTCCATTTGCCAGGATTCAATTTTATGAAATTGATAAATGGCTCGATAACAGCTATCTATATAATTCCCGGAGACTAATCCGTTTTGTGATAAAACTCTGTAACTTCCTTCAGCCAGTCTTATATCAACCAAAACATCTGCAAATTTTTCCGGCTTCAATACCCCTTTGGGCGTGGATGGTTGTTTTTTACCACATGCCATCAGAAAACCGGTGATTAGAAATAAAAATTTTATTTTGCCTGCCCAAAAACCCATGTACCTTATTCTTCTTTGATTGAAAGAACAAATCTACGAAACTTATGATTGCTGAGACCATTGAGGCATTGAAAAACGAACTCCCTTCCCACGTAAAACTTGTGGTTGTAAGCAAATTTCGAAGCTTCTCAGAAATTATGGAAGTTTACCAAACAGGACACAGAGCATTTGCTGAAAACAGGATTCAAAATCTTTTGGAAAGAAAATCTGAATTACCTGAAGATATTGAATGGCATATGATAGGACAACTTCAAAGCAATAAAGTAAAATATATAGCACCCTTTATTTCCATGATTCACTCGCTTGATGGTTTGAAGTTGGCCAGAGAAATTCAAAAGTATGGAGAGAAATACCATCGAAGCATTGATTGTTTATTGCAAGTACATATAGCCAGGGAGGAAACGAAATCCGGAATTCTTCCTGAGGAATTGGATAGGTTGCTTCAGGATACGGAATGGCAGCATCTCACTTATGTGAACATTCGGGGATTGATGGCCATGGCAACAAATACTCCTGACAATCAAACGATTACCGACGAATTTAACAGGGTACACGCGATATTCAATCATCTGAAAAACACCTATTTTAAGGATAAAACAGATTTTGATACCTTGAGTATGGGCATGAGCGGAGATTATCCCCTGGCGATTCAGGCCGGAAGCACCCTGGTACGAATTGGTAGTAAGATATTTCAATGATTACCAGGACATCGGAACCTGATTCCGCAATAAATCTTCGATGGTTTCCCTTTTTCGGATTAAATGAGCCTTTCCGTTATAGACAAGAACTTCACAGGGTCTAAATCTTGAGTTATAATTGGAGCTCATGGAGAAAGCGTATGCACCTGCATTGCAAATAGCTAAAATGTCTCCCTCCCGAACTTCATTCAGTTGTCTGTTATAGCCTAAAGTATCTGTCTCGCAGATATAACCCACAACCGAATACACGCGTTTATGCCCTTTGGGGTTTGAAATATTTATGATTTGGTGATAGGCATCATAAAACATCGGGCGAATCAAGTGGTTTTGTCCGGAATCTACCCCTGCAAAAACAGTAGAAGTCGTTTGTTTCACTACATTGGTTTTTACCAAAAGATAACCCGCTTCACTTACGATAAACTTTCCGGGTTCGAACCATAACTCCAATTCCCTTCCATAGGTTTTACAAAACTTTTGGAAACTTTTGGATATCTTTTTTCCGATGCTCTTAATGTCTGCCGTGTAATCTCCTTCTCTGTAAGCAACTTTGAATCCGGAGCCAAAATCCAGAAATTGCAAATCAGGGAAATGAGAGGCCGCATCATAAAGCAAATCCGCTCCCTGCAAAAAGACTTCAGCATCCAGGATATCAGATCCGGTGTGCATATGTAGTCCGTTTATCTTGATTTTATACGCATCAACTATTCTTTTCAATAAGGGAATCTGATAGATGGATATTCCAAATTTTGAATCAATATGACCTACCGAAATCTGTTGATTCCCTCCTGCCATAATGTGTGGATTTAATCTAATACAGCAAGGAACCGTTGATCCGTACGTTTGCCCGAAATGTTCCAGAACGGACAGATTGTCCAAATTGATGGTTACTCCGATTTCAACCGCCATTTGAATCTCTTCAAACGAGACGCAATTCGGGGTGTAGAGAATTTCACCCGGTTTAAATCCGGCTTCGATGCCCAACAAAACCTCCTGAATGGAGACAGTATCCAATCCTGCTCCCTCATTTCTGAGCAATTGTAAAACAGCGATATTGCTCAATGCTTTACAAGCATATTTAATCTTCAGCTTAACCCCCGGAAAAGAACTGTTTAATTTGGTGTATTGTTCCGTTATTTTATCCGCGTCATACACGTATACCGGTGTATCGAACTCTTCGCATATAGATAGCGCTTTTACACCACCTATCCAATAGTGGTTATTCTTTAATTGCATAGGTTGATTTAATTAAGGAAGACTGGCTTTAAACTCATTGTAGCGATCGATGAAGCGCTCTCCTACTTTACCGCCTTTTGTCTGCCAATATTCATTGATGGCTGCCACGCGATTATCGGGATTTGGGTGGGTACTCAAAAATTCTGGTCCACCGCCGGCTCCCATGGCAATAAGTTTCTCAAAAAACCGGGAAGCACCTCTGGCATCATACGCTGTTTCATATAAATAGTCAACAGAGCGTTTATCAGCTTCCGTTTCATTACCTCTGCTATA
>CAZTGZ010000005.1:64838-66677 GCA_964613385.1 uncultured Chitinophagaceae bacterium
CAAAGTTCCCTGATTTTGTCCTAACAATATCGCGAATAATACCTCGGTTCCATATTGTTTGGTAAGGGCCTCTGTGGAATGTCGTTCCGCCGCATGCGCAATTTCGTGTCCCATGACACCGGCGAATTCATCTTCAGATTCCAAAAATTTGATGATGCCGGTATATACGTAAATATAGCCTCCCGGAGTGCAAAATGCATTCAATGTTGAATCGTCTTTGATAATTCTGACTCTCCAGGTAAATGCATCTCTGTTCTTTACTTGTCCTGAATTCAAAATAATGTCCCGAATGCGATATAAATGTTCATATGCTTCCCAATTCGTCGCGCTGTCTAATTGAGGATATGTTACAGGATCAGCATCTATTTCCGCTACCACCTGTTCTCCGAATGCTTTATCATCTTCAATACTGAATAAGTTTAATCCGGGATTTTCTCCGTTTTCATCTTTACATGATTACAGAAATGTCGGGGTTAAAGCCAGCAACAGGCAAATGACAGGAATTATTTTTTTCATTTTGTTTAAAATGGGTATCCAACTGCAATATTCATTAATGTCTCGGTAAAAAGCCATTTCCTGGTAGATAAATTTGATATTACCCACCTTTCACCCAATGCATATGATGGATCGTGTAAAGGAATTCCCCAATCTGCGCGCAAAATGAAGAAACTGAAATCCATTCTCAATCCAATTCCGGTATTTAACGCAAATTCATTGTAGAATTTTTGCCAACTGAAAACTGCATTGCTGAAAATCGTATCCGATTTAACATTCCAGATATTCCCTGCATCTACAAATAATGCTGCTTCAAGCGTCCTTTTAATTAAGACGAATCTGTATTCTATGTTTGCCTGCATAAGCATTTCACCGCTTTTATCAATCTGAACGCCGAACTGATCGTTGTAAGATCCCGGTCCTATGGTTCTGGGTCTCCAGGCCCTCAAACTGTTGCTTCCTCCAACGAAAAATCTTCTTTCGAATGGAAAAAACGAACTACCAAGAGGATACCCATAACCCAGGTAAGCTCTGTAGACCATTTTATTATTCACATCTAACTGATGATGAAACCGAATGTCAGCATCGGTTCTTAAAAAACGAGAAAAGGGAACTCCCAATATTTTTTGCTCTTTGAAAAACTCAGAAAATAAAATACCTGAAATTTCCAACAGGTTGGAACTTATGCTGATAAACTTATCAGGATTGATGTTTTTGTTGGAATAATAAAAGGAAAATTTCGGACCTGTGATGAGATAATTGCTAAATAATCTGGCCACAAACAAGCTATCTCTTGCGTTCAATTGATCTTTAAATGAATTGCTTACTTCCGCCTTGTTGAAACTCAATTGTAACGGACTCACATAGAAAGTCGTCTGTTTTCTGTTCAATTGATACATCAAAGTAATAGGAAATACAGTTCTGTTAAAATTGGGATTTCTCTCATCCAGGAAAGATGCGCTCAGCAAAGTCTTGTTGTTTTGAAAGCGCACATTTTCATTCAATTTTCTCAACCCCAGCAATTTAGGATAGGCCAGACTCAATGATAGATAATTAGAAATATTGCTGAGTGGACTCAGATTGCTCTTGGCATTTAATTGTGTTTCGAAAGAAGTTCGGAGGCTAATATTGAATTCTTCGGCATTGCCAAATACGTTTTTGTTTTTGAGTTGAAATTCATTGGCAATACCATAGTTTCTGCCCAGATTGCTCTGAAGACCAAGACTCCTTTCCGTTGTTATGACTTGAGGTTCCCATGAAAAATCATGTCTGGGAGATGGAACCACAGTAATTTGACAATCCAAAAAGTTTGATGTGCTATCCGGAATGAAGCTGATATTCACA
>CAZTGZ010000005.1:66701-67638 GCA_964613385.1 uncultured Chitinophagaceae bacterium
GTTTGCTATAAGTTAAGTCAACGTTTTGTTGGCGAAAGAGCTGCTTTTCACCGAGAATTACCGAACTATTTAATATGGGCATTTTGATCTTAAACCCATTTAAAATATAATAAACGTCATCACTTTTTATGGTGTCCGGCTTCTGAAACTCATTGTTAATCACAAAGGTGACATTTCTCAAAACCTGCACTTTTTGCAGTGCTGTATCTTCTTTTTCACGGATTTGAACTATGATGCCTGCCTCCTTGGACTGAGTGAGGGTATCCAGTTTAAACTCAATGAATGCTTTGTTAAAATAAAAATAACCGTTGTTTCTGAGCAGTTGATTAATTCTCTCCCTTTCCAATGCGAAATCATCAAAATTTACCGGTCTACCTACCCTGATGTTCGATTTTGGCATGGATGCGAAGATTAAATCGTACATGCTTTTGTTGGTGCATTGCAGCTTTACAGCGTTAATTTTATAGGGAGAGCCTTCCGAAATCTTATACGTAACCACAGACCTTTTAAAGACAGATTTTACAGTATAGTCAATCTGCACATCGAAATATCCCTGGTTAAAAACATAGCCCTGTAGGTTTTTTGCTGATTTGGCTATAGCCGAGGAATCAAGCAGAACGGGCGGTTCTCCTACCGTTTCCATCAACCAGGCGCGTATTCGGTTCGTATCCTGCAAGTCTTTGCCTACAATTCGTTTGGCACCAACCTGATAAGCCCAAAGATGGAATTTGAGAACACCTAAAATTTTTCGATTGGGTTGATGACGTATTTGTTCATTAAGATCTGCATTTGAAGCTTGCTCAAATCCTTCGACCTTATTTCGTTGCAGCAACGTCTTTTCATCCGGTACCAATTTGGTTAAGTTGCATGACGACAAAAAGAACAACGAGATACATAAGAAATTAAACCACGAACGATTCCGAATGTTTAAATTCGT
>CAZTGZ010000005.1:67701-86094 GCA_964613385.1 uncultured Chitinophagaceae bacterium
CAAGTGAATTAAAACTTCTTCAATCCTTAAAGCTGAAGAAATTCAGACAAAAATATGGTCTATTTATAGTGGAAGGCATGAAGTTGTCTCAGGAATTACTCCACAGTCGGTTCGAGGTGCTTTATATACTGGCCAATTCTGAAAATGCACTTGACAAATTTCTTTCAAGCGCGGGTGTCGAAATTAAAATAGTCAGCGACCTTCAGTTTAAGAAAATATCTGCTTTGGATACGCCACCCGGCCTGGCTCTTGTTCTTAAAATGCCTATATATGAGGCCAATTTGTCAAATCAAACTGAATCCTGTCTTTATTTAGATGGAATCCGTGATCCGGGCAACCTGGGTACCATTATACGCATTGCTGATTGGTTTGGAATGAGTCGAATATATTGTTCACCGGATACAGTGGATGTATATAACCCCAAATGCCTGCAATCGAGCATGGGATCAATCGGCCGTGTAGAATTAATTTATACTTCCTTCTCAGATTTTTCCTCTATATGTGAACTACCTTTTTTAGCGCTTACACTCGAAGGACAATCCCTGCATCAGACACAGTTACCATCCAAAGCAGTTTTAATTACGGGAAGTGAATCACACGGCATATCTGATTCTATTTTAAATGTTGTCACTGAACGAATCACCATCCAATCACATGGTTCTGCAGAAAGTCTGAACGCCGCAGTTGCCACGGCCATTGCCTGTGATCGCCTGATGAACAGATGAATTACTGACCTTCGCCTAAATTCTTCCAAATCCGTCCATTTTCGAGAAGGCTGGTTTTGGTCCAGAATCCTTTTTTAAATGTAAAATAATCATAGGTTCCATCGGGCACATAATGTTCATATCTCCCCTTTAAAACAGGGTTCAAAGGCACAAGATGTGCAAAAACGATGATATTTTCTTTTTTCTCGTAACGCAGCAGCATCGCAGTTTTTTCCGAGAACTTAAAAACCACCCTGCTCAAAATATCTCCTTCAAAATCAAAAATTGGCGCCCCAAAATGCGGTTGGTTCTTATCGTCAAACCATAAAACATCAATTACTTTTTTGTTGATATGCTCATCTTCACCATCCCAACCGAACAGCAGATAGTATTTTTTTCGCTTATGCTTATAATCATGAATTTGATAATACAAAGCACCTACCCAATGTCTGTTGTCGAGCGATTCATATTGAACGTTAGACGTATATCTCGAACTATCGTATAACCCAAACAGTACCAATTGGTCCTTTCTATTCATCTGGATAGCGCCGAAATACATATATCTTCCGCTATCCAGGAGCAAATTCCAGGTGAATATTCTGAAAGTATTATCGGAAGGAGACAAAATGGAAACGGTCTTGAGCTTTTCAAATGGATAGTCATAAGACCCCGGAATTAACAAGGCTGTCTTTAAGGTTTTAATAAAATAATAACAGGAAGTGACCCTGGTAGATTGATCTTCTCCATTGATGATATTATAGCTTAATCCTTCCAGTTGATATTCAATATTGCGAATGGAATCAATGGTGAGTGAGTCCTTATTTTGAGTTAGGGACCCGGGAGGAAAAAAGCTCGATATCAGAATGAGTAAGAATGACATTCTATCCGTTAACTGCCAATTTACTCACTTTAGTATGCCATCCAAATCAAAGGGATCACGAAATTCGTTCAATCACCATGGCGCCGGCACCACCACCACCATTGCAAATACCGGCTACACCAATTTTTGCATTGTTTTGATTCAAAACATTCAGGAGCGTCACAATTATTCTGGCTCCGCTTGCTCCTAATGGATGCCCGATGGAAATGGCACCACCCATAACATTCACTTTTGATTCGGGAATTCCTAACAACTGATTGTTTGCCAAACAAACCACTGAAAATGCTTCATTTAATTCGAAATAATCAACTTCGTCCAATGCGATTCCGGCATTCTCCAGTGCTTTTGGAACTGCTTTCGAAGGGGCGGTGGTAAACCATGCCGGATCCTGAGCAACATCCGCATAACCGCGAATAACTGCCAATGGCTTCAATCCCAATGCATTCATTTTTTCTTCCGACATCAATACAACTGCCGCAGCTCCATCGTTCATGGTTGACGCATTAGCGGCCGTAACCGTTCCATCAGCAGTAAATGCAGGTCTCAAGCCCGGAATTTTATCGAAAAATACATTTTTGTACTCTTCGTCTTCTGCAAACATCAAGGGATCGCCTTTCTTTTGAGGTACAGGAACCGGAACAACTTCATCCTTAAATGTCCCATTTTGCCAATTTGCTGCGCTTTTTTCATATGAACTGATGGCATATTTATCCTGTTCTTCGCGGCTGATATTCATTTCTTTTGCAGTTCTATCGGCAATAACGCCCATTAGGCAGTGGTTATATGCATCCATAAGTCCATCCTGAGCGATGCCATCCACCATTTGGATATTCCCGAATTTAAATCCTGCTCTTGAATTCTGTAAATAATGTGGAACCTGACTCATATTTTCCATTCCTCCGGCTATCACTACGTCAGATATTCCCAACATAATAGACTGGGCCCCCAGGGTTATGGCTTTCATTCCGCTGGCACAAACTCTGTTAATGGTTGTGGCCGGAACCGTATTGCTGATACCTGCAGACAGAGATGCCTGACGAGCCGGAGCCTGTCCTAAGCCGGCCTGTAACACATTACCCATCAGAACCTCCTGAACCTCATTCGGGTCAAGGGATATTTTATCCATAGCACCTTTGATGGCTATTCCCCCCAAAACAGGCGCCGCAACACCAGACAAACTTCCATTAAAACTACCAATTGGGGTTCTCACCGCAGATACTATATACACCTTTTTCATTTTTTATTAGATTTGGCGGCAAATTTAGAATTTTAAGTCACGGAAACTAATCCCCTTTCATAATATCCTATGGCATTTGAATTAAAAGTTATCCTTACCCCTGCAATGGCACACCTGTACGATTTAGAAGGAGCCAATGTTGTGGTCATAGACATTTTAAGAGCCACCACCAGTATGTGCGAAGCCCTGAATAATGGCGCCAAGTGTATTATTCCGGTTTCAGATATTGATTCAGCCAGAGAATATCAAAAAAATGGGTACAAAGTAGCGGCCGAAAGGAACGGAATTAAAGTAGACGGTTTTGATTTCGGAAATTCTCCCCTTTCATTTGCCAGGGAATTTGTTTTCGGACATGAAATAGTTTTCACAACAACCAATGGCACCAGGTGCATAGAAATAGCTTCCCAACAAGCACAGGTTTACATAGGTAGTTTCTTAAATATATCTGCATTAACCAATCTTTTAACCAATCCGCAACGCAATTTATTTTTGTTTTGCGCAGGCTGGAAGGATAAATTCAACCTGGAAGACACTTTGTTTGCGGGTGCCCTGGCAAAAAATCTGCAAGCACATTATCACATTGATGATGATGCCACCATGATGGCGATGGATTTGTATGAAATCGCTCAATCTAATTTGATGGGATATGTCAGCAAAGCATCACACTATCAGCGCTTTGACAAAATGGGGAATGTTCATGATTCTGCATTTTGTTTGCAGATGGACACATTAACCATGGTACCGGTTATGCGTAACAATAAGTTGGTTCCTTTTTCTAAATAAAAAAGCCACCTTAAGCAATAAGGTGGCTTGAGTTATACGATTCGTTGAATTAATTACCTTCCGCGTCTAATTCTTTGATTTTCCCTAATCCAAGTGCTTCAAGTCCCGGTCTGATTTTATAGGCATGACCAACAACTACAATCACCATTTTCTCAGGATGTAAATATTGCTTGGCCAATTTATTGATTTCATCCTTGGTAATACCTTGAACGATACCTTGCTGTGTTTTCGCGAAATCAGAAGGCAAATTGTACTGGAGAATATTGCTCATTAAAGAGAGTTTTTGCTGAGGTGTTTCGTAATCCAAAGCTTCGCTCAACAAAATTGAATTTCTGGTAAACGTTAATTCTTCATCCGTAATACCATCTGCTTTGTACTTTTTGATTTCTTTCAACAACTCTGTAATCGCGCTATCCGTCGCAACTTTTTTGATATCAGAAGAAAATATATAATTACCTACATATTTATTGCCGGAAAAGTTTGCCCGGGCTCCATAGGTGTAACCTTTATCTTCTCTGAGATTCAAATTAATTCTACTATTAAAAGTTCCGCCCAGACTGAAATTCATAATTCCATTTTTATATTGATCCCCACTGAAATCAAAGGGCAACGAAGGGAAACCTGCAAAGACTGTGGACTGCGCTGCATATGGCTTATCAACCAAGTAAATCTGCGTCTTTTCAGGCATTACCGGCGTGGGAATAGATGGAACAATTACATCCTTTTTCTTCCATTCGTTCAGGAAACTGAGCTTTTCTTTTAATTCTGCTTCGGTAATATTTCCGGCAACGGCCAATTTGGTCACAGATGGAGAATAAAAACGATCATAAAACGATTTACATTCATCCAATGAAAGCTTGTTTAATGATTTGAAATCGCCGGTATAATAGTTCTCAAGGACTGTACCTTTGAATACAATCTTATTATAAACTTTATTGGCCGTTAATGAAGGATTGGTTTTCTGATTTTGAACACCTTCCAGATTCTGCTTCTTTATTCTGGAGAAATCAGCCGGATCAAATCTCGGAGTTAAAAGAGCATCCTTTAGCAATTCAAGTGTTTTGTCTAAATTTTCCTTTAGTGACTCAACATATATGGTTGTTGCATAATTTCCGCTTCCGAAACTGATTCTGCTGCCCAGTCTATCCAGTTCTTTTGAAAAATCTTCTGAATTTAACTTTGATGTACCTTCTCCCATCAGCTGGGCTGTTAGGTATGAAGTACCCGTTTTTATTTTCTTGTCTGCTTCCAACAAATGTCCCCCTTCAATGGTGAAATACAAATAAACCTTTGGCGTTTCAGTGGTCGTTGTAGCTATATATTCCAGGCCATTAGCAAGCTTTCCTGTAAAATAATCCGGGAAAACTACTTCCTTAGCTGCAGGGATTTCCGGTCTTTTAGAACGATCGAAATTGTCAACCGGAGGCGTATATTTCAGGTTTTGATATTGAGGATCAGCTTTTTTAACTACCCCGGCATAAGGATTTACGCTTTTGCTCTTTTCTTCATCGCCTTCGGTTTGTTTGGGTTCTTCGCGGCTTACATTGATAATAACCGCTTTTTTATTGAGGATGTACTTGTTAAACACCCGCATAATATCCTCTTTGGTTACATTTTCATACAAGTCAATCTCATCCTGAAGATTATATGGTTTGTTTACCATCATTTGCCAATGGCTCAATTGCAAGGCTTTGCCATGTACAGAACTCAATTCATCGATGATACTTGTTTTAAACGTGGTTTTCACTTTCCTCAATTCATCGTCAGAAATTCCATTTTTAGCGAAATCTGTGAATACTTCGCGCAACATGGTTTCGGTTTCATTAAATGTAATGCCCATAAAGTTGGCAACCACCTGCACGGCAAAAAATCCGCTCAGCTCCAAACTGGAATGGCTGGAACCCGCATCTACGGCCTTTTCTGTTTTAACAAATTTCTGATACAAAGGAGAACTATTGCTTCCTCCCAATATTTGACCGAGAATATCAAGAGCTGCCCGGTCTTTATGAAATTCAGGGACCGTTGGAAATACCATGTAGGTCAATGGCAGATAGATATTGTCTGTCAGATTCACATAGTAATCAGATGGCAATACCGGAGCTTCTGCCCTTACATTTTTAACCGGTGGACATTTTTGAATTCCTCCGTAATACTTGATGACCCATTGTTTAACCATTTCAGGATTAACATCTCCGGACACAACCAAAACAGCATTGTTTGGACCATACCATCTGAGGAAAAAATTCCTCAAGTCTTCAAAAGTCGCAGCATCCAGATCATCTACGAATCCAATTGGGGTCCATTCGTATGGGTGACTTGCAAATAAGGTCTTGAATAGATTTTCACTGACCATTCCATACGGTTGGTTGTCATAACGTTGTCTTTTTTCGTTTTTAACTGCATCCCGTTGATTCTCAAATTTCTTCTGTGTAAAACCATCCAGATGTGTACCCATTCTGTCTGCTTCCAACCAAAGTAAGGTTTCTGTCAGGTTGCTTGGAGCAGTGTTTTCATATACGGTTTTATCGAAAGAAGTAAAGGCATTGTTGGTACCTCCGGCTTCCGAAATGATTTTGAAATGTTCTTCATCTCCCACATTCTTTGATCCCTGGAACATCATATGTTCGAAAAAATGAGCAAATCCACTGTTTCTGATGGATTCTCTGGCAGAACCCACATGATAGGCAACCTGCACATGCACAACTGGATCACTGTGATCTTCGTGAATGATTAACGTGAGATCGTTCGTGCTCAGTTTGTACTTTTCACAGGGAATGATCACTTTCCCCGGCTTGGATTCTACTTTTTCAATAAGTTCAAGAGTTTGAGCCTGTGTTATCATAGGCAAAGCCACTATCATGGCCAAAGATTTGAGTTTTCGCATATTCAAAAGATATCAGGGCAAATTTAACAGTTCGCCAGATGCTATGCCTAAACTCTCGATAAAAATTCAAAGGTAATCTACAAGCAACCTGAAAGGCATTTACTCCAGAGAAAGCCAGGCTTTGTCAATTCCATGCAATTTGGTGTATTCCAAAAGTTTTAATGCTTCCGATTTTACAGGCGTTGCATATATACCTACCCTGAAGAATCCATTCGGCTGAGGCAATATTTTTACCACCGGGTAGTCTTTTGATAAGCGAGCTGCCATTTCTTTAGCCAATGGCAATTGCAAGGTAGATATCACAACCACATAATAAGAACGGTTATCTTCTTTGGTTACGGCGGGAGGCGTGGGTTGGGTTTCCTTTTTAGGCGGCTGGACTGATGGCACTTCTACTACCGGCTTTGGATTGACCACCACATCTTTCTTCGATGCTTCGATATGTTGTTTCAGAAGTTTTTTGACTGCACCAACCTCCCATTGAAGACTGTCTATCTGATGTCTCAATTGAAATGCTATTCCCAACATCGAATCATACGATAGTTTAAAGGATGAATCCACGAACACTTTTGGATCACAGCCCGCCCACTCCATCTTTCCGGCGATTTCCGGACATTTATCCAATGAGTCAGGTACGCCGTCCTTGTCCAAATCAGCCATGATTTTCACGACCGGCTTGTCTTCCTCTATTTTAGACTTAACGGAGGGCAAATGATAAACATAGCCTATCCTATAATTCATATGCGTGGTAAATTCTCCACCCAATTGCTGACTCAACTGCAAATGTAACTGCAAATCATGGCCCCGGCACAAATTGATATTGGTACCCAAGCCGTAGCTGTTGCCCACTTTCCATGGGTTTAAATTAAGTTTTGCATAAGAATGACGATATGACAGGTCATATCCAAATGACAGAAATGGCGCAATCAGGGCGTTTTCCTGTAACCTTGTTCCATTATTAAATTTGAAAAGAATATCTGCGTCCACCCCACTGAGGAATGTTTTGCGAACTAATATATTTTCACTGAACTGATTGATTAAAAAACCGTGATTTAAACCGGCACTGAGCACCCAATGTCTGCTGAGATAATGCTGATAACCGATTCGAACCGTTTGAGACAAAGAACTATCAAAACTAAAGTACTTTTTTGAGAGAAGGTGTACATTATAGTCTCTGAAGTTTTGGCTCAAATGCAGGCTGCCTTTAGATATGCCTTGAGCTTGAATATGGTCTGTGTGTCCAAAATTAGAAGCAATTAAACCGGCAAGTGCTATGGCTTTAATAAATTTCACAGAACAAACTTAGGTCGCCCAAAACAGACTTTCCTCACATATACTGTACAAAAAAAAAGGCACTCGATATCGAGTGCCTTCATTTTCAATGAGTTAGTGTGTTATTTCACTTTTATAGAAATGGTTTTGCTCAGAGGCTCACCATAGCTCAAGTGCATTCCATCTGCAAACTGTAGAGTTAAAGTATGCATACCTGGAGCGAGATTCTTTAAGGTATCTGATGTTTGTCCTTTTCCATAATGAATTGATTTTTCATTCATTGGAACTACCTGGCCTTCAGGAACGAAAGTTCCATCAATGACCAAATGATGATGACCAAATCCTTCCTTTTTTTCACCGGCAGGCTCCACCTGAAGTCCATTTACGCCGAATTCTGCAACGAATGGCAGGCTAATTTCCTGGCTATCTTTCAGGTTCGCAAAAAACACATCCCCCATAATCTGAGGTTTTTCTTCGGTAGTCACCTCAGTTTCTGCATCCTCGGTTGCAGCGTTTTCTGCAGAATTGCCACATGATGCCGCCATCATTCCTAAACCACAGATCAGCAAATAGACATAAAGCTTATTCATAATTGAAATAAATTTGGGTGACTGATGGTACTCGAACCTTTTATTTTTCATTTTTCTTAAATTAATTAAAATCTCAATATATTCAATGTTTTCAGGCGTTTAGCTCTCTCGTTAAAATTAAGTCCGATTAAGTGAAATTAAAAAAAAGGTGACCCCGATAGTGACCCCGATTTTCTAAAATGCTATTTTTGCCATGTTCAATTCTTAATCTTATGGCAAATATAAAATTCCACCTCAGACAATATAATGAGGAAAAAGAAACACCAATTTTCATTCGTACTTTTTTCAAAGGTAATCGTTTCAAATGTAAAACAAATATCAAGTGTCTCCCTTCTCAATGGGATAAAGAAAGAGGTGAGCCCGTAGACAAACCAATGAATAGAGGTCTTATTCGGGCGTGCCTTGAATTAAGAGTTCATGCAAATAACACTGTTGAACATTTTGAGGATGATACACAGCCTATCCCTCCCTCAAAAGTATTCCAAGATTATTTCTATAATATAGCCAAACTAACAAAAAATAAAGAGGTTGCCACAATCGAAAAAGAGGATGAAAACCTCAGTTTGTTTCAATTCATTGAAAAGGTAATTGAAGAACTCCCGACCCGATACAATGAAAAAACAAAAAAGACTATCACCCCCAATACCATCAAGTGTTATAAACAATGTAATACCCTTTTAAAAGAGTTCAACAAGAATAAAAGGAAGGTTGATTTTCAGAATATTGACCTTGATTTCTTGAGACATTTCAAGGACTTTCTTATTTCCAAGAATCATTCTCAAAATACAATGGCTAAACATATCAAAACTCTGAAAGTAATATTAAACGAAGCAACAGAGAGAGGATATAACACCAATTTAAAGTATAAAAATAGAAAATTTACTGTCCCACAAGAGGAAACTGAGGCAATTTACCTGAATGAAAAAGAGTTGGATGAATTTTATAATTTGGATTTGAGTAATTCCCCTAAATTGGAAAGGGTTAGAGATTTGTTTTTAGTAGGTTGTTGGACCGGGTTAAGGTTTAGCGATTTTAGCAATATCGGACCGGACAACATTAAAGGGGAATATATTCACATAGGCACTCAAAAGACAGGTGAAGAAGTCATTATTCCTATTCATAGAGTGGTAAATGAAATAATGACTAAATACAAGGGTAAATACTTCAATTCACTCCCCCCGAATATTAGTAACCAAAAAATGAATAAGTACCTCAAGGAAATAGGTAAACAATTAGACGTTTTAAATCAAAAGGTCAGCGTTTCTATTACAAAGGGAAATTTAAGAGTTACTTCAATGGTTGATAAATTTGATAAACTGACTACACACACCGCAAGAAGGTCATTTGCTACAAATCTCTATAATAAAGTTTCATCTCAGGTAATAATGAAAATCACAGGGCACCGGACAGAAAAGGCGTTTTTAAAATATATAAGAGCTACCCCAATTGAATACGCGGAAACCCTGAAATTACATTGGGATAATCAGTCCAAAATGAAAATAAGTTATTAATCATGGGAACTGAATTAACAACAAGTTTGAACCACTTCATTGAATCAATGGAGATATATAAAAACTACTTTTCAGGGTTGTGTATAATGTGTCATGTTAAAGAACGGGCAAAGGAACTAACCCAAAGGGAGTTAAGAAATATCGGAAAGGAATTAGGAATTATTCAGGGTGCAAGAATGAGTCAGCACATGGAAAGATATTTGACTTTTGAAAAAGAGAATGGAGTAACCGTTGCAGTTTTTGAAATGGGATTAATCAAAACCATCATTGACAGTGCCGAAAAATTAACCTCCAATTTACAGAATTATATACTCGAAAATCCGGGTAATACCCATGAGTTAAAATTGGTATTAAAACGATATGAACCAAATTTGGATGATTTCATATCTTATAAATGTCTAATGGAAATCAGACAGGCAACTGAGGTAATTCAATTTATTAATGAAGTTTACGATCCTGAAATATATCAAATAGAAACAGAAGGAATTGCACCCACAAATAATCAAATTGTAATGTTATTACATGAATTAGGCATATTAGATTTTTTGAAAGATAAATACCCAAATATTCAAATGAGTGAAACGAATTTAGGACTTGTTTTAGGAGAAATTACGGGAAGGAATGAGGATTCTATGCGAAAAGGATACCGTGCAATAATACACAACGGAGATTCTAAGAACTCTAATCCATACAATAAGCCTGATAACGTTAAATGGTTAGAATACACATTACACAAACTAAGATTAAATTAAATTAGATTGATTTCATTTTAGGGGTCCCCCTACATTCCCCCTTTTCAAAATTTGCTCATAGTAAAATAAAATCATGAGCGAAAACATCATTCTTTCATCAATCCCAATGGACCAACTCGAATTGGTCATTTCTGAGGCGATTCAACGCGAGTTCCTCAAATTAACTAATCAACCTCAACCGGACCGAACTGAGTTCATTACGCGCCAAGAAACCGCGCAAATTCTAAACGTTTCTCTTGTCACATTGAATGAATGGACAAAAAACGGGACCCTACAAGGTTACCGGATAGGTTCCCGTATTCGTTACAAGAAAAATGAAGTCCTAAGTTCATTCGAAAAAGTTCAACAATTAAAATTCAGGAGGGCAATTTAATTATGGAGAACAAGTTCAATTTCAGCGACGATAACCGAACATCAAAAGTCTATTTTTTTAACTCCTTTTATAAAGACAGTCCGAGTGAAAAAAACAAGTTTGTTATAAACTTCATTCAATGTTTAAAGTAATTCATGGACAAAAAAGGGGATGAAATTACTCTCATCCCCTATTTGTTCAATTCCCCTTATGGATTCCATAACGAAGAACTCCAAAGATAGTATTAATGATTGATTTCATAAAACTTGAATTTGAGGTGAATCAACCTGAAACAATACTGAATAATTCGGAGTTGAATTTTTCAGGTCCGTTAAATTTTCAGTCCGGTGAAATTATGCCAGCTCGAAACGGTTACTTTAAACAAACCTCAGAAATTAATGGATTGAAACTTGAATATATTCAGAATCTGAAAACAGGAAGAAAGTTTTTTGAACTCTCAGGAAGCATACATAAATATTATCATGAGGGAAAGAACTTCAAAGATTACACCCTTTATGAGTTAGAAAAATCGATTATTAAGATTTGCGACTTTCTTAATATCAGCAAAACAGAAAACAAAATTCACAGGATTGAATTTGGAGTAAATATCATTTCTCCATACCCTACTAACAAAGTCTTAAATTCTATAATAACCTCCAAAGGCAAACCTTATGAATTAAGAAAGTTTAGGGGCAAAGGGTACATGAAATCATTTCAGTTTGCTCAGTATCAAGTTAAGGTCTATAATAAAGGGCTGCAAAACGCAATTTTAGGCGATTTAATGAGGTTTGAGATAAGTGTCGACAGAATGGATTATTTACTAAAAAAAGGCGTTAAAATCGAAAATTTGGGGGACCTATTGAAACCTGAAATTCATACCCTATTAAGGACATTATTAAAACAGTCACTTGAAAATCTATTATTCACAGATTTTCGTATTAATCCAAAGTACATAAAGAACAAAAGAGAGCGATATTTATTTACTGAGGGGATACGGTCTGAATTTTGGGAAGAATTTAAAAATAGTCACACTAATAAGGCATATTACAGGAAACTGAAAAGATTCAGAGAGATTGTTTTAAAGTATGCGCCAAGTAACCTACATTCAGAAATTCAGGAGTTGATATTAAAGAAATGGGACCTTCTTAAAAGTACCCCAAAATTACCGCGTGTAATTGGTCCCAAAGTGCCCCATTATTACACTCATATAGTTAGTAATAACGACCCCTCAGAGAATAGGTACTGTTTAACGTGCAATCGGGACATTTCAGACCAAAGAAAAGGTAGTAAGTATTGTAGCGAGAAACTGTATGGGAAAGAGGTTAAAAAGTGCCGTAATAAAGTCAGTAACAGAAAACAGTTTGAATTGCGACATTATCAGTCTGCATTGTTATTCGACCTGAATAGACTATGAATACTTGATTATATATTGCGTGCAAGGGTTAATTTATACTATCGTTTTCGGGCCTAGCGAAGTGGCGATTTTTTTAACGCAAAAGTTCAATCGAAGAACTTCAACTGAACCTACCACAAAACAGTTTAAAAAGCACTACACCCGCCTTTACGCTAAAATTCATTTAGGCGTTGCCCTTCTTTTCTGTCGTATTGTTGTCTGTCAATTTAACCGCTGTTCTGTTGTGTTTGCATGGTGATTCTTTTTCTTTAATATTTGGATTTGTGCTATTGCAAAAAAGCAAATGCGCCACGAAAAAGTTAGTCAAATATTTCTTTAAAAATCATTTCTAATTCTTCGTCAAAATTATCAGATAAGTCCTTGTGTGGAATGCCCAAGTTTTCTAAGGCAAGTTTAAAACGCATGAAACCATTTTCCGCTCTCATTTCAATCCAGTTAATACCTAAGTGTTCAAGTTGATGTTTATTTTGAATTGAGAGTTTGTCTGCAACGAAAACATTAGTTGCTCTTGCAATTACGGCATCAGCACTTTCAGGATTTCCGCTTCCCATTAATTTCACTTCGCACAAAAATTCTTTACCATCTTTAAGTAAGTAAAAATCAATTTCTCTATCAAATCCTTTTGCATTGTCTTTTACAAATTTTGCTTTGAAATTGTCTTCGCTTACTGAATATAGCATGCAAAGAGTTTTCATTAAAGGGTTTTCAACTCTTTTTCCTGCTGTACTCCAAAGTCCGCCTCGCAACTCGGCTCTTTTGACCGCAAGAGTATTTATTACAATTAAACTTTCACTAACATTAAGGTCAACTGAAACTCCTTTGAACTTTATTGTCAAAGTCAGTTCTAATTCATGTTCTGTTTCTACCAAAGCTTTAATACTCTCATATAATACATCATAATGTTCATTAGCTGCATCAATAATGATTTCTTTCGTTGATGAATTGAACATGTTATGAATCGTCTTTTTGTTTAACCCGGAATTGATTGCAATTTCTTTTGCCGGCAAATTCGGATTTAAAAACTCTTTTTTATACCAATCAATAGATATGTTCTCGTTTTTCAATTTAGCGTCAATAATCTTCTTGAAAAATTCAATTGCAAATTGTAAAAACTCCGCATTGATAAGAGTTACAACTTCAATTCTATAATCGTCACCCTTTAATAGCTTGCGAATTATGTTCTTTGCTACTTGTTCTGTTAATGTCATTCTATAGTTTCTTTAAATTTATCAAGGGTTAAAAATTTGATTTCTAAGTTATCGAACATATCTTTTGATTTTTTTGATTGCATATATTCAAAGTATGTTTCGTCCTTCTCTGTCAACAGAAAATGTCTGCCTAATTTTTTTGCAGTTTTCCCCATTGTTCCGCTGCCACCAAATGGGTCAAATACTAAATCACCTTTATATGAATAGTATTGAATAACTCTTTTGCATAGTTCAACTGGAAATACCGCTGAATGCACTTTGTCAAAGCAAGGGTCAATTTTCCAAACATTTGTAGTTTCGTAGCCGTCTTCTACCATGCTTTCTAAAACTGTTTCTCGGTCATACTTTTTAATATTCCAGTCCAAAAGTTTTTCGGTGCTTTTACGATAAACCATTAGATATTCAGTAACACTATTCGGCTTGTATCCTAATGGTTTTCTGTGTTGCATAAAGCCACCTATACGGTTTTTAACACTTGCTTCAGGTTTCAGCCAAACAATATCATCAATAAATTCCCAACCCATTTCCATTAAATATGGATGAATGTCAAAAGGAATTGGATAACGCTTACTACTATGTGATCTGCTAATTCTTGGGATTATTATTGGCGAAGTGTTCACAATTAAAAATCTACCTTCTTTTGTTATACGGTGAATCTCTTTAAACACGTCAGCAAGAAATTCTATATATGCTTTGTAGCTTGGATAGATTGAATAATCTCTTGCATTGTAGTAAGGCGGTGAAGTGAATGTCAAATGAATACTCTCGTCTTTGAGTAATTTCATTGTTTCAATCGTATCAGCATTTACAACAACATTTTTCAAATAATCGTAGCTCTCTGTATGCGGTTGAGAATTTTTGTCTTTGATTTCAGCAAAATACTCTTTGTAAATTACTGTTCGCACCATTTCATTTTCATGATTAACAAGAGTTTTTAGTTGTTCATCAACTTCTGGTTCTCCTTTGAATATAAGTAAACCACGAATTGCTTGGCTTACAATTTTCGGGTCATTGTCTTCGAGAATTTCAAAAAGGATTATTTTTCCCTTTTTACTTCTCATTCTACCTATTGATGAAACAGCTTCTCGTCTTACCGTTGTGTCAGTATCATTTAATGCAATTTCTTTAAGAGTTGCTAAGTATTCTTCTTTGTAAAGTTTACCTAAGGTTTTAACTGTCCAAAGTCGAACGGAAGCATTTTTATGCGTTAATAATTCAGGAAGAAAACTGCCATCAAAATCTTTTGGAAGTTGTCCAAGATTTTCAAGAATAAAAGTCAATGAACCACTGTCCTTGTAATCTTTTACAAGATGTCCTATTGCTCCGTTTCCGTTGTTTTTTAGGTCTTTGATATATTCTTTAGTCAGCATTTTTTTTAGTTATTGAGTATGAAACCTTCTTTTCGGCAACTTCAAATATATTGAGATCAGCTCCGTCATTTAAAATTTTGTAAGCAATTTGGTCGCTGAGAAATTCATTTTGCAACTCTTTCTCGTCCACCTGGAATGATGTTGCTATCTGCTTGATTATTTGTTTGGTCGGTGTCTTTCGTTACGTTCAGTTTTTGCAAGCAATGAAATGTCAATAATGATTTGTTCTGCAACAGTTTTCAAGGTGTGTCCTGCCTCTTCGCACAGTGTCCCTCAATGTTCACCAAAAGAATTACATTTTTTAACGGATTCCATTTGGTCGAATTTAGTCCAAGTGTAAAAAGTGATTCACACATGGACAAATAAAGACCAAAAATGTTATTCACAAACTGTCAAGGTGGTGAGCATGGGTGCGGTTGAGTAAAATAAAATGTTCTGCAAATCGAGTCTGTTTGTGCGGTAGGATACAGCACTTTATATATTGCAAAGCGAAGGCAATTATTCTGTCGTTTTAATTTTTGTTTCTTTGTTGATGTATTGTCATCGGTTTGCACCTAACTAATCGATTCGCGTGTATTGTTAGCGAAAATAGTTTAAATATTCTCCCATTTATAGACGCGTGTATTTGTACGAATATTCTAATTGTGTGTTATCCATCACGCGCGCAATGCATGAAATCACATTTTTTACCCATCTACTATACAGGCGCGTATTTGTAATTAGAAAAGAACAAGGGGGGCATGTATAAACTTTTGAAAGACGATAATCATAAACGTATGGAGTGTGAAAAATATCCGCTGACAAGTTTTCCGATTTTGAGTTTTCCCTATTTGAAATATAGCAGCGTGACAAAGAATTGAACAGTCACAATTCCTAAAATATCCTTTTGCGAAATATTGTTTCTTTCAATGAACTCAATTAACTGAAAACAGTCACCATTGTGACAGAGGAATTTTTCTTGCACTAACTTTTTCTTCATTAATAGTGAATATCGAATAGGTGAATTTGCATTAAAACAGTATCAAAAATCCCTAAAAGTGACCCCGATAGTGACCCCGAATACCATTTTTAAAAAACAAACCCCTACAAACTCAACGTTTATAAGGGTTTAATTTAAAAATTTGGGTGACTGATGGGACTCGAACCCACGACCAACGGAACCACAAACCGCTACTCTAACCAACTGAGCTACAATCACCGTATTGGGGCTGCAAATATAATTTTTGAAAAAGGAATTTCCATTCCCTTAAAATTGAAAATTTCAAAGTTTATTAATTTGCTATTTTGCAAGCGCTTAAGAGTCATGAAGGACAAACAGCTTCTTTTACTTCAGATTTACAATATTCTGCGTCAGGGAAGCTTGATTATTATATCCGTTTTGCTGGCGAAATCCTTGGTTCCAACTCAGTTAATTGCCGAGTTTGAAGCCAGTATGTTGTTGAGCGTTTCATTCAGTTTTTTTGCGGTTGCAGCTTTAAGTCATTGTTTATACCCTCTCATAGCCGGTACAGAAGAGACTCGAAAAAACACTTTATACTTTCATAATTTCCTGGTTTATACATTCACGGGCATAATTGCCGCATTTTGCATCATTGGATTTTCATTTGTTTTAACGCCCGAACTAAACAGAACTTCTGTTTATCTGACTGCCCTTTATACATTATTTCATACTGCTTCCTTTTTTGCAGAACATTTTCTCATTATTGAAAAGAAGAGCAAACTCGTGATCGTTTGGGGTCTCGGTTCTTTTGGGATGCAAATAGCAGCTGTCAGCATACCATTGGTACTTTGGAATAATCTGAACCTGGCACTGGGATGTCTTATGGTGGTCTCTTTCGCGAGATTTTCCGTAAATGCTATTTTGATCATAGCCCGAACAGGTTACCTTCGAGTACAAAGGCAAATTCTTTGGCAAATTTTGCGATTATCTGGACCTGTGATGCTGAGTTTGCTGAGTTCGGGTGGATTTGTTTACATCATACAATATTTGGTTCATGCACAAAGCACTCCCTTAGAGTTTGCCTTGTTCAGATATGGAACCCGAGAGTTTCCTCTTTTTGCAATTCTTACCAATGCGTTCAGCAGTATTTATAGTTCAAGACTTGCTTCAGGTGATCAAAAATTACCTGACTTACGGAGACTCTCGCACCAGGTATTCATTCCTGCAATCGCCTTAATGTTGTTGAGTCCTTTTTTGTTTCGATGGTTCCTGAATCACGAATTGGCTCCGGCGTGGATATATTTCAACGTACTGTTGCTGGGTGTTCCGGCTAAACTGGTATTTCCACAGAGTGTCTTATTGGCCTTTGGCCAGACCCACAAAATGCTATATGCTTCTATCATTGAAGGTATCGGGGGGCTGATGATCGCGGTTTTCGCCATGTCTTACTTTGGATTAATTGGTGCCGTTATTGCGCTGGTTTGTGCATATATCCTGGAAAAAATTGTGCTGATTTTTTATTGTCGAAAATCAGGTTTGGCTATGAATAAGTATATGCATTTTGAATCTTTGCTCATTTATTCCTTGTTATTATCGGGTTCATTTGTAATTGCCTGGCATTTGGGGTAAGTTCATTTTCCACAAATGTGCAGAATTCAATACCAGAAGCAGGCGAATGACAGTTATTTTTGAAACGACAATAATCAAATATGCCTTCCATTCGAATTGTATTCTCGTTCATATTAGTCTTAACCCTATCAACAGCCTTTTCTCAGAAAACCGCTGTAAATCGGGAACCGGAAGAGTGGTTTCATCAGGGTATCAGCCTGTATGACCAACAAATGTATGGCAGTGCTGGAGTTGCATTTGAGAACTTTATACGTTTGGCGCCCAACAGCAGTATGGCCGCTGATGCATCCATTTATTTATGCATGACGCAGTTAAATCTGATGCACGCAAATGCTGCCGACGAACTCAAGGAAATTCTTCAGGAAAACCCTGAAAATAGCCTGAACAACCTCGCCAATTTCGAATTGGGCAACTACTATTTTGAGAAACGCAAATACAAACAAGCCATCAAGCACTTTGAGAAAGTATCTGTTGCGGCGTTGTCTAAGGACAAATGGCAGGAAGCCGGATTTAAAATAGCCTATGCTAATTTTCAATCCGGGAAATTGAAGGAGGCTAAACCCTGGTTTGATAAAACACGGAACCAGCAAGGCAAGCATTACGTGGCTTCCAATTACTATTATGGCTATATATGCTATACTGAGAAAAACTATAGTGCCGCTATAAAATCTTTTGAAAAAATCAAAAATGAAGGCCCTAAAGTGATGGATTTGTATATGGCTCAAATGTATTTTGCGCAGGAAGACTACCCTAAATCTCTGGAGTATTTGAAAAAAGTTCAGGATGCAAAATACAAAGACGAAGTTCAGCTTTTAAAGGGGAAGGTACATTTTCAAACAGGTAATTTCAAAGAAGCCTATTCGGCCT
>CAZTGZ010000005.1:86104-89352 GCA_964613385.1 uncultured Chitinophagaceae bacterium
TACCTGGGGAGGAAACCTGGACGATCTGAGTCATGAAGAAAACTATCAATTTGCCTTTTCATACCAGGAAGCAAAGCAATATGAAAAAGCTGCTTCTTTTTATGTTAAAATCTCGGCTGAGGAGACCGAACTGGGTCAATTAGCCGCTTATAACCTGGCCGGTTGTTTTCTGAAACTCAACAAAAAGCAGAACGCATATAATGCTTTTGGTTCTGCCAAGAGACTGGACTTTAACAAGAATCTGAAAGAAGTTTCTCATTATAATTATGCCAGATTGGCATTTGAACTGGGTTATCAGTCTATCGCTATTAAATCTGTTCAGGACTTCATACAGGAATATCCGAACAGTGAGTTCAATGATGCCGCCAAAGGTGTTTTGGCAGAAATGTTTCTACAGACCAATAATTATTCCCAAGCCGTTCAAGTGCTCGATGGAATCAAGAATCTCAACGAACAAACTAAAAAAGTATATCAGAAAATTACTTTTCGCCGAGGTGAAGAGATGTTCAACAATCAGGAATTTGCCGAATCAAAGGCTATGTTCAATAAATCGTTGAAATATGTTTACGATAAAAAACTGGAAGCCGAAGCTTATTTCTGGTTAGGTGAATCTGAGTATAAAAACAAGTCATATGGGGCAGCCATTAACCAATTTAACCGCTTCATTAACAATACTGAAAGTAAGAAAAGTAAGTTATACAATGTAGCTTTTTACAACATGGGATATGCCTATTTTATGCAGAACAACTATGGGCAGGCAGTAAATTATTTCCGGAAGTACAAGGAACAAGAGAGCTATTTCGGAAAAGCACCGGAAAGATTCGTAGATAACAGCATGCGATTGGCAGATTGTTATTTCTTATTATCCCAGTATCCGCAAGCCGCCGAAGCCTATGGTTATGTAGTCAGTAAGCAATTTGAAGGAGCCGATTATGCCATGTTTCAGCAGGGAATATTGTACGGTTTGATGAAGAGGAATGATGAAAAAATCAATCTGTTGCAGCGTTTAGGCAATCAATATCCGAAATCCATTTACGCAGATGACGCCTATTTTGAAGCCGGCAACGCTCTGTTTGAACAAGGAGAAAATGCCAAAGCTGAAACAGCCTACAATATCCTTATTTCTAAATTCGATGATTCTCCTTTCTTGCCTGTTGCATACAATCGTCTGGCGCTGATTTACTATGGCAGAAATATGGATGAAAAGGCATTATCATATTGCAAAACCGTGGTCGATCGATATCCTCGTACAGAAAGCGCGATGGATGCGATGAGATTGGCCGAAATGATCTATGTAAATAGCGGAAGAGGTGAAGAATATCTCGATTGGGCTAAATCGGTGCCAAATGCAGATATCAGAATTACCTACCAGGATTCTCTTTTATTTGAAAGTGCCATGACACGTTATAGAGAGGGTGATTGTGAAAAAGCGGTGAAAGGCTTTAATTCATATATCGAGAGATTTGGACAAAAGGGTTTCTTTTTAACGGATGCCAGTTACTATGCTGCTGAATGTGAACTCAAAAGAAAAAACAATAAAGAGGCGATCAGGCATTACAAACAAGTTGTGGATTTGCCTGCAAATGAGCGCACTGAAGCTTCATGTTTACGACTGGCCAGATTATTTTATGCCGAAAAGAATTACGGTGAAGCCCAAACATATTATGAAAAATTAGAAAAGGCTGCTACCGGCGAAACTAATTATCTGGAAGGCCTGGTTGGACAAATGCGCTGCAATTACGCCCTCGAAAGATTTGATGCAGCCAAGAAAAACGCTGTTGCTTTGCTACCCATGAAAAACGTTCCCAAAGACCATTTAATAGAAGCAAACATGACTTTGGGTAGAATTCAGCTTAAGGACAATAATTTAATCACTGCCAGGTTTCATTTCAACTATGTAGCCAATGAAAGCCGGGCGGTTATTGGAGCAGAAGCCCTGTATCAAATTGCAAAAATTGAATATCTTGAACAGAAATATGATAGTTGCAGGGAGCGGATTTTTGATTTAAATGACCGCTTTTCATCCCATGAATATTGGGTTATCAGCGGGTTTATTTTGTTGAGCGACGTTTATGTAAGTCAAAATGACTATTTTCAGGCAAGAGCTACCTTACAAACCATTCTCGATTCTTATACCGGCAATCAAAGTTTGATGGATGAGTGCAAACTGAAACTCAAAAAAGTTGAAGAAATGGAAGAAGCGGAAAAGAACAAGAAGAAATCTAAGCCAAATGAATTGGTGCCTGATGAAGGAGATTAAACCGACGCTTCTTTAATGCGTTTTAGTTTGTAAAGCAAGGCCTCAAGATTGTGCAAGGCCAACATGTTCGCACCATCAGACAAGGCTTTGGATGGATCCGGATGGGTTTCAATAAAAATACCGTCTGCCCCGGTGGCCATGGCAGCCGCACCGATGGTTGCAATAAGATCAGGCCTTCCTCCGGTTACGCCGGATTCCTGATTGGGCTGCTGCAAACTATGCGTGATGTCCATTATCACCGGTTTCCCGATTTTCTTCATTTCCGGAATGTTTCTGAAATCTACTATCATATCCTGATACCCAAACATATTGCCTCTTTCTGTTAGCCATACCTGTTCATTCCCGGATTGAGTAACTTTATCGGAAGCATATTTCATGGCTCCGGGTCCAGCGAATTGACCTTTTTTGATATTTACAACTTTTCCGGTTTGCGCAGCTGCCTGCAGTAATTCAGTCTGACGAAATAAAAATGCCGGAATTTGTAATACATCCACATATGCAGATGCCATCTCCGCTTCGTGACTTTCGTGAATATCTGTTGTAACAGGTATATCGAAAGTATCTGCAACTTTTTTAAGGATTTCCAGTGCTTTCTCATCCCCTATCCCTGTGAAAGAATCCAACCTTGAACGATTCGCTTTTCTATAAGATCCTTTAAATATATACGGAATATCTAATGCTTTCGTGATTTCCAAAATGCGTCCTGCGATATCCATGGCCATTTGTTCACCTTCAATCACACATGGGCCGGAAATCAAAAAATAGCTACCTGTTTCAGGTTCGAATGTTCTAACAATGGTTGGATGCATGGCACAAATTTATGATTTCAAATAGGAATTGTCTCCCCTCCTATACTGATACCGAATAATGCATAATCATATTTAACCGGATCGTTTGGGTCCATGGACTTTAATATGGAAGTAACTCGAACAGCGTTTTCCCAATTGCTCTTGCCTCCTTCTATCAAACCAAGTTTGTGTGCTGTTTT
>CAZTGZ010000005.1:89362-105201 GCA_964613385.1 uncultured Chitinophagaceae bacterium
CATCACGTGAACATCCAGGGGACAAATCAGGTCAGCCGGCGAAATTCTATTCCATATGCCGAAATCCACACCGCGTTCTGGAGATCTGACCATCCACCGAAGAAACATGTTGAGCCGTTTGCAGGCGCTTCCTTTGGCCGGGTTCGACAGATGTTTGGCTGACCTGGCCGGCGCCCAATCGTGCCTGAAAAAGTTATGATGAAGCGCCGTAAGACCACCATAAATTCCATCACCCTTTCTCAGCGCATGATAAAATATATCTTCCAGACTATCGGATTCACGATAGTAATGCCTCAAAGCATTGCAAAAAAAGAGCAGATCTGTGTCATTAAAGGTGCGATGAACAAACCCTAATAGCTTTTTGTGATCTGACTCTGTGGATTGTGTGATGAATGCAAATGGTTCAAATTCCATTCTTTGCATCAAGGAACCGGCACTTTTTATAATTCCCGGCCTCCTTCCCCATGCAAGTATGGAAGCGAATAGACCAGATATCTCGATATCCTGTCTGAGCGTGAATTGATGTGGGATTCTAATCGGATCCTGAGCTATAAACTCCGCATTTTCATATTTATCCCAATAAAATTCGAGTAACGTGAATAATTGATTCTCCTGAATCTTTGCCGTCTTCATTTAAAGGGAGAATTCTCACGGTGGAGTTTGATCGCCAAACGGGAATACCTAATGCCAATAATTAACGCAACAATTGCACCGATTAAACTCAGTTGTGGAAATTCGTCTTGCATTAAAAAAAAGTCGTATGCACCATGCAACAAAGTGGCACTGATTAGGCCTAACATCAAATAGCCAAATCTATTGCCCTTAAATTTCGCCAATCCCGTAAAATATCCCATTACAACAGCATTTACCGCGTGACCAGGTACAGCCATGACCATTCTTACAACAGCAACACTCAGTCCCCCTTCGGCCACGTACAGAATATTTTCCAGTGTGGCAAATCCCATACTGATCATGACTGAATATGTGATGCCATCATAAGGTTCGTTAAATGCATCTTTAGGGTATAAAAAGCGTCTTAGGAAGGCGTATTTGCACCATTCTTCTGTAAAACCAACGACTATGAACGCATAAAAAGCAGTTTTTAGCAAACTTCCTTCCATTCCAAATCCTGCATATTGCCAGGCTTTTTCAATGATAACCGCCGGCACGATACTCAGTACACCCAATAAAAAAGCCCGTATCATCAGAAGCTTGGGCTCTTTTTCAAACTTATCTTTCCAATATATGTAAATGGAAATAGCTAAGCCCGGTGCAATGGCAAGCGCCAAAAGCGTCAAACTCATCCGGCACCGTTTATGGCTTGATCCAGGTCTTCCATCATGTCAGAAACATCTTCTATACCCACGCTTAATCTGATTAGCGAATCATGCAAGCCCGCAGCCAATCTTTCTTCTCTCGGAATGGAGGCATGCGTCATGGTTGCCGGGTGTCCTATCAGAGATTCAACTCCTCCCAACGATTCAGCCAATGAAAAAATTCGGGTACCTGACAATACTTTTATGGCAGCTTCGAGGCTATCATTCTTCAACGAAAATGAAATCATACCGCCAAAATCAAACATCTGCCTTTTTGCAATTTCATGATTTTGATGGTGCGTAAATCCTGGCCAAAAAACCTCTGCAACAGCAGAATGCTCCTGAAGAAATCCGGCAATTGCGCGACCATTTTCGCAATGCTGTTTCATACGAACGGCTAGGGTTTTAATGCCTCTAAGCGTTAAAAAACAGTCCATGGGTCCCGGAACTGCTCCACAAGAATTTTGAATGAATGCAAGTCTTTCCTTTAGCTCGTCATCATTACAAACCAAAATACCCATGACCACATCGCTATGACCGTTAATGTACTTAGTGGCTGAATGCATCACCAAATCTGCCCCTAAATTCAATGGATTCTGAAGATATGGAGAGGCAAAGGTGTTATCAACCGCCAGTAAAGCCCGGTTATCTTTTGCCAATTCTGCAAGTGCTGAAATGTCAGAAATCCGCAACAATGGATTCGTTGGCGTTTCACACCAAATTAATTTGGTATGTGGTGTGATACTTTGTTCAACATTGCCAATATCCGTCATGTCAACAAATTTGAATTTCAGACCATAGTGCGCAAAAACTTTGGTAAAAATACGGTACGTGCCGCCGTATAAATCATTGGAAGAAATGATCTCATCTCCCGGTTTAAATAGCTTTAATACCGTGTCGATAGCTGCCATTCCGCTTGCAAAACAGAGACCGTGCCTGCCATTCTCCAATGCAGCAATATTTTCCTGCAAAGGTGTTCGAGTTGGATTTTGCGTTCTGGAGTATTCGTATCCTTTATGATCTCCCGGTGCTTTTTGCACATAGGTGCTGGTTTGATAAATTGGAGTCATGATTGCGCCGGTCGAAGGATCAGGATGAATACCGGCATGCAAGGCCAAAGTAGCAAATTTCATTTTTTTCACGGGCGCAAATATACGACCCCGAAATCTTTCAGGATAATATGGTATATCGGGGAGCAGATTTGCCTGCTTTTTCCATTTTGTATTCCTTGTACAAGGTTCGGACTATCCCATCACTCAACCCTGTTTTAGGCACATAGATTCTTTTACTTCCGGTCAATTTTACCAATTCCAAATAGATCTCACAGGCAGGCACAATTACATCCGCCCGATCCGGATTAAGAAAGTAACGCACTACCCTGTCTTCATAACTCAATCCCGTTAACTCTTCGTATGCCTCTTTCAAACCTCTCGAACTCAAATGCTGATCCTGCACTTGTCTCCGTTTCATTTTAAATATCTTGTTGATGTTTCCACCGGAACCGATGATTGGAATCTTACTATGGTCTAAATCATTCTTTTTAAGCCACTTACCTAAAAGTTTCCATTCCATAGGATCCAGCGTATTTTGCAACAAGCGAATGGTACCAATATTAAAAGAATGCTGATCTATGCGTTTATCGTTTCTGATAAGCGTTAATTCTGTTGATCCACCGCCTACATCTGCATATAATACCTGATTGCCGATAGACAGATCATGCATCTGGAAACGGCTGGCTATTTCATAGGCTTCTTGTTCCCCTGAAATGATTTCAATGTTGATGCCGCTCTCATCTTTTACTCTATCTACAATATGCTGAGAATTATGCGCATCACGCATTGCAGAAGTCGCATATGCCTTGTAGGCAAGAACATCCTGAGCTCTCATCAGATGACTGAATGCTATCATACATTCAACGAGTCGGTTAATGTTTTCCCTATCGATGGAATGATGCGTAAAACTTGCACTTCCCAGTCGGATTGGTACCCGAATCAACGATGCTTTTCTGAATACCGGGCCTTGTTCGGTTTCAAATACGTTGCTGAACAACAACCGAATGGCGTTAGATCCTATATCAATCGATGCAAATTTTAGATATTTCAACCCTTGCCCTTTTTCTTTTCCAAATAACTGTGAAATGCTTCTTGCGAACGAATTTTTTTATCCCCTGTTTTTACATATTTATCACTTTGAAGTCCATCAAAACTTCTAGCCTTTTGATTATCAGACCATTGGATTTCAAAATAATCTCTAATTTCTTTTTTCATATGAGCCGGATAAACCGGGGCAGCTACTTCTACGCGCATGTCGAGGTTTCTTTGCATCCAGTCGGCAGATGAAATAAAGATCTTTTCTTCCCCTTCATGAAAGAACATGCAAATTCTGGCATGTTCCAGAAAACGATCTACAATACTTATGGCTTGAATATTTTCACTCAATCCGGGAACTCCGGGTATGAGGGCACATATTCCCCTGACAATCAGCTCTATCTTCACTCCTACAGCAGATGCGGCATACAACAAATCAATCATTTGTTCATCAAGCAGGCTGTTTAACTTTAATTTTATCCAGGCTTTCTTGCCCATTCTGGCTTGTTCAATCTCGAATTCGATGCATTCGATCATCTTGCCACGCATAGTAATCGGAGAAATCAAAAGATGCTTGAAGTTCACCTTTTCATAGGGTCTTTCGATGAAATTAAACACGCCTTTAACTTCCGAGGTCAATTCAGGTTGAGTGGTGAGCATGGCTACGTCGCTGTAAATCCGGGCCGTACCTTCATGAAAATTACCGGTTCCGATGTAGGCATATTCTTTCAATGTATCATTCTCTTCGCGAGTAATATGTATGATTTTGGCATGTACCTTCAGACCGGAAATCCCAAACAAAATATTCACACCCTCGTCTGTCAATTGCTTGGACCATTGCAAATTGGCCTCTTCGTCAAACCTTGCTTGCAATTCAACAACAGCCAGCACCTCCTTCCCGTTTCTGGCTGCATTGATGAGGGCATTTACGATTTTAGAATCAGAAGCTACCCGGTATAAAGAAATTCGAATAGACTTTACCTGAGGATCAATAGCGGATTCTCTCAGGATATCAATAACATAATCAAAGGAATGATATGGAAAATGCAACATCACATCCTGTTGGGCCATAACCGCCAGTATGCTATTGGATTTGCTCAATTCAGGGTGATTGAGGTTCTCCAATTTGCGATATTCCAGTTTGGCGTCGCCTACATTCGGAAATCGGATGAAGTCCTTAAAATTGTGGTACCTGCCACCCGGAATTACATTGTCTTCCTGTCTGAGGTTCATTCTTTTCAGCAGATACTTCAAATATTTTTCCGGCATTTTCTCATCGTAAATGAAACGAACCGGATCCCCTTTCTTTCGCTTTTCCAGGCTTTTCTTCAGTTTGTCGTAAAAGCTCTCCGAAATATCATCGTCCAGGTCCAGTTCGGCATCTCTGGTTAATTTGATGATATAGGATTCAATATTCTCAGGATTAAAAATAGCAAATATTTGCGGAAGACTATATCGGATCACATCATCGAGGTAAATGATATACCTGCGCTTACCGAATGAGGGAACTTCTATGAAGCGCGACAAACTGGAAGTGGGTATTTCGATGAGTGAATATTGCTTTTTTAAGGTGTTTTTTGAATTGAAGGCTACGAAGAGATAAATTGATTTATCCCTTAAATAGGGAAACTTGGGTACATTCCTCAGCATGATTGGCACCAGAAGCGGCTCAACTGTGTCCTTATAAAAATGGTCTAAAAAAGTCTTCTGGGTTTGATTCAGCTGATTTTCATGAATGATATATATGCTCTTTTTGGTGAGTTCCTTGAGTATTTCCAAATAAATGAGCCTGAACTTGCTCTGTTGGCTGATTACAATTTCCTGAATTTGATTCAATAAATGTTGTACCGAAAATTCCAGGGAAATGGAGCGTTTTTTTTCCAATTTCTGCAATCGCCTCAGCGTTGCCACCCTAACCCTGAAAAACTCATCTAAATTATTGCTGAATATACCCAGAAATCGCATGCGCTCTACCAGAGGATTTGACGTATCTTCTGCTTCCTGCAGTACCCTTCCGTTAAAATACAACCAGCTTATTTCTCTGTGAACTAATTTTGGATTTTGATTCATAAAAAAGGGCATTCCAATTGGATGCCCTTCAAAATTAACGAATTAAGTTTATCTCAAAGTTAATAATTCAAATAGTTAACAAAGGTGATTTTGAATGAACTGGCCCGGGTTTTTCTGCTAATTGGGAAATTATTAGCATCTCTCAACGGATTGCCATTGTAATCGATATCGTATTCAGAAACTTTACCATGTCCGTATTTGATGTTTACCTCAAACGGGCTGTTATTCCGCCAGGTGTGAAAGCCCAGCGAAAATACGGGAAGTACAAAGCCATTATCCTTGTATTCTGATGCAGTTTCATACGAAACCAATGCCAATTTGTTATACTCTATACCGGCTCCGACAGAAAGGCCATACATTTTTTCAGAATCATACGTTGCACCATTTCCAATATAATATTTAAGAAACAATGGCACTTGTAAGCTTCCAAATCCTAACTTACCGCCAACTTCATTGTTTTCAGGTAAAGTTTGTCCAATTCCAAAAGAAATAGGCATAGAAAGCGCAAAGGCTTCATCTTCACTTCTCACGTGGAAATTGTACCTTGGTTCTATTCCCAATGAAAAGAAATTCCAACAGCTGGACTGGTATGGAACACTTTTATACCTCGGGATTAAAACGTCCGGATTTGATGGGCTTGCATCGTATCCGACCAATCTGGAGTTGAATTTCAAAGGAGACTTCAAGATGTCCAGATAAGTGGAAGAAGTTAGGCCAATGTATAAATTGTCTATCCATTCTTCCTTTTTCTTTTCAGTTTGAGCAAATGACATTTCCGCCACTGCCCATAACCATGCAAAAACAATTATTCTTTTCATAGCAATTTGGGTTAATCTATAACGAAAATAGGGATTATTGTTTGTTCAGTTTTCTGTCAATAGTTAAATCGTGAGAATTATCAGACAAAATGAAGGTAAAAATTAAAAGAACCAGTGCAACACCCTGTTGACGTTCCAATGTAGATTCCAGTAACATAGACATGAACAACAATAGCATTAAAAAAATACCGGTTAATTTTTGATACTTCAAAAAACCTCTCAAACTTATCATGAAAGTTGCAATTAGCATCAATACGGCCAGAACACCCCATTTAATCCCGTATTCAAGAAATTGGTTATGCGGGCCAATTCTGTTCTCCGAGAACAATTTTGATTGATCGGTATCGTATTGCTGCTTCATGGCACTTTCGACCTGTCCGCTGCCTTTTCCAATGAGAAAGTGATTCTGTATGATATGAATGGATGTTTTCCAGGCCTCCATTCGCATCCCCATCGATTTAAAATTCACGTCCTCCCCGCCCTGTCTTGTAGCATGAATGTCTTCAGTTGTATTTCTTATCTTGTTTTGAAATGAAGGCATGACCAGAAATGAGATCATTGGCATCAATACAAGTGGAATGGCAATCCATTTGATTTTCTTTCTGAACTCCCTTCGGAATAGCAGCGTATACCCTATCAGTCCGAATAAAACCAGATAAAATGAAAACAACCCGGTTCTGGATGACAATACATGCATGCAAATGAAGATTAACCATGCCGTCCAGATGATGATTTTCCTTTGCTTTCCGGACGATTCTGAACTAAACTGTAGCCATTGGATGATGGCGTACAAAACCAAAACTGCATTTAACAATCCAAAATAAATGTGATGCATATTTCCGGCTATGGGTATATGTTTGGATTGCAATAACAATTCATCCATAGCCTTTCTGTTTTCGAAATAATTCCAGACGGAAACGAGATTGATTCCGCTTACCCATAGGTATAAGCCGGATAATACCCATTTAAAACCTTCAGATTTCCAGACTTCTTGAAGCGTTTTTATGGCGAACAATCCCAGCATAAACGACAACAATATTTCAATATCTTTTTGATAACTGGAAAAATCTGACACCCGGAAATAATCCAATGCGCTGATGATGAGGGCTATCAACGACATTATCAACCATTCTGCCGGAAACCCGGACCATTCGAATTTCCGAAAATTTATGGCCGCAATAATGACCAATAAGCCAATAGAAATACTCAAAATGGCGCGAGATACCGGTAAACCGATAAAAAATAGGGTAAATGCAGCCAGGGATGCCGCCAAAAAGTCCCTATCTCGCATAACTAATTTCTACAACCTCTCCTTCTTTCAGTCCAATTTGTGCCAGGGCTGCCGGAGTCAACTCAATAATGGTTCCATCCTTTGGGTCAATTTCAGATTTACAAACCACTTTAACAAAAATTGACTTGCTGTTAGATGGATTGGTGACCATGATAATGGTGTTTTCTTCGGCTTCGTAATGGCATGCCAAATTTCTGGACACATCCGCTTTTTCTGATCCCAGACCTACTACCCTGCCTGATTCAGTCACCTTTTCAACATCAAATTCGGGCAAATTTTCAACTTTCTTGAAGTATTTGGGTTTGGCCGGAGCCATATCTCCTTCTTTAACCTCTTGTTTTACCTCGGAATACTGTTTTTTTATCTCTTGTATTTCCGGGGTTGGCTCATTTTGGGGCTTTTCTTCTTTAATGGTCTTAGCAACTTCCTTTTCAACTTTTTCCTCTTTCACCACTTTTTCTTCAACCTTTTCTTGAACTTTTTCCTGTGGTGCTGGTATTTCTTCAATTTTTTGTCCATTGGCCGGAACCAACAACTTCATTCCCGGAGCGATTTCATTCGATGTCAGGTTGTTCAGGTCCTTGATCACCTGCACATTGGTTTGATATTTTTGAGCTATTTTGAACAGGGTTTCTCCCAAAACAACTGTATGATATTGCCCAAATGTGGATCTTTCGTCCTTTTTTTCCGGAGCTTCTTCCTTTTTCTCATTGTGAAAATACTCTTTTACGACCGGTTCTTCGAAAGGGGCGTTCTTACCGGTTGGAATCAACAAGATCTGACCTGCAAATATTCCTTTAGCCACTGCCGGATTCTCTTGTCTGATGGCATCCATGGAAATACCATATCTCTTCGCAATGGTAAAGATACCTGTACCTTTATCCACTTCATGAACAATATATATCTTTCCATTGCGAACTTTTGTGCCAATGGAGTCCGTTGGTCCCGCTGTCAAATTGGTTGCCAGACATCCAAATAAGACCCACAAAACGAAATACTTAGTCCTTTTCATCTTATTCTCTTTTACTTTTGACGGATTAAGGTAATACACGAAGGTAATACTCTGTTTACTTTTGCAGAACCTTTTGATTTCCATGATTTGCACTTACTGTTAACTAAATGAAACACCTATATTTTTTTCTGACCTTATTACTACCTTTATCCTTAGCTGCACAAAAAGGTAAAAAGGTCGTAGTTTTTGAAATCAGAGAAGAGATTGCCCCTTCTGCCACTCGTATCACGTTGAAAGCACTCTCTGTCGCAAGGGAGCAAAAAGCCGACTACCTTATCATTCATATGGATACGTACGGAGGTTTGGTCACCGACGCCGACACCATCAGGAAAGCTCTCATGAATGCGCCCATGCCTGTTTATGTTTGGGTTGAAAATAATGCAGCATCTGCAGGTGCGCTTATTTCACTGGCATGTGATAAAATTTTCATGAAAGAAGGTTCGAGTATGGGCGCTGCCACCGTGGTTAACCAAAGCGGGGAGGCTGTTCCCGACAAGTATCAAAGTTATATGAGGGGAAAAATGCGAGCCACAGCAGAATCACATGGCAAGGATACTGTGATTGAAAATGGGGATACGCTGATCAGGTATCGGAGAGATCCCAGAATTGCGGAAGCCATGGTCGATCCCGATTTATCCATAGAAGGTCTGATTGATAGCGGTAAAGTGCTGACCTTTACTCCCGAAGAGGCCATTAATAACAGATATTGCGAAGGAATGGCCAATTCGCTGGAAGAAGTGCTGAAATTGAATAATCTCCAGGATGCGCAGATCATAAAAGTTGAAAAATCTACGTTGGATAAAATTGTAGGATTTTTCGCAAATCCGGCCATCAGCGGGATTTTATTATTGGTCATTTTTGCCGGAATTTATTTTGAATTGCAGACTCCGGGCATTGGATTCCCGCTTCTGATTGCCGGAATAGCTGCTGTACTCTATCTCATCCCTCTTTATTTGGATGGATTGGCTGCCAATTGGGAAATCCTTATGCTTATAGCCGGTGTGGCGTTGCTGATAGTCGAAATTTTTGTAACACCGGGATTTGGAGTTGCCGGGATATCAGGTATCATTTTGTTGCTTACAGGCCTAACACTCAGTATGATACGAAATGTTGATTTTGATTTCAGCATGACTCCCCGGGAAGAGCTTATCCGAGCGCTTACCACCCTGGTTTTGGCTTTGGTTGGTTTTATCGTGTTGGCATTCGCCGGAATAGGCCGATTTTTACAAACAGGTTTGTTCCGAAAAATTGTTCTGGAAGATACTTTGTCCGGAACTAGTGCCAATCCCACCCTGGGAGAATTTGACCTGACAGGAATGACGGGTATTGCCTTTACGGATATACGCCCTTTTGGCAAAATATTCATCGATGAGAAATTATTCCCGGTTAAATCTTTGGGTGAATATTATTCTAAAGACAGCACCTTATTGGTCATAGGTAAGGAAGGTAATTATTGGTTAGTCGAAAAAAAATGAGGATATTTATATTCATGATTTGTTTGCCGTTCTTGTCGTTCTCACAAGAATCAGAAAGGGAAATCCAACCCGGTGATACCGTATTTTTATCACCTTGTACCAATGGACAGTATACTTATATTGACTTATATAAAAAAACCCGATGGGAAGACAGTTCCTATCTGAATCTCGAAGGTGACGCGTTTTATCAGGCATATTTCAAACAAGGAGATTTTGATGTGTCCAGATTGCCATGTGGTTTGCATACCTATGCCATTATTCGGGAGATTCGACAAACAGAAGAAGCCGGAGAGCCGCCAAAAACTTCTATTCTGGCATTACCTCCAAAGCTTGGCCATGTTATTTGGATAGAAGCAGAACCGGCCTTTGCGAAAGATGAAGTTTTTATCAGGTAGTTGATGAAAGTACTGATCATCCGTTTCTCTTCTATTGGAGATATTGTTTTGACCAGTCCTGTGGTGAGATGTCTGCATCTTCAAAAAAATGCAGAAATCCATTATCTGACAAAAAAGTCTTATGCTTCCATTTTAACATCGAATCCGCATATACATCAGGTGCATTCACTTCCTGAAAAGGAATTATCAATGAGAGCCTGGATTCGCGATCAAAAATTCGATTTAATTGTTGATTTGCATCACAATCTAAGGACTTATCTCCTCACAACCTTTACCGGTTCGAGTGTTGTGAGATTTTCAAAGCTCAATTTGAAAAAATGGTTGCTGGTGAACCTGAAGATTCAATCGCTTCCACCGATCCATATCGTAGACCGATATCTTCAGACCTGCCGGAAACTTGGTGTTGTCAATGATGGAAAAGGCCTGGATTTTTATCATGGTTTGGACAAAAACGAAGTGATCTCTAAATTTTCACTTCCCGGAAGATATTTGGTTTATGCCATCGGAGGACAACATCAAACCAAACAAATGCCTTACCATAAGATCCGTGAATTGGCAATGCTGCTTCAGTTTCCACTGATTTTGCTCGGCGGAAAAGAAGATCATCAAACAGGGGAACGAATTGCTGAAGGTTTGGATGGCGTCATAAATTTATGTGGTTCATGCAGTCTTTCGGAGAGCGCAGCCATCATTGAGCACGCATTGGCTATCTATACACATGATACCGGATTAATGCATATTGCCAGTTCTTTCAAAAAGGATATTTTTTCCATCTGGGGTAATACCGTGCCCGAATTTGGCATGTATCCGTATATGCCTGGCCCTAACAGCCGTATGTTTGAAGTAAGGGCTTTGGGATGTAGACCATGTTCCAAAATTGGCCATGCTGAATGCCCAAAATCTCATTTCAATTGCATGCAAAAGCAGGATATCCCGCTACTGGCTTTGCAATCGACGCTATTGCGATAGTTGTTCCTCCTTTTTGGGGAATAATAAACTTAAAATTACGCTTCCTGAAAGTATTCCCAGAATGATGTACAACGACATCACATTGGTGAGCCCAATTTCGTGCAACCCATGATGAAAAGTGAGTTTCACACCAATAAATATGAGCAGAATGGAAAGTCCCTTTTTCAGATAATGAAACAAATGCATAATGTTCGTCAGCAAAAAGAACATACTTCTTAACCCCATAATGGCGAAAATATTTGAGAAGAAAACAACAAAAGGGTCCAGGGTCACTGAAAAGATAGCCGGTACGGAGTCTACGGCAAAAATCACATCCGAAAATTCTACCACCAGCAACACAATGAAAAGTGGCGTAATCCATAGCTTCCGGTCTTTTCTGATGAAAAAGTTCTCTCCTATATATCGGGGAAACACCCGGAATACTTTAGATGCCATTTTTACAACAGGATGCTCATTCTCATCCATTTGCTCCTCCTTTTCCTTCTTCACCAACATTTTTGTTCCCTGAAACATTAGAAAAACGCCAAAAATGTACAGTATCCATTGAAATTGTTGCACGAGGGAAGCACCGAGAAAAATGAAAAGGAATCGCATCACCAGCGCACCCATCACACCCCAAAACAACACCCTTTTGTAATAACGCTCTCTAACAGCAAAAGAGCTGAATATCAACAATATAACGAATATATTGTCGACAGAAAGTGCGTATTCTATGAAATAACCCGTCAAAAACTCAATAGACAAATTACTGTTATAAACACGCAGGGCAGCTTCGAAGTCCAGCCCATCAATCACAATCGGGTGCTTGTACTTTTCGCACAATTCCCGAATGTCATCTGTACTTTCTATACCGTGTATCCATTGGCCATTAATTTTAATCAACAGGGCAAACGACATGGCACAGACTATCCAGACCAAAGTCCAGATACTGGCCTCTTTAAATCCTACAACTTTGTTGTCTTTGCTAAATACTCCGAGGTCGAGTAATAAAACAAATAGGATAAATAGAATAAATAAAGAAAAGAATAAGATTTCGTTTCCTCCGGCCGTTAACATGATGAAAGCCAAATTTTTCATAAAATGGGAGCAAAAATAATCTTGTTCAAAAGAAAGCCGATAACTTTGGCCAGTAATTTGAAAGACATCTGATTCATGAGAAAGATACTGATAATAATTGCGGGGTTTATATTCACATGGTCAAGCCTTTTTGCCCAACCCATGCGCCAGGTACCATTAGATCAAATGGAGAAAAATGATGCCGGTCTGTATACTTTTCAAGGCAAAATTTACTCGGGATCCTCATTGCTCAAACACCCGAATGGCAAAAAATGGCAGGAAATCGATTGGGTTGAAGGTAAAATCGAAGGTTATTTCAGAACATGGTACGAAACCGGGGCCAAAGAACAAGAGATTCAATATAAAAACGGAAAGCGAAACGGAAGTTTCAAATCGTGGTATCCAAACGGCAGCCCTCAGGAAAATCTTCAGTACGTAATGGGTGAGATGCACGGCACTTGTACCTGGTATTACTCCAATGGGAAACCTCGCAAACAAGCTGAATACCTGAATGATAAAGAGAATGGAAAGATGACCTTGTGGCATGAAAACGGTCAAAAAGAGCAAGAAGCTCAAATGAAGAACGGACTTCCTGAAGGATGGGTCATCAGTTACGATGAAAATGGCGCCAAACGCAAAGAAATTCAATATCAAAAAGGCCTCCGGCATGGCGAGAGTATTACGTATCACATCAATGGAAAAATTGGTGAAACAGGAACATATGCACTTGGGTTTCCAGACGGTATTATTACCAGCTTCGGCCCCGATGGAAGTAAGATCAAAGAGGAGTCATATGCGAATGGGAAACCGGATGGGAAATGGATCAGCTATGATTTTAAAGGATTAAAACTGGAAGAAAAAACTTTTGTAAACGGAGTCGAAAATGGACTTTATACCTCATGGAACAACATGCAGGTAGACTTCAAAGGAGCGTATGTCAATGGAAAAAAACAGGGTCATTGGATTGAAAATGCTTCCAATGAAGGAACCAAATCTGAGGGTAATTATGTAGATGGAGTAAAGGATGGGAAATGGGTCATTGGCAACTCCAGAATGTTCGGCAAATCAGAAGGAAGCTTTAAAATGGGGAAAAAGCATGAAACCTGGATTATTTATGACCATAAAGGCAAAAAAATCAGAACCGAAGAATGGGATAATGGAGAATTGATTTCATTCAAGGAGTATTGATTAATACAACTCATTATAATGTCTGAGATAGATTGCGCCTAAATTCTGATGCGGAGCGATATACTCGGAAAATCTTCCTTTTTGAACAGAATTCCCTGCTACTTTCTTTCTGAGTTCTCCCCAAATTATTTCCCAATTCAGTGCCTCGCCTTTCCTCAAATGCTCGCAAATGCTAAAAATCAATGCGTCATTGATGTATGCTGAACCAATCTGGCGTGTTGAAACAATATATGTAGATGGAGCATATTGAAGTACTTGGCTTACATTCCGATATCCACCACAGGAACCTAAAATTGCCAGCCTCGTGCTCGGCATAACGGCCTCAATGGAAGTGTTCGCGTAAAAACTATGTCCCCGATGCACCACTACTTCCGGAGCCAATTTGCTCTGGCGAAAATACTTATCAATGGCATCATGACCGTCGTACTCCGATTCGGGCTTATTGGCATATAACTCTATTTTTTTACCGCTCGTGCTTGAAACCCTGATATAGTGTTTGAAATATTCTATTTTCCAGTTGGAAGATTGAAATGTCTGAACAAAGGAGGCAAAGGATGACTTTCCATCCGGATCATTATAGAAAAAATGTTGCTGTATGTGCTTTTTGTTGGAAAAAAGCCATCTGGTTGGAATTTCCACGGCCTGGGAAGGCCATGTTTTTAAGGTGGTATCTCTGACCCAATCCATCAATTCCAATGTCATAGAGATGGCTTTTTGCGGGTTCTGGCTCATTTGCCTTGTAACCGCGTTTGATAGTGTCTGCTTGTCCTGCTCTAATTGGAAACTGCCAAATATGTCACATATAGATGCACATTCTCTGATGACGTCGGTTTCTTCGTTTAAACCATACGCAATTCTGCTGATGAACAATGGCCTTTCCAGGGCAGTTAGATGATGTAAAAATGTATCCAGAACTCCATATCCCGCACACATTTTCAAAAATGTTCTCGACTTAAACCATGATATTTCGGAGAGGAACTGGTAAGGAGATATTTTTTCGAGTTTCCGCTGCATTTTTCGGAACATTCCCAAAAAAGTTGAGGTAAATATCTCATCTTCAGTATATACCATGCAGGCATATAACCCTGCAATACTCATGGAATCAACCACGGCAAATCTGACTTCATCCCGGGTTTCGTCATGTAATTCATTCACCAACCTCACCTTTTTGAGGCATAGTTGCTCCAATTCCTTGTCAATGCTGTATTTTCCTTTAGCAATATTGTTGGATTTTAAGGTAAGCAGATATTCAAAACACAAGGAATCATCGCTACAAATCTCGTGTGCCTCGGCAGGGCTCAATTTCCCTTCGGCTACCTGATGAGCCAACAAAAAAGCCCTGCTTCCGGATCCAAACTCGGCCTGAATATTCTTGATGGCCATTGACAAAGGATCGACTGATTTTTTAATATGATAATAAACAGAGCTGAAGGTAGAAAGATAATTCCTTACATATTCCGGATCTTCAGAAATGGCAAGTTGAATGATTTGCGCTGCATAGGGCTGATATTCGAACTCCGAAAATCCTTGCATCAGCAATCTGGGTTCTCGTTGAGCCACCCATTCCAGAAAAGCAGAAGCAAATGGTTTGTATTCAAAAAAGGGAATAACCTTCATCATTTCCCTGTAATGATTTTTCATAAAGAGCAGAATTTCATCGCCCTCCACCAGCAGCTGCGTTTGTAACATAGCTTCAAAAAAGCTTCGGTAAGCCGGATATCTCCTGGCATTTTCTTCTTTGATATCCAACATCACTGCGATCAGCTTTCGCAACATTTTGGCTTTTTGAATATCAGGAACCGACGCATCGTTGCGAATGTTCCACTGAATTTGATCCGGAAGCTTAAAATAAGATTGCTCTGCTCCTCGGTTGCGCTGATCCTGACCCAATTCAATTTTTTGATCCTCCACCCCATCCCAGCGATCAATGTTCTTTTGAATGGAATCAACCCTTGATTGCAACTCGCTTAAGATTTGCTCGCTGCTGGTTTGGGCTGATGAATTGACCATTGTCAATATCAAAAATAATATGGCAGTGATTCTCAGGACCATTGGCGGGTTATTTCCCATAAAAGTATCGCTGTTGTAACGGAAACATTGAGCGACTTTTTAACTCCGAACTGAGGAATTTCCACGATTTCATCGGACAGGGTTAACAATCC
>CAZTGZ010000005.1:105211-113289 GCA_964613385.1 uncultured Chitinophagaceae bacterium
CCCATAACCAATAGGATTTTCCCTTCCGGTGCCGACCATTGTTGTAATTCCACGCTTCTTTCCGATTGTTCTATGGCGACAACACAAAAATTCTGCCGCTTTAATTCCAGAACCAGTGATGTTGCGTCGGGATGGTGTTCCCAACTTACGCTTTCTTCAGCGCCCAGAGCGGTCTTGTGTATCTCACGGTGTGGCGGACAACCGGTAATTCCACCTAAAAAAATTTTCTTCACGCCGAATGCGTCTGCCGACCTGAATACGGCACCCGTATTGTGCATGCTTCGCACATTGTTCAGTAAAATGTATATCTCTTTTTCCGGGGTCGGGAAAAAATCCACATCCTGAGGGTTTTTAGCGAATATCCTTAATTTGCGGGCCATAAAACAGAATACAAAAGTACATAAGGACAAAGAAACCCCGTTGATGAAACAATACGGGGAAATTAAAGCGAAATATCCCGGTGCCCTGGTATTATTTCGGGTGGGAGATTTTTATGAAACTTTTGGAGAAGATGCCGTAAAAGCCAGCCAGATACTCGGAATCGTGCTCACCAGAAGAAGTAATGGCAAAGCTTCTGAAGTAGAACTGGCCGGATTCCCTCATCATTCCCTTGACACCTATCTGCCCAAATTAGTCAGGGCCGGTCAGCGGGTTGCTATCTGCGACCAACTGGAAGACCCTAAAATGACCAAAACCATTGTGAAACGGGGTGTTACAGAATTGGTCACGCCGGGAGTTACGCTCAATGACAAGGTTTTGGAATCCAGACAAAGTAATTATCTGGCTGCGGTTCATTTCGAAGGCCAAAAGTACGGATTGGCCTTGCTGGATATCTCAACCGGAGAGTTTTTAGTGGCCGAAGGTGATTTGCCTTATATTCAAAAGCTACTTCACGGACTTAAGCCTTCAGAAGTCGTTTTCTCAAAATCACATCGGGATCGGTTTCAGGAGAACTTTGGTCATAATTTTTATGTTTTCAATCTGGAAGACTGGATATTTAGTCATTCATTTTCCGAAGAAAGACTGCTCCGGCATTTTGGGGTTAAAAGTTTGAGAGGATTCGGGATTGACACCCTTCCTTTGGCGGTAACAGCTGCGGGTGTTTGTCTGTATTATTTGGATCAAACCCAGCATGCCCATATCGCCCATATCCGGAACATCAGCCGAATTGACGAACAAATGTTTGTATGGATGGATCAGTTCACCATCCGAAATCTTGAATTGGTACAAAGTGCCCATCCCAATGGGATAAGTCTGCTGGACATACTCGACAAGACCAGAACGCCGATGGGGAGCAGATTAATGAGAAAATGGACAGTCATGCCCATGCGCTCGCTTGAAATCATCCGCCAAAGACACGATGTAGTTGATTTCCTGATAAAAAACGTAAACGTTTCGGCACAAACAGACAGTGCACTCGCTCAGATTGGAGACCTTGAGCGGCTGGTTTCTAAAATTGCTGCACAGAGAATCAGTCCCAGAGAAATGCTGCAGGTTGGCCGTGCTTTGAGAAGCGTGGCAGAAATCAAGCGACTGTTTGAACAAACGGAAGTCAGCACCCTGCAATGGCTTTCAGATCAAATGAATCCATGCTCCAAACTTGAAGAAAGAATCCATCAGCAAATACAGGCAGAAGCGCCTGTTCAACCGGGTAGAGGAGATGTGTTCAAGGAAGGAGTTAACGAAGAGCTGGATGAACTCAGAATTCTGACCATTAAAGGGAAGGACTATTTGTTGGATATTCAAAAAAGAGAGGCCGAAAAAACCGGCATCAGTTCATTGAAAATCGCATTCAATAACGTGTTTGGCTATTATCTCGAGGTAACCCATGCACATAAAGACAAAGTACCTGCCGACTGGATTCGCAAACAAACTCTGGTGAATGCAGAAAGGTATATTACCCCGGAATTGAAGGTATATGAAGAAAAGATACTGCATGCGGAAGACCGGATTCGGGATATTGAAATACAGCTATACAATGATTTTGTGAGCAGTGTGCTCGAATACATCGCTCCCTTGCAACACAACGCGCATCTGATTTCCCAAACGGATTGCCTGCGTTCATTTTCCGTTATCGCTGCCGAAAACAAATACACCCGGCCCATTTTGCACGAAAATGGCGCTCTGGCTTTGAAAGATTGCAGACATCCCGTGATTGAAACCAGATTGCCTAAAGACGATCCTTACGTGCCCAATGATACCTTCTTGAACAGGACCGATCAACAGGTAATTATCCTCACAGGTCCCAATATGTCGGGTAAATCTGCCTTGTTGCGTCAAACTGCCCTCTCGGTGGTCATGGCCCAAATGGGTTGTTTTGTTCCTTGTTCCCATGCGGAAATAGGGTTGGTCGACAAAATCTATACAAGGGTTGGTGCTTCCGACAATATTTCTCAGGGTGAATCTACTTTTATGGTAGAAATGACGGAAACTGCCAGCATCCTCAATAATTTGAGTGCCAACAGCCTGGTTATTTTAGACGAAATTGGCAGAGGTACCAGTACGTATGACGGAGTGAGCCTGGCCTGGTCTATTGCTGAATTTCTTCACGGTCATGCCGCCAAACCCAAAACGCTCTTTGCGACACATTACCACGAATTGAATGAACTGGAATCCAGGCATCCCGGCATAGTGAATTATCATGTAAGCACGCGGGAAATCAAGGGAAAAATCCTTTTCATGCGGACCATCAAAAAGGGAGGCTCAGCCCATAGCTTTGGAATTCATGTAGCTAAAATGGCCGGTATTCCGGAACAAGTAGTGAAACGGGCTGATGAAATCCTGAAATATCTGGAAAAGAACCGCGCCGGCCTCAAGGATCAGGGCGCAGTGAAACATGTACCCAATGCATCCATTCAACTCAATATGTTTGATGTAACCGATCCCAATCTCAAGAAAATTGGCGAAACCCTGGGCGCTATTCAACTCGACAACCTTACGCCCATCGAGGCTTTGATCAAACTGCGGGAAATGCAGGATTTACTGCAAAGTGACTAAATGAATACGGCAGATTATATTGAAATGGGTATCTTACCGCCGAAATGAAACTAAAGCTTATCATTTGTATTTCCATTTTACTGATTCATGGGAATGCCTGTGCCCAATATTGGCTTTATCTGAATCGCGAAGCAAATGCTGATGAAGTGCGCCTTATGCTGGAGAAAGAAAACTGTCTGATTTATGGTTATTCCGGCTGGGAACACGCATTGGCCAGTGCCGAACCCATTACTCATGAGAAGATAGTGAGCGTCCGGAAAATGGGAAATTATCGTTCGGAAACACAAAGTCTGAACGCTCCCCTGCCCTATGGCCGATCAGATTGGCAATTGAACATGTTGGGACTGGACAGTTTCCATCGCTTGGGCTTTACCGGAAAAGGAATTACCATAGCCTTGATGGATGCCGGATTTTACCGGGTGGACAGTATATCTTCATTCGATTCGTTGAGGTCCAGAGGACAAATTTTGATGACTTATGATGTGGCCAACAACGACAGTTCTGTATATGAAGATGACGCACACGGGATGTCGGTTCTGTCGATATTGGCTGCCTGGCAGGCGGATTCTATGATTGGAGCCGCTCCGGATGCGAATTATCTGTTGTTCAGAACAGAAATCGCCGGTAGCGAAAAGCATATCGAAGAATACCATTGGATAAAAGGTATGGAAATGGCTTATGATGCCGGTGCCGACATCATACACTCGAGTTTGGGTTATTCTCTTTTCGATTCATTGGAAGGGGATTATACCTATTTCGACATGAATGGCAAGAGCACCCTGATCACGAGGGCCACAGATTCAGCCCATTACCGCGGGATTTTTGTCAGCAACAGTGCGGGCAATTCCGGCACCCAGCCATGGAAGTATATTACGGCGCCCTGTGATGGAAAGAATGTGCTTTGCACCGGGGCTGTGGACAGTTTTGGACAAATTGCCGAATTTTCCAGCAAAGGACCGAGTGCTGACGGGCGCGTTAAACCGGAAGTTGTTGCACTGGGCAGAGGAACCACCATAGTAGGGAGCGACGGAACCATCAGAACCGGAAACGGAACTTCATTTTCAGGCCCCTTGATCGCTGGTATGGTGGCCTGTTTAAAGCAAGCACATCCTCAAATGAGCAATGAACGGATTCGCGAGGCCATTATTCGGAGCGGAAACCGATTTCAAAACCCGGACACTGCGTATGGCTATGGAATCCCGAATGTTTTGGTGGCCGACAGCCTGCTCAAAAGAATGAGTTCGAGCAAGGTAGAAAAATCAAATCATGTTCAGATTTTTCCGAATCCGGGAGGCCAAGAAGTACATGTCATAAGTTCAGAGCCTGTCCTGGACATTCGATGCATAAATGCGCTTGGAAGCCAGATGCAGGTACAAAATGAACTGATTTCCACTCAAGATTGGCCGGTGGGTCTGTATTATTTCTTTATCCGCACCACTGCCGGTTTTGAGTATATACCCTGGTTAAAAATCCCTTAATTAAAGGTTCTTCAGGTTATCCCGGGTCAATTCGTGGTCGGTATCGCCGGTATTTCGGGTTTGAGCCGGCTCAAATAATAATATCCATGCTTCATGTTCTGCCACCGGCCGGTGTTCAACCCCTCTGGGAACCACGATGGCGTCCAGCAAATTCAATTCAACCTGATGTGTTCTGAATTCCATGGTAAATGAACCTTTGATTACGACAAAGGCTTCATCTTCATTGGGGTGACTATGCCATACAAAAGGTCCATGTATCCGGGCAAGGCGCATGTGTTGGCCATTCAGTTCAGCAATTACATGAGGGTCCCAGGTTTCCGGAATTTGGGCGCAAAGGGAAGGAAGGTGAAGGACTTTCATGGTTATTTGAAATTGATTGAGTAAAGTTAGGATTTGAAATCAATAAATTTCAAGAAATCAAAAACATCAAAGGAACTTTGTAATCGGTCAATGAGTATATCCGGAAAGACCAAGTCGGAAGCTAAGTGCCCGGGACGGGAATCGAACCCGTACGAACATCACTGTCCACAGGATTTTAAGTCCTGCGTGTCTACCAGTTCCACCACCCGGGCCTCCAAAAAAAATCCCGCATTAGACGCGGGATGGAGCGAGAAACGAGGTTCGAACTCGCGACCTCAACCTTGGCAAGGTTGCGCTCTACCAACTGAGCTATTCTCGCTTGTTTGACATCTCCCTCAAACAGGGATGCAAATATAATACTCCACGTTAACCTCAAAAAATATTTTTAGAAATTTCTTCAACTCACCCCAAACTCTATTTATTTCAAATTTAAATTGATCATATACCTCATAAGTTTTACACATTTATATCAGGCTGTCCTCTATTCATTGTAACAACATTAATGTATTGACATCCAGCACGATAGATTGAAATAATTCATGTATTCTCAACCTGAATCCACTTATACACCATGCATTTACAACGGCTAAAATTTGTGCGATTAGAATATAAAATGCACAATTCTTATAATATTGAAATCGAAACGGTAGTCAGGCTGCAGTTTACGCGAACACGTACATGAAAAAAAAGGATGGGATTGTCGCTAAACTATTTCTCCTAATTCATCTGCAGCCCCGACTCCGTTGTGCAAAGATAATATTAAAAAATCCCATACTTTTCAACTGTCTTGTGTCATCTCCCTCAATTAAGGGGGAAAACTTCCGACGTGTTTACATTATCGTAACTTAAAAGCACTCATAATCAAGCTATTGAACATTTTGTGTCACGCGGGTGTAATATTTCCAAAATGTGGACATATTCTTCCAATAATTAGAAAATATGATTATTTATCATAAAAAAAGGCGCCTCTCGGCGCCTCGCATTTTCAATGTATATGATTTTATAATCCCCAGGTCCACGACATCATGGGAATCGGAAAAGGAACGAACTCCCCTTCATATCCCATCATCCAGAATCCAAAATCCAGGGCATTGTCCTTCTTGCGCATCACTCGTACACCGGGTCCGCCGAATACGATGCGGGATTCAGGCAAAATCCAGAACTCGGAAATCAGACTGATTTTCTTAGCCAATCGCGTGGTTGCACCCGCAGAAATAGCCCATCCACCCTCCGAATTTCCATTAATATGCACCGAAGCATAACCGGCTCCCACCGTAATATTATGCTCCTTAGACCCTGAAGTCAGGGTGGTGTAACCGATTCCCAATAATGGGTTTTCAAATCCATTTATCGGCAACCAGGTAAGCGCACCTACCTGGGCTCCTACCGACAATTTCAACTTCTCTTTTAAATCAAAAGTGTACTTAGGTGTTAAGGTAATGGGCATTCCAATAAATGTTGTACCAATACCTAAACTGAAATGATCCGTAATACCATACTGCAGTTGATAATAAAAACCCCAAATGGTTTGCACATATCCTTCTCCTTTTTCCAGGGCATAGCCGGTCGGAGTATAGAAATACCTCGAGGCGTGGGGATTCTGGAATAAATACTCACCATTCTTGTAATTCTCATCTTTGAGCGGTTTCATGGTTTTAATGGTGTACTTGGGAATAAAAATGACGCCTTTGTTTTCGGTCTGAAGTTTTACTTCCCGGCCATCATCCGACAATACATAGCCGATGTGCTCGCCGCCATCATTGGTTTCAATAACATAACGCAATTTTGCAGAATCTGCAGGCGTTTCTTCTTGTGCCATTAATACATTACTAAACAGTAAGAAAAGCACAATCATCAGGTTTTGGGTTAATCTTGATTTCATGTTTGTTTCAATTTGATAGTCAAAGTTAGCATTATTAAACTATTTTTTTGAATTTGCGTCCAAAACCAAAACATGTCAAATCAAATATTAAAAGGGAAAAAAGGCATCATATTTGGCGCTTTGGATGAGCGTTCGATCGCCTGGAAAGTGGCTGAAAAATGTCATGCCGAAGGAGCACGTATCGTCTTGACCAACGCGCCGATAGCCATGCGCATGGGTGCCATTAATCGACTTGCTGAACAGACCGGCGCACCCATCATTCCATGTGATGTTACCCTCGACACAGACATGGAAAATCTCATCGATGAGAGTATGCGCCATTTCGACGGAGGCATAGACTTTATTCTTCATTCGGTGGGCATGAGTCTGAATATTCGCAAAAACAAGCCCTATACGGATTCCAATTATGACTTCATGCACAAGACATTTGACATCAGCGCCATCTCTTTCCATCGGCTGTTGCAAACCTGTATGCGCAAGGATGCGCTGAACGCATGGGGTTCTGTTATTGCCTTAACTTATATCGCAGCTCAGCGTGTTTTCCCGGATTATGGCGAAATGGCTGAATCCAAAGCGCTTCTGGAATCCATTACGCGCAGTTTTGGATATCATTATGGTGTAAAAAAGAAGGTGAGAGTTAACTCCATTTCTCAATCACCTACCATGACTACCGCAGGCTCCGGAGTGGGCGGTTTTGATGCATTCATCGATTACGCCAATCAGATGTCGCCACTGGGCAATGCTGATGCAGACAGCTGCGCAGATTATTGCGTGAGCCTCTTTTCAGATTATACACGCATGGTAACTATGCAAAATTTATTTCATGATGGCGGCTACTCCTTTACCGGCGTTAGTGAAAGTGTAATGTCGAAGTTTGGAAGCTCCAGCTAACATAAAATGGTGGGCGGTTCTGACCGGCCCTGTCTTATTTGCGATATTTTTTATCCTATCCCAGAATTTTCCGGATGCAGGCAATCAATGGAAAGCAGGCGGTATTATCCTTTGGATGGTTTTTTGGTGGATCACCGAACCCGTGCCCATCCCGGTAACTTCCTTGCTCCCATTGCTCTTTTTCCCCTTTCTTGAGCTCGGCACCCTTGAAAATGCCTCTTCCAATTACGGTCATCCCATCATTTTCCTTTTTATGGGTGGATTCTTCATATCCATTGCCCTGGAAAAATGGAATCTGCATGAGCGCCTCGCTCTGGCTATTTTAAGGAAAACAGGATCTTCCGAGAAAGGCGTGCTCAAAGGCTTTATCATCAGCACAGCTTTTCTGAGTATGTGGATCAGCAATACCGCCTGTACCTTGATGATGTTGCCCATTGCCTTGTCCATGCTCAATTATTTTCGGGCGTATG
>CAZTGZ010000005.1:113299-125216 GCA_964613385.1 uncultured Chitinophagaceae bacterium
GCAGAGATTTCCCGGCCGCTCTGTTGCTCGGATTGGCCATCAGTGCCAGCATTGGCGGATTTATGACGCTGATTGGTACCCCACCCAATATCGTAATGTCAGGGTTGATGAAAGAAATGGGATACCCGATGCCGGATTTCGCGCATTGGCTTTTGCTGGGAATTCCCGTAGGTTTCGTTATACTGGTCCTGGTTTTTTTGCTGCTTTCACGCGTGTTTTTTAGGCTCAATGGCACCGAAAATTCATCCATTAATGAAAGCGTTCAGCTGAGATATAGTTCTATGGGCAAGTTGAAGACTGCAGAGCGCAATGTCATTTTTGTATTCACCGCAACTGCACTTGCCTGGATATTCAAGGATTTATTGAATATTGGTCTTGGGTTTGAACTGCTGAATGATACGAATATTGCCATGGCAGGAGGATTAAGCCTGTTTTTAATTCCTTCAGGATTGCCCGGTCAACGATTATTACATTGGGATGATGTACAAAAGCTTCCCTGGGGTATTCTGCTCTTGTTTGGAGGGGGTCTGAACATTGCAGATGCGATGGAAAACGTCGGTTTTATCGACCAATTTTCGGTCATACTGGGTCATTTACCTGTAAAACAACCACTATGGCAGATTTTGATCGCAGCTTTACTGGCTATTTTTGCTTCTGAACTGATGAGCAATGTTGCTTTAGCGACCATATTAATCCCTGTAGTTGCTACATTGGCCAAGGGTTTGGGAATGGAACCGGCCTTATTGGTCATCCCGGTTACACTGGCATGTAGCTGTGGATTTATGATGCCCGTTGCCACCCCTCCCAATACCATTGTATATTCAAGTGGTTATATCAAAGTTGCTGAAATGATGCGAACCGGCCTCTGGATTAACCTGATTTCAGCCATTGTCATAACCCTGGGATCTTTACTTATCTTACCTTATATTTTATGAAAACCATATGGACATTTTTTCTGATAGGTTTGGTTATTCCTCTCTTCGCTCAAACCTCTGTTAATATCACAGGAAGTCGCACCCCTACAACGCCCCTGATGGACGTTGTTAAGTTACAGCAAGAATGGGTACTGTTTTCATCGACAGACCAACTGAGTTTAAAGTTTTTTCACTTTCAGAAGGAGCACAGCCAGATGCTGTTTAAAATATCCAATGGAACAACCGAAGAAGTATTTTACGGCAATGGAGGCATCGTTGAAAATGACAGTACTTTTGTTTTGCTCGGCAGAGTACGGAAAGAAAATGTTGCTTTACTGAAAGTGACACGAAGCGGTCGGATTTTATGGTCCAATTACTATAATACCGGAACGGATGAACACCCGGACAAGATCATTCGACTGAATAACGGAGATTATCTCATATCTGTTCGCACCAATGTATCCTATTACGAATTCGGGGAATGGGGCTCCAGAAGCGGCGTGATGCGCGTGGATGAGAACGGAAAATTGAAATGGTTCCGCTTGCTGGATTATCGGTCTGCCAATACTTCATCGGTCATTGCCGGCATGCATGAACTTCCCGGAGGAAATCTAATCCTGAGCCAATCCTATTCCTCCAATATGGGTTGGTTTAAATTAAATGCGGAAGGCGATAGCCTGAAAAGTCTCATTTCTCAACAAGGATTTGCGATTGCCGCAAGCGATTACAATGGCCATGACCTGTTGGCAGCCGTGTCATCGGACAAGAAAGTTGTTACCCTGGATACTATGCTCAATGTGATTCAGGCGAGCCAAATCAGTTCGACTTCGCTCAACAGTTTCAACCATATTCGCATGCTCAGAAATGGCCATTTTGCAATTGGTGGTAAATATTTAAATGATGCAGCACTTCTTTATTGTGATTCTGCCTTTCATGTAATCAGAGCATCCTACAAACGGTTTAACCCATCGACCAATTCAACACTGAATGGCATTTTTATGGACAACGACACCATTTGCAGCCTGATATATCCTGGTATGGCATTTACCAAACATGGAACCGACTTGACATTGAGCTGTTTTAATATGGTGAATGGTAGCCTTCTTACCACATCTGATATCAGTAAACCGGTTCTCATTCCTCATATCCCGATTAAAGGTTCTGCCACCTATGACGCATTAACCGGAGTTGTTGCCAGCCTGCAAAACAATATCCAACCTTCCGCGAATTGCTATTCTTATGATGTTTCTGTTTTACCGGACAAAAATGTTCACGAAAGAACCTGTCCGGAAGTCTCTCTCAAGCTGTATCTCACCAATCAAGGCACCCAGAATATTCAGAAAGTTCGAATGTTCTGGAAAATCAACGATCAGTTGTTCGATAGTATATTTAACTTTAGTGCGATGGGCGTCAAACAGTCCATCTTTATACAGACCGGGAACTTCAACTTAAAGGATAGCATAACGAAGATCAGCGGATGGGTACAAATGCCCAATGACAATGCAGATCAATTCCCATACAATGATAGTTTTGAGATCGTTTACAGCCAATTCAGAGGTCAAAATGCCGGCCAACTATCTTACACACAGGTTTGTACAGGTAAATCCACCAGTATTGCATGTTCCGGGAAGGCCGGGGTCTATGATTGGTATCTGAATCATAGTTTGGTCAAAAATGCCACTGCATCCCCTTTGAGCGTAAATATTCCGGGTAAGTACTTTGTGCGGGAGAAAGATTCAACTTGTTTTTATTATTCAGATACCATCGATGTAACCTTTCACCCCTTACCCATCAAACCGAGTCTTTATTTGCGGAATGATACATTATTTTCTGATGCCACCTTGCCCAATTATTGGTTGAAAGGCACACAAGTCATAGATAGCAATCGGTCTTTTATGCTGCTACAGGGCGAGGGTTCATATACGGTAGTAGCAAGGAATGAATGGGGTTGCGAAACTGTGTCGGATCCGGTTATAACGATACCCGGTAACATAGAAGCCTTCTTAGGTTATGCATTCTCTATTAAGCAGCGCAACAAGTGCATTGAATGGCTCGGCAATAAAGAAGCCGAATTGAGCCTGTTCAATCTGAATGGACGAAGAGTTGAACACTGGAACGGACAAACCATACAAAAGTGTTTTTCTGATCTCCATGGAATTTATATACTCCAGGTGAAGGACGGAAGTTATCTGCACCGGCAGAAAGTTTGCCTGCTGCAATGAAAGTATATTTTTTAAAATAGCGTACTCAATCGAGTCAGTGTATTACCGGCGAATTCGTATTGCACGATGCCCTGATCACCGGTCACGATTAAATGATTCCCTATCACAATTACATCTCTTGCATGAATTTTGGCATCTTCGCCTATTTGGTTGGAGGTAATTTCCTTAAGATTCTCAGAATTGAACCATTTGAGCCCCCCATTTCCCATGCATAAGAATAAATTATTATCCTGAACTCCGAGACCCAAAGGCGTTGTAGGGAAAAAATACTCGGCTAAAATGATGGGATTGGCGGCATTCTGAACATCAAGTACCATCAATTCATTATTCCCACCACCGCACCTGCTACCGGCGCTCAACGTAGAAAATGCGATGTCGTTTTGAACAACTACCGGATCACATGAACGGATGTGTTGAATGTTGCTGATGATTTTAGGCACAGCCGGATTGGTCTTATAATCGGCGATGAACACCCCGTTCATAGAACCAATGAACAAATAATCTTTATATAGGTAAATGGTCTCAATGGTTCCACGGTTCAGGGGTACAGCAGTTCTTAATACCGGATTTGAGGGCATCGTGATGTCTATCGGTATAAGTCCGTCATCGTCAACAAAATACAAGTAATTACCGGCCATGGCAAACCGCGCCAATGAACCTCCCTGCCCCTGTCCACTGCGATTGTCTGATTCAGAAGAAACCGTTTGGACGTCTTCCATACATCCGAAACAATAATCCCAACCGCGATGGGAATAGTATTTTTTCACCACCTCTTTTTGAACAAAACCAATCAGATACATGTCTCCATTACTTTTGGATAGATCAAAAAAAGCGTTTTCGAATCTCTTTATTTCTTTAACCGCGGCCATATTGGAAATATCCAAAATCAATAAATCAGGCCCGCTGTTCACGTATAAAATATCGTTTCTTACGATAGCGTCAGTACTTCCCGGAATCCTCAGATAACTCTTCCGAACCGGACTCGCAGGATTGGAATTGTCTACAACATGAAATCCATCATATTTTTCATTGATCAATAACCAGTCCTTATAAACATAGATGTTACCGGGTTGTATGATGTCACGTGCATCCTCCTGTGCGAAAGAAGCGCGAATATCCTTTAGTGACAAAAAAGCTGCGGATTCTTCTATGGTTTTATAGGTGATCTCACTTTTATCATTACAACCCAAAAACAGAATTGCGGAAATTGTAGCTAATACCCAATTTTTCATACTTCGAAAATAACAAAAAAAATGCGAATATTTGAAAGCCATTTACGCGCACATCGAATGACTATACATCGCTATTCCCGCTGGTTGATTTTGAGCTTTTCTACCATCTTGTGCCAATTTGTTTTTGCTCAAAAAGCAGACGACGAAGTGATACTCAAGAGTGGAACCGTGCTCTATGGTGCGATTGACAGCATCCAAAGAGATACCTTATTCTTTAAAATAGGCAATCGACTGCCGGTCAGCTTTGCTATGTCGGATGTACATCAAATTCAGTCAAGCAAAAAGCGCAAGGATCGTTTACCCAAGACAAGAGAGTCGCTGCCCGACAGTGGATTTTTCTTTATGGGAAGCATACATGCCGGACTCAGGGCAACGAATGCCAATGGTCGATTCGGTTATCGTTTTTCTCCGGTCTTACAGCCGATTGTAAGTACGAGTTTGTCGAGATACTATGCGGCAGGGGCGTCTTTTGTTCAGTGCATGGGTGGTTTAACCGGAAATTTCGAAAATAATTTGTATTACCTTGCCGAAGCCGGCTACGGTTTTAACATCACCACCTCAGAGCAATTCAGCGAAGATCTTTTACATAAGGAAGGCGGATATGCCTGGGCCATGGAACTTGGCATTCGCAAATGGGACAAACCGAATTCCTATGTTTATCAATACGGATTAAGGTTTATCAGCCAGCAAGCCCAATTTGAGTACAATCAAATCAGGTGGAATTCGCTATTGGGCGACCATACCGTGCACATCAATGAAAAGATTGGCTTCCGAAGAGTGGTGTTGACCTTAGGGTTTCTCTTTTAATTTACGGAATCACCCATTTAATGGTCGCGGATTGATCATTGTATACTGCTTTGAGCACATAGGTTCCTGTAGCCAATCCGTTGGTTGACAAAATGTCAATATGCTCATTATCAACATTTTCGTCGAATAATACACCCAAATTCCTGCCTAACATATCGGTCAGTTCTATTCTTACCTTACCTGCAACTGGTACTTTAATTCTCATTTCAGATTGATGATTCACCGCGGGGTTTGGATACAGTTCGAAGGAAAATGTAGCCGGTGAGATTGTATAGAAATAAGCTGCGGAATCAATATTTCCGGTCACCCACAACCCTCCGGAAACACTTCCTGCCCAAACTTTTTTCCCTGAAGGATCATTCGGATCGAACATCATGGTTCTGGTTCGGCCTCCCACATTTCTGGGGCCTCTTTCCGTACATTGCAATTCGTTGGAACCGGCTACTATACCGGCTGTGAACAGGCCTCTGCCGTGTGTAGCGATCAAATAGGTTCGGTCAGATTTTCGGTAGCGAATCATATCTACCCTGATGTTGGGAAGACCGGCTCCTGTTTTTCTCCAAACCGTATTGGCGCCATCCAGCTTGTCCGTTACAAACATGCCCAATTCTGTTGCGATATAGCATACCGATTCATTGTCGGGATGAAAAGCAGCCCATCTGACCGGCATATCCGGCAAATTGCCATCCACATTCACCCAGGTTGGTGTATCTGCCAGCGCATTCCGGGTTTCAAAAACATTCGGAACCCCATAATTGGAGTAAACCACCACAATATGATTTGGATCTTTTTGGCTTACCTCTATGCACGAAGTATAAACTTCATCCGGGAGACTTACCTTTTTATCCATATTTACCGGGAAATAGTCTTTGTTGGTGGTATGCGCATTTTCCACCCGGAATATTTTACCTCCGGTGGTTCTTCCTATAAATACGGTATTCGGTAAAGCCACAGAACTTGCGATGGCGGAAAGTTGTCCCCAGGGTCTGGTCACCAGGCGCCATTGGGTACTATCTGCAAAACTGGCATTGTCTAAACGCCACAATCCCTGATTGCTTGCCTGATAAATCACTTCGGGATCTGAAGCATCCATTTCTAAAGGGTTAATAAATAACACATTGGCATCTTTAACCTGAGGATTTGTGATGGTATCCGTGATTCCATTTCTAAAGCGATAAATTCTTCTTTCCTGAGTTGTTGTAAAAATTACCTCTCCATTTTTGTGGTTAACCGCACAAAAGCTACCATCAGCCCAAGACAATTTTTCGAAATCAGATATGCCTGCAGAAGCGGATATATAAGTGCCATTGTCTTGCGTTCCGCCCAAAACCCGCTGATCTCCGGCCGCCGGTCCCATAGCACAGGAATAATATTGGGTTACATTGTAGTTTTTGTTTACTTCATAAATAACAGGGCTGTCGGCCGTAAAATGTGTGCACATATAAATGCCGCCGTCGTTGCCAAATAGCACGGTATCGCTGTTTTTAAACACTATTTCGTGTTGATCCACATGTACATATTGCTTATTTACTTTAGACCGGGTATCCCCTTCCGTCAATTGTTCCCAGCTGTCACCACCATCAACGGACCTCCACAGATTCAATCCTCCGGCAACCACAACATCCGGATTATTCGGATCAACGGCAATTATCAAATCATACCATCCCTGAATTTTAGCCAATTCTTTATTGCCTCCGGGAGAAGCTACTTCCTTCCAGGTAAGGCCCTTATCTTCAGTCTTATAAACACCATTAATTTTCCGATCTGTTCCACTGGAGGTCGGTATGCAATAGGCAATATTGGCATCCGAGGCTGCGGTGGCTATTTCAATTCTGTGAACAGAAGTGGGCAGTCCGTTCATCCTTTTCACCCAGCTTCCCGGATCTCCACTGGTCGAAAAATATATCCCATCCGTTTGAAAAATACCGGCGCTCACCATTATTTCATGGTCAGCGGTCAATTCCAAATCAGCCATTCGATCTACAAGGGCTCCATTATTGGCACCTAAAACCTGTTGCCAGCTCAATCCGCCATTTGAAGAACGCATGAGCCCACCTTCCCGGGTTGCAACATAAACATCTCCCGTGGTCGGATGAACCAGGATATCCTGACAATAATAGAAACTGTCATTTATGGTGGATCCGAGCACAGACCAGGTTTTTCCGGCATCGGTACTTTTCCATACCCCGGCACCCCTGGCTGCATCTGCATTAAACCATCCTTCACCCGTACAGAAGTAATAGGTTTGCGGATTTCTTGGGTCATACACCATTTTTGAAATACTCAATGTCGCCATTTGATCATCAACGGAAGTCCAGCTATATGGATAGATTTCCCGCTTTTTCAATGCCTGACTATGTCCAAAATCCGGTTCAACTTGTTGCCATGCCTTGATCAGATCGGCAGGATTTATTCTTCCTGTTGCCGGGTTTTGAGTGCGCAAACGCTCAAACTCCATAAAGTCCGGTGCTGTATCTCTGTTTTTTAGATCCGGCCGTGCACAAGATTGAAGTATGAGTATCGATATAATTAGGAAATATGAAAGTAGTTTCATGGTTTGGTCAGAGTGAATGAGGTTCGAAGCGTTTGACCCATCGGTGGATGCCATTTGGTGACGGTAACTTCGAGTCCTTCGCATTGATTTTTAAATTCGTTGTCGATACCTACAAATATACGTCGGGTTGCTTCTTCAATTAAGGCAATGGGGTCTCCCAGAATATTTTTGACAATCAGATGCACTTTTTCATAATCCAGAACTCCGGATAAATCGGAAATTGGTTTGGATTGGTCGAGTGTATATCGCATTTCTACCGAAACGGAAACCCTTGATTTACAAAGCCTTTCACTTTGATACCACCCAATATGAGCGTAAAAATCCATTTCATGGATAGATAATTTACAGTTTGTCATTTCGTTACAAAAAATAGCTTATTCTGCAATTCAAAAGGCAGTGGTGATTTCAAAGGCTTATTTTTGCAAATCTATACATTTGAGATGAGTTCGATAAACTATGAAGCCCTCAAGGAGCAATTTAAGGGCAAAGATCAATATCAGCATCCGGATTTCTACTTGCTGGATGAATTACTGACCGAAGAGCATAAACTCATTCGGGATTCTGTGCGCGATTACGTAAAAAAGGAATTATCTCCCATCATAGAAGCCTGCAATCAGGCAGCTGAATTTCCCCGGCATATAGTCAAAGGATTGGGAGAAATTGGATGTTTCGGGCCTCAGATTCCAGCCGAATACGGCGGTGGTGGATTGGATTACATATCCTATGGTTTGGCATGCAGGAGTTGGAACGTTGTGATTCCGGCGTCAGATCAACGGCTTCAGTGCAAGGATCTCTCGTGATGTATCCCATTTATAAATTCGGTTCAGAAGAACAAAAAAGAAAATATTTACCGGGGTTGGCTTCCGGCGATTTGCTGGGATGCTTCGGGTTGACCGAACCTGATCACGGTTCAGATCCGGGAAGTATGATTACCCGCTTCGAGGATAAAGGCGACCACTACCTGTTGAATGGAGCAAAAATGTGGATTTCGAATTCTCCTTTTGCGGATGTTGCTGTGGTATGGGCCAAGGATGAACAAAATGTGATCCGCGGACTAATCGTTGAAAGAGGGATGGAAGGATTTTCAACACCTGAAATTCATGGAAAATGGAGTTTGAGGGCCAGCGCAACGGGTGAATTGGTATTTGACAATGTGAAAGTACCCAAAGAAAATCTAATGCCCGGCGTAAAAGGTCTGAAAGGACCATTAACATGCTTAAATTCTGCACGTTATGGGATAAGTTGGGGGGCTCTCGGTGCAGCCATGGATTGTTACGTAAGCGCGGTGAACTATGCCGCTCAACGGAAACAATTCGGAAAACCCATTGGCGCTTTTCAGTTACAGCAAAAGAAACTTTCAGAGATGTTGACTGAAATTACCAAGGCTCAGTTATTGACCTGGCGTTTGGGTGTTTTAATGAATGAAGGGCGCGCCACACCCGCTCAGATTTCCATGGCCAAGCGCAATAATGTGGAAATTGCCCTCAACATTGCCAGGGAAGCCAGGCAAATTCATGGAGGTATGGGAATAACCGGCGAATATTCCATTATGAGACATATGATGAATCTGGAAAGTGTGGTTACCTATGAAGGAACCCACGATATCCATCTCCTGATTTTAGGGATGGAGATCACCGGAGAGAATGCATTCAACGGATGAAAAGGCTTTTTTTCCTGAGTTTATTGTTGTTTCAGGCTTTTATCAGCCGGGCAGGATTTGATTACACTCCCGCCTTGATTCATTTGTCGAAAGCCGGACAACATGATTCCATCGGATTTAATCTGGTGTCAGAATTTCCCAAACTTATCTACCGCAAAATCATGTCAGGAGATGTTATTCTCTGGCAAAGCCCGGAAATGAAAGTAAAAGTTAGCCCGGAAGCGCTCATAGAATTGGAGAATACCTCCAAAACCAATATGCAGGAAGTGCGCGACTTGTTCATCCATGAACTTTGGAGGCAGTTTCGCAAGGAATTTGAATTCAATATCATCGGTTTTAGCTTTATCAATGAGACCCTGAATGGTTCCAAAATTCATTACGGCTATGTTGATGCACAATCCATCAAAGAGTTGCTAAATTCTACGGTAATCACCACGAATTCCAACGGACCGGCCAGCCTCACCTATTGGAATGCGCTCTATAGCAAAGAGTATTATTTCAATATTGTACAATTCGGAAGCAATAACTTCCAAAAGAATCTGTCACAAAGTCTTGACCTCAAAAAATCATTGTTTCAGGACCCTAAGATTCATTCCAATGCCATCGGATTAGCCCAGAGCAAGGAAATTCACTATAGTCTTTATGCCTCCAATCCGGCGAATCAGATTTTATTCGATGCCTTGAATGCACACTTCAATAAAAATAAAGAGGATTTTTATAACCTCGGTGGTGATCAGATAATCAGTTACTTAAACAAAGGAGAAGCCATCAGCATTTCTAAAATTGAAGTGATAGAATTGCTGAGTAAGGAAAAAGGCATTCCGGGTAGCATTGTAAAAGAAGTGATCATTTATTGCGAAGGGTTTCCTTTGAAAGCCGTAAATCCGGATATCAAAATACAGGTAAATCTTCGACCTTTATTTGAGTACCTCGGACTTCACGAAGGCGCTCTGGTGTTGAATCGTATCAACAATCAGAAAATTCCCGAAGCGCAAAGTCCATTTTACCTCAAAGCGCTCGATGAATTACCCTGGAATAAACTCAGTTCATGTTTAGATAAATCTACGATCAATGAATCAAGAAATTAAGTTTGGAACCGACGGTTGGCGCGCCATTATCGCCGACACATATACGGTTGAGAATGTGCGCAGGGTAGCAGAGGCTACGGCAAAATGGGTTAAGACCCTGAATCAAACACCTACCGTGGTCATTGGTTTCGATTGCCGGTTTGGCGGAAAACTTTTCATGGAAACGGCCGCTACGGTCATTGCAACGCAAGGGATAAAGGTCCTGGCCAATGAATCTTTTGTATCCACCCCAATGATTTCTCTGGCAGCGTATAAAACGGGAAGCGCCGCCGGCATTGTGATAACCGCAAGTCATAATCCCCCATCGTATAATGGATTCAAAATCAAGGCGCATTACGGAGGACCTGCTTCCCCGGATGCCATCGCGGTGATAGAAAGACTGATTCCCGATGAAGCTATGGCTCCTTCCAAATCCTATGATGCATTAAAAGCAGAAGGAATGATCGTTGCCATGGACGCGGAACAAATGTATTACGACCATGTGACGGCTAATTTCGATTTAAAGTCCATGGAAGATTCAGGATTGAATTTTGCCTATGACGCCATGTACGGTGCCGGCCAGAATGTGATGCGCAGAATCATGCCGGAAGCAACTTTTTTACATTGTGAATTTAATCCCGGGTTCGATGGTCAGGCGCCGGAGCCGATACATAAAAATCTGACAGAATTTGCCGAATTGATCTCCATATCCGGAGATATTGACAGCGGATTGGCAACTGATGGGGATGCTGACCGGATCGGATTGTACAATAACGAAGGTAAATTCATTGACTCTCACCACATTATATGTGTGTTGATCCATTATTTACACTCTTTTAAAGGGATGTCGGGCAAGGTAGTTCACAGTTTCAGCTGCAGTTCTAAAATCGCCAAATTATGCCGGCATTTTGGGTTGGAAGCTGAAGTAACGAAAATCGGTTTCAAATACATCTGCGACATTATGGTTGCAGAAGATGTGCTTCTGGGAGGCGAAGAATCCGGTGGTATTGCCATTAAAGGTCATATTCCGGAGCGGGATGGAATATGGATGGGACTGGTGATTTGGGAATATATGGCGAAAACGGGCAAATCGCTGAATGACCTGATTCAGGACGTTTATGCTATTACCGGACCATTTCATGTCGATCGGGATGATCTCCATATCAGTGATGAGCAGAAACTAAAGATCAATGACCATTGCGTGCGTCAGGCCTATACTCAATTTGGGCCTTATACGGTTGAAAAGTATGAAAACACCGATGGATTTAAGTTCCATTTAGGTCAGGAGCGCTGGGTGATGCTCAGAGCGAGCGGTACAGAACCCGTACTGCGCATTTATGCTGAATCTGAGAATTACGAAACGACCCGCCACATTCTGGATGAAACCCGCAAAGTTATTTTTGCGTAAGGCGCTGCCCGTCGTTTTAACGGTGTTGTGTTTTCAGAGCATGGCACAAGACA
>CAZTGZ010000006.1:0-37231 GCA_964613385.1 uncultured Chitinophagaceae bacterium
TCGAACCGACAAGCGATATGCGGCATGATAAACCCAACTTCCTACAAAATACGCTTCAGCATCTCTCACTCTTTCATCCTTCTGCCGCTACTCGAACTGACAAGCTTTTCTCCATTCATACAAATAAGACCACAAATGAATCTCACCCCCCAAAAAAAATCCCGGAAGCCACAAAGCCCCCGGGATCATTCTAATTTCTAATTTCTAATTTCTAAATTTAATAGCCCATTCCGTCCATGCCGCCCATACCAGGATGCATTGCGGGAGCTTTGTTCTCCTCTGGCTCATCGGCGATCAAACAGTCTGTGGTTAAGAGCATACTTGCAACAGAAGCTGCATTTTCCAAAGCTACTCTGCTCACCTTGGTTGGGTCAATAACACCGGCTGCAATCAGATTCTCAAATTGCTCAGTGCGGGCATTGTATCCGAAGTCGTCCTTGCCTTCGCGAATTTTCTGAATAATTACAGATCCTTCACCACCGGCATTGGCCACAATTTGTCTTAATGGTTCTTCCAATGAGCGACGGATAATCTGGATTCCCGTAGTCTCATCTTCATTGCTTCCACTCATTCCGTTCAAAGCCTCAATGGCACGGATATAAGCAACACCACCTCCAGGAACGATTCCTTCTTCAACCGCAGCGCGGGTTGCATGCAGGGCGTCGTCCACACGGTCTTTCTTCTCTTTCATCTCTACTTCAGAGGCAGCACCAATATACAATACTGCAACTCCACCGCTCAATTTAGCCAGACGTTCCTGAAGTTTTTCGCGATCATAATCAGAAGTAGAAGATTCAATCTGCGCCTTAATCTGCTGAATACGGCTTTGAATTTCTTCTTTCGCACCATTACCGTTTACAATGGTGGTATTGTCTTTGTTGATGACAATTTTCTCGCAAGTTCCCAGGCTGTCGAAATTGGCATCTTCTAATTTGCGGCCCTGCTCTTCGCTGATCACATGACCTCCGGTTAGGATGGCGATGTCTTGTAACATCTCTTTTCTGCGATCTCCGAATCCCGGAGCTTTTACCGCTGCAACTTTCAAGGCACCACGGATTTTATTTACCACCAAAGTAGCGAGGGCTTCGCCTTCCACTTCTTCGGAGATAATAACCAGGGGCTTGCCGGTTTGAGCTACTTTCTCCAACACAGGCAACAATTCCTTCATGCTGCTTACTTTTTTATCGTAAATCAGAATGTAAGGATTGTCCAGATCCGCTTCCATTTTCTCGGTATTCGTTACGAAATATGGAGACAAATAACCTCGATCGAATTGCATACCTTCTACCGTTTTAACTTCGGTTTCGGTTCCTTTGGCTTCTTCCACGGTGATTACCCCATCTTTACCCACTTTTTCCATGGCAGATGCGATCAATTCTCCGATTAAATCGTCGTTGTTGGCAGAAATAGAGGCTACCTGACGTATTTTGTTGATATCGTCACCAACTACCTGTGAGGAGTTTTGCAAATTGGCCACAACAGCTTTTACAGCTTTATCGATTCCACGTTTCAAATCCATTGGATTGGCACCGGCCGCAACGTTCTTTAAGCCCGCATTTACAATGGCTTGTGCCAATACAGTTGCAGTCGTAGTGCCATCACCTGCCAGATCAGCAGTTTTGGAAGCCACTTCTTTCACCATTTGAGCACCCATGTTTTCTATGGGGTTTTTCAATTCGATTTCTTTCGCAACGGTTACACCGTCTTTGGTAACATTTGGAGATCCGAATTTTTTATCAATTACTACGTTACGTCCTTTTGGACCTAATGTAACTTTTACTGCATTCGCCAAAGCGTCAACACCTTTCTTGAGACTATCTCTGGCGTCGGTGTTAAAATGAATCTGTTTTGCCATTTTCTTAATTTTTTATAATTCTGATTAAATGATTGCTAAAATGTCGCTCTCGCGCATCATTAAAAGGTCTTTTCCTTCTACATTAATTTCTGTTCCGCTGTACTTACCATACAATACAACATCTCCCGTTTTTACGGTCATTGGTTCGTCTTTCTTACCGTTACCAACGGCAACCACGGTGCCTCTTTGAGGTTTTTCTTTCGCAGTGTCGGGAATGTACAATCCGCCTGCGGTTTTCTCTTCTGCTGCTGCAGGTTCAATCAGAACCCGGTCTGCTAATGGTTTGATATTCATAATTCGTTTGACTTATTACGTTTGTCTGTGCATTATCACATTGTATGCCATTTGAACAACGTTAATACAATGTTACAAATAGAGACAATTTGACAGAAGTTAACTGACAACTATCATGACATCCGACCCAGGATAAGCGTATCTGTCAGTTCTATTTTGAAATACAATTCCTATATTCGTGTAATTGAAGAAACTTCTACTTATTTTATTCTTTTTCTCGCTTTGCATTCAGGGAATTTCTCAGGATCGCGGAAGAATAATGACTTCAGACAAATATCAAATGTGGGTGCAGGATACACTGCTCCAAACGCCCCGTTATATTCGATATTGGCCGGAATCACAGCCTTCCATTCAAACCTGGCAATCTGAATTGAATCGCCATTGTGGCCCGGCAGATCTGACATCCTGGAAACTGAGCCGAAAAGAGTCGCAGGGAGAAGAGGAATTCTACTTCTATCAGCAATTGTTTAAAAATATTCCGGTAGATGGCGCCGTAATGGGTGTGCGCAAAGTAGAAGCCAAGATGGCATCTTTACATGGCCTTTGTTTATTGAAATTATCGGATAGCGAGGCGTTGATTTCTCCCGAACAAGCCATAGAAAAAGCTTTGTCGCTATACCCGGCTGAAAAGTATAAATGGGAGGAAGCGCATGAAGAAGCATTTATTAAGGAAATCAGATCAGATTCAAGTGCGACCTGGTATCCCAAAGCGGAATTGGTATTTGCCCCAAGGGACTTTCAGGTGCATCCGGATAATTACGCCTTGTGTTACCGCTTCGAAATTCATTCAGAACAGCCCTTATTCGCATATAAAATTTACGTGAACGCTTCAAACGGCGAAATACATGCCGTTGAAGATATGATTCACATCATCAACAGCCAGGGAACGGCTAAAACCAAGTATAGCGATACCCAGCAAATTACAACCGACAGTTTGGCCGGGTCTTTTCGTTTGCGAGAAGTCGGAAGAGGTAATGGGGTTGAAACATACAATTTGAAAAAAGGCACATCCTATGGGGCGGCAGTAGATTTTACGGATGCAGACAATTTCTGGGATAATACCAATGCCAACCAGGATGAAATCGCCACCGATGCACACTGGGGTGCTGAAAAAACCTACGATTATTATTTCCAGAAATTCGGACGAAACAGCTATGACGGCAACGGGGCTAAAATCCGAAGTTATGTGCATTACAGCAGCAATTACAACAATGCATTTTGGAATGGATCTGTAATGACATATGGTGATGGAAATGGTTCGGTTTTTTACCCTTTAACCTGCCTGGATGTCTGCGCTCATGAGGTAACTCATGCGGTTACTACCAATACCGCAGCTCTTGTTTATTCTTACGAAAGCGGTGCCTTGAATGAATCATTTTCCGACATATTTGGAAACTCTATAGAGAAATTTGCCAAACCCAATCAATTCAACTGGCGACTGGGAGAGGAGATAACCCCGAGTGGAACCGGTATCCGGCATATGGGAAGTCCGGATGCCCTTTGGCATTCGGACACATACAAAGGCACATTATGGTATAGTGGCGCCGGAGACAACGGAGGTGTTCATACCAATAGCGGGGTTCAAAATTATTGGTATTATCTGCTTTGCGAAGGGGGAATAGGTAAAAACGATCTGAACGATTCATTCTGGGTGGATAGCATGGGCATGTTAAAAGCAGAACAGATCGCATATCGGAATCTGAGTGTATATCTTGGTAAAAATTCCCAATATGCGGATGCACGATTCTTCTCAATACAAGCGGCCGTTGACCTGTTCGGGAACTGCAGTCCGGAGGTGATTGCCACGACCAATGCCTGGCATGCTGTTGGAGTTGGGCAGCGATATGACAGCGGTGCAGTGATAGCCGATTTTGCGGTAGATACATTCTTTTGCAGGACTCCGGTGAGTGTTCCTTTTCAAAATCTGAGTCTGAATGCCAATAAGTATAAGTGGGATTTCGGAGATGGCAATGGATCCACTGTTTCAAATCCTGTTCATAACTATCAAAATCAAGGAACCTTCAGTGTAAGCCTGGAAGCTGAAGGGTGCTTTGTAAACATCAAAGACACAATTTTCAGGTTGAATGTAATCGAGATTGACTCAACACCTGATATATGCCGCGCTGTGGTTATGACTAAAGGTAAATGGACCAATTCGAGCATTTGTGATGGTTTTGTGTATGACAATGGCGGAGAAGGCAAGTATGAACACTTGGTACGGGATACATTGACGTTGTCTCCTTCAAATGCAGATTCGATTGAACTAACTTTTTTGGATTTTGATTACGAGAACAAATTTGACAGTGTTTATATATACGATGGTTCTACTCCGGCCGCGACGAAAATAGGAGGATATACAGGTAGCACCTTGCCCAATGGTGGAAACCGAATCGTAAGTAGCGGGGGGTCGCTTACCCTGATTCACTTTTCTGATCCTCTTGAAAATGGCAGAGGCTTTAAGGCATCTGTAAAGGCATATAAACCACCTTTGTCGCTCGTAGCCATGCCGGATACTACCGTTTGTTATGGGCAAAATATAAGGGTTTGGGTGAGTCCGGCAGGAGGAAGTGCCGTAGATTATCTGTTTAACTGGAACGGAGAAAGTACCTTAGACTCATTTAAAATCCTGAATGTTTCACGAGATACAAGCTTCACCGTTTCTCTAACTGATGTTTGTACCGGTTTGGGAGATACAGTTGCATTTAATATAACTGTGCGCAGTCCGTTAAGTCTCAATGTTTCACCTGATACATTGATCTGCTACGGCACCTCAGCAACTCTCCGTGCCAATGTTACCGGAGGGTATGCCACGGGCTATCAATTCCGTTGGAATCAAGTAGCCGGTGGTTCGACTTTTATTACGTCTCCAATAGCAGATAGCTCTTTTCAATTGATTGTGAGTGATGGCTGCTCACATTTTGGAGATACTGCATCGATACTGGTCAAAGTGATGCCATCTTTGAGCCTGCAATTATCTGCAGACACACTCATTTGTTCCGGAGGCTCCGCTAATTTGCGTGCCTTGGCATCCGGAGGAAGATCCCCACTCAGCCTTTCATGGTCACATGGATTGGGCACAGGGGCTAATAAGTCAGTTAATCCATTGCTGCATACGACATATACGGTTCAATTGACAGATGGTTGTTCTCAACCGGGTATATTAGACAGCATCAGAGTCATGGTCAGGGCACCTCTTTCTATCATACTGCCTGCCGATACCTTAATCTGTAACGGACAAGGCTTGAGGATTGATGCCCAGTTAATAGGAGGAGATACCGCAAATAGAATGGTTCTTTGGAATTCGGCAGCCTCGGGTCCATTTATAGTTGTTGCACCGGTCCGGGATACTTTAATCACAGCAGTGGCCTCCGATAATTGCAGTTCTCCGGCAGCACAGGATCAGATATTCATTCGTGTTCGCAGTCCATTGCAGGTCACCTTGCCGGCTAACGACACAATTTGCCATGGAGAAAGCAGAAATTTACAGGCGAATGGAAGTGGCGGAAACCCGTCAGCGTATCAATTTACCTGGTTAAATGGACTCGGAAGTGGTAATTTAATATCCGTAAATCCTGCCACCCAGACAACATATAGGGTTGTATTGACAGACAACTGCAGCACAATTCCTGATACCGCATCTACCATTTTATTTGTCAGAAATCCTTTGCTGATTACCGCGCCCATTGCCTTTCACATTTGCCAGGGCGATACCGTAAAAACCAGTGTGTCCGGATCAGGCGGCTTGTCTAACTCCTATTCTTTTAGTTGGAGTCCGGGAGGTTTGACCGGAGATCAGGTAAGCTTGACCCCCTTGTCAACTACGTGGTATACTGTCACCTTAAATGATGGTTGTAGCAATTACGATGCAGACAGTATTCTGGTTAATGTAAAACCTTCACCCTTGACGGATTTTTACGCACAAAGCAGTCCCTTGTGCAATGGTAAACCCCTGCAATTCAGGAATTTAACGCCATCTTCTCCTTTGGATATTTATGAATGGGATTTCGGTGATGGCAATGGCTCAGGGGCATTGGAACCATGGCATATTTATGATGAAGCCGGCTGGTACAATGTGAGCCTTAAAATTACCAATAATCAAGGATGCAGTACAACAAAAACCTATGATTCTTTGGTAGAAGTTGTGCAAATGCCCTTTCCAAAATTTTCTCTTCCTTCTCTCAGTCTGTCTATAGATCAGCCGTTGTTAGAACCGGTTAATCAGTCTTTATTTGCCGAAACTTATCTTTGGGATTTCGGAAATTCAGATCAATCTGCTGAGGTATCTCCTAAATATCAATACACGGATACCGGTCATTACAAGGTGAATCTTCAAACATTTAATCGATTGGGATGTGATTCGTCGTATAGTTTAGACATTTGGGTGAAGCCCATATTATATATGCATATTCCAAATGCATTCACACCGGAAGATAAAAATGGAAACAACGATTATTTCCGTCCGACGTTTTCTGGTGTACAATCCATGACCGTAAAAGTATTTAATCGTTGGGGGGCCAAAGTGTATGAAAGCGAGTCATTGGACGCCAAATGGAATGGTCAAGATTCAGATGGGGATTTGTTACCACCCGGAGCCTACATTTATCATATACGAATCATAGATATGGACAGGATGACGCATACATATCGTGGTTCTGTGCATTTGATGAGATAAGCAGGAAATTTCTGTCAGTGCGATTCAATCATTTTAGGGATTTTATCCATGAACGAACAGCACATTGGTATTCACAAGCGAGAAAGAAAAATTAAATGAAGGTGCTTTTTGGAAAGCGAAACCAAAATTATGGATTGGCCGGAGCCTGTTCGGCAGGAGTTCCTTGAGGCACTGTCTGCATTGGGGATTCAACAGCCGGAACACCTTCTTCATCAAATTGCTTCTTCAACAAAGATTCAGTTTTTTGAGAACTGGCCGTAAAAAGATTGCTGGCCAATGCGAGTACCAAAAGACTAAGTACCAACGTCCAGGTAGCCTTTTCTATAAAATCATTGGTTCTTTTTACACCCATGATTCGTGTTCCTGCGGAAAAATTCGAAGCAATTCCACCACCTTTTGGGTTCTGAATTAACACAACCAGGGTGAGCAACACACAAACGATAATGCAAAGTATAATTACGGTAACAAACATGATTTGTATCTTATTTTAATTCCAATTCTTGAATACGGGCTGCAAAGAACGCACTGTTTGCCGGATTTTGCAAGATTAATTTTTTGTAGATTTCAATTGCTTTTCCTGTATGACCTTGTCGCACAAATAGTTCTGCCAGACTGCTGCTCACAAAATCAAGGTTTAATTCTTCACTTTTTCTGGCCATATTTTCAGGCTTATAGAATTCAACCTTCGGACGGGTAATACTTGGTTTTTCCTGAAGAAACTTCGACAGTAAATCCGTTGTGTCTTCGGAAACAGGCTGTTTTTCTGATTCCGGTTCTTTAAAATGGTCGAGCCAATACGAGAAATCATGTTCAGATTCCTGATTTTCTTCTATATACCCTGAAAGTTCCTTTTCAGGATCATATACAGATATAACAGGTAAAGACTCTTTTTCAGGACGGGAGGAAACCTCCAAACCGGCAAGCTCAATCAGCGGATCATATACAATGGTGAACTCTTTGGAAGTAGTGGACTCATTGACATCATTTTCAGATGTATCCAATTCTCCGCTATTGTTTTCGATTACTGCTGAATTTTCGGCCAATTCATTTTCAAGAATATCTTCTTTTTTACGGACGATAGAATCATCATTTATCAGAAGTTCGGGTTCCAATGTTTGGTCTGTGAACTCGGGTATTTCCTCGTTAACCGGTTCTTCAACAGTGAGTAGTTCTTCTTCTTTGACAGGGATGTCAATGAGACCATCGTCTTCGCTGAGCTCATGAGCATCAGGGATGACTTCGGATATAACATCTTCAGCGGCCGTAGTTTCCGGAAATTCTTCGATCTGTTCTTCTATAGCAGAATCTAACAAATTGTCGGAGTTCGCAATCTGATTCGCTTCATCAACAAATACAGAAACTTTATCATCCGGAGTCAGCAGCATATTATGCATGATGTCGTACATCACGGAACGATCACCAACGTACGCGGCGGCTCTTTTTAAGGTGCCGTCATACAACGAAGATTTTTCATTTTGATTGGATTTTGCCAGCAGAACATGCAGCAATTGAAACCAGGGATATTCCCGGCATTTCATTTCCAGTTCGGCTCTTTCCTGCTTCCCCAGATTGCGATAGTTTCTCGCCAAATCCAATATATATTGAGCGTTTACCAATTGATTGCTGCCCGGTTAAAAATTTCCTGTACGATCATATTGGTGATGTCATCAACCAATTTAGTTTCCAGACTGCTAAATGATTTGTTGGCATCGAAATCCTGAAATTGAGTGAAAGACTGTTCAAAATTGAGTTTGGGATGTTTGGTGCATTCCATTTTAGCCATAATGGTAATTTTGAGACGGTTGAGGGAACTACTGGTATTGTTTTGTATGGCCACCGGTTCAACCGTATATTCAGTTATTGATCCACTGAAAGAAAAATCACCCGAACTTGCAACCAGATCCAAATTGGTTTCAGATATAAACTTGGTCTTTAATTTTTCCGAGAATTGCTGGCTCAACAGAGGATTCACAATGCCGGCTCTATTGTCAAAGTAGGCAATACTCACGGTTTCTACGTCAGGAGGAATGGTTACGCCATTCATCTTATAAAACCCGCACTGACTCAGCGTGAGCATCAACATCAACATGAACAGTGTTCTAATCAAGATCGTATTCCTTAATTTTCCTGTAAAGGGTTCTTTCAGAAATTCCCAATTCATCGGCTGCTCTTTTTCTTTTTCCATTGTTGCGAAGCAAAGCTTTTCTAATCATTTCTTCCTCCTTAGCATCCAGAGATAAATTCTCATCCGTACTAACTGTATCATGTGCTTCCACAATCTGTTCATCAGCTACATGAAAGTCTTCATTCACCGTAGATATGGTTAATCCATTGTTTTCTTCACCGTTTATTCGTCTCACGAAAGCATCTTGTTCCGCTGCGCGAGGTGGATTACCGGAAAGTATTTCATAAACAACTTTCTTGAGATCCTGCATATCAGCTTTCAGATCAAACAGAACCTTATAGAAAATATCTCGTTCAGAAAACTCCTGACTATTTTGATGCGATGGAGCAACAACCATAGGTAAAGATGAAGTATTCGGTAAATATTTCTGCAGCGTCACTTCATCGATTAAGGAATTTTTTTCTAGAACGGCAATTTGTTCAACGGTGTTTTTAAGCTGACGAATGTTACCAGGCCAACGATATTGGGTTAAAAGTTGCTCTGCTTCAGGAGTTAAGGATAGCTCCGGCATCTTATACTTTTCGGACATATCGGCTGCAAATTTTCTGAAAAGCAGGTAGATGTCCATGGGACGTTCTCTCAGAGCCGGAACTTTTACGGGAATGGTGGAGATCCTGTAATACAAATCTTCTCTGAATTTCCCTTTCTGACTTTCTTCAAAGAGGTCTTTATTCGTAGCAGCTACAACCCTTACGTCCGTTTTTTGCACTTGAGAACTTCCTACCCGGATAAATTCGCCATTTTCCAGAACTCGCAACAATCTCGATTGGGTTTCTAATGGCAGTTCGCCAATTTCATCTAAAAATATGGTGCCTCCGTTGGCAGTTTCAAAATAACCTTTTCGGCCATCAGCAGCTCCTGTAAAAGCACCTTTCTCATGTCCGAAAAGCTCCGAGTTTATGGTGCCTTCGGGTATGGCGCCACAATTTATGGCGATAAAAGGGCCATGTTTGCGATGACTTAACTGATGGATGATTTTGGAAAAGGACTCCTTACCAACACCACTTTCCCCTTGTATATAAACTGTAATTTCTGTAGGGGCAACTTTGATGGCCGTTTCCAGGGCATAATTCAGGCGGGGCGAATTGCCAATAATTCCGAAGCGAAGTTTAATTTGTTGTAAATCGGGGCTCATTTTAGTTTTATATCCTCACTTTCTCCTTTAATTCTATATGAAATAGGAAACCATTCATCCTGATAATAACGCATGGTTTGATTCGAGGTTTTCATCTGACCAGGCAAAAATGTTCGTATCATTTGCATGCATTGGGCGGGTAGAGTTTCAGGAAGGAGATTGAATTTATCATATTTATATTCCTGAATAACCATGGTATCCTTTAATCCGGATGTTTCTACCAGGCTGATATTGTACATGAGCTGGTCTATCGGTCTGCTGCCCAAATTAACCACCAGGGCAGAAACTTCAACTTTTTTATTGAAAGGATTTCGAAGGGATTTGCTCAAAACAATCAGGCTGTCTTTTTGATTTCCCCAATAATAAACATTGATTCCGGAATGGCTGAAAATAACTCCCGACTTCGCATCTTTATGATTGATTTCATTTTTAATGAATCTCCTTCCGCTTCTTTTAAACTCGCTGTTCATGCTGAAAACAGGGCTATCGTCCCAACTCCGCTCGGAATATTTGATGGCCGTGTCCAAAGGAATTTCAAAATAATAGAACTTGTCAGAACAGTCAGGATCTATATCGAAATTCACCAAATCCTCCCAACCGGATACAATCACTTGTCCATTTTTATCCCTGAAAATTCTAACCGGATATTGGTGTCCAACCAGAGCTTGTAATGAATCGTGTAATAAGCTCTTATCCAGATCCGCAGATCTCCAGACATTCGGATTGGTTTTATATACTTTTGGCTCATTTTCAGGTATATGGACAGATTCCGGTCTTCCTTGCTTCTTTTGACAAGAAAATAAAACACTGATTATGATGAAACTATAGATCCATGACCTCATAATCTTTCTATTTTTCTAAGGGCTTGACCTATTAAACTGGTAGTTGTGGCACGTTGGGCTAAAACCTCCACAAAATCTCCTTTTTCGTATAGTTCTTTAGGGAAAATGACCACAATGTTCTGGTCATTTCTTCCCATCCATTCATTTTTGGATTTTTTTGACTCACCTTCAATTAATACGATGTGTTTCTGTCCAACCCGCTTCAAATTTTTTTCAAGGGAGATTTTATTTTGAATCTCAATAACCTCCCGAAGTCTTCTTTTTTTGATTTCTTCCGGAATATCATCTTCAAATTTCCTTGCCGCCAGGGTGCCCGGTCTTTCTGAATAGAAATACATATACGAAAAGTCGAACTGAGACCACTCAACCAGACTCAGGGTATCTGAATGTTCCTCTTCTGTTTCGGTACAAAAGCCGGTGATGATATCACAGGAAATACCACAATCGGGCATTATTTCTCTAATCTTACGCACTTTTTGCATATACCATTCCCGATCGTAAGTTCTGTTCATAAGTTCGAGAATGCGCGAGTTTCCGCTTTGAGCGGGCAAGTGTATGTAGTTGCAGATATTTGGATATTTGGCCATGGTAAACAGTACCTCATCCGTAATATCTTTCGGGTGTGAAGTTGAAAAACGAATACGCATCTGGTCAGCCTCTTTAGCAGCTAACTCCAGCAAATTCGCGAAATTTACGTGTTTGCTTTTTTCTTCTTCGCTGAGTTTGTCGAATGCCTTTTTGGGTCCGCCGCCAAACCACAAATATGAATCTACATTCTGACCCAATAAGGTTACTTCTTTGAAGCCTTTATCTCTTAAATCCCGAATTTCTGACAGTATCGATTCAGGGTCCCGGCTTCGTTCTCTTCCGCGTGTGAATGGAACCACGCAGAAGCTGCACATGTTGTCGCATCCCCGCATAATTGAGATGAATGCGGTTACTCCATTGGAATGCAAACGTGTAGGTGCAATTTCTCCGTAGGTTTCTTCCAAAGACAGAATTACGTTCAGTGATTTGTCTCCACCTTCAACTTCCTGCAGCATTTTAGGTAATTCCCTGTATGCATCGGGACCTGCAACCAAATCAACTAGCTTTTCTTCTTCGAGTAACTGTTGTTTCAATCGTTCAGCCATACAACCCAAAACTCCGACTACCAAATCGGGATTTTTCTTTTTTCGGCCTTTCAATTGTATCAGACGGTTTCTGATTTTTTGTTCGGCATTGTCGCGGATGCTGCAAGTATTGATAAAAATTACGCTGGCTTCTTCTTCCAGAGTTGTTAATCCGTAGCCATGCTCTGACATTACCGTTGCAATAATCTCACTGTCTGCAAAATTCATTGCACAGCCGTAACTTTCGATAAACAAACTTTTATTCTGGGCTTTGCCCAATACCTGATCTTCCAGTATTAATGGGAATTCTGACATCATATATTCCATTGCAAAAATAGGGCTTTCTGACAAATTGTCAGACAGAAGCTTTTTGATTTAAATAATAAAAATCTTCTAAATTGAAATTGCCCTCGTACACAGCTTTGGCAGGCCCTGAAAGATAAATTTGATCGAAAGTTCCATCGGCATGATGGTGATATCTGACTTCAAGTTTTCCTCCTAAGGTTAGGACTTCAATATGAAAGTTACCTGTTCCAAGATTTTCTCTGACATGATTGGCTAATGCCACAGCAGTTACCCCGGTTCCACAGCTGAGTGTTTCATTTTCTACACCTCTTTCATAGGTGCGTATTTTCAGGATACCCTGCTCAGAAGCGACGAAATTCACGTTGATTCCTTCGGCCCGGTAAGTTGCATGATAACGTATTTGTCGGGCTTCTTTGATAATATCTACCTGTGCTATATCAGGCACAAAAATGATATAATGAGGTGATCCGGTGTTGACAACAAAATGATGCTCCAGGCTTTGAACTTTGGTGACAGGATGCATGCTCAAATGCACCCTGTTTTCAAATATTTCCGCTTCATGGGTTCCATCCGTACTTTCAAATTGGGTATGACTTTGGACGATACCCAGTTTCTGAGCAAAATCAATCGCACAACGGCTTCCATTGCCACAAAAGCTTTGGGAACCGTCTGCATTGAAATAGCGCATCAAAAAGTCGAGACTGACGTGATTCTCCAACAAGATTAACCCATCCGCACCTATGCCGAAATGACGGTCGCAAAGGGAAGGAATATCCAATCCTTCATAATTCAGACCGAGGTTACGGTTATCAATAACGATAAAATCGTTTCCGGTGCCCTGATATTTGGTGAATGGAATTTTCAAAATTATGGTCGCAAATATCAGCGTTTCAATGGATTGGGCAATTCCTGATCTTTAAGTTTTATGTAATATTGATAATCGTTGTATTGTTTTAAAAGGAAATAGTCCTCTTTCCATTTTAAGTAATACAGATTTTCAAATCTCAAAACCGAAATGGAATCGAAGTCATTTGGACCGAATAGAATCAGTTGTCGGCCCCAAAACTTATATCCCTGAAAGTTGACAGATGAACTCCATAATTCTATTTGAATCAATTCAGTTTCATTTTTTATCACGGTTTCATCTTCAGTTTCAGGAGTTATAGTCTTTTCTTTTGATTGAACTTTCTTGTACTCACTGGAAACCGCAACTTCAGTTAATTCTTTCTTTTCTACAGTTTCTGCCAAAACCAACACAGATACATTTTTTGATCCAAGTTTTTCATCACGCCGCACAGCTGCTACAGGAGGTGGTGGTGTAGCATCTGTCATTGCCCTGGGCTCTATATTTTCAAAGTCAGCGTCATCTATTTCACCTTCTATTACATCTTCTTCAACAACAACAAAAGGCAATGGGGGAGGAGGAGGCAAAGTTGGTGCATCAAGTGTATCCGAAGGCTCTAATTTCGAAATGGATGAATTAGGTTTTTCTGTAGAACTCTTATCTCCTGAAACCGGGGTTTCATTTCGAACGATTTGGTCCTTTTCTTCTTTCGGAATCATGAAGTAATATGCGAAAACAGCCAAAACAACAGTGGCAGCAATGCCGGCTACCATCCAAACTCTTCCGTACATTGGTTTTATCTGAATATCAGAAGTTTCAGCAGCCAACCATTGTTTCAAACTGGCGTGACCTTCTGCTCGAATAGCTTCCACAATCTGACGTTGAACTTCGACAGATTCAGACAAATTTGGATTCTTCTCCAACTCCACGAGGAACTCTCTGAGCTCTTCAGCTCCCATCTCATTGCGCAGATATTTGTCAATATGTTCCTGACCTACTTCCATTTTTTAACTACCAAAAAAATCTTCCCGATTAAATCGCAACCGAACTTCTTTTTCCAATTTTTTAAAACATTGATATTTTTTGGATTTCACCACATCGGTATTGGCAAAACCCATTTTTTCTGCGATGATGCGATTGTCAAATTCATCGAAATAGAAATAAGTAAGCAGATTGCGGCAGGTTTCATCCAGGTTGCTTACAAATTGCCTGATGATACGAATATCCATGGCATCTGAAGGTTTCGTCTCGTCGGCAATTTGCTGGTGTGACCCTTCTTCCAGTCGCGTAATACGCTCATTTTTACGCAGTTGCTTATACCAAAGGTTTTTCGCTATGCTCATGATGTATGTACTTAATTTCACGGTAAGTACGAATCCTGATTTGTGCGCATTTTGCCAAACCGCTATCACCGTATCCTGCATCAGGTCCGGAACATCTTCATCTTTCCCATTGTTTTTTCTGACAAAATTCTTCACCATACCAATATTCTGTTTATACATGTAAACCAAGGCTTGCTGGTTCCCTTGTTTAATTTCATGAATAACTTGCTGGTCTGAATAATTTTTCTTTTCCAGCATTTAACAGACTGTTAATGTAATTTGGTCGATAAAAGTAAATGGCACTGTGCAAAAAGTTATTCCAATACGTTACAAATATCGAAATATGAATGGAATAAAGAAGGAACAGATTTTGCTAATCGAATTTTAAAACAAGGAACTATGAGTAGAATGAAAAAAATTACAGGATTTTTTCTGATTGCCCTGGCTGGAGCCTTGCTCGCTTTGGGTATCAACAAGTTGTTTGAAGGTAAGTCTTCCAGATCATTGGAAGAAATGCAGCAACAAGGATGGTTAACAAGCCGAAAAATAAGTTTAGACCAGGTTGGATTTGATTTCGTTGGCGTAAGTGAATTGTCAACACCGGCGGTTGTGCATATCAAAACAACCCTGGATGCGGCGTCTAACTCCAAGCAAATGCCTGAAGGATTTTTCGATCCGTTCGAATTTTTTCAGGATCCGCAATTGAGGGGTATGCCGAGTCAGGCAACCGGTTCAGGAGTAATCATAACGGCCGACGGTTATATCGCTACCAATAACCACGTTGTTGATCACGCCTCGAAAATTGAAGTAGTATTAAATGATAAGAGAACCTATGATGCTGAATTAATCGGAAAAGACCCTGAAACAGATTTGGCTTTGTTGAAAATTACCGAATCTGACCTGCCCTTTTTGCGGTTCGGCAATTCGGACGTACTTAAAGTGGGAGAGTGGGTTGTTGCCGTAGGAAATCCTTTTAATCTCACGAGTACAGTAACAGCGGGCATCGTAAGCGCTAAAGGCAGAAACATCAACTTACTGCGACAGAACACGGAATGGGCCATTGAAAACTTTATTCAAACAGATGCCGCAGTAAATCCGGGTAATAGCGGTGGAGCACTGGTAAACACTCAGGGAGAGCTTATCGGTATTAATACCGCAATAGCTTCTCAAACGGGTAGTTATGCGGGATACTCTTTTGCCATTCCGGTGAACATTGCCCGTAAGGTTTTGGATGACTTATTGAAATATGGTGAGGTAAAAAGGGCTGTTTTGGGAGTTAAAATTCAGGATCTAACCGCTGAATTAGCAGATGAAAAGGGTATTAAAGACATAAAAGGTGTATATATTCCGGAAGTGGTAAATGGCAGCGCGGCGGACAAAGCCGGGGTGGAAGTAGGAGATGTGATTTTAAAAGTAAATGCTGCTGAGATCAACAGCGCATCTGAATTGCAGGAACAAATCAGCAAATATTATCCGGGTGATAAAGTTACCTTAACGATTAACAGAGCCAATAAACTGAAATCAATCGAGGTGATTCTGAGGAGCAAGGATGGTAAAGCAGAAATTGTGAATGAACCTGCCAGAGAAGAGGTAAATATTCAGGGGGCAACTTTTGAGAATCTTAGCCGGGAGGAAAAACTTGAATTGAAACTGAGAAATGGAGTGAAGATTAAAAAATCGAAAGGGGCATTTAAGGAAGAAGGTATACCGGATGGTTTTGTCATTACTGGTGTTGACAAGAAGCCTGTCTATACCACAAAAGACATTGAAAAGTTATTGAAGGACAAGCAGGGTGCGGTTTTGTTAGAAGGGGTAATGCCTGATGGAAAGAAAGAGGCCTACGCTTTAAAACTCAAATAAAATTCCGGGTCTGCTCCAAATAAATGGGGCAGACCTTTTAATTTTTAAACTGCAGGGATTGAACCATTTTGGTGATGTCTTCTTTGACAAAATCCACCACAGGTGCAACGCTGTCTCTAATCGTATGATTATTAAAGTAAAAAGCACCCCGCATAAAGTGATGCTTTTGATCGGTCATATAGAAATTAAATGGGGTAGCGGTATTACCGGTTAGCGTGTAGAAAATTCCTTTTACATTATGGCTGTTGGAAATTTCTGATTCATCTATCTCTTCGGCTTTGATGGTATGTTTAAATACCAATCTGAATGCATCTTCCGTCATAGAATCTAATTGAGATTCATTGCTGAAATAACGATAACTCAGATGAAGGGTAGCATCAAAATCAGGAAAGTAAAGATTGTACCAGCAAGGATCTGAAAACTCATTTGTATCTGGAACCATGACGGCATAAGAAGGTTGAAGGAACTCAAAATTACATGGTACCCGGGTCATTTGATAGGAATGCTCGGGAAAATTAATTCTGGGATAACCATGGGGTTTTGGGGTATAATCTCTGCACCCGCTCACCATGATGGGTATTATAAATCCTAAAACAGCGTTCTTAATCCACTTCTTCATCGCTAACTTTCGGAACAAACGTGGTTTTTACTCTTTTTATTCTTCTTTTATCTGCGGCCTCTACTTCAAAAGTGAATCCTTCATATTGTGCGGAATATCCTCTCTGAGGTATCCTTTTGGCAATTTCCATAATGAGGCCTCCCAAGGTTCCGGATTCAGACCGGATGTCGTCAAAATATTGATTGTCAAGGCTATAGATTCGGCAAACGTCATTCAGCGACATTTTTCCTTCAAACAAATAAGTATGTTCGTCTATTTGGGAGTAGTTCAGCTCTTCTTCGTCAAATTCATCTTTGATTTCTCCGAAAATTTCTTCCAATACATCTTCCATGGTCACCAAACCCTGGGTTCCACCGTATTCATCAACCACAATTGCGATATGCGTTCTCTTTTCCTGAAACTCATTCAATAAGTCATCGATCTTCTTGAATTCGGGAACAAAAAATGCAGGTCTGATCAACTGATGCCAGTGTTCTTCGCGGGCATCATATATGTATGGAAGCAGATCTTTGATGTTGAGAATTCCTTTGATATTGTCTAAAGTGTCATCATAAACCGGTAAGCGGCTATATCCGGAGTCTTCCACATTTTTTAGAAGTTCTTCGAGGGAAGTGTCGCTTTCAATGGCAACAATATCCATCCGATTGCGCATAATCTGCCGAACGTTGATGTTTCCATAATTTACCAAACCTTTCAGGATGTTTTTTTCGTCCTGATTGCTTTCCACACCGGCTATGTCTATGGCGTGATTCAACTCCTCGACTGAAGCGGTGAAGCCTTGTCTGTTGTGAAGTTTGTCAAATAATTTTGTACTTCTTGACAAGGCCCAAATCAGGGGTTTGAGCATTTTTAATAACCAATAATATGGAACAGACGTGAATCTCGCAATTTTTAGGTTATTCTGAGTGGAATACACCTTGGGAATAATCTCACCGAGCATCACAATCATAAACGTGATGGCAACCACCTGTAAAAGAAAGGCTAAAACCGGATGTTCTGAAAGATTAAAAATTGTGTTGAGCACGTGACTCGAGAGAATGACAATGGTAATATTGACAAAATTATTGAGCAACAAGATCAATGCGAGCAAATTGCGGTAGGCATTGAATCTGTCCGGTTCATTAAGAATTTTCAGTACCGTTTGAGAACGAAGATTATGATCATTATTGAGTTCCACCATTTCATTGGGACCCAGGCTAAAGAAAGCATTTTCAGAAGCTGAGAGGATAGCTGAAAACAATAAAAGAACAGCAATGAGTACGAAAATCATCGAAAGACCGGGAAGTTGTTCTACCCAGTTTGGGTTTAGGATTCCCAATAAGTTGATTAATATGTACGGTTGGTCCGGCTCAGTTTCCAAAGTTCACAAGATTCGTGAAAAAATCGTCGCCGTTATCAGATGGTTCTGATTTTACAGCTTGCTCCGCAGGCATATCTTCCTTCACGGTGCCACGTAGCAAATTAATATGAGTAACCCGGATTCTGGTAGTCATCCGTTGGTTGCCCTCTTTGTCCTGCCAATAATCGTATCTGATTTTGCCTTCAACATAAATTTCCTGACCTTTCTTCAGGTACTTTTTGGCAAAATGTGCCAACTCATCCCACATTTCCAAATTATGCCATTCGGTTTGACTTATTTTCTCACCTTGTGCATTTTTATAATATTCAGTCGTTGCCAGGCGCACATTCGCCACAACCCGATGGGCATCCAAATAGCGATCTTCCGGATCAGATCCCAGATTTCCGATAAGAATGACTTTATTGACTGACATGGGTTTCAAATATCCGGCTTTCGATGAATTTCTCGGTAAGCCGTGATAGCGCAAATTTAGTATTGATTTTGTCAATTGCTACCTGATAACCATTGCCATTGAAATCAGGTAAGGCATCAAAATGTTGAAAGGTGATAAATTCCGCATGGATCTCCAAATGAGTGAGAACGTGTTTTCGATGCCAGGATGAAGAAGGTGTCGGCACAAATCTCAGGCCCGGAAACATCGTTAACATGTTGCGGGATAAGTCCAATTCAGAAATAGGTTGATCGGATTGGATCAAGGGAAACTCCCATAAACCTGTCCAAATATCTCCGGGGAGGCGCTGGTAAATCCAGGTATGCCCATTTGAAATCCAGACGATATAGTAGAAGTACTTTTTTCGCTTTTGTGGCTTTTTGACCTTGACCGGATACAAGTGCTGAGTATTGTGCATTCGTGACAGGCAATGTTCAAAAACAGGGCAGATCTGGCATTTTGGATTTGTAGGTGTGCAAATCAATGAGCCCAGTTCCATCATTCCCTGATTGTGTGTAGCGGGATGTTTGGGTGAAAGGAGTTCTGCAGCTAATTCCGAATATTTTTTCAGAGAAACGGTCTCATCCAATTCGTATAGCCTGGACAATACCCTTTTAACATTGCCATCCAGCACGGCCACTACTTCGTTAAAGGCAAAGGATGCCACGGCAGCTGCGGTGTAAGGGCCAATTCCTTTTAATTTTATCAGTTCCCGGTAAGAGATTGGAAATTCTCCGTTCAATTCCTCTTGGATCAGTTTCGCGGTTTTGAGCATATTTCTTCCCCGGCTATAATAGCCGAGTCCTTGCCAGAGCTTCAGCACTTTTTCCTCCGAAGCTGCGGCTAAATCGCGGAGCTCCGGAAACTCAGAAACAAATTTCTGAAAATAAGGCATACCTTGATTTACTCTGGTTTGCTGCAGGATAACCTCACTTAACCAAATATGGTAGGGATTACGGGTATTTCGCCAGGGCAGGTCACGGCTGTTTTCGGTATACCAGGTCCTTAATTTGTCAGCAAAATGGGTAGACATTGGGCGCAAAGTTCTGATTTTTTGTATTTTACTATGAATTATATCAAAATCGCGTAATATTGCACAAGGTATCCACATTAAATCAACTTAATTTACCAGATTATGACCAAAGCAGAAGTTGTCAATGAAATCGCCGAAAAGACCGGAATTGAAAGGGTTACGGTACAAGAAACGGTAGAAGCTTTTTTCAAGATTGTGAAGAACAGCATGGCAGATGGAGATAATCTTTATTTCAGAGGTTTCGGAAGTTTTACATTAAAGAAGCGCGCCAAGAAGGTAGCCAGAAACATTTCCAAAAACACCCAATTAACCATTCCGGAGCATTTTATTCCTAAGTTTAAGCCTGCCAAATCTTTTGTTGACAAGATTAAGAAGAGCGACAAGGTAAAGAAGTTGCTTTAATCTTCTTTGGAGATGAAGGGTAGGGTTGGCTTAGTTTTGTTTGTATTGCTTGGGTTGGCATTGCTCATGTGGTTTTGGCTACCGGGTATTAGGAATTCTGAAGATATTATTTCGGGTAAAAATGTTACGAAACCTGAATCGGTTACAACAATACCTGATTCAGGATTAACCGAGTCATATGAAAGTGGTATGGCATTGGCGGAGAATGCTGACGTAAAAAATCCGGATGAATTGGTTAAAGCTGCGTGGAGTATAGATTCACTGGCCTCATTACAAACCGACGAAAAGCAAATGCTTTCCTTACAAAAGAGAGCTGAGGACATGTTCAAGGAAGCCTTGAAAATAGATCCCAATCATATTGGTGCATTGAACAATTTGGCATTAATCGAAATTTACAGACAAGAAAATGTGATGGGTGGAGTACAGAAGCTTCTTAAGATCACAAAATTGGATCCGAACAACGAACCGGCATTGTATCAATTGGGAATTTTGGCGATTAAAAGCGGCCAAACAGATAAAGCGATTGAAAGATTCGAAAAATTAGTATCTTTGCAGCCCCAAAACAAAGAATATCACAAGAATTTGGCATTGTTATACAATACAAAGGGTGATAGTCAGAAGGCCGGAGAACATGCTGCCAAGGCGAAAAATTGAAGCCGGAGCAGTTTGAATAACATAAAGAGATATTAATATGCCAAGCGGAAAGAAAAGAAAAAGACACAAGATTGCGACCCATAAGCGCAAGAAAAGACTTAGAAAAAACAGACATAAGAAGAAGTAAGTAATAAAGCTACGCCATGTCGAACGAACTTATCATAGAAGTGAGTTCTTCGGGTGAGAAAGTTGCCCTGTTAAGGGATAAAAAGCTTACAGAACTTCATCACGAGAGTACTTCCCAGAATTTTTTAGTAGGTGAAATCTACCTGGGTCAAGTTAAAAAGATTAAACCGGAACTGAATGCCGCCTTTGTGGACGTTGGATATGAGAAGGACGCTTTTCTCCACTACCACGATTTAGGCCCAAACATCAGATCGCTGATAAAATTAACCCGTCAGGCTATTGAAGGCGGAATAAGTGAAGGCAATCTAACCGGATTTAGTTTAGAACCAGAGACCCTGAAAACGGGCAAAATCACTGATGTTATTAAAAAGAGTCAGTTGGTTTTGGTTCAAGTGATTAAAGAACCCATCTCATCCAAAGGACCCCGGCTCAGTATGGAAATCTCCATAGCCGGAAAATATTTTATCCTTGTTCCTTTTGTAAATACCGTCAGCGTATCGAGCAAAATTGACGATAAAGAGGAACGAAAACGACTTAAAACACTTGCTACCAGTCTGAAGCATCCAAATTACGGGTTGATTTGCAGAACTGCAGCCATGCAAAGGTCGGCAGCTGAACTGCACCAGGATTTACTGGAATTATATGACCGCTGGGACAGAGCGGTAAAAAAATTATTCAAGGCTACTTCCCGTCAATTGATTTTAGCGGAAGCTGCGCGCTCGCAATCGGTCATCAGAGATTTATTGAGCATCCCTTTCAACAATATATCCGTAAACGACAAAAAAGTTTACGACGATTTAAGGAGTTATATATCGACGGTATCACCTCAATTAGAGAAAGCACTGCGCTTATATAGAGGAAAAGAGCCCATTTTTGAACACTTTGGCGTTGACCGTCAGATCCGCAATTTGTTTGGCAAAACTGTCGCCTTACAAGGTGGAGCATATCTGGTTATTGAACATACAGAAGCCTTACATGTTATTGATGTTAATTCCGGAGGGCAGCAAAACAGAGATCGCAGTCAGGATGATTTTGCCTTGCAGGTGAACATCGATGCCGCTGACGCCATTGCCCGCCAACTGAGACTTCGGGACATGGGAGGTATCATTGTGATTGACTTTATAGATCTAAAATCTACTCAGGCCAGAAAAAAACTCTTCGAAACACTGGTACAGGCAATGAGTGAAGATCGGGCGAAACATACCATTTTGCCTATGAGTAAATTTGGGCTCATCCAAATTACCCGTCAAAGAGTAAGACCAGAAACGAATATTACAACCACGGAATTATGCCCGACATGCAAGGGAACCGGGCAGGCAGATAGCAGTTTTCTATTGGCAGATGAAGTAGAAAATAAGGTTCAATATATTGTACAGGCCCTAAAAATTGATAAATTCGAAATATGGTTGCATCCCTATTTGCATGCATACTTCACCAGGGGAATATTGTCTAAAAGATTCGGATGGTGGCTTAAATACAAGCAATGGATTAAGTTGCAACCCAAGAATGAATATCATTTCGGAGAGATTCATTTTTTTGACAAAAACGAAGAGGAAATAGTTTTCAACTCATGAAACAAGTAAAAATATCAAAATTTTCAACGTTGTTGGTTGTGTTGAGTGTGCTTTCCGGATGTGTACCTCATCGTAAATATCAGGAATTAACAGATTCGTACAATCGTTGTAATAGCTCCAGAGACTCCCTTCAATCGGCATTTGATCAGCTCCAGATTCAAAACGATCAAACGGTAAAGCGAAATGAAGAAATTGAGAGAGAGTTTTTCAGGTTAAAAACAGATTTGGAAGAGACGGTGGCGATGTATGAGCGGGTTCGAAATTCCTATGAACAATTGGAAGAAAACTATAAGAAAATTATTGATGCTTCATCTTCAAGCCAGGCTGAGTTAATGACTCAACTCAAAGAAATGGAGCGAAAACTATTGACGAAGGAGGAGGAACTGAACAAGAAGGAGATCCAGTTGAATAAAAATATTGAATCGAATCAGACCTTGCAGGCTGAGCTGAACAAATTGGAAAAAGAACTGGAAAGACGGGAAGAAAAGGTGAATGAATTGCAGCGTTTATTATCACAAAAGGATTCAGCTACCGTGAGGTTGAAAAAGACGCTTACGGAAAGCTTGCTTCCTTACAAGAGTTTAGGTTTAGCAGTTCATCAGGATGGGGGAAAGGTATATGTATCACTTGAAGAAAGTTTACTGTTCCAAAGTGGCCGCACCGATGTTGACAAAGCCGGAAAGGAGGCCTTATTGAAATTATGCGAGACCCTTCAAAAAGAGAAGGATTTTGAGATTTTGGTAGAAGGTCATACCGACAATGTACCCATTAAAACAGCGAGATTTGAGGACAATTGGGATTTGTCAGTATTGCGCGCTACTTCGGTATTGCGCATCATGGTAAACGAAGGGAAAATAGATCCATTGAGAATTATTCCTTCCGGCAGAGGTGAATATTTACCTGTAGATGGAGCGGATACAAAAGAGGCGAAATCGAAAAATCGCAGAATCGAGATTATATTGTCGCCTGACATGGCGTCAGTTATGAACATTTTGATGAAATAGTGTCAGTTAAATTATTGAGCATAGGCACAACCCGCTATTCTTATTTAAAAGAAGGTTTATCAGACTACACGCAAAGAATTAACCGCTATTTTAAATTTGAGACCATAGAAATTCCGGATGTAAAAAACCGCGCCAGGCTGGATCCGGACAAGCTAAAAGAAGAAGAAGCAGATGCAATTTTGAAAATAATCAGGGAAAATGACACCTTGATTGTATTGGATGAACGAGGAATGAGTATGAGCTCCCTGGAATTTGCACAATTCTTGCAGAACAAATTGGCAAACAAAAGAGGAAGTCTGATGTTTGTGGTAGGGGGGATGTATGGAATAGACCAGAAATTGAAATTGAAAGCAGAGAGTCAAATCTCCCTGTCAAAATTCACCTGGTCTCATCAAATGGTGAGATTGCTTTTTACTGAACAATTGTATCGGGCATGCACCATTTTAAAAGGTGAACCATACCACAATGAATGAAGATGTGTATAATTTGAATAAAAATATGTATTGTTGATCGAAAATAAAGAGATCATTAATAATAAGTTTGATAGAATTAACAATTATAACTAAATACTGAATATCGTGATGGACGAGAAAAGAAAGCAGGGGCGCCCCTCAAGCAGACCGGTCGAGAAGAGAAAAGCATATTATGTTAATGTTACTGTACGCAATACACAAACCGGAGCGGTTAGTCATGTATTGATCAGTAGGGATACCAAAGCAGAGATTAAAGCCCTATTATCCAGAAGCAATCAGGAAACGGAATTTTTGGGCTATTGGAACGGCAAAGAATACGAGAAAGTGAATCTTAATTAGAGAAATCTTTTTCATAGAAATTGCCATAGGCGCGCTTCCTGCATAGAAATATCATGCATTTGAAAAAAGCGGGAATTGTAATTTTCTTAATCCTTTTATGCTCTTTCCAGGCATGGTGTCAGGATTATTTTCCAAATGGCACAACACTTAAATTACCGGGTTCTGATTGTTATAGACTCACGCAAGCCAAAACCAACGAAAATGGCTCTGTCTGGTATTCAGATAAACTGGATTTAAGCCGAAGTTTCAAACTGGAATTCAGTATGAATTTTGGCACTTTAGATGCCAACGGAGCCGATGGAATTGTATTTGTTCTTCAAAATGTCGGAACTAAAGCACTTGGAATCTCGGGAGGAGGAATGGGATTCAATGGTTTCTCTCCTTCCTTCGGAATTGAATTTGATACCTGGCAAAATACAGATCAGTCTGATCCCTCTTATGATCATTGCGCCATTTTAAAGAATGGATCAAATCGCCATTCGGGAAGCAATCATCTCGCCGGCCCGGTGCAAATATCCCAATCGAACAAAAATGTTGAAGATGGAAAAGATCATCATGTGGTTGTTGAATGGAATGCCCTTAGTAAAACAATTTCAGTTTTTTTTGACTGCGAATTCCGGTTGAGTAAAACAGTGGATATTGTTCAGGATGTTTTTAATGGTAATTCAATAGTGTATTGGGGATTTACCTCTGCCACCGGCGGTTCAGTGAATAATCAGATAGTATGTCTTCGAAAGGATATCATTGTAAAAGACAGTTTTAGCATTTGCCGTGGTGGTCAGGTAGAGATTTCTGCAGGGCAGGCCATTGATCAGGTCTATTCATGGTCGCCTGTACAAAATATCAGCAACACTAATACGCAGAAGACCAAAGTGTTCCCGCAAACGAGTGGATTTTATACTGCCACTTATAAGAACTTTTGCAATCAGACCGTTCAGGATAAAATCTGGGTAGAAGTTACATCCGGGCCGCAATTCAGTCTCGGCAATGACACCATGCTCTGCGACGGGCAATCACTTACTCTTCAAGTGAATGTCCCAAATATCAGATCAATTATATGGGATGATGCAAGCATTGGAACTTCGAGATTTGTGAATATGCCCGGTACTTTTTGGGCAAAAGCTACAGATACTGCGGGATGCTTTTCATCAGATACCATCATTGTAATACCGGAAGCTCTCCATGTAGTTCGATTGGGAAAAGACACGGTTATGTGCGAAGGGGAAAGCTTAATATTTACGTTGAAAACCCCTTTCCCGGTTTTGTGGAATGATTTATCAACCGCTAAATCCAGAACTATCCGGACAGGCGGAAGTTATTCAGTAACCATAATAACTCCATGTGGATCTGTTTCCGATACCATACTTATTGACTTCATTCCAAGTCCTGAAATATCGCTTGGGAAGGATACAGCCCTTTGTGAAGGCAATAAACTGGTTCTTCAGGCAGTGGATACTCAGTTTGTTTCAACTATATGGCATGATGGTAGTACGCTGACGGATTTCACCGTGATGGAAGAAGGGATTTACTATGTTGAAGTTAGCGGTAAAAATGGTTGTACAGCATCAGATACGATCGTAGTTAAATACATTTCACCACCTGAATCTGATTTTTCCGGTGATACGGTGGTCTGCAAGAATCAAATCATACAGTTGTCGGTTACCGGCCGGGAAATGGAAGTATTCTGGAACGGGATACCGGGTGGATCTTCGAAGGAATTTGTAAATTATGACGGCAAAGTGCTCATCAATGCCACCAATAATTGCGGAGAGCTCATCAAGGAGGTTAATTTAGCCACAAAGAATTGCTTCTGCTATGTTTATTATCCGAATGCGATAACATTGAATGATGACCACCTGAATGAAACATTTGGTCCGGTTTACGATTGTATCTGGGATCGCTATAAACTGTTGATTTACAATCGTTGGGGAGAAAAAGTATATGAGACGGATCAGCCGTCCGATTCATGGGATGGGACTTTTCAAGGCAATCCCGTTCAGGGAGGATACTATGTGTGGATTGCCCAATACATCGCATTGGAAAATACCATTCCGGTAAGAATTCAAAAAAAGGGTGTTGTTTATATCATTCGTTAAATGGCCATTAGAAAGTTGCCTGATTCTTAATATTTCTTTCTGGTAAGCCTCGTGTGCTTTTGCTAACTTTGCCAAAAATTTTAATAATGTCACAGAAGCCCATAACCGAATTTATCGACAAGTATTTTCTTCATTTTAATGCTGCCGCCCTGAAAGATGCTGCAGACGGGTATATTTCGCATTTAGAAGAAGGTGGGAAAATGATGATTACGTTGGCCGGTGCGATGAGCACCGCGGAAATGGGTAAGATTCTTGCTGAAATGATCAGACAGGACAAGGTTGCCATTATATCATGCACAGGTGCCAATCTAGAAGAGGATATCATGAATCTGGTGGCTCATAGCCATTATAGAAGAGTCCCTAATTATCGAGATTTGACTCCGGAGCAGGAATGGGAATTGTTAGAGAAGGGTTTAAACCGTGTTACAGATACATGTATACCTGAAGAGGAGGCCTTCCGCAGAATTCAAAGTAAGATTTACAGAAGATGGAAGAATGCGGATGAGTCGGGGTTGCGCTTTTTCCCGCATGAGTTTATGTACCAGATGCTGCTGGGAGGTGATTTGAAGGAACATTATGAAATTGATCCTGCGAATAGCTGGATGCTTGCGGCAGCTGAAAAAAACCTGCCCATTATAGTTCCGGGATGGGAGGATAGCACGATGGGAAACATTTTTGCCTCCTATATCATCAAGAATGAATTAAAAGCATCGACCATGAAGTCGGGTATCGAATACATGGTTTGGTTGTCGGATTGGTATAGAAACAACTCAGCCGGTAAAGGTGTTGGTTTTTTCCAAATTGGAGGAGGTATAGCCGGAGATTTTCCGATTTGCGTTGTACCCATGATGTATCAGGATTTGGAGTGGCATGATGTTCCTTTCTGGAGTTATTTCTGTCAGATTTCAGATTCAACTACGAGCTACGGATCTTATTCGGGGGCGGTTCCCAATGAAAAAATTACCTGGGGGAAGTTAGACATCCATACACCAAAGTTTATCATTGAAAGTGACGCGACCATTGTTGCGCCATTGATTTTCGCCAGAATATTAGGATGGTGATTCACCATCGTTTAGAATTTCCATGATTTCGGTCAAAATCCGGATCATAAAATCATTCTTTTCTTTATCGTAGGTATAGAGCAGATTCCTGACCATTCGTTGAAGTATTTCAAGATGGGAACAGAAGCTGAAATATTCTTTTTTTGGTTCAACCTTTATTTGATCAAGGAACTCCCGAATACTCTGGTGTGATAAAACGAGCCCTTGACTGAAAGGATTGATGTAGAATAGAACTTCACCCTGATTGGGAGGCTCCGAGTTCCCATGGAGATTATAGGCCCGGATGATTTCAGGATCGTCACCGGCTTTATAGCCCAAAACAAAATGTTGGGGCAGATTTACCCCGAAAATAGGAATGTTCAATCGCTGGGCGACTATTGAATATACAACTGCCAATGAGATTGGGTTACCGCGATGTCTTTCCAGTACTTTGTTGATATAGGAATTATCTGCATGATGATAGTCTTCTGAATCTCCTTTAAAACCGTGAACCTGATAGAAAATGTGATTAAGAATGCGCACTTTTTCATAACTGGTCAGGTCATCATGCAATTCCAGCCAGGCATCGAGTTTTATTTTGTCGATGGCATTGTCGATTTCCTGTTTATCTACTTCGGGATATTTTATTTTAGAGAGAAGAATGACCCCTTCGAGTAAATCGATGGCTCCGGAATCCCTCCATTGTCTGAAGGATTGGATAATGGTTTCGTATTTGAGGAAGCGAATGATCGCATGGGTTCGCTCAATTTGGAGCGGGTTTTCCATTCGATATAATATTTCTTCAAGAAACGATAGCGCAGGTTGTCCCAGTTCAATAATTCTGAGTTTAACTTGCTCATAAACACCATCGTCCGGGTCTTCGAGAAGGTAAACCAATGCCTCCAACTCCGTATGAAGACTCATTTTTTCTTTTTGGTTTTTCCTGAAGATTGTTTTTGAATCAATTCGAGCACAGCTGCATAATCCAGGGTGGAAGGTTCTGTGCCTTTTGGTATTCTGAAATTCTCTTTCCCTTTAGCTATATAGGGTCCGTAGCGTCCGTTGAGAAGTTGAATCTGCTCGTCTTCGGCAAAAGTTTTAATGATACGGTTGGCATCTTTTTCCCGTTTGGCAAGGATCAGTTCAATGGCACGGTCTAAGGCAATTGTGTTTAAATCGTCATCCTTGGTTAAAGAAGCGTATTTACCATCATGTTGAACAAATGGTCCAAATCGCCCCGAGTTGACTTTAACCTCTTTACCTTCAAATTCGCCTAATTTCTTCGGAAATTCAAACAGTTTAAGCGCTTGTTCAAGGTTGATGTCATCCATGGAAATCCCTTTGGGAATCCCCGCAAATGTTGGTTTTTCTTCATCGGCGGTATCGCCGATTTGCACCATCGGACCGAAGCGTCCAATTTTAACAAAAACCGGTTTCCCATTTACCGGATGCACACCAATTTGTTTTTCACCGGTTGCTTTTTCAGCTGAATCCAGCGTTTTGTCGACATCGGTATGAAATGGGAGATAGAAACCGTCGATCATTTTCGACCATTGTTTCATACCCTGTGCAATTTCATCAAACTGTTTTTCTACGTTGGCGGTAAACTGGTAATCCATGATGTTGCCAAAATGCTCGATCAGAAATTCCGTTACGATTCTGCCAATGTCGCTGGGTGTGAGTTTATCCTTTTCAGCTCCGGTAATTTCATGGAGTGATTTTCGTTCTAATTGACCATTTTTCAATAGAATACTGATAAATGTTCGTTCATTCCCATCTCTTTTTTCCTTAAGCACGTAACCGCGTTTCATAATGGTAGAGATGGTTGGGGCGTATGTTGAGGGACGGCCGATTCCCAATTCTTCCATTTTCTTTACCAAGCTTGCTTCTGTATAGCGCGAAGGGGGTCTCGTATATCTCTGAACTGCTTCAATGGATTGAACAGGTAAAGCATCTCCAATATTTACCGGAGGGAGCATTCCTGTTTCTTCTTCATCGGATTCATCATCTGAGCTTTCGAGGTAGACTTTCAGGAAACCATCAAATCGCACTACTTCTCCTTCGGCTTGAAAAAGTTCAGCATTGCGATCATTTTCGATACGGATGGTAGTTTTTTCCAGTTTAGCCTCACTCATTTGGGATGCAATAGCTCTTTTCCAAATGAGATTATACAACTTTTTCTGGGCATCATCTGAACCGGCATTCTGTTTGTCGAAAGAAGTGGGTCTGATGGCTTCGTGCGCTTCCTGAGCACTTGAGTTCTTGGTGGCAAATTTTCTGGTTTGAGCATAAGCACTTCCAAAATCAGACACAATGGTTTCTCGCGCCGCGTTTAATGCGAAATCGCTGAGATTTACAGAGTCTGTTCTCATGTATGTAATGTGTCCATCTTCGTAGAGGCGCTGCGCCAAAGTCATCGTTCTGCTAACAGAATACCCAAGTTTACGGCTGGCTTCCTGTTGTAAGGTAGAAGTTGTAAAAGGTGCAGCAGGTTTTCTGACTGCCGGTTTAACTTCCACGGTCTTTACTGAAAATTTCGCTTTCGCACATTCTTCCAGGAAAGGAAGCACTTCTGATTCAAGCTCAAATTTCCGGATAAGTTCTGCCGGCAACTTTTTTTCGCCTGCAAGGAATATTCCTTTTACCTTAAAAAAGTCTTTTACAACGAATTCGGAAATTTCGCGTTCTTTTTCAACAATGAGTCTAACGGCAACAGATTGTACCCTGCCCGCAGAAAGTGATGGTCTTACCTTTCTCCATAAAACGGGAGAAAGTTCAAAGCCAACAATTCTATCCAAAATTCGTCTCGCCTGTTGTGCATCAACCAGATTCATATCAATGGTTCTGGGATGTTCGATGGCATTGAGAATGGCAGATTTTGTAATCTCGTGAAAAACAATTCGTTTTGTCTTTTGAATATCCAAATTCAATTCGTCGGCGAGGTGCCAGGAAATGGCTTCTCCTTCGCGGTCCTCGTCCGATGCCAACCAAACTGTTTCAGATTCATCGGCCAGTTTTTTTAGCTCCTTAACGACCTGTTTTTTATCAGCGGGAACCAGATATTTCGGCTTATAGTTGTTCTTTAGGTCAATGGCATCATTGTCCTTGGGCAAATCGCGAATATGGCCAAAACAAGACTTAACAATAAATTCTTTTCCGAGGAATTTCTCTATTGTTTTAGCTTTTGCAGGAGACTCAACAATAACGAGGTTTTTGGGCATATTTACGGCTGTTTGAGCACAAGAACTTTTCTTGTTGCGCCAAAATTACCGTTTTCTGCCTGAAGATAATAAACACCAGGCCCCGGTGTTTCCACCGAAATGGTATCTTTTTCGATTTGTCCGGGAGAATAATGTTGAATCAATCTTCCGTACATGTCAAATATTTTGAGATCAACATTCTGTTTATCAGGCATTTGCATTTTTATGGTAAATGTACCAAATGAGGGATTCGGGTAAACATCAAATTCTTCTGTTCTGTAATCCACAATTCCGGTAGCATATTTTCCAATGTTGATATCGTCGATGAAAATACTATTTCCGCTTTGGCTAACTACTTCAAATCTGAGCATAAGGTTTTTAGTGGTGGCATATGCGGAAAGGTCGGCAGTTTGAGTTTTCCACTGAGTCGCATTGGACGGTGACCAATCCAGATTAATCCCGCTCACAGAAGTTAATCCGGTATTGCTTCTGTAACCCGCAACGGATTTCCAGGTATTCCCGCAATCAACTGAAGCATGAAGAACCAGAAGTTCTGATTTGGTTGCATCGGCTTGAGAATATGCTGCCTTAAAACTAAATATCGGATTTGAAATACCCAGGGTAGACATATCAATCAGGGGGCTGTAAATATTGTATCGCGAATTGGATGTAGTCCCGCTGTTGATAAATGCCTGAAGGCAGGCTGTTCCTGAATAGGCCTTTGTTGTAATCCGTTTCCAGCCATAAGTTTCAATTTCACCAATGGTCCAGTCTTCTGCAAATAAGGTGGCATTTTCCATTCCTTCTGTGTAAGGAGTTTTAATATCTGCGACGGCAGGAAGAACTGTGATAAAATTTGTTTTAGTAAGAGAATTCGTTCCATCCGCGTTTTTAACTTCATAAGTTACTTTATATGTTCCAGGGGAGTTATAAGTAACTGTTGGCGCCTGTAACGTCGAAACGCTGGGAGAACCTCCTTCAAAGGTCCAGGTTCTATCGGTAACGGTTCCGTTATAAGCCAGATCTTCAAATGTCAAATTTCCACCCTGGCATAAGATGGTTTTGCGGCCCACAACATGAAAGTCACTTTTAGGTCCGCATTTGGGATTGGTGAGTACGCCGGTAGCGGTCATGGTGGTGGTCGATACATTTTGACCCCTGTAGGTATTGCTACTGAGCGCTGAATTCATTACAGAAATTTGACCTTTAGTGAAGGCATTTGCGCATGTGCCGTTGGCATAGTCCATATAATTTTCAACCATGTCAACTTCGTTTGGACTATCGTTATTGCATGTGTTGTTGGATGTAGGGCATCCGAAAGAAGGATCGCTGACCGGAGGTGTATCACATACACGATCACCGGTAGAACTGCAATTAGAACCACAACCATCCTGAAAAGGGTGTAACAAACCGAGCCAATGTCCAACTTCGTGGGTAAGGGTTCTTCCGGCATTGCCCAGGCTGCTGGTTCCGATGGTACCAACCCGACTGGATATGATGACAATTCCATCTTTTGAAGCACTGGTGGCAAAGGGCAGGGTTGCATAGCCCAATACGATACCGGATCCATCGGCATCTCTGTCAATTCTTTTAATAACCCAGATATTGAGATATTTTCTATAGTCCCAGCGTATCAGATCTTTTACTTCGTCATCTCCACCATCCGTCAGGGTAGAATAGGTTCTGGTTATTCCTTCAGTACAATTGCCATTCGGGTCAATTCTGGCCAGTCTGAACTCGATTTCAGAATCCGCACAACGGGCTTTAAATGCTGCCCTGGTATTCACGGTATCTTTATTTAAGCGGCGGAAATCTTCATTGAGCACGCGCATTTGATCCATGATCTGGTCTTTCGTGATATTTTCATCCCCGTAGGTATGAATTACGTGAAAGACAACCGGAATAATACGCACCGTTCCTTTTTTATACGCTTTATCGGTTCCGGTAATTTCTCTGGACGTTTCATCAAAAAATTGATCCTGAGCTTCCAGCAATGATTTTTGATCGCCGGAAATTTCTTTCATATAAGCATCGGAGGCGCATTGAGCATTGGTTAATTGTGCTAAAATGAAACTGAATAAGAGCGTAAAAAGCGTTTTTTTCATATCTATGGTTATCAACAAATAATCGGATAATAAGTTCAACGATTTATTTCTATGGTTGGACGCTTTTCCGAGTAAAATCCGGCGAAAATATTTAAATAAGACCGAAATCTGACTAAGGTTACTGGAATATGATGGGAACTTGACGATTATTTTTCCTGTTTTGCAATAATGGTAGCAACGGCAGCATCACCCGTGACATTGACCACTGTTCTGCACATATCCAGTATTCTGTCTACAGGCAGGATAATCGCAATCCACGCAGGGTTCAGACCTATGGAACCTAAAACGATGATTAACATGACCAAACCTGCGCTCGGAACGGCAGCGGAGCCAATAGACGCCAATGTAGCCAACAGGACAATACTCAATTGCTGATAGAAATCCAGATCTATCATATGAAATTGAGCCAAAAACACCGTGGCAATTGCCTGATACATACTGGTCCCATCCATATTAACGGTAGCTCCAATTGGCAAAACAAAATCGGATATGTTTTTAGGTACCTTGAGATTTTCATTGACACAATCCATGGTTACTGGCAAGGTGGCTGCCGAAGAAGAGGAAGAAAATGCCAATAGCTGAGCAGGCCCCATACCGCGAAAAAATTGGCGGTATCCTGCGCTTCGACCTAAGAAAATTCTTCGGATAACCGGATAAATCACAAATAACATAATGGCCAATCCCAATATGACTGTTAGTGCATAACTACCGAGTGCCGTGAACATCTCATACAACTTCGAGGGGTCGTCTCCGGCGAGTTTTCCAAGCAATCCTGCCGTCAAAGCAAAAACGAAGTACGGAGCCCAGTACATGACCACGTCAACCATTTTTAAAAATACTTCGTTCACTTCCAATGCAGGCCTGGATGTTTCCTGGGGCAGCATAACCATGCAGATTCCAAAAAACACCGAGAAAAAAATTACCTGCATCATCAGGGTCATATCGTTTAATGAAAGAAAAATGTTTTCAGGAACCAGATCAACCAGAAATTGCAGCGGTTTGTTGTTTTGTACCTTGCTGGCGGTTTGCATCTTGCTGTTGATCACTTCGTTGCTGCTCTCCTGTTCCAGGACTTTTTGATTGATCGCTATTCGGCCGGAATACGCGGAATCACAAAGCAGGCATTGAGTGTCGTGCAGCTTTTTTTGTTGAGATTGTGCCCATAATTCGTAACGAATACGGTTGTCAATTCGGATATTTTCACTTGTTTGATTTCCGGGTTTCAATAAATTAACCATCAAAAGGCCTATGCTCACTGCCAAAATGGTTGTCGCGAGATACAGGGCCAATGTCTTTACACCAATTCTACCCAGAATTTTCAAATCGGGCATTCCGGTAACGCCTTTAATAATGGAAAACAATACCATCGGCACGGCAATAAGCTTTAAAAGACGTATGAAAATTTCGCCAAATGGATCGATCCAGTTCAGTGTAAAAGAATTCCATCCCAAAAATGTTGAGACGATTGCCCAGGTGATACCCAATCCCAGTCCGATGATTATTTTCCAGTGTAAAGCCATATTATTTCGTTTGAGATTTTGAGTAGAGCCATGCATCAGCCAGAATTATCGCCGTTAGTGCTTCAACAATGGGAACTGCCCTGGGAACTACCACCGGGTCATGTCGGCCTTCAGCTGAAAATTGTATGGGATTCTGTTCAACATCAATTGTATCCTGAAGCCTGGCAATGGTAGAAGGAGGTTTAAAAGCAACATGAAAAACTATATCCTCACCATTGCTGATACCTCCAAGTATTCCGCCCGAATGGTTGGTCAAGGTGGATATGGAGTTGTCTCTGATGATAAAAGGGTCATTGTTTTCCGAACCTTTCAGGGAGGCAGAATGAAATCCTTCTCCAATTTCAAATCCTTTTACGGCATTGATGCTCATCATGGCATGAGCCAAACGGGCATGTAGTTTTCCGAAAACAGGATCACCCAATCCTACCGGACAATTTTTAACTACGCAAGTGATGATTCCTCCTAAACTATCTCCTTGTTCCTTCGCCAAAGCAACAGCTTTTTCCATTTCTTTGGATAAATCCTGATCCGGACATCTCAGGGGACTTTTGTCTACTTCCTGACGTCCATAGAATTTTCCGCTATCTTCCATTTTCCATTGATGAATAGAAGAAACATATGCAGAAATTTCTATTTTGGTGTTTGAATTCAACATTTGTCTGGCTATGGCCCCTGCCACAACCCAAGAGGCAGTAACACGGGCACTGGCCCTTCCGCTGCCAAATGGATCGCGGATCCCGTACTTTTTTTCATACGTATAATCAGCATGGGATGGACGATAGACATGTTGCAGTTTTGAATAATCTGCGGGTCGATGGTCAGTATTCGGAATTCGGATGGCAATCGGATGACCGGTCGTAATTCCATTGAAAAGGCCACTGCTCAATTCAAACTCATCAGATTCATTGCGTTCAGTGGTGAATTTATTTTGCCCGGGTCTCCTTCTATTTAGCTCTTCCTGGATTTTTCCCAAATCCAATGGAATTCCGGATGGACACCCATCAATCAATCCACCTATTTCCGGACCGTGGGATTCTCCGTACGAACTGAAACGAAATATCTCTCCGATACTATTGGTAGCCATTGCGTCAAATATACTGACTATAGCTAAGATGTTGAAATTCCAATTCCTGCTTTACTAAGCTCATTCCAAAACCCGGGGAAGCTTTTTGCAACTACTTCAGGATTTTTCAGGGCAATCGGCAAGAAAACGGACAAGATGGCTAAACTCATAGCTACTCTGTGATCGTTAAAAGTTTCAAAAATCTCATGACATGGTTTGAAGTTCCGCGCATCAAATTCAAGACGACCATTGGAATCATGAACGATTACGTTGAATTTGGACATGAGTTGAATCAATACCATTTTACGATTGCTTTCCTTGAACATTAAGGTGTCAATTCCCGTTGCCATAAATGTGCATTTAAGTCCGCAAAGCATGAAACATACAGGCAGCGCCAAGTCCGGACATGAACTGAAATCTAAAACCTCATCTATCTCAATTGAATAGCGCTCTTTAATACAGATCAAACGATTGGCTTCAAATGAAGATGAAATACCCAGAAGACCGGCAAATTTCAAGATTGCTTGATCACCCTGATATGATTTCTCTCCTTCGAATAATTGATCGAACGCAAACTGTGTCCCAATGGGCATGCCCGCTAACAGCATGATAAAAAAGGATGCAGAACTCCAATCAGACTCTATCTGATAGTACTTGGGAGTAGCCTGGTTTTCATAAGGGTTCACATGTATCTGACCTGCATTCATCCCTACATCAAATCCTAAATCCCGCATAACAGAAGCCGTCATTTGTATGTATGGTTCGGAATTATTTTCTCCTTTTAAATTGAGGATGAGGCCTGTGTCTAATCCCGGCCCAACCATCATCAATGCACTGGTAAACTGGGAACTTATTGAAGTTGATATGGGAATTTGATGATTTTTCTGATGGAATTTTGTCAGAACTAATGGCATATGATAGGACTGAATGGGAAATTCAAATTCAGCTCCCAGGTTTTCAAGAGCAAGGATCAAATCTTTGAAAGGTCGGGTGTGGAGACTTTCAGAACCTGAAATGTAGGTAGGGAAAGGCCCGAAAATTGCAGATGCCAGCGCAAAGCGGGCAACGGTTCCAGCATCTCCGACATATATTACACCTGATTGTCTGTTAGTTAAAACTGACTGCATGAAAACCGTATCATTTGCTGTGCTCAGGTTCAAGGCCTGCGTCGGCAAATTGTACAAGGCTTTCAACATTAAAAAACGATTGCTGATGGATTTGGAACCGGGAAGTTCTATGTTAACCCGATCCGGCGCAGTTCTTTTTTGAAGCCTTAACATAGAAAATGTTTGATATAGGCCGTGAGTCCAATTTCAACGTGCACCAACGATACCGGTACATCAAAATCTACCTGACCGACATCCCTGACAATAACCATGCGTATTTCTCCTTGAGCATTTTTTTTATCCTTTATGCACGCTTCCAGGAGTTGGGGAATCTCAGAATCGGAAAAATCGACAGGCTCAATTTTTTCCCATAAAGGATCGAGGAGAGAAATCACATTTTGAGAGGTAAAACCCATGATGGAACCAATTTGCAATTCTATCCAAATACCTGCAAAAACGGCATTACCATGAGACAGTTCTTTGCCTTTTTCCATTGCTACAGCTTCAAGTGCATGCGCGATGGTATGCCCCAGGTTCAACTTCTTTCTTATTCCGTAATCGTGTGGGTCCAGCGTTACCAAATCTAATTTGCACTGAATGCTTTGTTTGAGAAATCCGAGGTCTGGAATCAATTGCCAGTGGATGATATAATTTAGGCAG
>CAZTGZ010000006.1:37252-110420 GCA_964613385.1 uncultured Chitinophagaceae bacterium
CAATGGTTCCCGACCTGAAATGAGTGAATGTTTCAGCATTTCTGCCCATCCATTCATACATTCGATATCCGGGAGTGTTTTTAGAAATTCCGTACATATAATCACTTCATGGCCGGACTGGAAAGTACCCAGGTAATTTTTGAGATTATTGAAGTTTACCCCTGTTTTTCCGCCAATGGCTGCATCCGTCATAGCCAGGAGCGAAGTTGGCAGGAGGGTGCATTTCATTCCCCTTTGATACAGAGAAGCAGAAAAAGAAGCCATATCGCATAATACTCCCCCTCCTAAAACCAGGAGTTCGGCTTGTCTGTCGGCATGATGAGAAGCCAGAAAATTCCAGATGAGTTCGCAATTGCTGAGACGCTTTCCGGACTCACCAGAAGGAATAATGATTACCGGGACATCTTTTAATTGAGGTAACAATGGCAGACAAAAAGATGCGGTATTTTCATCTGCCACCAAAAACTTGCGATGTTCGGAAAAAATAATCTGTTCGGGTGAAGGGCAGAATGTTACCTTGTGCATGTTGTGCAAAGGTACATCAGTGTATTTACCTTACCATACATCCCAAATGTCTGCAACAACGTCAAAGGTTCCGGGCTGAATAAAATCGGCATAAAAATAAATACCGGCATCCGGCCCTACATTTACAGTGTAATCTCTGAACAATGTTGTAATCAAGAATCCATCTTCATCATACAGCCGAAACCTGATCTGAGCACCGCTGAGCATGGCATTCCCCCGGTTGATGATTTCACCTTCAACTTCAACTATTCTCAATCCCAAATAATAAGAATAATTGAGTTCAGCTTTTAATACCGGAGCTTCCTGAACAATAATAATCTCTTCTTGAACACAACTTTGTAAACTGATCAATCCGAGGGTAAACATGAGTAAAATTGTACGCTTCATAATTGTAGGTTTTAGTTGGTCTATTGACAATCCAATACCTAAAATTAATAAATCACATAATTGCTTGTTAATCAGATAGATGTACTCGTTTTAAGGCTGTTGTAGCTTTTATATTTGACCATTATAGTGTACACAATTTGGTCAAGAATCATCAAGCTTTCAGCTGAGCATAGTACTTATAGAAAAGGGGAATGGATTCAATTCCTTTATAGAAATTGGCGAGTCCGTATCTTTCATTGGGAGAATGGATGGCATCACTATCTAACCCAAATCCAAACAGAACGGATTTAAGACCAAGTTCTTTCTCAAATAATGCCACAATAGGAATGCTTCCTCCTCCGCGTGTTGGAATGGGTTCTTTTCCAAACGCTTCTTTCATAGCAAGGGCCGCAGCTTTATATTCATTAGAATTAACCGGAATGCTAACGGGTTCTCCACCATGATGCAGGTGCACCTGAACTTTAACCGAAGGAGGTGCGATGCTTTCAAAATGCTTTTTAAATAATTCTGAAATTTGCTGGCTGCTTTGATTTGGAACCAACCGCATAGAAATTTTTGCAAAGGCTCTTGAAGGTAAAACTGTTTTTGATCCTTCACCGGTGTAACCACCCCAAATTCCATTCACATCCAAAGTAGGCCGAATTCCGGTTCTCTCAATGGTTGAATATCCTTTTTCTCCCAGCACGTCCCCAACCTCAAGTTGCGCTTTGTATTCATTTTCATCAAAAGGTGCTTCTGCCATGGCTTTTCTTTCTTCCTGACTCAATTCAACCACATCGTCATAAAACCCGGGAATGGTAATTCGTCTGTTTTCATCGTGCAACGAGGCGATCATCGTGCATAAAATATTAATAGGATTTGCAACGGCACCTCCATAAATACCCGAGTGCAAGTCGATATTGGGACCGGTTACTTCGACCTGAACATAGGACAATCCTCTCAATCCCACATCAATCGAAGGTGTATCCATGGAAATCAAACCGGTATCACTAATCAGAATGACGTCAGCTTTTAACTTTTCTTTATGTGATTTCACATAGGTGCCCAAATTTGATGATCCCACTTCTTCTTCACCTTCGATCATGAATCTAACATTGCAATTCAGATTTCCGGTTTTCAACATGGCTTCAAAAGCGGCAACATGCATGAAAGCCTGACCTTTGTCATCACAGGCCCCTCTGGCATATATATATCCATCTTTAACCTGTGGGTCAAACGGTGGGCTATTCCATAATTCATCCGGTACACTTGGCTGAACATCATAGTGACCGTATACCAGGATGGTAGGAAGGGCAGGGTCAATAATTTTCTCTCCATATACGATGGGATTTCCGGCCGTTTCTTCAAGGCAGGTTTGGTCGGCACCGGCTAATTCCAGTTTGTGACGAACATATTCTGCAGCACGTCGGATATCATCCTTATATGCCGGGTCAGCACTAATTGAAGGTATTCTCAACCATTCCAACAATTCTTCCAAAAAACGGGCGCTATGGGCGTGTAAATAATCTTGCAATTGCATATAACAGAAATTTTTTCCGAAATTATGAGTTATAGGCCATAAGATTGGATTGATATTTGTTAAAAATTCAAAAATTAACGGTATGAAAAGGAATAGAATTGGATTATGGATTATCTGGAGCATGACGGTGGTTTTAGCTGTGGCTTCATGTGCAAGAGTTCCTGTAACCGGACGAAGACAACTAAAGCTCTTGCCGGAAAGTGAGTTGGTTGCGATGAGTTTGACAACCTATCAGCAATTTTTATCTGAAAATACTATCGTTAAAAACACCTTGGATGCAACCAAAATTCAAACCGTAGTTAAAAGAATAAGTACTGCAGTTGAAAACTACTTAAAATCCGGTAAACATGCCGACAGAGTGGAAGGATATACCTGGGAATTCAATTTGGTGAATGACCCGACAGTGAACGCCTGGTGTATGCCGGGAGGTAAGGTGGTGTTTTATACGGGGATACTGCCTTATTGCAAAGATGAAGAGGGCATTGCGGTGGTTATGGGTCATGAAATTGCGCATGCCATAGCCAGACATGGAAACGAGAGAATGAGTCAGGGATTGGCTCAGCAGTTGGGTGGAATTGCGCTGGCCGTAGCTATTTCTGACAAGCCGCAGGAAACTCAGCAACTTTTTGCATTGGCTTATGGTTTGGGTAGTCAATTGGGCGTTATGCTGCCATTTAGTCGCAAGCACGAAAGTGAGGCGGATCAGTTAGGATTATATTTTATGGCTATGGCCGGCTATAATCCGGAAGCAGCGCCTGCTTTTTGGCAACGTATGGAAAAAAGCAGTGTTCCTGAATTTTTAAGTACACATCCAAGTGCAGTAACCAGAACTGCCCAACTCCAGGGTTGGATGCCTAAAGCAATGGAGTATTATAAAAGTTATAAGCCTTAGTCTTTGGGATGAATAAAATCAATGCCGGCGGTGAGCTGAAAAACACTTGAGCGATAATCGAATTTGAAAGTTTCACCCCGAATAACTACCTCGTCGCCAAAGGCACTTAAGTTGGTTTCGTAGCGAAAATCGATACATAAACTCCCTATGTCAAATCCTATTCCGATTTGGGCAGCCCAGGAGCCATCTCTAAAGAACTCAGCCATGTCCTGGTTGTAAAAATCATCTACAAACGGGGAGTGGAGCAGCTGCTTGGTATAGACAGGCCCCAGCATAAATCTGAATCTGTCTTTTTTGCTGTATCCCAACATAAGTGGGATATCCATTCGGTTGATGTTCAATTTTCTAATGGTATCAAAATTCACCGAACTGATGGTAGTACTGTATCGGTGTTGCGATAAAATAATTTCGGGTTGAATGAAATTATTTTTCGTATATGCCCGGCCGAATAGGCCAACAACAAGGCCAACATCCGCGTCTTTTTTGGCATAATTCCAATCCAATCCGTTTTGTGTAACCGTTTCGCTCAACAGAATACTCGAGTAGTTCACACCGCCCTTTGCACCCAAACCTTTCATTTGACCGATAGATATTTGCATTGAGCCAACCAAGACACAAAGAACGAGCAAGCCTTTTTTCATAGTTCAAATGTAAAAAACATGATTGGGAATGATATTACTCATCTCCATTTAATATTCAGAACGCTATGTTTGTGTAAATGCGTCTGAGAAATGTAGTAATTTTAGGCTTCTCTCTGGTTGTATCTTCATGTATTCAGGATTCTCCTCAGGACCAGAATGAAAATTTGGAAATCGAAGAGACCGAATATATCCCTGATTCTTTGGTGACAGATTCATTTGTCAAATATGTGATACAACCTGAGTCAAGTGAGCTGAATTGGATAGGAGAAAGGGTTGGGGGAGAAGGCCATAAAGGTAAAGTGAATATTAAATCGGGTTATTTAAGATGTACCCAAAACCGGATTAGTGGTGGGGAAATTATTATTGATATGACTTCTTTGCGTGAATTTCCTGTTGAAAGTGAAGAGACGACCCAGATTCTCATTGGATATCTGCATAGCAGCAGATTTTTTGATACAGAAAAATATCCAATCGCGATATTAAAAATCAGGGAAGAAAATCGCGGAAAGCTATATGCAGATTTGCAGATTCGAAATTCGAGCAAGCCGGTTGTAATTCCGTTCAGAAAAGAAATCGAAGATCATATTTTAAAAGCATCCGGAGAATTTGGAATAGACAGAACCCTCTGGGGCATTGATTATCTAAGCGAAAGCGGCAAATTGAATCCCGGTGAATTAATCATCAAAGACAGTATCTACTTCAGTACCAGAATTGTTGCTTTTAAGGAAGGATAAACGATAAAGTGGCAAGATTCTTTGACCAATGATAATTTGAATTATTTTTGGCAACTTATTATTGTTCTATGCAATTCAGGTGGTTAAAAATTTTTGTTTTCCTTGTGGGAATTCTTTTCAGCGAGGGAATGTGGGCACAACAAAAGTATTGTGTGTATTTCAACCAAAAGGATCTTACAAATTTCGATCCTTCTACCTATTTCGATCAGAAGGCATTAGAAAGGCGCGCAGCCATGGGAATTGCGATTGATGAAACTGATTATCCGGTTAAGGAAGAATTTGTTTCGACACTGGCTTCATTGGAGGTTGAAATTCGCATAGTGAGTCGTTGGCTTAATGCTGTTGTCTGTGTGGCTACAGAAGAGCAAATGGCGATTGCCAGGAAATTTCCTTTTGTGGCTGCCGTCGAATTACTTGAAAAACCTGTTTTACAAGTTACCGGAAGCATCAAAGGATTACAGGATTTGAGCTCAGCAGATACGGAATTGCTTTCCGGGCAGACAGAACGTATGGGTGTGCGTACATTTCATGATCAGGGTATAACAGGAAAGGGAGTAAGGGTTGCCATTTTCGATATTGGTTTCGAATCGTATAAGACCAATCCTTCATTTGAGCATATCCGACAGGCCAATCGCATCATTAAAACCTGGGACTTTGTGAAGAAAAGAGAAAACGTAGATGGATATAACACGCATGGCTGTTTTGTGTTGTCGTGCATAGCGGGGAAAATAGAGGGTGTGCCGATCGGTTTGGCCACAGATGCGGAGTTTCTGCTGGCACGTACGGAGACCTGGACGGAATTTTTTAGTGAGGAAGAACAGTGGTTGGCCGCTGCTGAATGGTCAGACAAAAATGGTGCAGATATCATTAACAGTTCACTGGGTTATACCTATCATCGTTATTTTCCTGAAGACATGCACGGCAAGAAGAGTTTGGTTGCAAAAGCTGCGAACATGGCGGCCAGAAAGGGAATATTGGTTGTTAACTCTGCAGGAAATGAAGGAGATGGAAACTGGAAAATTATTGGCACACCGGCTGACGCAGATAGCGTTTTGTCCATTGGGGGAATCTCACCCTGGACAGGTTACCATACCTCATTCAGCTCATTTGGACCAACCCGGGACAAAAGAATGAAGCCCAATGTCACTGCTTATGGACATGTGATTGGAGCAGGACCCGGTGGATTAAGTCAAACGCAAGGCACTTCTTTTAGCGGCCCGTTGGTAGCAGGATTTGCAGCTTGTGTCTTACAGGTTAAACCCGGAATTCACAATATGGATGCATTCCGTGAAATAGAAAAATCAGGAGATTTATATCCCTATTATGATTATGCGCATGGCTATGGAGTACCGCAAGCCTCATATTTTTTTAAAACATCCAATCCGGTTGAAGCCAAAGAAAGTCTGATTGAATTCGTTGAAAACGATGCGCGCATTGAGATACGAATTAATGACATACAGGAAATTGAGATTCCTGATTTTAATGAAGACGTTATTGAAGACCCTACCGAAAATCAGGAGATTCCGGAAGCTGCAATTGACAGTACGGAGACAGAACAGACGGAGATAGTGGTGCCCGAGGTCGAACCTCCGGCAGAAGAATTTGGAAATGATTCCGTTTCCGCTGAATATGAATATCCGGATGAAGTTGGTGTCTTTAAAAAATGTCCGGACTATGTTTTTTATCACATTGAAAACAGTCGCGGGTATTTAGATAAGTATTATGTGGTTGATCCTCAGCCGAATTTTGCTTTCATTTTCAATGGAATGAAGAACAATAACAAAAAAGATACGGCTAAGGATGATAGTCCATTGGTTATCCATAAGGCAGATTTTGCCAGGCCGTTTACCATTCGTGTTTATTATAAAGGAGAAATTAAAACATATCATGTCAAATAGTAATTCAATGATTAGAAACCTGTGTATTTTGGCTGCATTCATTGGCTTTTATGAAGCTAAGGCACAATCCGTTTTGATGGAGCAAGATGTAAATCAGGATACCATAATTCCCGAAAAAGGACCCAATCGGAAGCATTTTAGCAGTGTGTATTTTTCCGGCGGTTTCATATTAGGTCCTCAGGCTGCAGATACCAGCATCCAAATGGATGGGATGAAATCATGGGAAATGCGCTTTGGATTTTATAATAAATTTAAGGTGACCAATTGGTATTCTATGGTATTGGATGCGGCGTACCACAGACAGGCATTTTATACAGAAACTGAAAGCGATATAACGCGATATGATAAATTGATCATGAACAATGTATCTGCAGGCTTCATGAATCGTATCAATTTTGGTAAAAGAGGAGATAGAGTGGGCAACTACCTGGAGTTAGGGGTGAGTAGTGACTTTGCCTTTATGATCCGAAAAAAGACATATACCACCTTGGATTCTGATACAGATCATTTCAACAGCTTAAAGCAAACCTGGAATAATCCGGACTATGTGAATGATTTGAATTATTATGGAGATGTGAGATTGGGATTCAATCATTATGTAGTTTATGGGAGGTACCGCTTATCCGAAATATTCAACGAAGGAGCCAAGGGAGCTCAAATGCCGGTAGTATCTGCCGGGTTCATGTTTGATATTGGAGCGAAGTAATTGCCTCGTTTAAGGAAGCACAGGCAAATTCTATTTCCTGATCTGAAATGATCAGAGGTGGAGATAAACGAATGGCTTTGTCATTAAAAAGGAACCAGTCGGTTAGGACTCCATGAGTTCTCAAATGATGAATGATACTCTGAACATGAGCTGCAGATGGCGTATGTATGGCCATCATGAGGCCTTTACCGGTGAGTTTATAGGATTCGGGTAATTTAAGAAGGCTTCTGAACTTACTTTCCTTAATCGGAATCTGTTCGCATAGTTTTTCGTTGCGTATAAACTCCAGGGCGGCCAGTGAAGCGGCACAACTGACGGGATGTCCGCCAAAAGTGGTTATGTGACCCAGAACTGGATTGAATGACAGTGTCTTCATCAGAGAAACATCCGCACAAAAAGCACCTAAAGGGAATCCACCACCCATTCCTTTGGCCATCAAAATGATATCCGGTCTAATTCCACTTGTTTGCCAACCCATGAAAGAACCGGTTCTTCCGAAGGCAGTCTGAACTTCATCCATAATGATTAAAACACCATGTTTCCTGCATTGGGTTTCCAATGCGATTAAAAAATCGGGGTTGGCGGGCAAATAACCAGATTCTCCTTGCACACTTTCGATTACAACAGCAGCCGTTTGAGAATTTATGCATGCTAAATCGGCTATTGAATTAAAATTAATATGATGGATGCCCGGCAATAAAGGGCGAAAGTTATTTGTATAAGTTGTGTCACTCAACAAGCTCATTGCGCCATGAGTGGATCCGTGATAGGAATGATTGGCTGCAACAAATTCAAATCGGCCAGTCGCTCTTTTGGCCAATTTCATGGCACCTTCCATCGCTTCGCTACCTGAATTCACAAAGAAAACAGAAGGTTGTGACCATGGCAATTCTGCAGAAAGAGCCTGAGCCAAACGCACTTGAACGTCTTGTATATGTTCACCAAATACCATGGTGTGCCAATACTTGTCCATTTGTTGTGCAACTTTTTCCTGTACATACGCATTCCGATGCCCGACATTGCTTACCCCAATTCCGGAAATCAGATCCAGATAAGCTTTTCCCGATGTGTCATACAAATTACATCCTTGTGCGAAGGAAACTTCAAACATCATGGGGTCAGGGCTTGTTTGGGCCACGAATGATTTGAAAGCTTTATGAGATTGAAAGTCCGGCATAGTGCGAATAAAAAAAAAGAGGCTGCAACCGCAACCTCTTTATCCAAATAATTTTAGTTTAAAATTATCCTACGTTGTTAGAAAGTTCGGTTCCGGCTTTGAAACGTACCACTTTCTTAGCAGCAATTTTAATTGGCTTACCTGTTTGTGGGTTTCTTCCGGTTCTGGCAGAACGCTCAGAAATAGAGAAAGTACCGAAACCAACCAAAATCACTTTGTCACCACTCTTCAAAGCAGATGCAGTAGCGTCTGTAAATGAATTCAAAGCAGTTTGTGCCTGAGCTTTAGTGATACCTGCGTCAGCAGCGATTTTTGAAATTAAATCAGATTTGTTCATAATAATAGATTTTTAAATTTTTGTATATTTCTTTAGTTAATGCATTGCCCTTTATTAGTAGGGGTTTACAAGCATTTTCTGAAACAAGTTTATAAAAAGTTGTGTAAATAAATTAAGTCAGGATGCTGTTTTGTGAATAAATTCAGTGTCATTGTTAATAATTCCGGGCTTTTCGCCCACTGCAAGGGGATTTTCAGGTGTGCAGCCTCGTAATATGGGCGACGTTGCTCGTACAATTTCAGTATTTGCTGATTGGATAATCCGGCTAAAACCGGCCTGTCAGATAATTGCTTTGCTTTCAGTTTTCTTAATATTTCTACAGGACTCAATTGCAAATAAATAACCAATCCATGCTTCTTAAGCAATTCCATCTGGTTGTAAAAGCAGGGTGTGCCCCCTCCAACAGTGAATACTGAGTTTGTATCTATGCGTCGTAAGCATTCGTTTAAAACAGTATTTTCAAGTATTCTAAATTCGTTTTCTCCTTGCTTTTTGAAAATATCTGTGATTTGACGGCCTTCACGTTTTTCTATTTCACTATCCAAATCCGTAAATGACATGCCTAAATATGACGATAGTCTTGATCCGAGATAAGTCTTACCTGCTCCGGTGAATCCGGTTAAAATGATCATGATACGCGAATTCTGGGATCAATGGTTTTATGCAGATAATCGACGAACATATTCATAAAAATGAAAATTAAGGCTATCCATAGCACACAACCCATAACCACGGGTAGATCAGATTTTTCCAATGATTCAATGGTCAATTTGCCGATACCTTTCCAATTAAAAATATATTCTACAAAAAAAGCTCCGGCCAACAAAGATGCAAACCATCCGGAAGCCGAGGTGATCACCGGGTTAATAGCGTTTCTTAAAGCATGCCGGCCGATGACGTTTGCCTCTGAAAGACCTTTTGCTCTTGCCGTACGGATATAATCTTTGTCCAGTTCTTCATTCAATGCCCCTCGCGTCAATTGTGTAATTACCGCCAATGGTCTTATGCCCAATGCTATGGAGGGCAAAATGAGATTCTTTGGAACCCATATCCTTCCTTTGAAGGGGTCTAAATCTGTCAGACTTCCCGACATTGAAAGTCCGGTGATATCGTGCAGGAGCATTCCGAAGATCCAGGCTATCAGAACAGCAGCAAAAAAGCTGGGTAAGGATATTCCGGCAGTGCTGAGAAACATCAATAAGCGATCCGGCCATTTGCCATAAAAAAGTCCTGATATTACGCCCATTAGTATACCAAGGACCGTAGCAAGCAGCATACTGGTAAAAGCCAGCACTAAGGTGCCGGGTATGGAGTCCAGAATTAATTCAGAAACTTCCTTTCCATTTTGAAAAGAACGCCTCAGGTATGGCCATTTTAAGGCTATTCTTTTGTCTTTCCAATAAAATAGTTTCCAACCCCTGTCCTCAGAACTGGTTCCAATAAAGCTGAGGTCATTAATATAAAGGACATATCTGGTTAATGCCGGTTGATCCAAACCTAGTTCGCGATTAATCATTGCTTTGGTTTGTTCATCCGTTCGCTCACCTGTAACCATTTGCGAAGGGTCAGGAAAGGCGGAATTGAATAGAAAAAAAACCAGCGTTGCAATGCTGAATAATATGAACAAGGCATACAAACTCCCCGATAAAAAAGACCTCATTCTTTTTTGAGCAGCTTATTTATTTTTCTGACTGATGGCAATCTGGTATAGGGCCAGGTATTTTGAATAACACTGGAGTCCCTGAGATATAATAGTCCCGGATTTGAACGGATTATTGTTTTAAGGTTGGTCTCATCTCCATAATAAAACTCAAAGCTCAGCTGTAAATCATGTCTGAGTTTTTCAGCATCGGCGGGACTGGCAGAAGTAAGGGCAATAAACGGGATTTCGTTTTGTTGTATTTCAAGGGCAAGTTTTTTAATCTTTTGCCAGGTTCTTGGATGAATTCTTTCAAGTTTTCTGACAACGAGCAAAAACTTCTGATCTCCGGAATTGAAAAAACTATCCACGAAATCCATTTCCCCCTGTGCGTCAAACATGTGAAAATCATGGATGGGTGGCTGATAGGCTTTTTCTATAATTTTCTCATTTTTAATAGAATAGTATGACCACTCTGAATAGTCTAGTTTAGGGGTGAATGAGTTCTTATCCGAATCATAAATGACTTCTTTTAATTCACCTTGTTCGTTTTTATATAAGTATGTGATTACAACATGATCATTGAGCCGCTCACCAGAAGGAATTTTCATGAGTTCCTTGACGTTATTGCCGGGCTTAAAAGGCAGAAAATTGTAAACAGGCAAGTAGTATCGGCAGTAGATCGCAAATGAAGTTGCAAAAATGCTGATGAAGGCCAGAAAGTTGATGGAAAAAAAGATACTGAAGAGGGGCTTTATTTTTCTATGACCGAGAAGAAATAATAAAGACAAAATGGTCAGGACAACATCTTTATAAAACGAATGATGGGGTGTCAGCTTTAAAGCATCTCCGAAACATCCGCAATCGGTCACTTTGTTATAAGTAGCAGAGTACCAGGTCAAAAATGTAAAAAACAACATCATCGACAACACCAAAGAACCGATAAGCAGTGGATTAAAGCCAATGAGCAGCGCGAAACCCAATAGGATTTCAATCACGGATATGAGAATCGCAAATATGAGGGCGTATTTCTTCATATTCCTGAAAGTAGCTGCCCAATACGAGTCCTTTTTAATGAGCTTAACGACAGGGATTTTGCGTTCTTTGCTAAGATTTATTCCGGATTGAATATCTATTTTTTCATTAATAAGAGGTGCATTTCCGGTGAAGAGCTGACAATTGAATGTGGTATCTGAGCTTATATCAGTTTGGTAGATGACTTGATTGTTGAATAGCAGATAGAATTTTGATTTCAGTAGGGTATCAGGATTCAGGGAGTCTCCGGTCAATGTGGTTTCCCAATTTCCACACTGAAAAGCCATGGTTACGGAACTGTCGTTTGTGACCAAAGATCTGCTGAGAATCAGCGAATCGTCAATCCGCACCGCCAAAGTATCCTGAACTGCTTTTAAATCTTCAGAAAAAACGGTGAAATATTCTTCCAGTTTGTAAGAAAAACCGGTTGGGTCATTGGCTTTGATCAAACCGGACAGTATCAACAACAATCCAATCAGAAATCTGCTGTATTGTGCGAGCCATTTCATACCGAATCTTCTTTTAAGCGAATCAGGGCAAACACCGCGTAATTTAAAATATCCTGATAATTTGAGGCAATACCTTCAGATATGAGCGTTTTCCCTTGATTGTCTTCTATTTGACGAATGCGAAGTAATTTGGATAAAATGAGATCTGTATATGTTTTAATTCGCATTTCCCTCCAGGCTTCACCGTAATCGTGATTTTTTTGCTGCATGAGATGTTTGCAAGCATGAACTTCCTGGTCATACCCTTCCAGCAATTCCTGCAAATTTTGAACTTCTAGTGTTTCTGAACCCTGCAAAATCATGAGTCCCATAATGCAGTAATTTACAATCCCTGCATATTCATCGAATATATTCTCCTGAACCTTTTGTTCCCCTTTTTCTTCAATACTTCTAAGCCTGCTCGCTTTGATAAAAATTTGATCTGTAACAGATGATGAGCGCAAAATCTTCCAACTCGTACCGTAGTCATTATTCTTCTTTAAAAAAATTTCCCGGCAATATTGAACTACTTCATCGTACTGTTTGTCGGTTTCAGAATAAGTCAAAGCAATGTCCATTAATATTGCAATAATAATCTCAAATCATTGAAAAAGGGTAGACCAGCCAATTCAATCCTCCTGAAAGGTGAAATTATCGACCTGACAAGTCCTGTAATCATGGGAATTTTGAATATTACCAATGACTCATTTTACTCGGGAAGCAGAGCAACAGATAGAGATGATATTCTAAAGAAAACAGAAAAACACTTACTCGAGGGGGCTACTTTTATCGATATTGGAGGTTACAGCAGCAGGCCTGGTGCAATCGATATATCCTATGAGCTGGAATTGGAGCGTGTCATGTCTGCTGTTACGTGTATTCTGGAGGCGTTTCCGGAAACCATAATATCTGTTGACACATTCAGGGCATCTGTAGCAAAGGAAGCCATACAGGCAGGAGCAAGCATCATTAATGATATTTCCGCTGCTGAGGATGACATGGATATGCCGGATGTTATGGCAGAACTAAATGTACCGGTTATTCTCATGCATAAGCAGGGAAAACCATCTACCATGCAGTTGAACCCTCAGTACGCAGATGTTACTACTGAAGTGATATCGTACCTGTTACATCGCACACAGTTGCTCAAGTCCAAAGGGGTGAAAGACATCATTTGGGACCCTGGTTTTGGATTTGGTAAAACGCTGGAACATAATTATCAACTTCTGAGACAATTAGGGGAATTAAGCATATTTGGCTTTCCAATATTGGCCGGTATTAGTCGTAAATCCATGATAACCAAAGTGTTAAATATTCCAAATTCAGAAGCTTTAAATGGAACCACGGCCATGCACATGTTGGCATTACAGGGTGGAGCTAAAATTCTCAGAGCACATGACGTAAAGGAAGCTGCCCAGTGCATTCGGTTGTTCGAAGAGTTTATGCACACCGATATTCCTTAATGGTTTGTTTACGTTTGGGTTATATAGATTGAAGTCATTTGCAGTGATTCTTAAATGAATCATCTGCTATAAGTATTTTTCATCTTGGTTTGCAGCAAAACATTTTTTAATGTTTTGCTGTTTTTTTTATGGAAGATTCTTCTTTCCAAATTCCAATATTTCTTCAGCAGATTTTCCGATTAACTTGTTATCTATCAAGTAAGCTGCTTGTTTTCCTTCTTCCGTATCGGGGAATTCTGACCGGAGTCGGGCATAATATATTTTGGCACTGTCGAGAAGGTTTAATTCATTTTCATATAGAAAGGCAATGGTTTGTAGGGAGGAAGCATTTTTTGGATTCTTTGGCTCCTTAAAGATTGAAAATTTATGGGACGCAATAGCATCGTTATAAGCCGCAACTGTCTGATAAATATAAGCGGCTTTTTTCGAATCGGTAGAAGCCTGTTGATTGTTTTGAGCTTTCTCAGCATTCTTTTGATAACTGAGCGCCAAATCCAATTGGTCGGCAACTGACAAAGGACGGAGTTTGCCGGATTCAAGAAAATAATAAATAGCACTGTCGAATCGGTTTTCAATCTGGTAAATCTTAGCCAGGTTCTGATAAGTTGAAGGTAATTCTGCTCCGGCAGGATAGTTCTTTACATACATAAATGACAGTGACTTGGCAGTGACGTTATCCTTTTTAAGCCCGGCTTGCATGGCTGCATAATTCAGATAATAGGAGCTTTTTGCTTCTTTTGGATAGCGTGTAGCGTATTCAATATAATAAGTGTATAAGGAATCAAGGGCAGATGGAGAAGTCGCTCCATGTTCCAATCGTTTAATTTTCTTTTCGAGCTTAAGTTTTGGGTCTGTGCATGAAGCGACTAAGCTCAATACCAATACGTAATAGATATATTTATTCATGATAATTTTCATATTGTCCTGTTGCTAATAATACCAAGGTACAAGCCTCAACTACCTGAATTCCCGCAGCCCTGAGCTTTGCGTATACAGGTGGATTTTCAGTTCCCGGATTAAAGATAATCCTTGATGGACTAAGCGATAACCAATAATCGATCTGCTTATCTTGTAGGCTCGGGTTAATATACAAGGTTATGGTTTCTATATCTGGAAGATTAACCGGAGCATCAAAGCTGGTTTTACCGAATATTTCGATCCTGCGGTTAGAAATCATTTCAAATGGCAAAGATGCCCTGGTAAGCTTATACGCTGCCTGATAGGAAGCCCTTTCCGGTTTTGAACTCGCACCTATGATTAAAGTTTTACCCATTTATCTCCCGGTATAATTTTCTGGTTTGAGGGCGAGAAGTTCCTCTTTCACAGAATTGCTGATGTTCAAAGTTTGAATGAAAGAGTGCAGGCTTTCTTTTGTAATGGCCTCGTTGGTGCGGGTTAGTTGTTTTAAAGCTTCATAGGGTTTCTCGAAGCCTTCACGTCTCAATATGGTTTGAATGGCTTCTGCCAGTACCGCCCAATTTTGATCCAGGTCCCTTCGTATAGCATCCCTGTTCAACAGAAGTTTAGACATTCCTTTAGACAGACTTTGGCAAGCTATGAGCGTATGAGCCAGGGGTACCCCGATATTTCTCAAAACCGTACTGTCAGTTAAATCTCTCTGGAGGCGGGAGATGGGAAGTTTTGAAGATAGAAATTCCAGCATACTGTTGGCCAGGCCTAAATTTCCCTCAGCATTTTCGAAATCAATGGGATTGACTTTATGTGGCATCGCAGAACTCCCAACTTCACCGGGTTTGATTTTTTGTTTGAAATACTCCATGCTGATATATGTCCAAACATCCCGGCAAAAATCAATGAGTATGGTGTTTATCCGCTTCATGGCATCAAACAATGCGGCTAAGTTGTCGTAATGTTCAATTTGTGTTGTCGGTTCTGAACGATTCAAACCAAGGGCACGGGTGAAATCTCTGGCGAATTCATGCCAATCAATTTCCGGATAGGCGGCATAATGCGCATTCATGTTGCCGGTAGCTCCGCCGAACTTACATGAAAATGGAATTTCATGAAGCTGTCTCAATTGTTCTTTCAGGCGCACTTCGAAAACCTTCCATTCCTTGCCAAGAAAAGTTGGAGATGCCGGTTGACCATGGGTTCTTGCCAGCATAGGTATTTCTTTCCATTCTTCAGCCTGTGCACCAATATGGTCGATAACATTTTCAACCACCGGCAACCATACCAGTTGCATACACTGTTTTAAACTGAGCGGAATAGCTGTATTGTTGATGTCTTGAGATGTAAGTCCAAAGTGCACCCATTCTGATAAATCCCCTAAATTCAGATCGGTCACCAAATCTTTGACAAAATACTCGACAGCTTTTACATCATGATTGGTCGTTTGTTCTGTTTCCTTCACAGCCAAAGCATCGCTCATATTAAATTGATAGGCTCTTGTTTTGAGCGCATCTGATAATTGGTCCACCCTTCGCTCATCATCCAGTGAACAAATCTTCTTCACCAAAGCAATGAAATATTCCGTCTCTACGATTACTCTGTATTTTATCAATCCGAATTCGGATAAAAATGGCGCCAGCTCTTCACATTTAGACCTGTATCTGCCATCTATTGGTCCAATGGCGGTGAGTTCGGTGAGTTCAATCATAATCCGCGAAATTATGAATTACTTAAGAAGCAACTTCCATTCGACTTGTATCTTTGCAAAATGAGAGCATCCTTTTACTTTTTGATGATTTGGTTTTTTGGATATGTACCATCATCCCAAGCCTTATTATTTCCTGAGAAAGTATCATTTGGCAATGTGATCACAGGAGATAGTTCTGTAAAAAAAGTTTGGATTAAAAATGAAAGCAATTCCAGGCTCTCTCTAAGTTTTCATTTAAATGTCGGCAACTTTACACTGACACCAAGCGGATCAAGCCTTGACGCACAGGATAGCCTTGAAATGCAAATCAAATTTGCACCCGAACAAAACGTTATTTATCGAGGGTATATAATCATTTATACAAATCAGGTACCCGGACAGCACTTGATCAGGCTCGAAGGAAATGGTAAGCTGTCCAATGCGTATTATGATGCTACATTTAATTTATATGATGAGGCACTCAAGTCGGCATTTAAGACCTTATTGGCTCAAGGATATCAGAGTTTAGGTTATAATTCTGCAAGGGATCAGATGTACGGATCGTTAGACAATCAATCCGGATGGGTAACCTGCGTATATACAGGCAGACAAGCTCAATTTAACACCAGATCGGGAGCCACGTCAAATAATTTTAATTGTGAACACACCTGGCCTCAGAGCCTGTTTAGCAGCAATGAACCCATGCGCAGCGATATACATCATTTATTTTCAACAGATGAATCCGCAAACGCCAAAAGAGACAACGATCCATTTGGCGCAGTTTCTTCTCCAACCTGGAGTGTGGGAGGAAGTAAATGGGCGTCATCGGTATTTGAGCCCAGAAATGAACAAAAGGGTGCAACCGCAAGGGCCATGTTTTATTTTGTTTTGAGGTATGAGAACTACAGTGGTTTTCTGAATGCGCAGGAGCAGGTGCTTCGAACCTGGCACGTTCAATATCCACCGGCAACCTGGGAAAAAACGAGAAACGATGGGATTTATGCCTTGCAGAAAAACAGAAACCCTTTGACTGACTTTCCGGGATTTTTGGATAGGATATATACTTTTTCGGGAAGTGGCAACCGACCGTTCGTTTATCAGATACATTGGCAGCGGACATCACCCTCAACCATTCCGGCAGTTGAAAAGAAGATGCATGATACATTGTCATTGTGGATTTGCAATTCAGCAACAGGATTATGGCGTATTGATTCGATGCGTACCAATGGAATTTGTTATCAGAATTTTCCGTTAGTATTAAATGCAGGAGAATGTGTTGAATTGAAGGTTTCGGAGCGCACAGATCCCTTACTTCCTGCTATAACCTTGTATTCTGAGAAAGGGATATATGAAGATAGTCTGAGATTTGTATACAAAAATGTGGGTTCTACCAGCTTTGTTAATTATCAACAGAAGCTTTTCCCCAATCCGGTTGATGGTGATGTATTGAAGTATCGGGGTGAAGCTTGTGAACTGACGATACGAGATATTTTAGGGAAGCTGGTCTTTTTCACCGATATAAAATCTGACTTTGACGAAATAGAAATTTCTAATCTAAAAACAGGTGTTTACTTTGCTACCATTAAAGTGGGGAACAAACTGCTTACAGAAAAAATTGTACGCAGATAAAAAAAACTAAAACATGAAGGCATTTTTTAAAATTGTATTGGCCACCCTGGTTGGTCAGGTAATTCTGTTGTTGATTTTGGTGCTTATTGGGCTGAGCGCTGTTTCTGGTCTTAAGAGAGAGGAAAAGAAAAGCATAGCGGATGGTTCGGTTTTACATTTAAAACTTAATTCGGTAATATCAGATCAGGCACCTTCTGAAGATTTGGCCTTTTTCAACCAATTGAGTGGAGATATTTCAGCTCCATTGGGTTTGATTAATTTGGTGGAACGCATTAAGGTAGCTTCTAAGAATCCCAAAATAAAAGGGATATTTCTGGATCTGTCATTTTTTGAAGCCGGCTATGCGAAAGCGGATGAATTACATCGCGCAATGACAGACTTTAAAAAGAGCGGTAAATTTATATATGCATACAGCGATTTTTATTATAACAATACATACTATCTGGCGAGTTCTGCCGACAAGGTTTATATGAATCCACAAGGTGAAATGCTTTTTAATGGTTTGGTTTCAGATATTACATTTTTTAAAGGGGCATTAGAAAAGCTGGGCGTTGATGTTCAAGTGATCAGAAGAGGCAAATTCAAAGGTGCTGTTGAGCCATTTACCCGCGATAATTTAAGTGAGGAGAATAAGGCACAGATTCAATCTTATATTGGATCTGTTTATGACGAATTGCTGAATGACATTGCGAAAAGCAGGAAAATGACTCCGGAAAGATTGAAGGAAATTGCCGGCGATATGTTGGTGAGAAGTCCGGAAGACGCAGTTAAATTTGGGTTGGTGGATCAGCTAAAATACAGAGATCAGGTATATGAATTAATCCGCAAGCAATTGAAGTTGAAAGAGGGAGATAAGATTCCATTCATTCAACCGGGCGAAATTGAGTTGCCTGAATCGAGCGGAAAGTCTGAGATTGCCTTTGTATTTGCAAGTGGAGATATCGTTAATGGCGAGGGTCAAAACGGTGAAGTTGGGGCAGATAAATTTGCTTCTTTATTGAGGAAATTGCGCAAAGACAAAAAAGTGAAGGCAGTAGTTTTAAGGGTGGATAGCAGAGGTGGAAGCGCTTTGGCTTCAGATATCATCTGGAGGGAGACCATTTTATTGAAGGCGGCTAAGCCCTTAATCGTTTCGATGAGTGATGTGGCAGCCAGCGGCGGGTATTACATTGCTTGTGCTGCTGATACAATTGTAGCCTATCCGCAGACCATAACCGGCTCTATTGGTGTATTTGGTCTGGTTCCAAATGCTCAGAAATTGTTGAATGACAAATTGGGAATCAACAGTGAATACGTCGGAACGGGAAATTATTCGGACTTTGGCAGAATAGACCGAGCGCTTACTCCTCAGGAATATGCAATTATTGACGGTATGGTAGGAAGGGTTTATGAAACGTTCAAGAAGCGTGTTGGGGATGGAAGAGGTATGACAGTTGAAATGGTGGACTCATTTGGTCAGGGCCGTGTTTGGACAGGAAGTATGGCAAAGGCACGCGGATTGGTAGATGTGATGGGTGGATATGAAAAGGCATTGGAAATTGCTGCTTTTAAGGCCGGATTAAAGGAATATGTTGTATCGGAATATCCTAAAAACCGTTCCGTATTTGAGGAATTGATGGGGAAATTTAATCAGGAAGAAACAGCAAGAAATATGTTGAAAAAAGAATTGGGTTCAGCTTATTCTACATACTTGAGTATCAGAAAGTTGAATGAACTGAGTGGGGTGGTTGCCTGGTTCCCGTATGAAATAAATTTTAAGTAACTGTTTTAAACAACATTTGTCATTTTTTTATGACGATTTAATTGATATTTTCGCACATTCCAGAAGCGTATGTGCAGTCTTAAAAATTTATTTTCCAGGTCGATTTTAGCCTTGTTGATGTTGTTAGCAATATCTCCTGTTCAGGCACAAAAAGAAGGAAACATTTGGTATTTCGGCAGTAAAGCCGGTTTGGATTTTAATTCGGGAACCCCGGTGGCAGTTTCGGATGGTCAAATTCAAACGGATGAGGGTGTGGCGGCAATCTGCAGTAAAACGGGTAGTTTGATTATGTACACCGACGGAATTAAGGTATGGGATAAAACGCATACGGTAATGCCGAATGGTTCCGGACTGCTTGGAGATCCTTCTGCTACGCAAAGCGGGGTTATTGTGCCACAACCAGTCAGAGGGAATAGATATTATTTATTTGCGGTTAAAGATGACGGTGGTTCATTGTCATATAGCGTGATTGATACCAATGCCAACAGTGGTAAAGGCGATGTATTGTCATTCGAAAAAAATAAAATATTGCTAACAGGTTCATGTGAGAAAATTACTGCTGTTAAGCATGCTAACAAAGTTGATACATGGATTATAGCGCATGAATGGGGTAATAACCGATTCGTTGCCTATTTGCTTCGGTCGACAGGTTTGGTAACCACTCCGGTTGTTTCCGCCGTTGGCACACCAGTTGGTCCAAGTACATCAAAAGCAAACGTCGGATATTCAAAGGGTTGTTTGAAGTTATCACCCGATGGTTCGAAATTGGTCAATCCAGTGGTTGGTAGTCAGGCAACGAATGTCGATGGATTTTGGGAATTGTATGATTTTGACAATCAAACGGGAATTATCTCCAATCCCATGTATTTTACCCAGTCAAATAAGCCTTCCACGGTTGCCGGATATGACGGAGTGTATGGAGCCGAATTTTCACCTAACGGCAGATTCCTGTATTTAGCTTGTCGTAGGACGAGCGCAGGCGTTAACGACCGGATTTATCAATATGATCTGAGAGCCGGAAATAGAACATTTGCAGATATCAATGCGAGTGCTGTTGAAGTAGCCCCAAGTTCAGGTGGTGGAATCAACAATTCCTATGGTACCATGCAGATTGGACCGGATGAACGCATTTATATTTCGAGGTGGCATACGTCAGGAACTTCCTACCTGTCGATCATACGTAAACCAAATTGTAAAGGTTCTGCCTGTGATTATGTCTCCAATGGAATTAATCTCTCCAGTGGTAAATACTCCCGTTGGGGTTTGCCGACTTATATCAGCTCTTTCTTTAACAAGCCGGAATTTGAATTCGGAGATCCGGATCCAAATAATTACGGACTTTGTTTTGGAGATTCTACCGAATTTTGGGTATTAGATACTACTGGAGTTGATTCTGTCCACTGGCTATTTGGCGATGCGGCTTCAGGTTCCGCCAATTTTTCGAATGCTTTTTCACCGAAACATGTTTTTACCCGAGATACAACCTTTCTCGTTCAGGCGGTTATTTTTAGAAAAAATACTTTTTCGAGTTGTCTGATGGACACCGTGAAGCAATTCGTGACCATTTTCCCCAACCCGGTCGTATCTCTCGGGCGTGATACCAGTTTGTGCAAAGGGGAATCCATGTATTTCAATGCTCTGCAATCCAAGGCCACTTATGTTTGGCATAATGCATCTACCGGTCCGAACTATACATCCTCCAAAACAGAGATGGTCTGGGTAAAAGTCACCATAGGGGGCTGTCATACTTACGACACCGCATTGGTAACTGTTTATGATTTTCCCACCCCGGATTTAGGTGCAGATACTGTCATGTGCAACATTGATAGCCTGGTAAAAATACCGGGTAAAGCGGAAAAATATTTATGGGATAATAGTTCAACAGACACTTTCAGAGTTATCAAGAATCCTGGAACGTATTGGGTAGAAGCGAGTAATTATCGTTGCAAAACGCGAGATTCCGTTGTTGTGGGAATTTCATATGTACCCGTTTTCAATTTAGGAAAAGACAGCACCTTGTGCACTTCTGATAGCATCAGCCTAGCTGTTTATATACCTACAGCCAAATTGACCTATTTATGGTCAAATGCTGCCACAGATTCCATGATTAAGGTTAAGAGCCCGGGAGGTACTTATTGGGTAAGGGCTTCAGATTCACTATGCAGTTATACAGATACCGTAAAAATCTCATTCGTTGGTCCAAAATCACTGAATTTGGGACCGGATCAGAAAATTTGTAATGGTGATACAGCCAGATTCAGGGCAACCATTCCGGGTGTTACGAATTATACCTGGCAGGACAATAAAAAGGATTCTGTATATAAAGCTACGGCCCAGGGCAAGTATTGGGTGGATGTATTCGACGGTTATTGCAAGTTGAATGATACCATTCAATTAACGGTTGTATATCCAATTCCTGTGAATCTTGGCAACGATACGACCCTGTGCACCGGCGCTACTTTACGGCCTTTGGAATTTGTCATTCCCAACCATTCATATATTTGGAACGGTGACCCAACCAAGACCGATACTACCATTACCAAAACAGGAAAATATTGGGTAGATGTAAGAGATGAACCGGATAGGAAGTGTCTGGCAACCGATACTATTTATGTGACCTTTAAAAATCCGAAGGCATTCAACCTGGGAAATGATACTGTTTTGTGTGTCGGACAATCCGTTAACCTAAATGCAAGTTCGGTGGCACCGGTTATTTCAGCGGTTTGGAATGACGCATTAACGGGATTGAGCCGTGGCAATAATCCGACCATGGTTAAACATAAGCTGGTTATTAATGATGGTATTTGTATTTCGTCCGATTCTATTAACATATCATATAAGCCTTCATTGAATATTAATCTGGGTCCGGATGTGCAGTTGTGCGATGTGGCTACATTAAATAAAGATATCACCGACCCAAATGCCACTGTGTATGAATGGTTGGATGGATCAGGAGCATTTCTTAGCGGCTCAAATGCTTATACAATTACCAATCCCGGAGGACAATTTGTCGGACGGGTTTCAGATGGGCTTTGCAGTAAGTCGGATACAATTGTTGTTACTTACCTCAATACCCCGGTTGTAGATTTGGGTGTAGATCAAATTCTTTGTGACGCAGCCACTTTTGATTATGATTTCACAACGTTGGATGCAGACAATATTTTATGGAGTAACGGAAGTTCAGCCAAGACCTTAACTGTATCAAGTGCAGGGACTTATTGGATCAGAGCAAGCAAAGGAAGTTGTATGGATGAAGATTCGGTTATTTTTGGTTATACCAGTGCCCCGGATTTGGACTTTGGATTTATGGATACTTCTTTATGTGAACCGACCTGGTTTAGTTATGACTTCTCATTGCCACATACAACGTATCTCTGGAGCGGCGGAAGCACTACACCGGATAACCGCTTCAATACTAAAGGTACACATTGGGTTGTAGCGACTAATATTTGCGGAAGTGACAGTATTTGGGTGAATATTGATATTGATGAATTTGGTTGTTTCGTGGTGTTTCCGAATGCATTTTCACCCAACGAGAATTTGGTAAATGATGTTTTCCGACCTATTGGAAATGTACTTGAATTCCTCGACATGATCATCTACAACAAGTGGGGAGAGAAAATATATGAAGGTCCTGCGGCTAAAGGTTGGGATGGAAACTACAATGGTGTTCCGGCTCCACAAGGAGTATACATGTATACAGTAAGCTACCGAAAAGTATCAGGGGGATATCCCAGAAGATATACCGAACACGGTGTTGTTCATCTGGTTCGCTAAAAACCGGAAATTCCTATATGGAAGAAAGTGTTTGAAGGATTTTTTCGCAGCTTTCCAGCATCTGTGATTCATTGATAACCAGTGGTGGTGCAAACCTAATGATGTTTTCGTGGGTTTGCTTGGCGAGAATTCCGTTGTCTTTCAGCCTATAGCATATTTCTTTAGCGCTTATTTTGGATAGAGATTCATCTATTTCCACCGCATTGAGCAATCCTTTGCCCCGGATGTCGAGGATGAAATCAAAACTCAGATTTGTCTTTAGAAAATTTCTGAAAATCATTCCCATTTCTTCAGCGTTTTGGGAAAGATTTTCATCCAACAAAACTTGAACGGCAGTGGTGGCCACCGCACAAGCCAGAGGGTTTCCCCCAAAAGTTGACCCATGTTCTCCCGGTTTGATGGTTAACATGATTTCATGATTGGTCAATACGGCAGAAACGGGTAAAACACCACCGGAAAGTGCTTTTCCGAGTACTAAAATATCCGGTTTTACATCTTCATGGTCGCAAGCCAATAAACTACCCGTTCTTCCCAATCCGGTTTGAACTTCGTCGGCAATCATTAAAACCTGATTTCTGGTACACAATTCCCTTACTTTTTTGAGATATCCTTCATCGGGAATGATGACACCCGCTTCGCCTTGCACCGGCTCGAGCATAAATCCTGCTACATCCGGATCTTTGAGCGCCTGCTCTAAAGCAATGACGTCGTTATAAGGTATAACTTCAAAACCGGGGACAAAGGGTCCGAAATTCTGATAGCTCGATGGATCGGTAGATGCTGAGATAGCGACGATGGATCGCCCCCAAAAATTGCCCTGTACAAATACGATTTTAACTTTGTTTGTGTCAATCCCTTTAACTGAATATCCCCAACGCCTGCATAATTTCACTGCTGTTTCGCAAGCCTCGACACCACTATTCATGGGTAAAATTCTGTCAAATCCGAAAACCCGGGTCATAAATTCTTCAAATGGACCCAATTGATCATTATAAAACGCGCGGCTGGTTAAGGTAAGCTGCTGTGCCTGATTGATCAGCGTATCAATTATTTTTGGATGACAATGCCCTTGATTTACAGCACTATAAGCTGAAAGAAAGTCGGCGTATTTTCTACCTTCCGTGTCCCAAACATAAACGCCGGATCCTTTCGTTAATACCACAGGAATTGGACTGTAGTTGTAAGCTCCGAACTTTGATTCGAGATCGATATAGTGATTTTGATCGGTTAAAATCATGGCGCAAATTTAACCCTGATGGCTTTAACCTTTCAGTAATGACATAAAGATTGCGATGAAAGAAGTGAACATGGTTAAATTCGTTCTTCGAAATGTATAGGTTGGCTTGTTTCATATGGCTGTTTCTTTTGGGCTCCTTATCTTTGGTGGCTCAGGGTCTTAGAAGCTCAATAAGTTTGGAATATCCGCAATCGCTGCCTCACCGGGAAGTATTGGTGAGTGAACATTTTGAAATTTATTATGAACCATCAGCGCATGAAATGGCCAAATATGTTTTAGAAAAGGCCATTGAAAGCACAACGTCCATAGAATTGGCCTTGGGATACAGGTTGAGTGGAAAGGTAGAAATTCAACTCTTTCATAATCCTGAATTGGCAGCGTCAACGCCCGCTCATTATATTCAGGATCCTTTTAGCCAGAATACAGGTGGAACTACTTTTCTGGAATTGGGAAGTATAAATCTGGTCTTTCACGGTGATTTGGATTTGTTTAACGCCGACATCCGCAGAGGCATTAGCCGCATGTTAATTCATGAGATGTTATATGGTGGTACTACTCAGGAAAGTATAAGGTACACAGCTTTACTTCACTTGCCAAGCTGGTTTGTTGATGGGTTGAGTGCTTATCTGGCAGGTCCATGGACCATTGAAGACGACGACAGGCTAAGGTCCTTGATTCAGTCGGGCAAACGTATCCAAATAGATGATCTTACCGACAAGGATCAGGCGCTCGTCGGCAAGAGCATATGGAATTATATAGCCTTATTAAAGGGTGAAGGCTCATTTCAACGCATGCTCTATCTGATTCGACTTACCAGAAAACTTGAAAATTCAGTTTATTTTATCTTTAGCTGGAATGTCCGTGAATTGTTGCAAAACTGGTATGCATTTTCCATAGGTACTTATGCCAGAGAAGGCAAACGGAGAATGCCAAGAGAACCGGAAATGAAGCCAATTGAACAGGGCAAGATTCAGGAATTTGTTCAATCAGGTAACAATTTTTATATCTTGTCAAGCAAAGGAAATTACTACTATATACATAAAAGAGGAAATCAGCGGGGTGAATATAAAGAAGTATTTAATCTGTATTTTGTTAAGAATGAATACAGGTTTCGGGGGATTCCATTGATTGCCGGCGACGAAAACGGGGGATGTGTCGTTATGTATTTTAATGGGAGTGATTATGAATTAATATATATAGATGAAATTGGGAAATCGACGCCAATAGGGGTCAAAACCCGTCTGGATATAGTCAGAGAAATCAATTACAATGCAAGGGATAACACCCTGATCCTGTTGGGTTTTAAAGGCATCATTTGCTCAGTTGAGCAACTAAACCTGAAATCAGGAATGTCGGACTTCTTCGTTCAAAGCAAAGGCGAAATTAGAGATATTAGTGTCTACGAGGGAGGCAATAAGTGGTTGTTTTCATACAGGGAGCGAGCAAAAGAGGGGGATTGGAATATTTATGAATGGCAAAGAGAAAATGAAGAATTTCCGGGACGTTCAGTTGTTGCTTCAGAATTTACAAACGAATATGATGCCCAATATCTGGACTTAGGTCATATTGTATTTCTCAGCGATGTAAACGGCATTGTGAACAGCTATGTAACGAAGGTAAATTCGAATGTTTGGAATGCCTTAACTGACTACCCTTATGGCATCAAAAAGGCCATTTATGACCAGGGCCAATATTCCATTTCAGAATTGGTCCAACTTGGAAACGATAGATTTTGGTACATTTCTGATTTGGACACATCATCTATAAATGCTCTAACACATCATATACCGCAACTTACCTATTTCAGAGAAAAGCCTCCGGAGTACAAAATTGAAGAGTTTCTACCAATCGAGGCGGATAGTTTCTTTTTCGATACTTCGGGACAAATCTATTTTCAGACCGGATTTCCGGATGTGAGCGATATAAATTATTCCAGAGCAAGGGAACCTGAGAAAACCCCTGCACCATATGTGTTAAAAAATGTTTCATTTCTAAAACCGGTGATTTTGATCACCCAACTGGATAATGGATGGTTCAATACTTATTACATACCAACGTTTATCAGTTTGAAAGAAGTGCTAAACACGCCTATCGGATTGGTCTTTGCGATTAAAATCAAGGAAATTTCTAATAAATATGACCTATTTGCCGGCGGTAAAATTTCAAGAAATTTCAATCAGTTCGATTACTTTTTCAATCTGAATCGAAACTTTCAGAAGTCGATAGTCAAGACGGAATATTTTCGTCAAACCCGCAGAATATTTAGTACAGAAACTGGATATGGAAAGGTAAATTCTGATCAGATAAAAATCAGTTATCAAAGGAAACCGTTTAAACAAATGCAGTGGGACATTGGACTACATGTTCGATCTGATCGATATATTTCATTGTCTGAAAATCAGGAGGCTTTAGGCAAAGCCACCATCAATTTTGTCCGAATTGGTCCGGAAGCGTCATGGATAGTTAACACGAGCCGGACTTTTAAAGAAGGACTTTATAAAGGTTGGAAAAGTAAGGTATATGTATCCGGCAATGTTGGGGCAAGCTCGAATGCAAATATGGCGCTGTGGGGATTGGATACTCGATTTGGCTGGAAGATACAGAAACATATTTATCTGATGCAAAGGCTTCAGTATGAGTCATCAGCCGGAAATTCGAAAGTGCAATATGTTTTAGGAGGCCTGGAAGGTTGGTTGTTCCCGGATCAGATTTTTAAAGAGCCGCTGCTCAGCCAAACCGGATTTTACAGAATGTCATCTTCATTCAGAGGTAGTGGCTATAATATCAGGAATGGAAACAGCTTTTTATGTTACAATTTCGAATTAAGGTATCGGCCATTGGGACATCTTTTTAAGTTGAATGCGAGGCCAAACTGGATGGAGAACCTCTTACTGATTGGTTTTTTTGATTTAGGCTCTGCCTGGTATGGGAGTTCACCTTTCCATCTAAGGAGTCCCTTGAATTACACTCAGATTCAATCAGGAACCATGGTCATCAACCTGTATAATCGGCGTCAGCCTTTCGTGTTTGTTACCGGGTTCGGATTAAGAACGAGTTTGTTCGGTTACTATTTTAAATATGACCGTGGTTTTGGCCGGATTGAATCTGTTTGGAAAGAAGGTATCAATTATTTAAGTGTAGGGAGGGATTTTTAAGGACATCATTTTGTTAAAAATCTGTTCAATAAAACTAAATGGGATTAAGTAGGTAGTGGCGTAAGGGGTTTAGATTTGCAGTAAATTATAATCACCTTGATTCATTCAGCACTTATTTCCGTTTTTGATAAAGAAGGTTTGGATAAATTGGTACCTGCATTGCATAGACATGGCGTGCTAATTTACTCTACTGGCGGTACGGCCGAATTCATACGAAATTTAGGAGTTCCCGTTATTGAAGTTGAATCAGTTACCGGTTATCCCGGAATTTTTGGAGGGCGGGTGAAAACCCTTCATCCTGTAGTGTTTGGTGGAATTTTGTACAGAAGGGAAAATGAGGAAGACATCGCTGAGAAAGAGAAGTATCAAATACCTTCCATTGATTTGGTGGTCGTAGATTTATATCCTTTTGAAAAGACGGTAGCCTCCACCAACATTAAAGAACAAATTATCGAAAAGATAGACATTGGAGGAGTTTCACTCATACGTGCTGCGGCCAAAAATCACCATTATACCTCAGTAATTTCGGATAGAACTCAATACGATGAATTCATAGAACACCTGAATTCGAATGCGGGAAATGTGTCCGCCGAATTTCGGGTAAAATTGGCTGCTTCGGCATTTGTGAGAACATCTGCATACGATCAGAGCATTGCGGATTACTTTAATGAAGTTAAAACCCACGAGTTGAGATATGGTGAAAATCCACATCAGGAGGCCACGTTCAAATCAAATGTCACCAATCTTTTTGAGCAATTACACGGAAAGGAATTATCCTACAATAACTTGTTAGATATGGATGCTGCCATTGGTTTAATGGCGGATCTCAACCATTTCAAGAGACCGGCTTGTGCCATAATTAAGCACAATAATGCATGCGGAGCTTCGGTGCGTACTGAATTGTCAGATGCATTCAGAGATGCCCTTGCCGGAGATCCGGTATCTGCTTTCGGTGGAGTTATTGTTTGTAACCGAACGATTGACGCTTTGAGTGCAGAATCTATCAACGAGATATTTTTTGAAATATTAATTGCACCCGGCTTTGACGATGGAGCCATGGAAATATTAAAAAGCAAAAAGAACAGGATTCTCATACTACTGAAACATTTCAATCTTCCTGAAAAAATGGAAAGAACGGTTTTAAATGGAACATTAGCTCAGCACAGAGATCACAAACTTGTCAGTGCACGGGATGGACAAATTGCCACCAAAACTGGTCCGGGAGAAGCCTTGATGGAAGACTTGGATTTTGCAAATATTTTGGTGAAGCATACCAAATCAAATGCCATCGTATTGGCCAGAAACCTTCAATTAATTGGCAGCGGAACCGGACAAACCTCACGCGTAGATGCCTTGAAACATGCTATACAGAAATGTGCCCAGTTTGATTTTAACACACATGGTTCTGTAATGGCCAGCGATGCATTTTTTCCATTTCCGGATTGTGTTGAGATTGCTTACCACGCAGGTATCGTATCGGTCATTCAGCCGGGCGGTTCTATAAAAGACCAATCTTCCATCGACTATTGCGATGAACACGGAATGAGTATGATATTCACCGGAACAAGACATTTCAAACATTGATATGTTTTTAAATTAAATGGGTGTAAAGTGATTGAATTAAACTACTTTCGCAAATTGTTTAAAATCAACTGATTTCTACTAAAACATGGGCTTGTTTGATTTCCTTACCCAAGAAATAGCCATAGATCTTGGAACCGCCAATACCCTGATCATATACAGGGATAAAGTGGTTGTGGATGAACCTTCTATCATTGCTGTTCGTCGATCGACCAATGAGGTGATTGCTATCGGTAAGGAAGCTCAGAAGATGCATGGTAAAACCCATGAAGACATCAAAACCATCAGACCGTTAAAGGATGGGGTAATTGCTGACTTTAAAGCTGCCGAACATATGATTCGCGGTTTTATTCGTATGATCAATAAGGGAAAAAAAGTGTTTAGCCCGCAGTTGAAAATGGTTATCTGCATTCCATCGGGTATTACAGAAGTTGAAAAAAGGGCTGTTAAGGAATCTGCGGAAAGAAGTGGGGGAAAAGAAGTATATATGATTCCGGAGCCAATGGCTGCTGCTATTGGTATTGGTATTGACATTGCTGAACCGATTGGTAATATGATCATCGACATAGGTGGTGGTACTACGGAGGTAGCTGTAATTGCGTTATCCGGGATAGTATCTGACAACTCCATCAGAGTTGCAGGTGATGCTTTTACCGAGGATATTATTGAATACATGAGAAGGCAGCATAACCTGATGATTGGTGAACGCACGGCTGAAATGATCAAAATTGAAGTGGGTGCCGCACTGCCTGAATTGGACAATCCTCCACCGGACTATGCGGTGAATGGAAGGGACCTGATGACAGGTATTCCAAAACAAATATCTGTTTCTTATTCAGAAATTGCTTTGGCATTAGATAAATCCATTTCCAAAATTGAAGAAGCAGTTTTAAAGGCACTGGAAATGACTCCTCCTGAATTGTCTGCAGACATCTATCAGACCGGCTTGTATCTAACCGGAGGTGGTGCGATGTTGAGAGGTTTGGATAAAAGAATAAGCAGCAAGGCAAAGTTACCGGTTTATGTGGCTGAAGATCCTCTTAGAGCCGTGGTTCGGGGAACAGGGATCGCCTTAAAAAACCTGGAACAATTTAAGACAATAATGCAGTAATGATTCATGCAGAATGTATTACGCTTTATACGAAAATACTATCAGATTTTTCTCTTCGTTATTCTTGAAATAATCTCCTTCACTGCCCTGATCCGATTCAATGTTTACCACAGGGCTACATTTCTTACTACCTCCAACAGCGTCAGTGGATATATATTAAATCAGAAGGCAGAAGCACTGGGCTATTTTAATCTCAAGGATCAAAATGAATTACTCCGCAAGCAGTTCAATACGTTGTTAAATCAAAATCTAACCCATAGTTATGGTGTTTTCGGCAAGGATACTTTTTTGGTAAAAGACAGTGCCGGAATACCCTGGTTCTCATTTATCCCGGCAAAAGTGATCAACAATTCGGTCGATAAACGAAGAAATTATATTACCATTACGGCAGGTAGTAAACAGGGAATCCGTAAAAATATGGGTGTGATCAGTAATCAGGGTGTGGTCGGGATCGTCGTGCATGTGAGTGATAATTTTGCCTTGGTGATGTCCATGTTGCATGACCAATTCAAATTAAAACCCAAAATCTCCGGTAATAACTATTTCGGCGAACTGGTATGGAATGGAGAAAATCCAACCGTTGCTAAAATCGATAAAATATCCAGACACTATACCGTACTCAAGAATCAAAAGGTGGTTACATCATCATATTCGCATCTTTTTCCGGAAAATGTCCCGGTAGGAACAGTTAGAAAGGTGGTTAAAAATATCAGGAAACCATTTTCTGAAATTGAAGTTGAATTGGCCACCGACTTTGGAAACTTATCTGCGGTATACGTAGTCGATCATAAATATCGATCAGAAATTTTAGAACTGGAAGGGAGGGAGGAGCTTGAATAATCCATGGCTGAGATATTTTCTGGGCTCATTCGGGCTTTTAGTGCTTCAATTGTTTGTATTGAATGCATTGGAAATATCTTCCTGGGTCTATCCTCAGGTTTATTTTATGATCATACTCTCTTTGCCGGTAAACACAGCACATTGGGTATTAATGCTCAGCGGTTTCGGTGTAGGTATGCTGGTCGATTGGTTTTCGGATACTCAGGGACTACATTCGGCGACCTTAACGGCCATATCTTATTTGCGATACGGTTATCTAAAAACAGTTTTAGACAAAGACACATTTTCTTCTGCGATCAGACCCGTTTATGGAGCTATGGAAAACGCCTGGTATATGATCTACATATCAGGTTTTAGTCTGACTTTTCATTTCATGCTTTTTCTTTTATCTGACTTCTCGTTGGCGCATTTCGGAGATACATTTTTGAAAATTATTTACAGCAGCAGTTTGTCAATTTTGCTCATTCTGCTCATGCAGTTTGTATTTAATACCCGGGTGAACAATGATTAACGGAGTTTTCAGAAGGAATGTAATCATTGCTGTCGTTTCAACGGTTTCCCTCATTTTTCTCATTCGTCTTTTTTATTTACAGGTTGTAGACAAAAGTTATACTGAATTTGCGGATCAAAACGCAAAAAAGGTATTGACGAGATATCCGGTTCGCGGTCTTATTATGGATCGCAACAATAAACTCATGGTGTTTAATGACGTGGTTTATGATCTGATGGTAAATATTCCCACGCGTCTAAAGGATTTTGATACCGCGTATTTCTGTGAACTGATGAACATAGAGAAAACCGAGTTTTTAGATCGGTTAGCCTATGCCAGAACGCATGCGTATATGAGAAAAGGAGTTTTTAAGAAAAATCTTGATCCTTCTTTGCATGCCAAACTGTTGGAAAGTATGTATGCATTCGGTGATTTTTTTATTGAGACGCGTACAGACCGCAAGTATAAATTGCCCGTTGGAGCACATGTGTTGGGGTACATCGGTGAAATTTCTGCCCGAGAGTTGGAGAATCAGGATGAGGAATACTATAACATGGGTGATTACATCGGGAAAAGTGGAATAGAACAATTTTATGAAGTGGTGTTAAGAGGAGTGAAGGGAGAAGAAATTGTACTGGTTGATCATCTTGGGAGAATAAAGGGATCCTTTGCAGATGGTAAGTTTGACACTGAATCGGAATCGGGGAGGTTCATTATTTCAAGCATCGATTTGAAACTTCAGGAATATGGAGAGAAATTAATGGCCAACAAAATGGGAAGTATTGTGGCGATAGAACCTTCAACCGGACAAATTCTGGCTTTGGTTTCCAGCCCTTCGTATGATCCCAATCAATTCAATATCAGGAACCGAGGGAAAACGTACCCGATACTTTCCAAGGATAAAAACAAGCCATTGTACAATCGGGCGGTATCGGCTATGTATCCACCTGGATCGGTTTTTAAGGTCATACAAGCGCTCATTGCTCTGGAAGAAGGGGTCATTTCGCCCGATACCAGATTCCCGTGTAATGGAGGATACCGATTGGGGAATCTATTGGTTCGATGTCACCCCCATAGCCCCAATCCGGATTTGGAGGTAAGTTTGTCAACATCATGTAACTCCTACTATTGCAATACTTTCAAGGGCATCATGCAACAAGAGAAATTTGAAACGCCCAGAGAAGCTTATATGAATTGGGTTGATTATTTGTATGGGTTTGGCTTGGGTAAAACGCTGGGAATAGATGTGAATAATGAAACACCCGGAATTATAAAAGACCCTGATTATTACGACAAAATGCACGGGGTGAATAAATGGACCTATGGCCGGATTATTTCACTCTCCATAGGCCAGGGAGAATTGGGCGTAACACCGGTTCAAATGGCCAATCTGGCGGCCATCATTGCGAATCGGGGCTATTTTTATGTGCCGCATACCATTCGCAAAATTGAAGGTGGGGTTCCAATTCCTGAAGTCTTTACAAAAAAGCATAGTACCCGGGTATCTGAATATAACTATGAAGTGGTTATAGAAGCCATGTCAAAGGTTCTAACGCAAGGCACCGCGGTTGGGTCAAGAATTAAGGATATAGAAGTATGCGGAAAAACCGGAACGGTGCAAAATCCTCATGGAGAGAATCACAGCGTATTTATTGCTTTTGCTCCCAGAGATAACCCTAAAATTGCCATTGCAGCCGTGGTGGAGAATGCCGGATATGGTGCGACCTGGGCGGCTCCAATCAGTTCTTTGATGATTGAAAGATACCTGAAGGCAGATACCACGGAACGCAAATATCTCGAAGAACGAATTCTGAAAGCCAATAAAATGCCGGTTGAAGATCCATGAGCGAAGAGAAGTTATATACCGGAACAACAGACTGGCTTTTGGTGATATTTTATCTCATGTTGGCCGGTATTGGATTGGTCAGCGTTTTTTCGAGCTCGTCGGAAGGAATGGGTTTAATGCTGGACCTTTCCACAAAGTACGGAAAACAAGCACTTTGGCTGGTCATCTCTCTGACAGTTGGCTTTGGCCTCTTCTTGTTTGACGTTCGATTCTTTAGTTTCTTTTCCTGGCTGTTTTATGCTGTTGGAATCGGCCTTCTGGCAGCAGTTTTGGTTGTGGGAAGTGAAATGTTTGGTTCAAAATCCTGGATCAATATTGGCGGTATGAGCATTCAACCTGCTGAATTTGCTAAACTCGGAACGGCCATCGCTCTGGCGAGGTATCTTTCAGAATATGGTGTGGATGTGAGAAAATGGAAATTCAGAATTAATGCCCTCATCATCATAGGAATTCCCATGGCTTTGGTCTTGTTGCAAGGCGATGCTGGGTCTTCACTCGTTTTTATGAGTTTTTTTCTGGTGCTATACCGCGAAGGATTACCCGGCTATCTGTTGATTGCAGGAATTTCGGTTATCCTGATTTTTATTCTCACTTTGTTTTTCGACGCGATTGCTGTGATCCTGATGTTTGGTGGAATTGCTTTTATCATCATTGCCCTTAATTATAAAAGGAGATCAATTGTTACCTTAATGATGGCGCTAATTGCTACCGTTGCTGCAATATCATTTTCGGTAGATTATGTGGTCAACAATGTTTTAAAGGAACATCAGAAAAAGAGAATTCTTGTAACGCTGAAAATGCTTGAAGATCCAAAGGGTATTGAGTATAACGTAATTCAGTCGAAAATTGCCATTGGATCCGGTGGTATTTGGGGAAAGGGCTTTTTACAGGGGACGCAAACCAAAGGCGATTTTGTCCCTGAGCAGAGTACTGATTTTATTTTTTGTACGATAGGTGAAGAGTTCGGCCTTCTGGGCTCCTGGCTGCTGGTATTATTATATACTGCTTTGCTGATACGGGTGTTTTTTGTAGCTGAGAGACAAAAAAATCGATTCGGTAGAATTTATGGCTATGGGGTAGGATCCATTTTATTCATCCATTTTTTTATCAATATCGGAATGGCCATAGATTTGATGCCGGTCATTGGAATTCCACTTCCTTTTATCAGTTATGGAGGAAGTTCACTCTTCGCGTTTACCTTATTACTGTTTTTATTAATCAGATTGGATGCAAACCGGCACAATGAATTGGACGCCATGTCTCAATAATTATGAAATTCGACTCCAGTCAGTCGTTCCCTTCAAACTTCGCAAATAACTTCTCAATGACAACTGGTCAGGTGCCTCTAATTCAGGGTCGGATTGCAGCAGCCATTCGGCATCTTTTCTGCTTTTCATCATCAATTCTTCGTCTCCTGTAATTTTTGCCAGTTTCAAATCAGGCAATCCGCTTTGTTGTGTGCCTTCTATATCTCCCGGCCCCCTAAGACTGAGATCCATTTCTGCTAATTTAAACCCGTCTTGGGTGGATTGCATGGCTTTAATCCGCTTCAATCCATAAGCGCTGATCTCCTTTCCGGATAAGAGGATGCAATAACTCTGTTCAGAGCCCCTGCCTACACGTCCTCTGAGCTGGTGAAGCTGCGAGAGTCCGAATCTCTCCGCGTTTTCGATGACCATGGTAGTTGCATTGGGTACATTGATGCCAACTTCAATCACGGTTGTCGAAATCAATATTTGAATATGCCCTTGCTTAAACCTATCCATAACGAACTCTTTCTCAGAAGGTTTCATTTTGCCATGTATGATATCAACCTGAAATTCCGGTCTGGGGAAAAACCTTGAGAAAAACTCAAATCCTTCCATCAAACTGTTGTAAGACATTTTTTCGGATTCCTCAATCAGCGGATACACTACGTATATCTGTCTACCTGAATCAATTTGTTTTCGGATAAATTCAATGAGATTCATCCGCTGAGCTTCGTTGATGTGCAGTGTCTGTATTGGTTTCCGACCGGCAGGTAACTGGTCAATGACAGAAATATCCAGATCGCCGTAAATGGTCATGGCCAGGGTTCGCGGAATGGGTGTGGCGGTCATGACTAGTATATGTGGTACTTCACCGCTTTTGTCCCACATTTTTGCCCTCTGTGCTACCCCAAACCGATGTTGTTCATCAATAATGGCCAACCCTTGTCGCTTCATTTTTACGCGATCTTCAATCAGGGCATGGGTGCCAATTAGAAGTTGAATATTTCCGGAAGCAAGTCCTTCCAAAATTTCTATTCTGGCGCGTGACTTGGTCGACCCTGTGAGCAAGGCTATGCTCAATCCGAGCTTTTCTGCAGGCTCTTTCATGTTTTCATAGTGCTGAAAGGCCAAAATTTCGGTGGGTGCCATTAAACTGCTTTGGGTATTGTTGTCTGCCGCTAACAACATCAACATAAAGGCCACAACGGATTTTCCACTTCCCACATCTCCCTGCAACAATCGGTTCATTTGTTTGCCAGTGCGCAAATCGTCTCTGATTTCTTTGAGTACCCTTTTTTGTGCTTCTGTGAGTTGAAATGGGATATGATGTGCGTAATAATCATTGAAAAAGCTGCCAACTTTTACAAAAGGAATACCTTTAAAAAGCGCTTTATTCCTCAATTTTTGCTTGACAATTCTCAGCTGGAGGATAAGCAACTCTTCATATTTTAAGCGGTGAATGGCCATTCTTAAGGCCGATTCATCTGTTGGCTGATGTATATTTCGAATGGCGGCTAACCGCGACATCAATTCGTTGGATTTTAGAAGGGAAGAAGGAAGAATTTCCGGCAAACTGAATTGGGGGTGCGCGAAAATCTGATCAAGCAATACACGAAAATGCTTTTGATTGAAATTTTTGTTTCTCAACTTTTCAGTAAGTGAGTAAACGCCTTGCAAACCCTTGTTTTTTAAGGTGTTAGCGGTAGTTTCAATTTCAGGGTGTACAAAGTTCAATTTGTTACCAAATTCGGATGGCTTGCCGAAAATCACGTAGCTCTCACCGGGTTTGTATTGTTCGAGTATCCATTTATGACCCTGAAACCAAACCAAGGGAATACTCCCGGTATGATCACTCAGGGTAGATTTCAATCGTTTAAACTTGCCGTTCCCAACAAATTCAAAGGGTCCCAAAACTCCTTTTACCTGAACATATGTCAAATCACCTTGTAACTCACTGATTAAATGGAATTTAGTTCTGTCAATATAACGAAAAGGGAAATAGTATAAGAGATCCTGGACTGTTTTAATACCCAATTCCTTTTCGAAAAGTTCGGCTTTTGCAGGCCCGACTCCTTTGAGATACAATACCGGTGTTGATAGGTAACCCGGTGAAGCATTCATAGATCAGTTATTTTTTGTATAAAAGCAGCCATCTCCATCAGCCAGGCAATACCCATATGCACAATAATGCCGCCCGCAATACTCCTGCTGTAGTATGAAATAATTCCCAATAAACTCCCTCCAAAAAATGAACTGATGGTTTCTCCCAATGGTTTCCCGAAATGAATAACCACATAAAAGGCTGCCATGGGAAGTATGGCGGAAGGTCCCGCCAAATGCACAAACGCCATAACAAGAAATCCCCTGAAATAAAATTCTATGAAAACAAAATCCAGTCCATATACCAACTCATACAGGCCAAAATATTTAAGATCAGCCTGTTTTTTAGGGTCTAATCCTTGCAACTCTCCTCCTCTTGGATACATATCTAAAAAATCAGATTGAAATGAGGCCAGTGCAATCAAAGGTATCATCACCAACAGCATAACGACATAAGGTGTGGTATCATATCCTTTCAAGGTAAAGCCGTACAGGGGCTCCTTTTTTTTGTCTTTTAGGTACCAATAAATGAAAATAGGCACCAAAATGAGCATCATCCGGAAAACTGAGAGAATAATACTATACCAGAAATAAGCCAAGGGCGAATGTTCTATGTAAGGAAATAAATCATTGGCCAAAATATGCGAAATGCTCCGGAGAGAAAAAATGAGTATGGCAAAGCATGAAAGAAACCAGAATGCCGGTTTTTTGAAAATTTCAAAATTCGATTTAACGATGGCTTGTATGAAATGGGTACCGAAAAATGGAATACTAAAGAGAATGAAATAATATAAAAACAACCTGGGATCCCAGCTCAGCTCGAGTTTGGCTTGTTTTAAATATGGGTGGAAATAATTATATCCGGTTAAAATGACGAGTAAAATAACCGTTCCGAGCAATGCCCATACATTGAACTCTTCACGGAAGTATTTTTTCAGATACCCAATAATTTTTTTCACAAATGCGAACTTAAGAAATAGTTTTACTTGGCACATGCATGTTTCTCATTGTATATAACTTAAAAAGAATCCACAGTTTATCCATACAACCAATGTTAAGCCTCTTGTGCGTTAACTTTGAAATTCTTCACCATGACAGAATTTGTACATTTACATTGCCATACTCAGTTCTCACTGTTAGATGGGGCTTCCTCTATTCCGGGAATGATGAAAAAAGCCAAAGAGCACGGAATGAAAGCCGTGGCTTTAACCGATCACGGAAATATGTTCGGGGCTTTTCAATTTACCCTGGAAGCCGGCAAAAATGGCATCAAACCCATCATTGGTTGTGAATTCTATGTGGTTGAAGACAGACATAAAAAGTCATTTGGCGGGGGTGAAAAAGACAAACGATTTCACCAGTTGTTATTAGCCAAGAATAAGACCGGTTACGAGAATTTGTCGAGGTTGTGTTCTCTCGGTTTTATTGAAGGCCTATACGGCAAATTCCCAAGGGTTGACAGAGAGTTAATTAAAAAGTATTCTGAAGGAATCATTGCAACCACTTGTTGTATCGGGGCTGAAGTACCCCAGGCAATTTTGCATCAGGGCGAAGAAGCTGCTGAAAAAATTTTCCTCGAATGGCGTGAAATATTTGGAGAAAACTATTTCATTGAGTTGCAGAGACACGGACTGACCAATATTGATCATACAGGTATGAGTCAGGAGGACGTGAATCAAATTTTGCTTAAATGGTCTAAAAAATATAATGTTCCGGTTATAGCCACCAATGATTCTCATTACGTAGATCAACCCGACAACATTGCGCACGATATACTCCTCTGCATTAATACGGGTGATTTTGTGAACACTCCGATCGGTGATGGCAAAGGCTATCGTTTTGGATTTCCGAACAGCGAGTTCTTCTTTAAAACTCCTGAAGAAATGGCCAAACTCTTTGCTGATGTTCCTTCCGCCCTGGAGAACACGGTGATGATTGCAGACATGATTGAGGCGCCTGATTTGAAACGGAACATCTTATTGCCGAATTATCAGATTCCACCAGAATTCAAAAACCAGGAAGAATATTTACAATTTTTATGTTTTGAAGGAGCCAGAATTAGGTATGGAGGTATTTCCGAAGAAGTCAGAGAACGCATTGATTTTGAGTTGAGTGTTATCTTTAAATTTCATTACGAAGGATACTTTCTCATTGTTCAGGACTTTACATCTGCAGCTCGAAAAATGGGCGTGAGGGTGGGACCCGGCAGAGGTAGCGCGGCAGGTTCTGTAGTGGCATATTGCTTGGGTATTACCAACGTAGACCCAATGAAATATGGGTTGCTTTTTGAAAGATTCCTGAATCCGGACCGGGTTTCAATGCCCGATATCGATATAGATTTTGATGATATCGGACGATCAAAGGTGCTGGATTATGTCGTGGATAAATACGGCAAAAGACAAGTTGCTCAAATTATCACCTACGGATCGATGGCAGCAAAGTCATCCATCAGAGATGTTGGGAGAGTGCTGAATATCCCATTGGAAGAGGTAGACAAAATCAGTAAGATGGTGCCTGACATTTCTCTGAAAGACATCTTTGATACGCCTATGGAGAAATTAAAACAGGATGTACGTTCCGAATGGGTAGATCAGGTAGTTCAGCTGAGAAAACTGGCCGAAGGCAAAAATGAAACGGCCAAAATGTTGATGCACGCCCGAAAGTTGGAAGGCTCTGTGCGAAATACCGGAGTGCATGCCTGCGGAGTAATTATTACCCCTCAAGACATTACGGATCTGGTGCCGGTCGCGGTAGCCCGTGATTCTGATTTATTGGTAACCCAATTCGATAACGACGTGGTTGAAAAGGCAGGTCTGTTAAAAATGGACTTTCTTGGTTTGCGCACGCTCAGCATTATTAACGATTGCATCAAAAGAATTGAGGAAAGACACGGAATTCTGATAGATCCTGACCTGATTGAATTAAATGATCAGGAAACGTATAAATTATTTCAGGATGGGCGTACTGTAGGCATTTTTCAGTTTGAAAGCGAAGGAATGCAAAAGCATTTGAAAGATCTGAAGCCGAATAGGTTCGAAGATTTGATCGCGATGAATGCTTTGTACCGCCCGGGCCCATTGGCGTATATTCCAAAGTTCATTCAAAGAAAACACGGCAAGGAAGATATCACCTACGATGTCCCTGACATGGAGGAGTTCTTGAGTGAAACCTATGGCATTACCGTGTATCAGGAACAAGTGATGCGTTTGTCTCAGAAACTTGCAGGATTCACCAAAGCTCAGGCCGACCAACTGAGAAAAGCCATGGGGAAAAAAGACCGTGCATTGCTCGATCAACTCAAGGAAACTTTTCAGCAAGGTGCTTCCGAGCGCGGCCATGACGCCAAAGTAATGGAAAAAGTATGGACTGATTGGGAAGCTTTTGCGCAATACGCATTTAACAAATCTCACAGTACATGCTACTCGGTTGTTGCATTTCAAACAGCCTGGTTCAAAACGCATTATCCGGCTGAATATATGTCTGCTGTGCTCACCAACAACATGTCTGACATTAAAAAAATTGGATTCTTCATTGATGAATGCAAAGCCATGGGCCTGACAGTTTCCGGACCGGATATCAATGAAAGTAAGCTTCCTTTTTCTGTTAACAAATTAGGTCATATTCGATTTGGATTGGCAGCTGTTAAAGGTGTGGGTGAAGGTGCTGCCGAGGAGATTATCAGAGAACGGGAAGCAGGTGGAGAGTATGCATCTATATTTGATCTCACCTCAAGGGTGAACCTGAGGGTTGTGAATAAAAAATCATTAGAGGCATTAGCGCAAGCCGGAAGTTTTGACGGATTTACAGATACGCATCGAACACAATATATTCTGAAAGACGGGGAAGATCAATCAAATGGAGTAGAATTGGCCATTAAATACGGAAGCAATGTTCAATCCAATCAAATGGCATCGCAGGGCTCCTTATTTGGCGCAAGTCAGGGAGCATCGCTAACACCACCACAATTACCCAAAGTTGAACCTGCAAACCGCATGTATTTGTTGAATTGCGAGAAGGAGATGTTGGGTATGTATTTAAGTGGTCATCCTTTGGATGATTATAAGCTGAGTATTAGGCACTTTTGCTCTCATAGCCTGAATGAAATTAAATCATCCGGGCTTAAATTGATGGATAAAGACGTGAAAATCGCGGGAATTGTTACCAAGTGTCAGGACAGGCGAAGCAAAGACGACAAACCATTTGGGATTTATACCATAGAAGATTATGAAGGATCTATGGAAATTGCATTGTTCAGCGATGATTATGCCAAATTCAAAGGTTATTTGGGCGTCGGGAATATGGTGTTCATACAGGCAAAAATGGAAAAGGATTTTCGAAACCCGGAACAGGCCAAGCTGCGCATTGGAAACATGCACTTTTTACCGGATGTTGAAGAAAAATTGCTGAAACAGATTAGTATACCAATTTCTCTCGAACTCATCAATGAAGAATTTATACAATCCATAAAATTGAGAACCCGGGAAATTAAAAACGGAGTACCGGTTTATTTTGAAATTGTCGATGCTGAAGAATCCATAAGGGTGAGGCTGAGATCAGCAGGAATTAAAGGGAATCTGAGCTCAGAATTTATACATCATATCAAAAACATGGGATTGAGTTATGCAGTGAACGCATAAATATCAAATGGCTATCATATTTTTTGAGAATTGTCATTTTTTTATGATAATTGATTAATTTCGAAAAAAGTCAAAACAGCGAGATGAATATTAATTTTAAGAAGATTTTGGTCGGATTCGACAATTCAGCTTCAGCCAAAGTTGCTATTGAGAAGGCTATGGACACAGCAACGCTATTCGAGTCAGATGTTACCGCCGTTTATGTGACTAAAGATAACAATGATCCTGAAATTGAAGTAAACCGACAATATGTTCTGGAACTGGGAGAAAGAAGAAATCGTTCGGTAGAATTTATTGTGAAGTCAGGTAGGGCGTACAAGGAAATAAATACCCTTGAACGAGAAATTGGGGCAGATTTGATTTTTTTAGGAACACACGGCAAACAAGGCTGGCAACCATTTTGGATTGGAAGCAATGCTTTCAGAATTGTGAGTGCTTCTAATTGTCCGGTTATTACTATACACGAAACCACCAAGAAACAGGACATTCAAGATATTTTAGTGCCATTGGCAGATAGCACTGAAACGAGACAAAAAGTACCTTATGCTGCAATGCTGGCAAAAGCCTTCAATGCCAACATTCACATCTTGAAAGTGAGTAAGGATAAAGATAAGGAGACTCAAAACAGGTTAAACATCTATGCTCGTCAAACAGAGAAGAATCTTGCCGAAAGAGGAATTCGTTGGACCTTGCATGAAAGCCTGGGTGTAAAGGTTCCGGAAGCCTGTATAAATTATGGGAAGGAAGTAAGAGCGGGATTGATTTTAATTATGACAGAAACCGAATCATCCGGTGTTTTTATGAGCTCTTATGCGCAACAGTTGATTAATGAGAGCCCCATTCCCATTATGTCCATCCATTCCCGAGACTTGTTTGTTTCCGGAGAAGTAGGTTATTGATTCATTTTTCTGATAATCTGAGATGCCATGGGTTGGGCCTGTGGCATAATCACCATTTCATTGATGTTTACACGGTGCGGTAGCTGTATGCAATACAGGATGGCTTGCGCAATGTCTTCGGGTGTCAAATAATCAAATCCTTCATACACTTTTTCCGCTCTTTCTTCATCCCCATGAAATCGGACCAGGCTAAATTCGGTTTTAACTGCTCCCGGATGTATGGCCGTAACCTTTAGGCCAAAACCGGCATTTTCCAACCTCATTGCTTTGGTCAATGCATCCACCATATGCTTGGTTCCGCAATAAACGTTACCCTTATCATATACTTCTTTGCCGGCAATAGAACCGATGTTCACAATATGGCCACTGCCTCTTTGCTGCATTTTAGGAATCAATACTCTGGAGACATACAATAAGCCTTTGATATTGGTATCTATCATCTTTTCCCAGTCATCAACATTGCCCTCACTCAGAGAAGAAAGTCCGGATGCCAATCCGGCATTATTTATCAGGATGTCAGGCACAATCGGGTAACTATCAAGCGCTTGCTGAACTTGAGCTCTTTGACGAATGTCAAAATTCAATACATCGACGGTCACTTGGAATTGTGTTTCCAACTGAGACTTAATTTCCATTAATCGATCATTCCGGCGTCCGGTAATGGTCAAATCGTATCCATTTTCAGCCAAAAGATATGCAGTAGAACGTCCTATTCCGGATGTAGCCCCGGTGATTAAAGCATGCGGTTTGTGTAATGTCATTTTAGCGATATTCAACTCATTAGAAGAAGATTCATACAAAATTATTTATTAATTTGTGCAGGTAATCATATATGTCAGTTCAAGTTCAACACGAAGAAAATTTTCTACATCTGATTTATGAAAAGTATACTTCTGCCGATGATGATATATCTCTTCATGCCGCAGAGGACGAATCATGGGTAATACTTGAATCAACTGATGGAAGTTTGAATGGTGATGGATTGGATTTGGTAACCGAATTGGCTGATAAATGCAAGGAACGCGGCGGCTTACTCATTTTGACCGGTGATTTTCCTGATTTAATTAAGGATATTGAAAATATTACCTGGATATCATCTTTTGATGAAGCCGTTGATTATGTTTTTATTGAACAACTTGAACGTGAACTGGGGGATGAATGATGGAGGATTTTACCGTCACAGTTTTAGGGTCCAGTTCAGCTACTCCCACAGCTAATCGTCATCATTCTTCTTATATTCTTCGATTTGCCGGCCACAAATTAATGCTGGATTGTGGCGAAGGCACACAGAACCGATGCCTGGAATATCAAATTAATTTTCAACGGATTGAATATATTTTTATAACCCACCTACATGGAGATCATTTTCTGGGATTGCTCGGATTAATTAATACCATGAACCTATATTCCAGAAAACAGAAACTTACTGTTTACGGAATGATCGGGTTAAAGGAAATTGTTGACTTGCATGCTAAAATCAGCGGATTGAACCTTCGATTTGAGCTTGAAATTGTGGAATTGGAAGCGAAAATTCAACAATTTCAGTTGAATGAAAGGATAAAAATAACTGTGATACCTTTAGATCACCGGATTCCTTGTGTTGGATTCAAATTCGAGGAAACCGGAATCCGCCCTAAATTAAAGCCGGAAGTCTGTCAAAAATACGAGGTTCCCATTGAATGGTACGAGAAACTTAAGACAGGAGAAAATTATATACATCCTGAATTGGGATTAATTGCGAATGCTGAATTTGTCCATCCTAAAAGGGAACCACTGATTTATGTGCATTTGTCTGACACCAAACCCTTAAATTCATTGACAGAATGGATAGCTGAAGCAGATTTGCTATATCACGAGGCTACATTCTTATCCAACCTGGAAGATCGCGCCCAAATAACATTTCACAGCACTGCCTTGCAAGCTGCAGAAATAGCCCGGGATTCAAAGGTCAAGAAACTGATCATTGGACATTTCTCTTCAAGATATGCCAGTCTGGAACAACATTTAACAGAAGCAAAATCAGTGTTTCCTGAAACTGAACTTGCTCTGGAAGGAAAAACTTTTTCTATTCACTGAATTATCAACACCCTTTTTGGCAAAACCTCTGCCGGGTAAATCGCCATGTCCATGGTTTTTAATCGATTTTTGAGGGTAATTCTATTATGGCGAATAAGAAAAGGAGCGAAAATCAAGACAACAATACCCTTCGGGATTCGGGAACAGCACCCAGGCCATCGAAAGAGAAGGTTGGATTTCGTCCTTTGAAGTGGCTTAGAGACGAGAGGATACACCGAATTTTCGGCGGTATCATGATCCTTTTTGGCGTGTTTATGCTGCTCTCCTTTCTATCGTATTTGTTTACGTGGAAAACAGACCAGAGTCAAATCGATAATCTGGGTTTTCAGGACTATATGTTTCCCAAGGAAGATACAGAAAATTGGATGCGGCTTTTGGGTGCCAGATTGGCGCATATTTTTATGTACAATGGTTTTGGGCTGGCAGCATTCCCAATCCCTGTTCTCATTGGATTAATTGGACTTAGAGCATATACCGGGTTCGATAAATTTAATTTGTTCACCTGGTTCAGATATTCAGCACTGGGTATGATATGGGTGGTAATATTATTGGGTCTGCTCTTGAATCAGACGAATCCGGCTCTCGCAGGTGCTGTCGGAGTTGGAATGTTTCAATGGTTAAAAAGCCTGGTCGGCACAATTGGGGTTGTTATTACGGAAATAGCCCTGTTGTTCGCTTTCACTACCTGGGAGTTTGGTCGTTACCCATTTCAAAACTATTTGAATAAACGCAAAGCCCAAATTGAACAGGAAGATGAAGAAGAGTTCAGGGAAAGAGAGAGTATCTTTAATCGCGACAACATAGACCTGGAAAACAACGACATTTCTGAGTCCGTAATTTTAGATGAGGCAAAAGAAGAAGAAGGGGATTTAGACGGTATAGAATTAATAACTCAGGTGCCAGAAGCGACTCATGAAGTAAAAACTGAGACTGAACCGGAGTTTGTCATAGAAGAAATAGATCAGGAAGAAGAAGTTGAAACCAATGCCAATCTTAACCCACCTGCGCATTTTGGTATTGATACTGAATTTGACCCCAGACTGGATTTATCTCAATACAAATTTCCGGAATTACAATTCCTCCAGGACTACGGCGACCGAAAAACAGAAGTATCAAAAGATGAACTTGAGAAGAGTAAAAACCTCATCGTTGATACTTTAAAAAACTATAAGATTGAGATTTCTCAAATCAAGGCGACCATAGGTCCTACCGTAACCTTATTTGAAATTGTCCCGGCTCCGGGTATAAAAATCAGCAAGATTAAAAATCTAGAAGATGATATTGCTTTGAGTTTAGCGGCTTTGGGAATAAGAATTATTGCGCCCATTCCAGGGAAAGGAACCATTGGTATTGAAGTTCCCAACCGTTTTCCGGAAGTGGTTTCGATGCGCTCCGTTTTGGCCAGTCCAAAATTTCAGGAAACAACGGCAGATTTGCCGGTTTGCCTGGGTAAGACAATTTCAAACGAAGTTTACGTTGCCGATTTGGCAAAAATGCCCCATTTGTTAATGGCAGGTGCAACCGGGCAAGGAAAATCAGTCGGACTGAATGCTATGCTGGTGAGTCTGATGTACAAAAAGCATCCTGCTGAACTCAAATTTGTATTGGTCGACCCCAAAAAGGTTGAATTGACACTTTACAATACCATAGAACGACATTTTCTGGCTAAACTTCCGGGGGATGATACCGAAGCTATCATTACCGATAACAAAAAGGTAATCAATACATTGAATTCTCTCTGTATAGAAATGGATAACCGATATGAATTGTTGCAAATGGCAATGGTCAGGAATCTAAAGGAATACAATGCCAAATTCATTCGTCGAAAGCTAAACCCCAATGATGGTCACAGATTCCTTCCCTACATCGTGGTAGTCATAGATGAGGTTGCCGATCTGATTATGACGGCAGGCAAAGAAGTGGAACACCCCATCGGGAGATTGGCACAATTGGCCAGGGCAATCGGAATTCACCTGGTTTTAGCCACCCAGCGTCCTTCCGTAAACATCATTACCGGAACCATTAAAGCAAACTTTCCTGCCAGAGTGGCATTCAGGGTAACATCAAAGATTGATTCCAGAACCATATTAGATGCGAATGGAGCTGATCAGCTAATTGGTAAGGGCGACTTGTTATTTTCGAATGGAAATGACCTTATACGTTTGCAATGTCCATTTGTTGATACGCCGGAAGTGGAGACCATAACGGAATTCATTGGTTCACAACGAGGTTATCCAACGGCATATATCCTTCCTGAAGTAGAAGAAGAGGGTGGTGGCTCACTGACAGAATTTGATCCGGAAGAAAGAGATGCCCTCTTCGAAGAAGCGGCCCGCATTGTAGTTCAACATCAACAAGGTTCAACCTCCCTGATACAACGAAAACTGAAAGTAGGATATAATCGTGCCGGACGTTTGATAGATCAGTTGGAACAAGCTAATATTGTAGGTCCATTTGAAGGAAGTAAAGCCAGATCGGTCCTTTATCCGGATGAGTATAGTTTGGAACAATATTTGAACTCGTTGTAAAAAAAATCTTAGATGAACATTTTCAGAATAACCCTTTTATCGCTTTGTACTGCATTTCTTTTGTCATTTACGTTGCAAAAGGATGATCAGGCTGCCGTTAAAATATTAAATGATGTCAGTAAGACCTATAAAAATTACAAGACGATAAAGGCCAGTTTTAAAGTACAGATTAAGAGCAAACAAGACAATAGTAATATTTCTCAGAGCGGCACTTTGTATTCCAAAGGAAAGAAGTTCAAAATTGAAATGAGTGGCCAGGAAATTTATTGTGATGGCAAAACACTTTGGACTTATTTATCAGATGCCAATGAAGTACAAATCACTAAGTATGATCCAGGTAAGGAAGATATAAGCCCTTCAAATATTTTTACTGTATATCAAAAGGGATTCATTTCAAAATTTGCGGGCGAAGAGAACGTAAAGGGCAAAACCATACAGCGTATAGAACTTACACCCAAAGACAAAAGCAAGCCATATTTTAAGGTGAAGCTTTCCGTAGAAAAACAAGGGCATAAGATTTCAGATATGACCGTATTGAACAAAAATGGTATGGAAAGTAAGTATGAAATCATCTCTTTCAGCCCGAATCTGGCCATGAACGACGGCCTCTTTAAATTCGACGCCAGCAAAAAACCCGGTGTAGTTGTGGTTGATTTAACCAAATGAGCAAATTCCCGATATGGGTGTTCATCGCACTTTTGCCCATAGGATGTAAAAGTTCTAAGGAAAACACGAATTCAAAAATTGTCCATTCAGTGAGTTTACAAAGAACTCCCTGCTATGGAACTTGTCCTCAATATACCATTGAACTAAATCGTGAAGGCCTAATCAGCTACTCAGGCCAACGATTTACTGACAAAATTGGGAAATGGGAATTAACAGTACCCGCGGATTCGCTGGTGGATTTATTCGCCTTTTTGGATCGCTGCGATTGGAGTCAATATGATTCCATATATCCTTCTCCTTATTCAGATCTTCCTTCAGTTATCTTGAAGTTGAATTTAAATCAATATGTAAAATCCATTACCCTTGCAGGTGAGCATCCCGCACAATTGGACAGCATCGTTCAACACATAGATCGATGGTCTAATTTGCAGGGTTACAGGAATATTTCATCAGCGGATTAAGAAGCTTTAGACGTAACCAGCTTTTGATCCAGTTCTTCAAAAATTGAGTTGTTGCTCACATATTCCGGAACCAATTCTTTCATAAAAGCAACCAGTAAACGATTTTGGTTCAAGGTCTCCGGTTTTGTCATCAAATTTATTTTATCATTCACTTCAAGGAAATTGTATTCCTGGACGCGGGCAATCATGATTTTCGGATGGTGAGTGCCAATGGTGGTTTCTTTCGAACTCAACAACTCTTCCTTAAGTTTTTCACCCGGTCTGAGCCCTGTAAATTTGATTTCAATGTCTTTATAAGGTTTTAAACCACTTAATCGAATCATTTTCTCGGCCAGATCCACAATTTTCACAGGTTCACCCATATCAAAAATGTAAATCTCACCTCCATTACCCATGGATCCTGCTTCAAGAACCAGGCGACATGCTTCGGGAATGGTCATGAAATATCGGTTAATTTCAGGATGCGTAACGGTTACAGGACCACCGGATTTAATTTGCTTTTTAAATCTTGGAATAACGCTTCCGTTTGAACCCAATACATTGCCAAAACGGGTTGTAATGAACTTGGTATGTTTGCGATTGATTAACTCGAGTTTTGAATTCAGTGATTGAACATAAATCTCGCTGATTCTTTTGGAAGCCCCCATAATATTGGTTGGATTCACAGCTTTATCCGTTGAAACATAGATAAATTTCTCAGCCTCATAGCTAACCGCCAGATCTGCCACAATTCGCGTTCCTAAAACATTGGTTGTAATCGCTTCATACGGATTATCTTCCATTAAAGGAACATGCTTGTAGGCAGCGGCATGAAATACTATCTGAGGTCTGAATTTGTCAAATACTTTGGTAATCCTTTCAATATTGCGGATGTCGGCAATAATGGGGAGAATCAGGTTATTGTTGTTCAACTCTAAAACCAGATCATGCATAGGTGTTTCAGCCTGATCCAATATTAAAATTTGTTTCGGCTTAAACTTCAGACACTGACGAACAATTTCACTCCCGATGCTACCTGCGGCTCCCGTAATTAATATGACCTTATTATTGAGAGATTTTCCGATGTTTTCGTTGTCCAGTTCAATCGGGTCTCTGCCTAATAATTCTTCAATGGCAACATTTTTAATCTGTTTGGAAGACAATTTGCCATTAACCCAACTTTCAAGGGGAGGTACAGCTTTCAAATTTATATTGTATTCCAGCGCCTCCGCCAGAAGCTGACTTCTCTTAGAACCTATTAAATTGGTATCAGCGAGAATAAGTTCGTCGATTTTTACTTTTTGGGCGATGTTTTCCAATGAACTCAAATTGGAAAATATGGGAACTCCTTCTGCTGTTTTACCCGTCAATTCGGGTCTTTTATCAATAAAAGCAACAACTTTCACTTTTTGAGCCGGATCGTTTTCAAGGGTTCTCTTCAATATAACTCCGGTATGGTCTGCACCATAAATTACCACATTTTTACGGTCCGTTGCTTTGCGGTTTCCCATTTCCTGGAACAACATTTTAACTCCTAATCGGGTCGAAATGATCATGATCAAGGAAAGACTCGAGTCCATAACGATCACGGACATTCTGATAAATACTTCCTTGGTATAGATAAAATATAAATAAGATGCTAACCAGATGCCTAAAGAGCTGATAATAAATGCGGTAATTATCCTTAAACCATCTTGCGTACTCGTAAACTTGATAATACCCGTGTAAGACCTGGTAAAAAGAAAGGATTGTAACCTGAAAATAAGCACAACTAAAGTGGGATATAACAAATTCTCCAAGCCGGTTTCTGCCACACTGTTTTGAAGCGAATAGCTGAAAACAAAGGAAAAAAAGCAGAAAAGAAGATCCACCAATAAAATAAATCCCCTGGGGTAGTTTTTTTCGGTCAGGACATTGATGAAGCGGAACAACATAGTAGTAGTAATTAGTAGTAACTAGTAACAAAATACGTACTAATTATTATAAATAGCAAAGAAATTTATTTTAATGATGTGACAGTGCCTTTGCGATAATGCACAGATCGATCCCAGCCTGTGAAAGTAATCATGTACATATAAACATTATTACTGGTCAAAAGCTCCTTGTATTCTCCATTCCATATCTCATGTTTGTCCCGGGTTTCGAAGAGCTTTTCTCCCCATCTATTATAAATTCTCAAATGATATTCCTTAACAAAAACGGGTACGATTCCCCATTTTTCATTAAGCATATCCCCATTAGGTGTAAAGGCGTTGGGAACATGTAACAAGGGAGGTTGAATTAAATATATTTGATTTGAATAACTCACGGCATTATAACTGCCCGGACCTTCGCTAGCTCTAACCCTGTAATTATAGCCACCCCAATCATAATCGAGTTGATCATCCTTAAAAAAATAGTTCTCATCAGGAAGCATTACGATAGGTCTCAGCACTCCGGTATCTACCGATCTTTCCAGCATATATTCCTGAACGCCACCTTTCCAATCGGTATAAGGAGTCCAGTACAGATTAAAATAGAACGGCTTTTCTTCTCCGGTTAATACCACTGAACATCCAACATTGCTCATCTTGCTGATATGCCCGCAGTTGTCATTCACAACGATGCCATAACAATAGGACGTTTGGGTAACATTTACATCTGTATCTATAAATGTTGTATCATATCTCCCAGCCAGAGTTTTCACATATTCGAAGTTGGTTGATTCGTCGTTCACTTTCTTATAAATATCGTATGATCCGAAATCTTCTTCCGTAGAGGCAGTCCAATGCACTTCGAGATTCTTATTCTCAACTACTGAAGTTGTTACGAGATAACTGACTTCAATAGGTAATTCATATTCTTTGCTCGAAGAAGCTTTGATCGAAGTGTCACCTTTAATTCCGCATTTATTCTGCGCAACGATGTAGTAAGTGTAGTCTCTGAATTTTGGATTTACTACATCAAAATCTTCAAATTCAAATCCATTCTGATGGCGTATGGTGTCAATAATATTCGTAATTCCATTGGGGTCGCGGCGGTGCAGAAGCAGGTAGTCGAAATACTTTGATTTTGGCGTTGCGTCCCATAATAATTTTAAATGATCCGACTTAAAATTAAGACATATGGTGGCCGGAGGAGCAATGGGAGGGGGAGGGAGTACTTTGATGTATATATAAGCGAAGCTGTCCTTGTAATCCGGACAACCTTTGTCTTTAACATATACTCGTATCTTTAGGGTATCTTTGGAAATATCGCTGCAATCGCCGCTGAATGGAAAGTTCGAAATCAGTTCAGCCAATGCTTTTTGATCTGATTGTAGTCCCGGGAATTTTTTGTTGGCGATGGATTCAGGCTGATACTGGACAAAAATCGAGTCGTCATCCGGATCTTTTACCACGTAATCAAAATTCAGTGTATCCAATGCTGTTACTGTCAGAAATGTGTCTCTGGGTTCAGGAGGTGCATTTAAATTGCCAAATGCAATTTTGAAGGCAGCATTGCTGCATCTGGGGCTTGAATTGGTTTCTGCAAAAGCCCCATCTGTTGTAGGAAAATCGCTGATTCTGCTTTCGATATCGTTATCCGGACAGCTCGCACAAACAGACTGATAGATAACACCTTTTTTATCAAAACGGGAAGTTCCACCATCCACGTGGTCATGGGTGCGGTAGCCGCCAAAATACGTCCCGTAAACAAGCTTTTTCGCATTTTTCGACAATACCAGCAAGTAGAAATCGCTTCCATCCGTTGTTTTCTGAACAGCATCTGAAGTTATCGGCAGCCCGCTGGTTGAACTAAAAGACTTGGTGCTCGATAAACCTCCCCAGCCCGAAACAAATATTTTTCGACATTCATCGACCAAAAATGCATTAATCGTCAAGTCCGGCGCGCCGTCTCCCGTTCCCCACGTTGTGCTCCATTCCAATTTGGTTAGTTCAGGATTCATTTTAGCAATGAACTGTCCTGCGTTCTTAACAGAATAGACAGGTCCCTCAATCGGAATTTGACCATGGGTCTGTCCCACAATATAAACTTGATTTTCATGGTCAAATTCAATCCCGAAAATCTGATCATACTTGTCTGTCCCGAAATAAGTGAGCTGATTGATCTTGCGACCGTCAGCATCAATCGCAGCTAAAAATCCATCACAGGTTCCCCCTTTGTTGTTGGGCTGAATGGAGGTAGAACTGGTCGGTAAATTAGTGCTTTTGGTACCTCCCGAAACATAAATGGTACCCGACGGATGCAAATCAATATTGTAAATGGCATCATCCGAATTCCCTCCTAAATAGGTGCCCCAAATTAAATTTGTGAGCGAAGGATCAAATTTCAGGACCAATCCATCCGAATTTCCGGCTTTTGCAGGTTGAATCAAGGCATTGTTCAACCTTAAATCAGTGCTGTAAGTGCAGGTGCCAATGTATATATTCCCCATTGTGTCAACCTGAACCTCACCGCGGAAATCATCCGCATAAAAGTATTTCAAAATAGAAGCCTGATTTAATCCGTCGTTGTCTGTACCACCATAATAAGTGGAAGCCAGTAATTGACTTCCATCCTGGCTAAATCTTGAAACAATCAGATCGTTCAAACCATTTCGCAGTTTCTGATATGCAGTTTCGGTAGTGGGAAAATTCGGAGAAAATGTAGTGCCAAAAACGATGAGTTCATCTTCGGAATTTACAATGATACTATGCGGATATTCATTACTTACTCCACCTAAATAGGTCGCATATAGCAATTGGGATCCGTCTGCACTGTATTTTGAAATGGTAATATCGCATTTAAAGAAATAAGACCATATTCCTTGTGATTCATCATTGCCACCGTTATATTCCTCATCAAACGCTCCGGGTGTAGCAGGATACCGGCCTTTGAAAAACTTGGTTGGTCCGGTGCAAATACCTCCGGCATAAAGATTACCCTCGGAATCATATGTCGCGGTGAAGCCAAAATTGTCAGCGGTATTCCCGGCATAGGTAGAGAAAATTAACTCGGGGTCTATGGTCAGGGTTTCAAAATCCCCGTCCATTTGTAAGGAATATCCAAAGTATCCACCATCATACCGAAATGCACAGTCATGCTCTTTTTTGACTCCGCCCTGCAAACTATAAACTTCGGGCATGGTCTCCTTGTGTTGCCCGATGGATGTTCTTAAACCAATGTGCCTGGCAGCCAACTCTACTTTTGGAATTCCGTCGTATCGCCATTTAATGTTTCCGGGATCAGCCTGCGCGTGCAGAATGAAGTTATATTTCAGATTCCTGTCTTTCCAGATAAATTCCAAATCGATACCCGGATAAAAATTTTGATAAGTTATTTTTTCGTAGGAATACACATTGGAAACATGGTTCTGAGCCTGGTTATCGAGAAAATAATTGTGATGAAATTTGCTTTGACCGGATTTAATCAATTGAAAATCAGGATTAACTCCAGAAAAAGTCACTTTGGTTACTTGATATTTCAACCTTCGTTCCGGTTCAAATGAGGCATCCGCTTCATGGGTATGTCTCATCAACTTATTCCAGTTATCAGGATCAAATTCTAAAATCCTGTAACCGTCCTTTTCTAAAAAGATGGCAATATTATCAATCTCTGTTTGAAATAATATATGGGAATCCCACTGCCCTTTGTTTTCGATGAACAAGGGCGTTGTAAATGACTTCAGACTTATGGTCCAAGTCAAAATGAACAACATCCATTTTACGAATGGCATATCTTTTAGGGGTTACACCTTCAAAGATATAATCTATTTGATTTTACCGTATGTAACTCGTTAAAAGATGAGAAAATTAGGACATAGGTTGCATCAATACCCAACCGGATCAAAAGCGAGAACATGCACAACGTATTTGTACAGACGACCATCAGCCAGGGTAATGGAAACCTCAAAACTGCGATCTTTGGTCTTATCAAAGGTAATTTGGGGTGTCCAGCACAATGTGGGCATTCCATAACCTTCAATGGTGGGATGTAACACAAGCGCAACAGGTTTGCCATCTTCGGTCATACTTACTTTCGCACCTTTAAGGTCCCGGTAAATACCAAAGGACCAATTTTTAAATACCACCATTTCAGGGGTATAACCTTCAGGTGGCCAGGCCACAAAAGAGTTGCTGTATATTGCTGTGTCTGTAGCTCCGCTGTCATCGAGTGCCCAAATGCTGCAATACTTGTCGGTGGAACCATGTCCAAACATTTTGCCATTGTGATATAACATCCAACGGCGGTTTCCCAGTGATTTATTGTCATTGTCAGCCACAAAGCTCGTAACGGCATAACTGGTATGTGAATTTTGAATCAGCAGTGAATAACGCGCAGCTGTTGCGCCTTCCTCAGAGTAGCAAGACCAGTTCTTTTTTGGTTCATGATCCAGTTTCCGGTTTACTTCCATCATAAATGCGGCCTTTTGGCACCATCTGTTGTATTCGGGATCAAGGTAAATCTCCGGTACGCCCGCATTCCTTCTGAAATAGTTGATTCTGTTTTCAACTTTTCTTTGAATCAAGTCATCAACGCTTCCTTCATTGCATCTCGAAATGTCTCCTTTCCATTCAAAATGATTGCTGATCATTCCGGCAACGGTGTCCGGGCGTGTTCTGGTTTCGTAATAGTTGTAATAAAAATCTTCTTTGGCCAGATAAATCAGTTTTCGGGTCCATTCCGGGTTTTTCGGATTTTTTGCCAACTCTTGTCGGATGATTGATTTAGCCAATGCATATTGCTTATCACGAATAAGCTCTTCTGCAAAGGCATCGGTGTTTTTCTGATAAGACTTTAAAACCTCAGGAGTCCCCATGAGCTCCGGCTGTTTGATTAACAAATCGCGCAAACTTCCTTTTTCAATTGTACTTAATTCCTTATTTAAACTTCCGAGCGTGATTGTTTTCCGCATATCCGTAATCGTTTTAGATTTAGGATGTGACATCAAAGCATGATCAATTAAATGAGCCGTATAATCCAGTGATTTTGTCTTGTAACTGTGATCCAAAATAATTACCCATCGATTCTCTAAGTCTATGGGTTGCATAGAAGTAGCTGTACCTCTAATATATTGACCGGCCATATATCCCGAGGCTTCGAAATGCTGGTGGCGATAATAATATTGTGACAACAACCACATGACATTTTCAGCATTCTCCTCTATAAAATCATCTACTTTTTCATACTTGGTTTTATCCTTAGAACCGGAACGGGCTACTTTTATATCGCAAAAATCCTTTAAATATTTTTGGATGTTAACGGTATCCCTGCTTGCAATTGAATTTCTCATCAAATAGAGATATAGAGCGTTTTCTTTCTTGAGAAGAGCTGTATCCAGCGGGAAAAATTTCAAGGTCTTTTGTATCACCTCCAGCATCATATTGCTGGGTGGAAGTTGTTCAATCTGGTGCCAGGCGATTTTCTTCTGGTAAAAATCCAAAGATGAAGTGGCGCCGAAAATGGTTCTTCCCAGATCTAAATAGTAATTGGCGCTATCATATTTGCCCTTATTAAAGAAGTGATCGGCAAAGTATACGAATGGCTCTTCAAAGAACCCGTCATTTTTTTTCTCCTGCATGTAGGATTCATAGTACCATGAAATTAACATTAGATAATTATCACGTCCCGTTGCAGTATCTCCACTTAACAGGCTTAGCTTGCCCAACCAGTAAAATGCCGTGGTATCTCCAACCAATTTAAATGACTGTTGATAATTGCCCAGCGCTTTGCTGATTTTGTTAATTTTATAATTCGCATCTGCTTCGGCATTGTTCTTTTTTGCCAGAATTCGCAATTCCTCTTCATAGTTATCATATTCCTTTCCGCCTTTATCCTTATCCAGACCTTTTAGCGCAAGTTTCATGGCCTCTTTAATGGCGTCAGGATTTTTTTCCAGATAATAGATGTCCTCTGAAAGGTATCTGTAACTGATAGCAGCCAGATAATAAGCCTCGGGATTTTTAGAAGTTTCGGGATGTTCAACAGCATCCAGGGCATTTTTTAGCGCTTTCTTATAAGCTTTATCTTCTAAAGCAACTTTTGCTATTTCAATGGATTCTTCCTGTGCAAAGGTCTGCACAGAAACAAAACTGATAAGCATTACCAAAATAAATCGGGCGAAAATGTATTTACGGTTTTTCATTGTTTTTCAAACTTATAAGTTTCACGATTGACCAGGCCTCAGCAGGCGAAGCAAACATCGCTTTGGTTAATGTCCACGTTTCGGCAAATAAACCGGATTTCCGGTAATTTTCAAGTGCTTGTTCATTTTCCCAAATACTATACGTGAAAAATACATTAGGTAAATGGATGGATTGACACAATTCAAGCTGCATGCATCCTTCAAAACTAACAATATTCAATTTCACCTGTTCGAATAAATCCTGAAATTCACGTACTCGATGAGGATCAAAAGTCATTTTAACTATTCGTATAATCATTGTTTGTCAATGGATATTGGACGTCCTTTAACCAAATTCAGCAGTTTGCTGGCTTCTCCCTTGCGAATCCCAATCACTAAATATCCACGATGATTGAAAGTGGCGTAAGGGTCCCCATCCCTGATATCTTTCAAATTTGTTTCAATGGTGGAAATTCGTTCAAATCGACTGAGGTGAATTCTAAAGGCATGGTTTCCAACAAACTGTTCAAAATCGCTTTTGTGAATGTTCGTATGGGCATTTCCTAAAACATCGTTGTGCATAATGGTTCCGTAAAGGCTGTCGTCTTTACTAACGAGCGCAGTCTGACTGAATTTTATTGGCCGGTCGAATGATTTGGCGAATTGGTCGGATTCTCCGTTTTGTAATAATTGTTCCGCTGCGTTCAGGTATCGAACCAAAGGTGAAAACTCATGGCTCACAGAAATTTCGAACAGCGCAACAGGTTCCTCGAAAATTAGTGACTGTATGCCATTGTTCTGAAAAATAAATGAGTGACCATTTCTGCGACAGAACAAGATGGTCTCGCTTGAACTTAATGCGCTGTCAATTAGCAATATATGCAAAGTTCCAGGGGGAAATGATTCATATATCTGTTTAAACACATAGCTACTTTCAACCAAATCGAATTTTTCCTGATGCTCAGATATTTCAAACAACTGAATGCGCTCATTCAAAGAAGCAAAGTGCGCCTCAATTTGAAAGTAAGGCACAGATCGGGGTCCAAAATCAGATGTAATCGTGACGATTTGCAATTTGAAAGTAATTCATTGCAAAAAAAATGTAAACAAAACGATTTGATACCGGTTTAGCATAAAATTTGCGGGCAATTGGATTAATTTTGGAAGCGTTATATAACCAATAAAACAAACTTCACTTGATAGAAAAAATTCTCGTCGTCGAATCGATTAATCCAGCCGCATTTTTTTCTCCAGCCCAATCTGCCATTCCTTACCTCATTCACAAGTTCCCGAGATTAAGAATAACCTCAAGGGGAAATGAAATTAAAGCCCAGGGTTCGGAAGAAGACCTTCTGGCTTTGGAAAAGAAAGTTGATGAAATGACGGAAATACTGAAAAGGAATCCACATTTTTCTTTTCAGGAAATTCGTGATTTGACCCCGGTAGACTATGAATTGGTAAAAACCCCTTTACCTGACGAAACAGATGTGTTGGTTTATGGTCCGAACGGAAAGCAGATCAGAGCCAGAACACCTAACCAAAAGAAGCTGGTTGAATTGGTCAAATCGAATGACATAGTTTTTGCACTCGGACCGGCCGGAACGGGTAAAACATATACCGCGGTAGCTTTAGCTGTAAAAGCACTTAAAGATAAGGAGATTAAGAAAATAATCCTGGCACGTCCGGCTGTGGAAGCAGGTGAGAATCTGGGCTTTTTACCCGGAGATATGAAGGAAAAAATAGACCCTTACCTTCGTCCTTTATATGACTCGCTTCAAGATATGTTGCCCCCGGATAAATACGCTAAATATCTGGAAAACGGAACGATAGAATTGGCACCCATGGCTTTTATGCGTGGAAGAACCTTAGATCATTGCTTTATTATTTTGGATGAAGCACAAAATGCTACGGACGTTCAGCTTAAAATGTTCTTAACGCGAATGGGGCCAAACGCCAAGGTTATCGTGACCGGAGATCTTAGCCAGGTCGACTTGCCCAAGGCGCAGCGTTCAGGTTTGAAAAGAGCCGTCAGATTGCTCAAAGGCATCAAAGGCATTGAGTTTCTCGAATTGGATATTCAGGATGTTGTCAGACACCGACTGGTGAAAGAAATCATACGGGCATATGAAAGTGACAATGAAAATCAAGTGCCTCACTAATTGTTCAAAAAGAAATTTACCTTTCTGTAATAACCTGAAAAACAAGCACTTGAATATTCTATTTAGATGAAATCTAAATTGGAATCTGTGTATATTTTGGACTATGGCACCTGTCATTGATCATTATATTTGCAGCGCCTTGGGCAGACTTTTGTCATTTTGAAATCAGATTTATGAGAAAATTCCTTGCGGTACTATTCCTGAGCTCTCCATATGTAGTGTTGGCACAGGATTCCGGATTTTACACCGGTACAACCCTTACAGCCGTTTATGTTTTAAGTGCGGTATTGCTTTTAATAGCCGGATTGTTATTCGGTATTTCCAGAAACCTGAGAGGTATGGTTCAGGAAAAAAATCCTGCTGCCATTGAAGATTCCTTCTACATCCGCAAGATTAAGCCGGTTGTTTCAAAATGGAATCCAACCATTGTTACCCTGATCGTTATGGGTATTTCGGTTGTTGTTTTGGGCGCCTGGGGATACAAATTTGGAATGACAGAAGTAGGTGTTCAACAAGGATATGCGCCTACTCAACCCATAAATTTCTCCCATAAAATTCACGCAGGAGACCTTGAATTGGATTGTAAATATTGCCACAGCACTGCGGATAAAAGCAAATCAGCCAGTATTCCTTCATTAAATACCTGTATGAATTGCCATAAGTATGTACAGGCTACAGATAAGTACTATGGAAAGATTTCTCCGGAGATTCAGAAAATCTATAAGGCCATTGGATTTGACGGCGAGAAACGGGAATATATTCCGGGAGCCCCGCAAAAACCGGTTGAATGGGTAAGAATCCATAATCTACCGGATCTGTCATATTTTAACCACTCACAACACGTGAAAGTAGCCGGTTTGGAGTGCCAAACTTGCCACGGTGAAATACAGGAAATGGATAAGGTAGCACAACATAGCTCCTTGCAGATGAAATGGTGCGTGGATTGTCACCGTGAACGCGGTATCAATTTAGATAATGCATATTATAAGGATATTCATAAAGACGCTTTGAAAAAAGGCAAATATCACGTGACCGTTGCAGAAAATGGCGGTTTGGAGTGCAGCAAGTGTCACTATTGATTTAAGCAAATTAGAAATTCACAGTATCAGCTCATAAAGATATGTCAAAGAACCAACAATACTGGAAAGGCTTAGAGGAACTGAACCTGAATTCAGAGTATCTTGAGTCCAGAAAGAATGAATTTTCAGAAGGATTACCTCTGGAAGAAGCATTTAACGGCGAATACACTTTTAATACCAATAGAAGAGATTTCTTAAAGTATTTTGGTTTCAGTGTAGCAGCGGTTACTCTGGCTGCTTGTAATAAAGCACCCGTAAAATATGCAATACCTTATGTGGTTAAACCAGAACAGGTTACCCCGGGTATGCCCCTGTATTACGCAACCAATTTGGGTGTTTACGGAGAAGGATTTCCTATCATCGTTAAAGTGCGCGAAGGCCGCCCGATAAAAATCGATGGAAACGATCAGGCGGAAATGTTCGGCGGCGGATTGTGTGGCACGGGACAAGCGAGTATATTGTCACTGTATGATACATCTCGCTTCAAACATCCAATGGTGCAGAAGAAAGCGGTTGAAGATTGGGCTCAGGTAGACAAAGAAGTTATTTCAAAACTGGATCAACTTCAGGCAGCCGGATCAGGAATTCGTATCGTTACCAGAACAACTACCAGCCCGGTGATGAAGTCAGCCTTGAATGCGTTCAGCACCAAATATACCCAGGCCAAGCAGGTTGTGTATGATCCTTTTTCCTACAGTGGAATTTTGGATGCCAATGCTTCGGCTTTCGGTAAAAGGGTAGTTCCCAATTACCAATTCGATCAGGCCAAAGTGATTGTAAGTTTTGGAGCTGACTTTTTAGGTACATGGATCAGCCCTGTTCGCTTTTCTTCGGACTACAAAAAGAATCGCAAACCTTCAGAAGGTATGTCGAGACATATTCAATTCGAAGCATTGATGAGTCTTACCGGTTCTAATGCGGATGTTCGTATTCCGATGAGAGCAGGTCTGGAAGGTGTTTATATCACAACCCTGTACAATAAAATTGCAGCCTTGGCCGGTGTGGCTCCATTGGCGGTACCGAACAACCGCGAATTAGCTGGTGATGCCATCGCTCACGCTGCCAAAGACTTGTGGAATGCAAAAGGTAAATCCCTCGTCATTTCCGGAAGTAATGATGTAAATGTTCAGCTTATCGTAAATGGTATCAATTCTCTTTTGCAGAATTATGGTACCACCATCGATTTAGATAATCACAGTAATATTTCAGCCTACGAAGAAGCGGGGTTTGCCCGTTTTATGGATGAATTGGAAAATGGAACAGTAAAAGGGGTGATTTTTGTGAATTGCAACCCTGTTTACGCCCATCCTTCAGCAGATCGACTGAAAAAAGCCCTGAAAAAGGCTAATTTAGTTGTTTCTACCGCATCTACCATTGATGAAACTACCGAATTAGCGGGCATAGTAGCTCCTGATTCTCATTTCCTCGAATCATGGGATATTCTGGAACCATATAATGGGTATTTTGTGTTTTCACAACCTACCATTGGCAATGTTTTCAATACCCGCCAATCATTTGAGAGCTTGCTGACTTGGGCTGGTCAGGCACCTGCTGCATCCGGCGATAAAAGTGCAGCCTACAATTATGTTCAAAATATTTGTGCCACCTGGGTAGGAGCCGATTGGAATAAATCTCTCCACGACGGTATATTTATTAAATCCAAAGCGATTCCAACCGTACCTTCCATGAACGTTCTTTTGGGTGCAGCCGCAACTGCTGCTGCTCAAAATCCAAAAGGAGAAATGGATTTGGTGTTGTACCAGAAAATAGGGCCGAGAGATGGAACCTGGTCAAATAACCCTTGGGTACATGAGTTACCCGATCCGATAACCAAAGTTTGTTACGATAACTACCTGTCTATTGGAATTACCGATGCCAAAGCCATGAATTTGGAGCAAGGAGATTTCGTTAGTGTATCTGTAAACGGACGCACCGTTGAAAATCTGCCGGTATTGTTGCAGCCGGGACAAGCAAGGGGCACAGTTGGCGTAGCCTTGGGTTATGGCCGCATGGTTGCTGATCAGGTTAACAATGATTTGCGCGATTTAGGTAAAAATGCCTATGGTCTGGCTTCGATAAGCCAAACAGGAACGCAATACATTGTTTCGGGCGTTAAAATTGAGAAAACCGGTTCCGGATATACATTTGCTCAGACTCAGACCCACCAGAGCATGGAGGGGCGCGATATTGTAAGAGAAGCGACTCTGGCTGAATACAAAGAAGATCCATACGTTAAAAATCATAAACATCACAACCTGGTTTCTCTTTGGGAAGAATACGACTATACCAAAGGTCACCACTGGGGTATGGCAATCGACCTGAATGCATGTACCGGTTGTGGAGCCTGCGTGGTGAGCTGCAGCATTGAAAACAACGTTCCGGTTGTAGGTAGAAATGAAGTGAGAAGGAGACGTGAAATGCATTGGATCCGTGTAGATCGCTACTATAGTTTCCCAACAGAAAATGGATGGTTAAGCAAAGAGAAGCAAATCAATAAAATACCTTCAACAACCAAGGACGGTGGGGCGTATGCCTATGAAAATGTTCAGGTTGTGCATATGCCGATGATGTGCCAGCATTGTGACCATGCTCCTTGTGAAACCGTTTGCCCGGTATTGGCAACCACACACAGCAGTGAAGGGTTGAACCAAATGACCTATAACCGTTGTATCGGTACCAAATATTGCGGAAATAACTGTCCGTATAAGGTAAGAAGATTCAACTGGTTCAGATATAACGATAATGACAATTTCGACTATCATTTCAACAATGATTTGGGTAAAATGGTCATCAATCCTGATGTAACTGTGAGAACCAGAGGGGTCATGGAAAAATGTAGTTTCTGTGTTCAAAATATCCAGGCTGCCAAATTGACTGCCAAGAGAGAAAACAGACAGTTGAAAGACGGTGATGTTAAAACGGCATGTTCCAGATCTTGTCCGGCAGGTGCCATCGTTTTTGGAGACATGAACGATCCTCAGAGCGAAATCAGCAAGTTATATAAGAATGAAAGAGCATACCATGTTCTGGAAGAATTAGATACTAAACCAAGCGTGGTTTATATGACCAGAATCAGAAATGTTGAAACTCAAAAAACTACAACCCATAGTTAATAGATAAGAAATGTTCGAAGCAGCTATTAGAAACCCGCTCGTTACCGGTGATAAGAAATACGCCGATGTGAGCAATGACATCTGCAGGCCTATTGAAAATCCCCCAACCAAACAATGGTGGATAGGCTTTTCTATCTCTTTTGTTTGCCTGCTCTTATTGGCATTAACATTGGGAATTACGACCACTCAAGGTATTGGTACCTGGGGAATCAATAAGACCGTAATGTGGGGTTGGGATATCACCAACTTCGTGTTTTGGGTAGGTATTGGTCACGCAGGAACCCTGATCTCGGCCATTCTTCTCCTTTTCAGACAAAAGTGGAGAATGTCCATTAACCGTTCAGCAGAGGCGATGACAATTTTCGCCGTAATGTGCGCAGCAATTTTCCCACTCTTCCACATGGGTAGGGTTTGGTTGGGTTACTGGCCATTGCCATTACCCAACGGATTTGGGTCTCTTTGGGTTAACTTCAACTCTCCCTTGCTTTGGGACGTGTTTGCAATTTCGACCTATTTCTCTGTTTCTCTGTTGTTTTGGTATTTGGGATTGATACCCGATATCGCATCTGTAAGAGATAGAGCAACATCAAAAGCACGTAAATTCTGGTATGGCTTTTTTGCCATGGGATGGAATGGATCAGCGAGAACCTGGCACAGATATGAGGTCGTTTCATTAATCTTAGCCGGTATTTCTACCCCACTGGTACTTTCAGTACACACCATTGTATCTATGGACTTCGCAACTTCTGTGATTCCTGGTTGGCATACGACGATTTTTCCGCCCTATTTCGTTGCAGGTGCGATTTTTTCCGGTTTCGGAATGGTGCTAACCTTGTTGGTTATTGCCAGAAAAGTGATGAAACTCGAAGATTATATCACCATTGGTCACCTGGAAGCTATGACCAAAGTGGTCATGTTAACGGGTTCCATGGTAGGCTTGGCGTATTTGACGGAATTTTTTATCGCCTTTTATTCAGGAGTTGAATATGAGCAGTATGCCTTCGCGAACAGAGCATTTGGACCTTATTGGTGGGCATATTGGAGTATGATGAGCTGCAATTTGATCGCCCCTCAGGTGTTTTGGTTCAAATGGGCCAGAACAACTCCGTGGTTCATTTTTGTTATGTCCATTATTGTGAATATCGGAATGTGGTTCGAACGATTTGTAATTATTGTAACCTCTTTGCATAGAGATTATTTACCGTCTTCATGGGTAATGTACGGTCCAACATGGGTTGAGGTAGGTATATTCATCGGAACGATGGGCTTGTTCTTCACATGTTTCTTCCTGTTTAGCAAGTTTTTACCTGTGGTGAACATGGCAGAAGTTAAGGGAATCATTAAAAGTAAAGAGTAATAAAATAACCGACATGTTAGATAAAAATCTTATTGTAGGCGTATATCAGGAACCCGATCAACTCATAGATGGGGTAACCAAACTGAGAAAAAATAATGTCGAAGTATTCGACTGTTATACCCCATTTCCGGTTCACAACCTCGACAAAGCCATGGGCATTAAGAGGTCAAATTTGACCATTGGTGCATTTTTATGCGGTTCTATCGGATTTCTTACAGGGCTTGTACTCCAATTCTATATGCAGGTATTCGATTGGCCAATGAACATTGGTGGTAAGCCGGATAACTATCTGATGTTGCCAAGTATGGTTCCGGTTACATTCGAACTTACTATCCTGTGCACAGCGTTCGGTATGGGTATCCTGTTTTTCTACCGGAGCAAGATGATTCATGGTATCAGGGAAGATGTTCTGGATCGCAGACAAACCAACGATCTACTGCTCTTGACCATCGATGAAGAAACCCTCCACAGCAATCGCGATGAGGCCATTCAAATATTGAAGGACTCGGGAGCCATAGAAATCAGAGAACACAAAGGCCATTAATAAATCAGCAAATTGGATCGACCAATGAAAAGAAATTTCAAACAGTTACTGCTCTTAGGATGTATTGCTTCAGGCTTTATTGCATGCACGAGCAGTGGAGATAATCCGGGTATTGAATATGCCCCTGATATGTATGTTTCAAAGGGATATGAGCCTTTTTCTCAAGTGACAAAAAGTCCGTATAATCCCAATGGAATGACCATGAGACTGCCCGTAGCCGGATCAGTAGCCAGAGGACAATTGAATTATATATATCCTTACCCGAATACCGCCGAAGGTTATGAAGCTTCAGCCGCTTTCAGTTCTTGGGTGCCCTTTAATGAAGAAAATCTCGCTGAAGGGGAAAGATTGTATAACGTTTACTGCTGGAATTGTCACGGAAAAACAGGGGGAAATGACGGACCCGTTATTGCAGGTGGTAAATTTCCGCCTCCACCATGGTCTAATTATCAATCAGATTATGTAAAAACCCTGCCCAATGGTAAAATCTATCATACCATTACTTTCGGTAAAGGCTTAATGGGATCTCATGCATCTGTATTGAGTCCGGATGAAAGATGGAAGGTCATAGGTTATGTTAAAAGTCTGAGTTTAGGAAAAGAATCAGCAGCTAACGCAGCAGCCGCACCAACGAGTGCCGATAGTACAGCGAGTGTTCAACCCGATAACACCAATAAATAATAAATTTCGAACATTATGGGTCACCATTATATAAAAGAAATTCAGGAAGAAAGATTTGAGTTTACCAGCCGTAACCGTATGGTTTTGGTCGTGGTTTTTGTGTTGGGATTAGTCCTGACCGGGATTGGCGCCTATCAGGTGAGAAGCGATTGGGACAAAGGCCAAGCTACAGTGTCAGAAGAGACGCATGCTCCGACAGCCGCCGCACATGCTTCAGAAGAACATGCAGCTCCGGCAGCCAATGATCACGGCGCAGAAGCACATTCAACTATGGCAACCGATGCTCATGCTTCAGATTCATCTGCAGCCCCGGCAGTTGACGCTCATACTTCTGAAGTACATTCAGCCGATGCTCATGCAGCTGATGCTCATGCAACGGAAGCCCATACCGCTGAAACTCATGCTTCTGCTGGTGACAATCACGAAAGTGAACACGGCGGACATCATGAAAAAACCTGGTTGACACGCATTTGGGCGGTTTTCCTGATGAATAGCTACTATTTTATGCTGTTTTCAGTTGGTGCTTTATTCTTTGTTGCTGTGAATTATGCGGCAAATGCAGGATGGGCCACTTTGGTGAAGCGCGTTGCAGAATCCATATCTGCCTATTTACCCGTTGCATTCATTACAATTTGTATAGTGGTGTTTTTCGGCAGAACAGAAATTTACCACTGGTACCAATATATGACCCAGGGTTTAAAAGCAGATCAGGAAGGATTTGATGCGATTCTTGCAGGTAAAACCTGGTTCTTAAACAATGGTTTCTTTTTGGTAGGTGTTCCTGTCATCATCGGACTATGGATACTTTTCAGATATATTTTGAGAAAAGCATCCTTGCAGGAAGATGAGCATGGTGGAATGGATTATTTCAAGAAATCCATCAAATTCTCAGCGGCATTTCTGGTAATATTTGCCTTCAGCTTTAGTATTTTAAGCTGGATTGTGATCATGAGTATTGACGCACACTGGTTCAGTACTATTTTTAGCGTATATAATTTCGCCATTTCTTTTGTAACGGGAATGACCATGATCATGTTCTTTACCTTATTCCTGAAATCAAGAGGATATTTGGAAATAGTTTCCGATGAGGTCATCCATGACATAGGTAAATTTATGTTTGCCTTCAGTATTTTCTGGGCATACATCTGGTTGGCACAGTATCTCCTTATTTGGTATGCAAACTTACCTGAAGAGGTGGTTTATTTTGACGCCAGAAGAACACCCGAGTTCAAGCCTTTATTCCTTACCAATATCATCATGAATTTTGCTTTGCCTTTCCTAATTCTGATGATGAGAAATGCAAAACGCAACCCTAAAGTGATTTTGGTAGCAGGAAGTATCATTTTATTGGGACATTGGCTGGATGTTTATTTAATGATTATGCCCGGTACACTGGGAAATCATGCCGGAATCGGATTGCTCGAAATAGGCATGACCATGGCATTTGCAGGCGTATTTATTTATATCGTCCTGAATAGTTTAAGTAAAGCCAATATATTTCCTAAGAATCACCCGTATCTTTTGGAAAGCGCCAACCACGATGTTGGAGTTTAATCTTAAGACCACAACATATATCATGAAAGCCGGTTCTCAAGACCGGCTTTCTTTATTCTATTTGAATCATGAATTCGTCGAAGATTAAAAGGAATAGCACAACCAGGGTCTATTTTTGAGGAGTTGGACAGATTATATGAAATATATCATACCCTGCGCAAAAATCCATTGCGCACCATTCTGACCGCTTTTGGAGTAGGTTGGGGGGTGTTTATGCTCATGGTTATATTGGGAAGTGGCAAAGGATTGGAAAATGGGGTAAAGAGCATGTTTGCCGGTTTTGCCACCAACAGTGTTTTCTTTTGGGGTCAGTCTACATCAAAAGCATATATGGGATTGCCCAAAGGTCGAAGCATGCATTTTGAAAATGATGACATCGAATATTTAAAAAGGGAAGTTCCTGGCATCGATGTACTTGCACCCAGAAATCAGTTGGGAGGATTCAGGGGTGGAAACAACGTGACCTACAAAGAAAAAAGCGGTGCGTTTTCGGTGAATGGAGATATGCCTGAAATAATGGCCATTAATCAGGTATTCATGGATGATGGCAGATTCATCAATGCCCTCGATATAGAAGAAAATCGCAAAGTGGCCATCATAGGAAAAAGAGTGGTTGACGTGCTGTTCGAAGGGGTGAACCCGATGAAAAAATATATACAGATTAATGGTGTCTATTTCCAGGTAGTCGGCACATTTCACACCAAGAGGAGTGGGAGTGAGGCGGAAAGAGACGAACAAACCATATACATTCCATTCACGACCTTCCAAAAGGCATTTAACATGGGAAATTCCATAGGTTGGTTTGCACTTACCTGTAAAAAGGGTATGAAAGGCAGTCAGATCGAGGCAGATACCCGGGCTGCATTAAACCGAAAGTATAAAGTTGCACCCGATGACGACCGGGCTTTCGGAAGTTTTAATGTTGAGGAGCGTTTTGCCAGCATGGAAAATACATTTACCGCAGTCAGAGTGGTATCATGGTTTGTTGGACTGATGACCTTGTTGGCAGGAATCATCGGAGTGAGTAATATTATGCTCATAACCATTAGAGAAAGAACGCGGGAAATTGGCATCCGACGCGCCATCGGAGCTAAGCCCGGTGCCATCATTACTCAAATAATTCTGGAAGCTGTTAGCCTGACCTTACTGGCGGGCTATATAGGCATGTTTGCCGGAATCTGGCTACTCGAAGGAATCGGGAAATTGGGCGCTTCCGGAAATTTCTTCAAGAACCCGGAAGTATCATTGCAAACCGCTTTTACCGCGCTGTTTATCCTGGTTATAGCGGGTGCACTTGCGGGCATTTTACCCGCAAAAAGGGCTATTTCCATTAAACCGGTCGATGCCCTTCGTTTCGAATGAACATCTCAATGGTATTATATTTGCTTTTTTGGCGTTAACCCGTATAATATGTTGAGATCATTGATATTGCTTTTGTTGAATGTACCTTTTTGCCTTCAGTCATGGGCACAAAAGGAAATGAAATATTCCAATTATATCTATGAATCGGGAATCGAAACAGTAATGCTCTCGAAAGGCATGGAGGTTTATAATCCAATGCCTCTGATCAATTTGAATAGCGGAGAACAGCTATACCTATCCTTCGATGAACTCAAACCTAAAAACGACTTCTATCAATATACCTTCATTCATTGCAATGCCAATTGGGAACCAAGCGATATGCAATCCACCGAATACATTAGCGGTAATACCATCGAAAACATCAATTCAACCATGTTTTCGACCAATACCTTTCAGAAGTATGTGCGTTACCAGACGGCCTTTCCAACATCAGAAATGAAAATTACACGCAGCGGTAATTTCATCTTAAAGGTATTCAGAAACTTTGATGAAACTGACCTCATTCTCACGCGGCGGTTTATGGTGCTCGACAATCATGTGCGGTGCTCAGGAAAAGTTACGGCAGCCACCGATCCGGCAAAACGCAATTATTTTCATGAAATAGATTTTAATGCAGATTATAAGGATTATGATATACCAAACCCTTTCCAGGACGTGAAAGCAGTCGTTATCCAAAATAATAATTGGGAGAATGCCATTTTTGGTCTCAAGCCGCTGTTTGTAAATAACAATGAGCTGATCTTTAATTATGAAGACAAAAACCTCATGTCAGCCGGCAATGAATTCAGATTCTTTGACATCCGCTCGCTTCGGTTTTTCAGCAATAACGTAGCCGAGAAATATTTTGATTCTATGGTAAACGTAGTGCTCAGACCGGAAGAACTGAGATCTCATCTTACCTATACCTATTCAATTGATTATAATGGTAAAAGAGTCATCGGCAACAAAGATGGGATCAGAGATGAAACGAATTCAGATGCCGATTATGCCATGGTGCACTTTTACCTGAAGAGCAAAAATCCTCTGCAAAAGGGAGATGTGTATATTTTTGGAGAACTCAGCGACTGGAGATTCCAGGATAAATTTAAGATGACTTATCTGCCCGCATACGAAGGATATTATGCGATGGTTAAGTTGAAACAGAGCTATTACAATTATTGGTATGCCATACCGGATGAAGAAACCCGGGCAGCTGATTTATTATTCACCGAAGGCAATCATTTCGAAACAGAGAATGATTACCACATCCTTATTTATCACAAGAATCCGTTTTATGGATACGATGAACTCATTGGTTATCATCTCCTGAACAGTGGCAAACTCGGCGTCGGAAAGTAGACTTCATTCCATATCCGAGGATGAACTCATCGCGTTGCTGGCCCTCACCAATGTTCGAATGGTTGGGAATTACACCGCTAAGAACCTTTTAAGCTACTGTGGTTCTGCGGCCGAAGTTTTTAAATTGAAAAAAAGCACCCTGCTCAGAATACCCGGTGTAGGAGAAAACACAGTTCTGAACATTACCCAATTTAAAGAATTTGACAAATTCCAACAAGAACTCGAATTTGTCAAAAAGCACCATATCCATTTACATATTTATTACCAATCGGATTACCCGCATCGTTTGAAAAACATACCGGATGCCCCGGTAATTCTTTTTTCTCTGGGTAATGCCGACTTGAATGCACAACGTATGATAGGCGTTGTGGGGACACGTAAAAATACACCTTACGGACGTCAAATAACCGAAGAGTTGATAGAAGGCCTTGAACCTTATCATTGCACCATTGTCAGTGGAATGGCCTATGGAATCGATATCATAGCTCATAAGGCCGCATTGAAACATCAAATACCAACCCTCGGAGTAATGGCACATGGTCTCGACAGAGTATACCCTTCCGTACATTTGTCTACTGCAAGGAAAATGGTTCAAAGCAAAGGTGCCTTATTGTCGGAACATGTTTCCGGTACCAAGCCGGATCGGGAGAACTTCCCAAAACGTAACCGTATTGTAGCAGGATTAATAGATGTATTGTTGGTTGTCGAAACGGACTTAAAAGGCGGATCCATGATTACCGCTAAACTGGCTTTGAATTATGATCGGGAAGTTATGGCTGTTCCCGGTCGTTCTGACGATCTGCACTCCAAGGGATGCAATTACCTGATTAAAACACAACAAGCCGCCTTGCTCGATAGCCTGGATGAATTACTCAACGTCATGAACTGGAAGAAAAAGGACTCCATTCCCGCTAAACAAGCTCAACTGCCCTTGGATTTAAGCGCCGAATACCTGCAGGTTCTGCAATTCATCAAGAACAAGTCTACCGCAAGTCTCGATGATATCATAGCCTCTCAAAACCTGAATAGCAGCCGACTGGCGTTTATCTTGCTGGAATTAGAATTCAGAAATCTTGTATTATCTCTTCCCGGAAAAATGTATAAATGTTTGATTGGATGAAAACCACGACCTTGAACCTCGAACATTTTAATTACACATTGCCTCAGGAGCTCATTGCATCAAAACCTACAGAAGAAAGGGATACCTCAAGATTGCTCAAATTCGCACAGTCAACCATCAGTGACCATAATTTTTTGGACTTACCCAATCTTTTACCTCAAAATACCAGTCTGATATTCAACAATACCAAGGTTATTCCCGCCCGTTTATTTTTCCGTAAACCAACGGGTGCCCTGATAGAAATTCTGATGCTCGAATCGGTTGAAAACCATGGAAGTATGGAACTTAGCCTGGCAGCAAAAGGTAAAGCCACATGGAAATGCATGATTGGAAATGCAAGGAAATGGAAACCGGACATGGTCTTATGTATATCAGATGAGAATTTTAAAATAAGTGCATCAAGGGACATACAACATGCGGATTGGGTGCATCTGGAGTGGGAAGATGAATACACATTGGCCGAATTGCTGAACCTGGCGGGAAAGTTGGCCCTTCCTCCTTATATGAACCGGGAAATGGTTGACCATGACAAAGTCAGATATCAAACCGTGTATGCATCCATTCCGGGTGCCATTGCAGCACCAACCGCAGGATTGCATTTCTCTGAACCAGTATTGAATGCCCTGAACCAAAAAGGCATCCAGTCACATTTTATAACCTTGCATGTTGGCGCAGGAACCTTCCAACCCGTAGAAACTGAAGATATTACGGCACATTCCATGCACCGTGAATTCTTTGAGGTATCCGTTAAGACTATTGAATCGATGGCATATTCCGATTTTATCGTATCTGTTGGAACCACCAGTCTGAGAACATTGGAAAGTCTCTATTGGCTGGCATCAGAACTGCATGATTCAGGAAAATTAAGTGATTCGGTTGGTCAATTTTCATGGAAAAAGCTTCCCGGAAAATTAAGCTATCATCAGGCAATGGAAACCCTTCTGGAGTATGCGCATCAAAACAAGCTCACAAGTATTGAAGCATTTACTCAAATAATGATGTTACCCGGGTACCAAATTCGTTCATCCGGGGCCTTAATTACCAACTTTCATCTACCCAAAAGCACATTGCTCATGTTGGTAGAAGCAGCCATAGGCCCATCCTGGAAAAAGGTTTATGCCCATGCCATCCGGGAAAAATATCGATTCCTGAGCTATGGCGATTCCAGTCTTCTGTTCATCGACTGAAATCGGAATTTTTAACTTTTGCTTCTTCGGAACGGATTTAAAAATGCAACGAGTGACTGTGGCTTGCGCGTCTGAATCCAAACTTTGCCTTGCCCGCTGAATCGGCACACAAATCCTTCACCCGAAAAGAACAAAGATTTGTAACCTCCAATCGTGCTCACGCGATAATCCAGGCCTTCAGTAAATGCGACTATATGTCCTGTATCAACCACCAATTGTTCATTTACATCCAATTCCAAAATTCCCCCGTAACTATTGAACCAAAGATCGCCACTGCCGGATGCTCTTATGAGAAAAAGACCTTCACCGGAAAAGAATGCCTTGGATAAACCCTGCCATTTCGATTCAATGGCAATGCCCGGATCTGAGGCCAGATATGCCCCGTTTTGCAAATAAACAGACTCATTATTCAATACTCGGTGCAATATGTCACCGGGAGCAGAAGGACTTATTCCTATATTCCCATTTCCGTGCTGAGCAGTAAATTCATTGATAAAGATGGATTCTCCGGTGAGTAAACGACTCAATCCGCCTTTGAATTTGGTCTTCATCTCAATATTTGTGTCCATCGTTGCCATGGCTGAGGCCTCAACCTTCAAGGTTTTTCCTGATGGTATATTCACTTTCAGCATACTGTAGTCAGGACTCTGACTGATATTGTATTCAAATGCCATGATTATCTTGGTTTTAATTTAGCTCCTATTTTGGTTCCGAATGCATTGGGGTTATGGCTTTGAACCCAAAGTTTGCCTTGCCCTTTAAAACGACAGACAAATCCTTCGCCGCCTAAAAATGAACCCAACCAACTGCTTCCCGCTTTGGAAATAGAGAAACTCAACCCCTGTTCAAAAGCCACGATATGTCCGGTATCAACAATGTACTCCCCATTTACTTCGATGGGAATAATTTCTCCAAATGCATTTACCAGCGCATTGCCATCTCCGGTTAACTCGAGCCAGAATAGTCCTTCGCCGGATAGGATGGTTTTCATTCCCTGCCAGTTAAAGGTTACGCTCACCTGAGCATCTGAAGCCAGATAGGAACCACTCTGAACAATAATTTTCTTTCCTTGTAAAGGCAGTTGCAATATATCCCCATGCAATTTTGGCGCTAAATACACCTGCCCTCCCTGAGAACCGGCGGTATAATGATTGATGAAGAAACTCTCACCACTTAACATCCTTTTGAGACCTGACATAATTCCGCCACTTCCACTTTTCTGATGTGTGGTTGTCTCCATATGTATGTCGCTGCTCATAGCAATCATTGCACCTCCTTCAGCTGTGAGTGACTCACCTGAACCCAGATGTATAAGTGCCGTTGTTGCAGCCGGCCGTTGTAAAATATCAATATTCATATCTTTAAATTTGACGATTAACCCATTGAACCAATCCACGTTCTGATCGGGTCTGTATTAAAATATCCCCCCTGCCTTTCAACTGCATCACAAACCCCTCACCGCTGGTGAAACTTGAAATCAATCCACCCGACAAACGGGTTTTTATACTCACCCCGGCAGGAAAA
>CAZTGZ010000006.1:110430-115189 GCA_964613385.1 uncultured Chitinophagaceae bacterium
GCTACCAAATGCCCACTATCCACGATCAGATCCCCTTCCAGATTTATCGCATCAATACCTCCATAGGCGCCAATGCAGGCCATACCCGGTCCGGTCAGACAAATCCTGAACAAGCCTTCTCCTCCAATCAATGAATGTAAGCCGGCCCAAACGATCTGATATTTTACGCTGGGTTCAGCACAAATAAAGGCCCCCGGCTGTATATACATTTTTTCACCGGCTTTTAAATTCAATAATTTCACATCTCCAGGTACCCCCTGAGTCAAATATAAATCGACCGCATATTTGCCCCGATTGGTAAATGTATTGATAAAAAGACTCTCTCCGCCAAGAAATTTGCGTATTAAGCCCGTAATCAGTCCTCCTTTAATACCGGTTTTCATATCTATGTCCGGATCCATACACGACATGGCTCCCGATTCGGCAATCAGGCTTTCTCCGGGCTCCATTTTTACGATTGGATAACTGAATGCCGGCGCTCCTTTGATGTCAATTTGCATTTTTTTGCTGTTGAATTATTCTGTGAATTAGTGTCAAATCTATATCTAATTTCTTAGCTATGATATTATCATTTTGTAATTTCTCAAGGTATTTTTTGCGATTTCCAGGATTAGGGTGTGTACTCAAGAAATCAGTTTCTTCCGGCATCGCATGTTCCTTGCTTAATTTGTCGAAGAAATCAATCATTCCCTGACTGTTGATTTTCGAGCGTTCGAGTATTTTAAGACCATTCACATCTGCTTCCTTTTCAAATCCCCGGCTATACGACAAAGAACCCAGCGTGGCACCTGCATTGATTAAGGATGCCGATATCCCTGTTATATCACCCACCAAACCTCTGAATATCAACATCAAACTCAAATTGCTCACCAGTCCGCGCATATGGTGCCTTAAGGTAACATGGGAAATTTCATGTGCCAAAACCCCGGCTATTTCTTCGGCTGAACCTGCCTTTTGCAAAAGCCCGCTGTGAATGATCACTGCGCCTCCCGGTAAGGCAAAAGCGTTAATCGTACTGTCCTCAATCACCGTAAAATTAAAACTGTATGGTGAGGTATCTCCATGTTGTAACAAGGGTCCGATGATTTTATTCAATTCGGCCATCAGTTTCTCATCCTCGATGATTTTCTTGCCTTCAAGTGCCTGTTCCTTCAGTGTTTGGCTTAAACTCAATTCCAAATCCCTTGGAATCTGATTCACCACCATTTTGATGACAAGGTTCGTATTGAAAACAAACCAAACCAGAGCCAATACCAACAGAACTCCGGTGAGAGAAAATGTAACCCATAACAAGCGTTTTCTATGGCGAAATCCCTTCACCTCCTTTCCGGTGTCTTTCAGATATTTAATGTCAGCATGATTCAAAATCTCGGAATCATCCGTGTAGAATGTGAATCCCGACTTAAATTTAAAATAGAGATAACGGTTTGCAGCCCCACCTGTGCTCACTTGCATGTCAGAAAGCGGCAATAAGGTAATGTCACCATCTGCCGAAGTAAACTTCATTTGATTCGGAAATATTTCAACGTTTCCGGATTTCTTACCGGCCGATTGCTCAGAAATAAGGATGCCTTCGTAATTGGATTTTAACATGTAAAAATCAGAAGTACAAATAAACAATGTACGGATCACTATTCATACGTAATTATAATCTAATTATAGGGAGCTTTATCAAAGCAGAACAGACCCCAATGGAAGCGTCGCATGGCATGCGTTCCGGTTTTCTGTTAGAAAATCAATTGTTCCTGAAGTGACTTGTGTATAATCCTTTCTTTGGCGATTTATGGCTTCTGGATATATTTACCCGATGATATTAATTGCTGACAGCGGTTCTACCAAATGTGACTGGATATGGGGAACGGATTCGGAAAGTATCTTTAAGGCTCAGACCGCCGGAATCAATCCATATATTCTCAGTGACTCACAGATTTGGGATGTACTGAATACATCTCAGGCTCTGAAGGATATCTCCGCCAAAATCATGAAGGTTTACTTTTATGGAGCGGGATGTTCTTCTGAAACTAAATGTCAATTGGTTTCCAAAGTACTACAGAATTTTTTTGCGCAAGCTGAAATTCATGTTGAGCATGACTTAAAAGGAGCCGCTTTAGCAGTTTGTGGTGATGAAAAGGGCATTGTTTGTATTTTGGGTACAGGTTCTAATAGCTGTTTTTTCGATGGTACATCTATAGTCGATCGTTTGCCATCGCTTGGTTATATACTTGGTGATGAAGGTGCCGGTGTTTGGTTGGGAAAGAAGTTGGTAACGGATTTATTATATCGGAGATTACCGTCTGAACTTGAAAGGGAGCTGAACGAAGCATATCCCATTCAAACGGCAGAAGTTCTGGATAGAATATACAAGCAACCTCAACCGAATACTTTTCTGGCCTCGTTTGCCAAATTTGTCATCGAGCATCGGGAACACAGCTATTGCCGGGATCTGCTTTTAAAAGGATTTGAAGAATTTATCGGGATACATGTGAATTGTTACCGGGATTTAGCTGAATTTCCGGTACATTTTATTGGTTCCATAGCCTCACTTGGACGATCTACGCTGGAACCGATTTTACATAGGGAAGGTTTCCATGCTGGCAATTTTATTGAAAAGCCTGTTTTGCCTTTGGCCCATTATCATTTCAAGAAGGCTGTTACCTGATTTTTGAACTCGGGATCAAAGCTCAATTTTCATCTTGTGCGCGCAATTCATTTGTTATTTCCATGTTAAATAGCGACCTTTGCACTCCTCGGGGGATTAGCTCAGCTGGCTAGAGCGCTTGCATGGCATGCAAGAGGTCACCGGTTCGACTCCGGTATTCTCCACCAAAAGCCCTTGTAATGAGGGCTTTTTTGTTTACCTCTTTTGATCAATAATTTCCTTGAATTTCCTTTAACATTGAAACATGGATGCAAATCAGATTAAAAATCTACACGCAACGCCCTTTGTTCAGACTTACTTTCACGGTACCAAAGCTGAATTAAATATTGGAGATACCATTGAAGCCGGATTTCTTTCAAACTATGGGGATAATCCTGCATCCAGATATGTATTTATGACAGCCACCCTGGATGCGGCCATCTGGGGAGCTGAATTTGCAGCAGGAGAGGGCAAGGGGAAGATTTATCTGGTAGAACCAACGGGCCCAATAGAGAATGATCCGGACCTGACCGACCGGAAGTTTCCGGGTAATCCAACAATGTCGTTTCGATCTCAATCTCCGCTTCGGGTGATTGGCGTTGTCATGGATTGGCAAGGCCATGAAATCCAAAAAGTTGAAGAAATGAAAAATGCCCTCGAAGAACTGCGCAAGAAGGGAATAAAGTCTTTGAACGAAGAATAGATGCTTGTAGAATAAGCACATTTGTGATGTTTTTTTGACGCGAATACCCTTCTGCGAAATGCGTAGTTTATATTTTTGTCAAATGACCCTCAATCTGACATCTAACATCTTTAAATTGTAAGCCAACATGTACCATTTCTCTTATTTTAAGGAGCCAAGTCGGGAAAAGATCCTGGCATTTGTTGAGCAATATCCGCTCGCTTTTATCACCGGAGAGGGATTGAACGGCTATCCTGCGGCCTCACAGATTCCGATGTTATGGGTAGAAAAGGAAGGCCATCAGTACTTACAGGGACATATCATGCGCAATACCGACCATCACAAAGCATTTTTGGCCAATCCGCATGTGCTGGTGATTTTCACCGGCCCGAACGCCTATGTCAGTGCATCATGGTATAAAGATCCTTCCATCGGTTCTACCTGGAATTATATGAGTGTTCATGCCAAAGGCAAAATCCGTTTCATGGAAGATATTGAACTCGTGGAATTCATGAAGAAATTTACCTTGAAATTTGAATTCAACAACACGCAATCTCCCACCATTTATGACAACTTGCCGGATTCCTTTCTGAGTAAAATGATGCCGGCAATTGTTGGTATAGAGATCAGGGTGGAAAATTTGGATAATGTATTCAAGTTGAGTCAAAACAGAGATCCGGAGAGTTATCGGAATATTCTGCTCAAATTGGAGGCAAAAGGCGGAATGGATGCATTGGTGGCCGAAGAAATGCGAGCCAGAGAATCGGAACTCTTTTCGGAAGGGGAGGAATGGAATCCGGATAAATTTGAATCCTGACAGATGAGCCGGGATTTGATCCGAAAATTGGACTCGAATGATTTGGAAACATTTAAGTCCTTACTCTTGATTTATAGACAAGAGTTTGAATTGGAAATGACAAATATTTCGGATGAAAAACTTTTGGAAATTCTCAAAAATTCGAGGGTCCATATTTATGTGGTACAAGTAAACAATGAGATCATTGGAGGACTCACTATGCACGTGTTGCCTTATTATTATGGACAAGGCGATTTGGGATATATTTATGATGTAGCTGTAATTAAATCGCATCAAAATCAAGGGTATGGAAAAAAATTAATGTCACATGTATTGGAGTGTAGCAAGAATTTGGGTATGGAAGAGGTATATGTGGAGGCAGAAATTGAAGATCTGGATGCCATCGAATTTTACCGGCGAACACCCTTTAGTACCGAATTGGGTGCAAAACATTTCACCTATCGGTTGAAGTAAAAGTACCGGTATTGATCTTAGTTGAAAGTCCCTGTTATACATAGCCTGAATAAATGAGGATGTTGGATCATCGGTAAAAAAAAAAGGAGGCTGTTTCGAAAGAAACAGCCTCCTGGGTAGTTTTTGTTTTAGTAGTGCAGTAGTATTATTATCTAAGAGTTAATCTTAG
>CAZTGZ010000007.1:0-12403 GCA_964613385.1 uncultured Chitinophagaceae bacterium
TGCGCTGTCGGTGGTTCCATCATTATAAGTTCCGTAAAATTCAATGTAATCGCCGGCTTCGAATTTGTTGTCGGCCTCCCCCTTTACCCATATCCTCACTTGTTCTCCCTTCGTAAATAACTGAAAATTACGCGGTTGAATCAGGTCAACGGGCATGCCTGCATTTTTAAGATCGGTATAAGTAAGGCGGTAAATTCCGGATTTGTTTAGGCTGAATGTATAATATACCTGATCAGATTGAATCCACTCATTTCCATAGGTCTGAGCTTGTGTACAGATGGCCAGTTGTAAGAACGACAGCGTAAGAATGAAGCGTTGCATGAATATGTTGGTAGTATAGTTTGCTGCTAAGTTAAAACAAATCATGTAGGGTAGTGGCTAAAAGATACGCGCAGACGTCTAATTTACAGGAATCTGATTTTTCTCTGAAACGAAATTCGATTCATAAATTTCTTGTAGGTTTGTCGTTGTATGAACAAAGTGGTTAAAAATGCTCAGGAGGCTGTATCGAAGATTGAAGATGGGGCAGTTCTGATGTTAGGCGGATTTGGTCTTTGCGGAATACCCGAAAACTGTATAGATGCCCTGGTTCGCAAAGGGGTAAAAAACCTGACATGCATCAGTAATAATGCGGGGGTTGATGATTTTGGAATAGGACGGATGTTGCAAAACAGACAGGTAAAAAAAATGATTTCATCCTATGTAGGTGAAAATGAAGAATTTGAGCGTCAGTTGCTGAGTGGAGAATTGGAAGTCGAATTAATTCCACAAGGTACATTGGCTGAAAGATGCCGCGCAACCGGTGCCGGAATCCCCGCTTTTTACACACCGGCAGGTTATGGGACAGAAGTAGCAGCCGGTAAGGAATCCCGTGAGTTTAACGGAAAAATGTATTTGCTTGAGCATTCCTTTGACTCTGACTTTGCAATTGTAAAAGCCTGGAAAGGAGACACATACGGAAATTTAATATTTAAAGATACCGCCAGGAATTTTAACCCTCTGATGGCTATGGCGGGTAAAATAACCATCGCTGAAGTGGAGGAACTTGTTGAGCCCGGATTTTTGAATCCAAATGATATCCATACGCCCGGCATTTTTGTGAATATTATCTTTCAGGGAACGGATTACGAGAAACGAATTGAGCAAAGAACTGTTCGTCGTAAAGGTTAAAACATTAACAGAAACATGCTTACTAAAGAACAAATAGCGCAACGGATAGCCCGCGAATTGAAAGACGGGTACTATGTTAACCTCGGAATTGGCATACCAACCCTGGTAGCCAACTATGTACCGGAAGGCATAGAAGTAATTTTGCAGAGTGAAAATGGCTTGCTCGGTATGGGCCCTTTCCCTTTTGAAGGGGAGGAAGACCCGGACTTAATAAATGCCGGTAAACAAACGGTGACTACACTCCCGGGATCTTCCATATTTGATTCTGCAACCAGTTTTGCAATGATTAGAAGCGGTCGCGTTGATTTAACCGTTCTGGGTGCCATGGAGGTGAATGACCGGGGCGATATTGCCAATTGGAAAATACCCGGAAAAATGGTCAAAGGAATGGGAGGGGCCATGGATTTAGTGGCTTCTGCAAAAAACATCATAGTGGCTATGCAACATTGCAGTCGGGATGGTGTTCCGAAAGTGCGTCATGAACTTACCCTTCCGGTTACAGGATTGGGATGCGTTAAGAAAATAGTATCTGATCTCTGTGTGCTGGATATTACCGATAGGGGTTTTGAACTGAAGGAATTGGCTCCGGGAGTTACTATCGATGAAGTAATGTCGAAAACAACCGGGAGATTGATTGTTGAAGGGGAGATTCCGGTTATGCAGTTCGGCTGATTATTTCCGCACGTAACTGCAGCGAATATTACGGGTTAATTTGACCGGTTCCGGCTGTAAAGCAACGTTAATGATGCCCTTTTCCTCCCAATTTACCAGGTTAGGCCAGCCGGTTACGGGATCAAGTGAATGATATCCCCCACCTTTAATGTCGAAATTAACCTTCCAGTCGCCCTCGCCAATAATTTCTTTGATCAGGCGATTGTGCTGTATGATTATTCTGTCTTTATCTTTGGATTTGGGCATATAAATATCATATCCGCGCGCTTTCATGCCCGAAATGGTAAATAATCTCTCGTCAGTCTGCCATTTCTTATGAGACGAACCGATGGGATGGAACAGAAGGCAGTAATTCAAAATTTCAGCAATTTCCGGATACCCGATTTCCACAAAGGCCATACTTAAGTCGTGTTGAATTAATTTTCCTTTTTTGTCCAAACGCATCACATAATGATCCGAAGGAAGAGACAAAATAGTGGTGTCATTCTTACCGGTATCGCTAAGTATATGTATCCATCGGGCCTGATGGGTGCGGATATTCCAGCTATAAATGCCATCAGAGCTCACACGATCACCTCGCACATGCCATTCCATATCTAAAAATCTGGTGGATTCTTTGGTTGTCCCATGTCCTGTATTTTGATTTTCAAATTGGATGCGGATGCTGTATGTGGCGGAATCATCAGGTGAGCAATGCGCAGACATTTGCGCAGACGGTCGGCATGAAACAAAATGTACTCCGACGAGTATCCACATTAACCACTTGAGCATGGGGGTAAAATTATGAGAAAAAATGAGAAACTTTTGCCCCTGAAAAATGGATATTTTAGGGTTGGTTTTAACTTTGCCTCAAAAAAATAAAGAATATGAAAATTAGTGTAATAGGAGCCGGAAACGTGGGCGCGACATGCGCAGAAGTAATAGCTTTCAGAAGGATAGCTTCAGAAGTTGTACTGTTAGATATCAAAGAAGGATTTGCAGAGGGGAAAGCATTGGATTTAATGCAAACCGCCACTTTAAATGGATTTAATACGAGGATAACCGGTGTAACCAATGATTATACAGCTACTGCAGGGAGCAGTGTAGTGGTCATTACCAGCGGTATTCCAAGAAAGCCCGGGATGACCAGGGAAGAACTCATCGGAATTATTGTGAGCAACCCGATGGATACCATGACGTATCTCGCCTTAAAATCAAGCGGTTTACCTAAGAACAGAATTATCGGAATGGGTGGAATTTTAGATAGTGCCCGTTTCAAATGTTATTTGTCTTTGGCGTTGAATGCACCGGCAAACGACATTCAGGGTATGGTAATTGGTGGACATGGAGATACCACTATGATCCCGTTGACCCGTTTGTCATCTTATAATGGAACACCAGTTTCGCAATTTTTGGACGATGCTGCATTGAGCAAAGTCGGAGCCGATACCATGGTGGGTGGAGCTACATTAACCGGCCTGCTCGGAACTTCCGCGTGGTACGCTCCGGGTGCCGCAGTAGCAGTTTTGGTTGACAGTATTGTGAATGATCAGAAAAGGCTGCTGCCATGCTGTGTTTATTTAGATGGGGAGTATGGACAAAGCGATATTTGTATTGGGGTTCCTGTTACGATCGGAAAAAACGGATGGGAAAAAATTGTAGACGTTGATCTGAATGATCAGGAAAAAGAATTGTTTAAAAAGAGCGCCGATGCTGTGCGAAGCATGAATCAAGTGCTTTCGACCATCAGTGCCTGAATCGAAATTTTCTAAGCCGGGACGGGGAATCAGAATGATGCTCATGGCGGGTTTTGTATTCGCCTTGATGAATGTTTTTGTAAAGCTCGTTCCGGATATTCCTCCTCTTGAAATAGCATTTTTCAGGTCGGTCATTTCCTTATCACTCATCATGTATAATTTGAGAAAGGACCGTATCGAACCTTTCGGCAACAATCGCAAAGTGCTTTGGCTCAGGGGAATTTTTGGGAGCATTGGCTTAATTTTCTTCTTTTACTCGCTGAAAATGATGCCACTGGCCACCGCTACAGTAATTCATTATAGCTCTCCTGTATTTACGAGTCTCATCGCAGTTTTGGTATTGAAGGAGCGCTTGAGATTTTATCAGATTCTGTTCTTTTTAATCAGTATTTCAGGAATATTCGTGATTTACGGATTTGACTACCGAATCACAACCATGGGTCTGATTGTGGGTGTATTGTCCGCTTTTGGCTCAGGAGCAGCATATAATTGCATCCGTTGGCTTGAAAAATCTGAAAATCCGCAAGTCATCATGCTTTACTTTCCGTTGGTGGTATTACCGGTAAGCATTTTTGTTTTGAGCATTACGTCCACCTGGGTAATGCCTACGGGTTGGGATTGGTTGTACTTATTATGTATCGGGCTACTTACACAGTTGGCTCAGTATGGTATCACCATCGCATATCAACACGAAGCGGCGACCAAAATTGCACCCATATCTTATGCGGGAGTCCTGTACGCCTTGTTTTTTGGCTATCTGATTTTCGATGAAAGCCACAACATTCAGGTGTACGCGGGCATGGCCCTGGTATTAGGAGGGGTGCTCTTAAGTGTATTTGTAAAATTCCCTAAAAAAGAGGGTAAAAGCCGGCTTAGCTAACGGCCTTAACTACAGATGCAAAGGCATCCGGGTGATTCATGGCTAAATCAGCCAGAACTTTACGGTTCAATGTAACGCCATTGGCATGAATTTTACCCATTAACTGAGAATAGGACAATCCGTGCAAACGAGCTCCGGCATTGATTCTCTGAATCCAGAGAGCTCTGAAATTTCTTTTCTTGGTCTTACGATCCCTATAGGCGTATACCAAACCTTTGTCAACGGCATTTTTAGCAACCGTCCAAACATTTTTTCTGCGACCCCAGTAACCGCGGGCCATCTTTAATACTTTCTTTCTTCTGGCTCTGGCGGCCACTGCGTTTTTTGATCTTGGCATAAGATTTTGTTTTGTGGGAAGGCGCTATACTATTGCAATAAGCTTGGTTGCCTTACCAGGTTAAACTATATTTTTAAAAGATATTTAATATTGGTTTCGTCAGCCTGACTTACATAACCGGTATGACCTAAAGCGAGTTTACGCTTTTTAGACTTCTTGGTTAAGATGTGGTTTTTAAAGGCATGCTTAAAGCGAATCTTACCGCTTGCAGTTAGACTGAAACGCTTCTTAGCTCCTGAATTTGTTTTTACTTTTGGCATGTTCGTTCTATTTTATTACTTGCCTTTTGGAGCAAGCATCATAATCATTTTTTTACCTTCCAGTTTAGGCAATTGCTCTACTTTCGCTTCTTCTTTTAACGTGTCAGCAAATTGGAGTAACAACAATTCCCCTCTTTCTGCATATACAATGGAGCGCCCTCTGAAAAACACGTAGGCTTTAACTTTGTTGCCTTCCTGTAAGAATTTTTCGGCGTGCTTGCGCTTAAATTCTACATCGTGCTCATCGGTATTCGGTCCAAAACGAATCTCTTTTACAACAGACTTCGCTTGATTGGCCTTAATCTCCTTTTGTTTCTTTTTCTGTTCGTACAGAAACTTTTTGTATTCAAGAATCTTACAAACCGGCGGACTGGCATTTGGAGATATTTCCACCAAGTCCAGTTCCAATTCTTCAGCCAACCTCAATGCTTTTGACAACGGATAAATTCCATTTTCAACATTGTCTCCCACCAAGCGAATTGGATCGGCGTCAATATAGCCGTTTATCTTGTGCGGGTCCTGGTTTTTCTTTCTGAAACCGGGTTTGTAATTATTATTCTTCAAATATTATTAAGCTTCTAACTCCTTTTTAAAATATGTCACAAATGCATCTAATTCAAAGCTGCCTACATCTCCCGAACCGTGTTTCCTTACCGCAATGGTTTCATTATCAGCTTCTTTCTCACCAATAATGAGCATGTATGGAATCTTTTTCGTTTCGGCATCCCTGATTTTTCTGCCTATTTTTTCGTTCCTCTCGTCAATCAGGCCGCGAATATCGGCATTATTCAGATAATTTAAAATTTTTGATGCGTATTCGTGATATTTTTCGCTGATGGGGAGTATGATGATTTGTTCAGGACTGAGCCAAAGCGGGAAATTTCCGGCGCAATGCTCAATTAAAATAGCAATGAATCTTTCCATAGAACCAAATGGAGCTCTATGTATCATAACAGGTCTGTGTTTCTGATTATCAGCGCCTATATATTCTAAATCAAAGCGTTCCGGTAGGTTGTAATCCACTTGAATCGTACCCAGTTGCCATGAACGACCCAGCACGTCTTTTACCATGAAATCCAGTTTCGGTCCATAAAAAGCAGCCTCTCCCAATACTGTTTCCGTTTTCATGTTGCGTTCTTTCGTCGCTTCTATAATGGCCTGCTCCGCTTTTTGCCAATTTTCGTCGCTGCCTATGTACTTTGACTGGTTCTCAGGATCGCGCAGCGAGATTTGAGCTGTGTAATCTGAAAACCCGAGCTTTCGGAATACTTCTAAAACCAGATCAATTACTTTTACGAATTCCTCTTTGATTTGTTCGGCGGTGCAGAATAAGTGCGCATCATCCTGTGTAAATCCACGAACCCGGGTGAGCCCGTTTAACTCACCACTTTGTTCATATCTATACACGGTGCCGAATTCTGCCAACCTCAAGGGTAAATCCTTATACGAGCGTGGCTTGGAACGATAAATCTCGCAATGATGCGGGCAATTCATCGGCTTTAAAAAGTAGTTCTCTCCTTCATTCGGAGTTTCAATGGCCTTAAATGAATCCGCTCCGTATTTATCGTAGTGCCCGCTGGTTTTGTAGAGCTCAATTCTGCCAATATGCGGCGTCATTACTTGCTGATATCCCCGTTCTACCTGGGCATTTCGCATAAATCTTTCCAGCCGCTCGCGTATCAGGGTGCCCTTTGGCAACCACATGGGAAGTCCGGCACCAACACGCTCCGAAAAGGTAAATAACTCCAGTTCTTTGCCCAGTTTGCGGTGATCGCGTCTTTTGGCCTCTTCCAGAAGTTCGAGATAATCTGTTAATTCCTTTTGTTTTGGAAACGTTATACCGTAAATGCGGGTCAGTTGCTTGTTTTTTTCATCACCTCTCCAATAAGCACCGGCAACCGACATCAACTTGATGGCTTTTATTTTGCCGGTGTCGGGAATATGCGGTCCCCGGCACAAATCGGTGAAATTCCCCTGTGAATAAAAGGTGATCTCGCCATCATTCAAGCCCTCAATCAAATCGAGCTTATATGGATCGTTTTTCTCGGTGAAATATGCAATCGCATCTGATTTGGATACCTGTTTTCTCTCAAAAGGGTTCGCCTGAGATGCCAACTCCTTCATTTTGTTTTCGATGGCTTCGAAATCATCCGATGAAAAAGAACGTCCATCGAGATCCACATCGTAGTAATAGCCATTCGCAATTGGGGGGCCGATTCCGAATTTAATCCCCGGATACAATGCCTCCAGTGCTTCTGCCATCAGGTGTGCCGATGAATGCCAAAAAGTAGATTTTCCTTCCTCATCATTCCAGGTTAACAATTGCAATGTGCAGGTGTCCGGGAGTTCACGGGATGCGTCCCAAACTTCACCATTCACTTTGGCACTCAATACATTGCGTGCCAATCCTTCACTAATTGATAAGGCCACATCCATAGATGACGAACCTTTCGGAAATTCTTTTACACTGCCATCCGGAAGTGTTACATGTATTTGACTCATCTTACTTCTTATTCAATCTTTCTAATCCTTCTTTGGCCAGGCCGAAATTTGGGTTGATCTGAAGACATTTCTCATAGTTAATCCTGGCTGAGGAAAAGTCTCCCTGCAATTCCATAATCTGCGCTATTCGATTATAGGCCTTGTCGAAATCAGGGGCAAATTTAAGGGCTGTTTGAAATTGTTCAAGTGCCAAACCATAATTGCCTTTTAAGGCATTGATGTTACCCGTATTGTAATAGGCAAATTTATGGATAGGATTTAACGTTATGGTTTTCTGATAGTCCTTAACTGCTTCCGTATATTTCCCTAACTTCTGATATAATAATCCCCTTCCATAATATGCCTCATCGCTGAATTCGTCTACCCGGATTGCATTGCTGAAATAGTCGAGACCTTTCGGATCGGTTTTGTCTGCATAAATATTTCCCAGTTGAATATACGAATTGTAATACTCAGGGTCAACCGTAATAGAATTGAGAAATTCGCGCTCCGCACCGGCTGTATCATTCATTTCCTTATAAACTGTTCCTAAATAGAAAAACGCGTCAGGTCTGCCGTTATTGATTCGGATGAGTTTCCTGAAATTTTGTTCCGCTCTCAGATAATCCTTTACAAACAATTGAAAACGGGCGGTTCTGAATAAAGCTTCTTCATCTTTCGGATTCACTTTTACCGCTTTTTCATATGAAACCAGGGCATCTTTGGTTTTCCCGGCGGCAAAATTGATGTCCCCTTCGCATAAATAATAAGGTATATGGTTGGGCTTGAGCTCCAATGCCCTGCGAATATCTTCCAAAGCCAAAGGATAACGACTCTCTTTGGTGAGCGAAAGGGCCCTTTCGTAGTAATAATCATCCCGCTTCGGATTTGAATTTATTTTTTTACTCCATTCACGGGTAATCAAACTCAAAGTAGTGTCCTGACTCAGATCTTTCGGCTTGTTAAACCCTGAATTACAGGAACTTCCCGCTATAACGAGGAATGCCAGGTAAAACATCAAAATCCTAAAACAAGTCATACGGCAAAGTTAGTCTTAACCGAATCATTTTGTAATCTTACTTGAAGCAATGTTTTGAATAAGTTAATATTGAAACTCAATTTACGTTTATGCCATTTTATCACAAAGCGGGAACCATACCTCAGAAAAGACATACCCAATTCAGAAAACCCAATGGAGAATTGTATGCCGAGGAATTGGTGAGCACAGAAGGATTCTCAAGTATCTATAGCAATGTTTATCATGCATACCCTCCAACCAGGGTAAAAAATGTAGGAGACCCATACTCAGTTGAGCCGATTTATAAAGTAGGGGTAAACCTGAAACACAGGAGCTTTTTAACGTATCAGATTCCTGCCCATTCCGATTACATCAAGAGTAGGGTTATACTGATGGGCAACAAGGATTTAATGGTTGGAGTTGCCGCTCCAAAGCAAAGCATGTCGGAATATTTTTATAAAAATGCGGATGCTGACGAAGTGCTCTTTATTCATGAAGGCACGGGTACTTTGCACACGCTATATGGAAGCATTGATTTTGAGTATGGCGATTACCTTGTGATTCCCAGGGGCACCATTTATCAGCTCACATTCAATCAGGAGCAAAATAGACTGATGTTTATAGAATCATTCACTCCGGTATATCCGCCAAAGAGATATCGGAATGAATTCGGCCAATTGCTGGAACATTCACCTTTTTGCGAAAGAGACATCAAGCTGCCTGAAAACCTGAAAACCATTGATGAACGCGGTGATTTTCAAGTAATGATTAAAAAATCCGGCCATATTTTTCCATATGTAATGGATACGCATCCTTTTGACGCCATAGGTTGGGATGGATATCTTTACCCATTTGGATTTTCCATACACAATTTTGAGCCAATCACGGGGCGCGTGCATCAACCACCACCGGTACACCAAACTTTTGAAGCCAGAAATTTTGTGATTTGTTCCTTTGTGCCGAGGTTATATGATTACCACCCGCTTTCCATACCTGCACCGTACAATCACAGCAACATAGATTCAGATGAAATTCTGTACTATGTGGATGGAGATTTTATGAGCAGGAAGCATGTCGAAAAAGGGATGATCTCTTTGCATCCTAAGGGAATTCCCCATGGACCTCATCCCGGCACGGTTGAGAAGAGTATTGGGAAAAAAGAAACCGGAGAATTGGCAGTTATGATAGATCCTTTTTATCCGCTCAACCTTACAGAAGCCGCACTTTCCGTAGAAGATCCGGGATATTGGAAAAGCTGGATTGAGGATTAATGTGATTCCTTAATACCTTCTACAACTGCCGACAATCCGCGTCGGCATAAATCATTGCAAATAGGAGCCAGGTACTCGTAAGAGCCGGTTTTAACGGTGCACTTTCCTTTGTAATGTACAATGAGTGAGCACTGTTCCGCCTGTTCGAGCGTGTGATCACAGAGCTCCATCAGGCAATCGATAACCCAATCGAAGGTATTCACGTCATCGTTGAATAAAATAATTGCAGAAGTAGAACCTATTTCTTCTTCCAATAGAATGTCTTCGAGTTCTTCTGTTTTCATAACTATGCGTTGCGATTAAACAAACGAGCTTTACTTTCTTCTCCGTTCAGCAATTTACGAATATTTTTTTGATGGGTAAGCACAACTACCAAAGATGCTGTGATTCCAAAAGCAATGAGCAAAGGCTCATTTTGATGAAAAACCAGGATAGCAAAAAATGGAAATGACAGGGTTGCCAGAATGGAACTGAGTGACACATATCTCGTGAGCAACAGTACAATTAAAAAGAGTGCAACGCAGGCAAGTGCCAGCATATAATGTATTCCGATTACCATTCCGAGCAGTGTGGCAATACCTTTACCTCCTTTGAAATGCGCGAACAGAGGCAAAATATGACCAACAACAGCCATTACCCCAAACAACAATTGCAAATTGATGAATATTTCAGTACCGGGTTCAATATGCCCGAGAAAATGCACGAGGTTCACTGCCGTCAGTCCCTTAACCGCATCTATAAACAAAACCAGGCTTCCCATGCTTTTGCCCAATACCCTGAAAGTATTGGTGGCTCCGGCATTTCCACTGCCATAGTTTCTCACATCTATACCGTGAAAAGCCTTACCTACCCACACAGCTGTTGGCACTGAGCCCAGCAAATATGATAGAAGGGCTAATCCTGCAATGACAAGTTCCATCATAAAAGTTTGCAAAGATACGCAATTATTAATCAGCGTTCCATATCGTCTATAAACTTGGTCACGGTTCTGGGAGAAGCCATCTTTAAGACATATCCTCTCTCATTGATTTTCTTGGATTTTAACAGGATTGCATCGTTGAATTCCTTATCGGTTGAATACACCGTTAAAACACCTCTGAAATAATCAAAATAAAACTGATCGTATTTGGAAACCTCCATATACATCGTTATCCGGGTACCGCTTCTTTTTCTGGTGATGAGAATTTTGGAATCGAAGGCTTTGTTTACAGGTTGCCCTTTGATGGCGGCCAGTTCTATTGGGCCATTGCCTATCAGTCCTTGACGACTATTGGAAACTTCCAGCATTGCCTTGGTGAAAAATAAGGATTGATTGGTTTCATCGAAGAACCTCATTTCAGATTTTTCATTGATGGTTTCCAACGTTTTTTCCAGCTTCTTGTCCTCCAGAAACTCGGCAAGCGCGTATTTCAGATAATCTACTTTTAAATCTATGCCCGGAGCATCCCCACCGCTCTTTTTAATTACCTCCAACATTCGGGTATAACATTCATCGGGCAGCACAATTTCCATAGCAAATAAAGTCTCTATTTTAAATGCACTGTCATCCTCATGTTTATAAACCTGCCCGGCAGTTTTGATATTGAATTTCTGATGTAACTCCAATCCAAGGTTCAACTTTCCTTCACTTCTTATGGTGCGATCCTTTTCGTTGAATGACATGTAACTTCCTCTGGGTGAGTTGTTTAATAACTTGTTGCGATCACCCACTCTAAATTCCTCCGCACTTTCATCGTAAAAGAAAACACCTGTGTCTGTGGTTATTTCCGGTTCGGCATATACCCGCTTATAATGGAAGAAAGTTGGATAAAAATGAACCGAGTCCGTAGCGAGGTTTAAGCTGATGTTCATTGATTTTCTGTCTTCATTTTTAGGGTCGGAAGCAGGAATTACAACATCGCCCGGATCTGGTCTCTCGTTATATCTGAACCAGTTGCTCACAATTCCTTTAAAGGTATGTACCGGTTTTACATATCCGTTGAATAACAGAAACTCCTGGTTGCTGTTCATTTCCACACTGCCTTTGTAGGCAATTTTTGGAGATAGCATAAAGGACATGCTATCCGTAATAAAGCCCATGATCTGCAGGGTGGTATCGCGGGTTACTCGCATTTTATCGAAATACAATACCTGTCCGGTTGCATGCTTGTCTTTGTAAATATACTTGCCGTCACCGCTGATGGCGTATTTGCCCAATATTTTGATTTTCGCTTCAAACAACTCATGGAATTTGTTGTCTCTTGCTGCCAGTAGTTTGGCATTTTTCAGGACCTCCAGATCGGCATCTTTATGAATCAGAACCTTGCCATCATTAGGGAAAACGCGGGAGTCTGCCACATCAATATACGGCACTTCTTCAGCGTAGATATTACCTTCTTTCATGTTAAACAAAGCCTTTGGACATTGGAATGAAAGTCCACCCTGATTGGGATTTCTCGATACCATAACCGATGCTGAGGGTTCCAGGGCAGCAGTGCGGGTAAAGAGTATGGTTTCTTTATTCATGTCCCAAAAGAAGTGGTCCATGTTGGTTGCAAATTGATTATGAGGTAATTCTGTAAACTTTCCGGTTTCCAGC
>CAZTGZ010000007.1:12413-17862 GCA_964613385.1 uncultured Chitinophagaceae bacterium
TAACAAAATCACCGGTTCTTCTGTCAAAATCGACATCAGATTTAACCAAATTAGAAGCCAGCGTGAGTTTGTTTTGGTCGATATCTCCAATCTCTATAATCGATTTTTCAGCGGTTACCCGGTTCGGTTGAAATTTCATATCTGCCGAAGTCAATCTCGCATTATCCCAGCGCAGCACTCCGGTGCCTGAAAGTTGCTTTGAGGTTTGAACCAGATTTCCGTTAAATGTTTGGCCATCGGTGAAGATGTCTACGGTATGGCCTTTGGTATGAATATACATGGAATCTTCGTGTGGTTTCCAATGTGTCAGAACATCTGTGGCGAGCAGTCTCGGGTATTTCGAGTTTTTCGCGATGCTGTATTCTTTTACTTCGGCATTCATTGAATCCGGCATCATCACAATCTTATCACTGATGAGTTTGGCGCCTTCATATTCTATGCTTCCTTTCGCCCAAAACCCTTGCTCACTTAAGGAAATATCAATGTCTCCATGACCTTTTCCCTCGTACATTTCGTAACCGCCCGGAGGATTCATTCTTTCAAATCCGAGGGAATAATCTTTCATGATGGAAGCTTCATATTTGAATTCAGGAAGGATACCACCTGATACGAATAGTCCGGGGAATTTCAATCCAGATATGGTGAAATTATCCAGGGAATCGATTTCGAAAGGGTCAACTTCAAACCTGAATTTGTCTTTGGCGTATGCCCCATTGAAAATTCCGGGTTTATCATAGGCAATAACGGCTCTGCCCCGGCTAATAAATATGGGATAGTCCGGATAGTCTTTAAACCCGGATTTGTTGTTGGGTCTGTCTATCAATAACTCTCCGTTCAGATCGCGAAGTACGGTTTTAACCGGAAGTAAAAAGTTACCCTCCAAAGTGTCGGGGTAAAATATTTTCATTGAATCGATGAGCTGAGAAGTAATGGAGAAACGCTCATAGTCAAAATCAAATTCGGCGCCATAAAAATCAAATCTACCGGCGGTAACTCTTCCTCCGAATTGAAGACGCCGGTTATTTTTTACGGTTATTTTCTGTTCTGCCGGAATAGCGGCAACTTGCTGAGAATCGCTGAATCGAAATGCACGAACCCCTTCGAGAACTAAATCGTAGTTCACAAGATTCAAATATGCATTAGGACGCGCGCCGATAACACTACTGAATCTAATCACATCATAATCAGCAATTTTGTAATGATTGCGCACGTAATTGATGAGCTTGTCCTTAACTCTGATTTTTTCGGTAACGGGATCGTAGTAAATAAAACCCTCATCATTCAGCATGATGATTTGTTGTTTCAAATACTCTTTTCTGCTCCCGATACCCGCGGCATATTCATCTAAGGTAAACTCCCATTTCCGGTTATCGGTACAAAATTTACTCATTTTGGCCAGGGGATGATAACTGAGCATTCCCATGATTTTCTCGTAATTGAATTCACGGTAAAAGTTGGCGGACTCAAACCTCGCAATGTCTTCATTTAGAAGCATATCCAGATTTATTCTGGGTTCATCAAGTTTCCATAACACTTGATCAACCCATATTTCAAGATTGTGATCGTCATCGAACAGAGGAGCCTGTTCAATACCTTCCTTTCCTCGGGTTAGTACCAATTGTTCTTTGGATATATTGAAATTGAACTGCATCATGGGATGATAAATCTTCCCACTGTCGGTATATATCGTGATTTCTGTCTTGAGACTTTTGAGTTGGTTTTCTTTAATGGTAAAATTTTCAGAAAGTGCCTTAACCATCAATTTCTTTTTGTAGTAGATTTCAACGACGGCCTTGTTAATGGGCGTCCCGCCGGAAATGATGGCTTCTCCTTTTATTTCCAATCCACCTTTTAATAAAACACGTCCGCTGGAAAATTTGGCCAGGGTTACATCTTTCCTTTTGGAAATGAAATGCGGATAATCTCGGTCTTTTTTTTCTGATTTCTCTTTCCCGGCAGCGGCAAAGGATGCTTTGTCTTCCAAAGACCCGAGCAATTTTTCACCGAGGAGCTTCTCATTTTTTAACCATGCCGTATCTGTTCTGAATTCGGCCTTGGTCAAATCAATTCGGTATCCCGATAAATCGGCAGTGGCCTCCGGCAATCCAACCCTTTCCCAATTAATTTGTCCGCCATTTCCAACAAACGTTTGCGCATCCATTTCCCAAATACCGGAAGTACTATAAATGTTAATTTCATCATCTGCCGTTTGACATGTCAGGTTGATTTTACGAAAACTAACCGTAACCCCTTTGGTCCCATTATAGTTGAAAGAATAATCCGTGGGGGAGCTTTTCCACTTCTTACTTTCACTCATATAAATGCAGTTTTCAGAAAACAGCCATAGGGTAGATTGCAGGAAGGGTACATATTTCTTCGACGAGGTCTGAACAAATTGACTGGTTGCTTTTAACCAGTTGTCTATCTTGGTGTCGGTGATTAAACTGTCTTTAGCCACACTCAGATTGCTGAGGAATAAGGTAAAGTCCGGGTTTACTTTGTTGCCATTTACCAGCATTTGCTCACAATTTCTAATGATGAATATCTGCTGATTTTCATTGTATTTTCCGGCTTTCCATAGTTCTTCAAAATGTTTGTATGCGTCCTCAGCCGGCTTTTCGGCCGTACTCTTCATTAGAGTTCCCAATTCCTCAATAAAAACTTCAGGCTTTTTTGAAAATCCTTTCGTCTGAGCAGACACAACTCCTGCCGTCATGCCCATGAGCACAACCCATGTCCATATTTTGTTCATACGTGTTTTTGAAAACAAAGTCCCTGCCATTTTTCTTCTTCCTGTTTTTCTATAAATGTAAATCCAAGTTTTTCGGTTTCCTCAATCATCTCCTTGCAATCAAAGTCTAGAAACCCTGAGATGATCAGGTAACCATCCTTTGATACTGCCTGAGCCAACTCTGGTAAAAGGAGCAGGTTAATATTTTTAGTAATATTGGAAATTACCACATCAAATTTTTCACCGCGAATATTTTCCGCACTTCCTTCGAGCACCTCAACGTATTTACAGGCATTCAATTGTGCATTACCGATGGCATTTTCGACAGACCATGGATCATTGTCTATGGCAAGCACCCTATCGGCGCCCATTTTTTCGGCAAGAATGGCCAATACACCCGTTCCGCATCCCATGTCTAAAACTTTTCTATGACCCTTTTGAAGATTCATGAATAAAATGGCACATAGTCTGGTTGTGGCATGGTGTCCGGTTCCAAATGACATTTTAGGTTGAATAAGGATGTCATATTCTGTGTTTGAAGCTTTGTGAAAAGGGGCCCGAACATTCAACCTGTGGTCTATGAGAATTGGGTCGTAGTTTTTCTCCCATTCTTCATTCCAGTTTTTATCCGGAAGTTTGCTGACGGTATAGTTATTTTCTAAACTCCAATGGGCCAATGTGTCGTACAGCCATTTGTCTTGAAACAAGTTCTCAGAAATATATGCATGTAGCGAATTTCCATCTTCCCAAAATCCTTCAAAATCGTTTTCGGAGAGGGTAGATGTAACCAGGTCCTTGAATTCATCAGGACACAAAATGTGAATATCCAGTGTTGTCATAGGAAAGGTTGCAAGTTAAGCAGCCTAACCCCATCTGTCAAGTAATATCAGGAAGCAGCTTTAAACTCCTGCTTAACCTGGTCTTCGGTGCCCAATTTTCTCAACATTTCTGTATGAGCTTTTAAGGCAGATCTAAAAGTAGGAAAGCTGTGATAAGGTAAATTATACTCCTTCGCTGTTGCCTCTACGATAGGGGCAATTTTACTGTAATGAATATGGCAAATATTCGGAAATAAATGATGCTCAATCTGAAAATTCAATCCACCTACATACCAGGATAAAAGTTTGTTGGTTGGGGCGAAATTCGTTGTGGTCAGCAACTCATGAGCAGCCCAGCTATTGCTCACGGAATTGTGAACATTAGAATCTACAAATTGCATATCGGGCATCACATGTGCCGGTTGAAACACACAAGCGAGAATAAATCCACATAACAAATGCATGAATAAATAGCCGGATATTGTCAAATACCAGGGCATGGCGCTCAACCATACGGGAACTGCAAGAAACAAAACATAATACAGGAGTTTTGAAGAAATGATCTCAAACCACAACCTTTTAGCTGATTTTTTCTGCGTCTTAATCAGACCCATTTTGGTATAGCGGATGATTTGTCTGAAATCTTTAGTCGTTGACCATAGAACGGTCATCAAAGTATATAAAAACCAGGCATAAATGTGCTGGAATTTGTGCAGTCCCTTTCTTTCCTTATTAGGTGAAAAACGCAACAAGGCCACCGGGGCAATATCTTCATCTAATCCATCAATATTGGTAAATGAATGGTGCAATACGTTGTGCTGAATTTTCCAGTTAGCGGGATGTCCGCCTAATATGAACATTACACCTCCAATAAAATTATTCACCTTTTGGTTTTCGGAGAATGCTCCGTGGTTAGCATCGTGCATTACACTTAAACCAACTCCTGCCATACCAATACCGGTGAGAACCCATAAACCAAAGTTTACCCAATAACTGCTACTCACATTGGTCACAATTAAAGCTATGGGACCTAAATACATCGCCAACATGGCAAACATTTTAAAGATCATGGCGCCATTGGCATGCTTGCCTATTTTTCGGCTTTCGAAATATTCGTTTACTCTGCTGCGTAGGGTGTTAAAGAATTCGGCTTGGGTGGGTTGGGATTGGAATCTTACAGGTTTAAATGCCATTGTTTTCTATTATTCTGATGTTTTTTTTATTACATCGGCGGCAAAGATAAACAAATATGTGAAGTTCAATAACCCCATTTCACAGGCTGTTGAAAATCATATCCTTTGTTCGATAATGCAACACCAATAATACGAGATTTCCAAGCGTAATACATCCAAATATTTCGGCTATATCGGACCATTTTTCGCCAATGATTCCTTCAGTACTAATAATAAAGGTGAGGATAAAAAACAGCATAAGCATGCGATTCAACAGATTCATCGGACGTTGACGGTTGTTTGCGAACCAGAGGTGATAAGTTACCAAAAACAAGGATGGCCATACAAAGATGAAATAGGCTTTCCAGGCAAGTGGGGATAAAATGGGTGTGGCACCCAGAACAAAATAAAATTGAGAAATCTCAGGCGTTTTCTTCAACTTAAATAAGTAGGCAACAGAAAGGCCGGAAATAGCGACCAGTGCATAGCTGATCCACCGTATGGTTTCGATACTTAAATCAACCAGATTGATATATATATATAATCCCCGGCTTTCGTGATGCAACAATCCCCTTAACAAGGCAAAAAGGCTTTGATTCTTATGCAGGGCCATGGCGAACGGTCCGGCTCTTTCACTCAGGAACTGATGAAAATATTGTATGCTTTGTTCTATACCAAAAACCGGTATGCAGATCAAATTGAGTCCTGTTATCCACAAACAGGTGAAG
>CAZTGZ010000007.1:17925-26570 GCA_964613385.1 uncultured Chitinophagaceae bacterium
CCTGAAAGACATTCTATATGCATAAAAGGCCAGAATTAATATGGTGTATACTTTGAGTGAGATGCTCAGCGCCAACCAAAAAGCAGCCTGATTGAATTTACCTTTGGAATACAAATCGAATGAATACATGGCCATCCACAACATGAAGATATTGATTTGTATGTTGGCCATGTTGTCTAATAAGTACCTGAAAATCAACAATACAGGAACAATGACAATGGCGGAATCAAATCGGAGTTCTGCCTGTCGATTGAAGGGTAGACCAAGTTGTAAATGCAATACTTGTTTGATGGTCATAGCCATGATGTGAAACATAGCCACAAGCATGAATAGGAGCCATAGCGCCCGAATGAATACAGGGCTCATAGCATCGGCTAAGGCTAATGGAACACTGAATATCGAAAACAAAGGTGGCCAGGTGTTCAGGTAATCTCCGTAGATATTCAATCCTTTGACCACATTGTGACCTGCATTTACGTATCCGACGAAATCTCCGGTACCCAGGGAATCTCTGATGAATTCAATGGTCAGAGCGGCTAAAAGCAGGTACTGGACTACTTTCCAGCCGTGATTTTTAAACCAATATATCATGAAGGATCAGTGGGTCTTGATCAGCTTTCCCTGCATGACTTTCTCCTCGGTATCGATCTGATAAAAATACAACCCATTGGGCCATGAAGAAATGTCTTCATGTATCTTTCTGGTGTTGAATCCGTGAAACAGAACTTTCCCCTGAGCATCGCTAATGGTGAATTTAAAATCGCCATCGTTTACAATGTTCAATTCACTTTGGAATGGATTGGGATAAACCACGAAGTTATTGAATAATTTAGGTTGTAATCCCAAGGTGTTGAGCGTAATCAGGCGATATGAAGTGTCATGACATCCAGAGCCATTTTCAACGATCAACTGAACATTAAACGAACCATCACCTGTGAATATATATGTGATGTTTTCACCATTCTTGGTGTTACCGGCATCATCAAAATTCCATCGATAGACGCCTTGTCCTCCCTTGCGTGCCAGAAACTGTACGTTTCTCCAGCCAAGTATCTGAAAATCAAAGGTTGCGTCAGTGCTGGCAATGGTGGTAACTTTCACCCTGGTCGGTTCTGAAAAGCAACCATTATGTATGGATCGCAAATAATAAGTTTGATTACCTTCAATTCCCGGGACTAAGAAATTATTTCCCTGGCCCAATTGCAGTACCCCATCCGGATCGCCATACCAATTAATGGTACCTGCGCTACTGCTTGCGGTTAATGAAAGGTCCCGACCCCGGCAGGCATTCACGGAGGTGTCCGTGTTAATGACTCCATATGCATGAGCAACAATGTCGATGGGATGCCTTAATGTATCTGAACAGACCCCGGAAAATGGTTCCAGATAATAGGTAGCCGTAACCATGGAGTTTTGATCATAAATTACCGGACCAATGTGAAACGGTATCTGGTCGCTCATGTTTTTAAACCATTTAACATCGCCGTTTCCGGTTTCAATGTTCAGTAGCGCGGTATCACCTTCACAAATTTCAGTCTTGCTGAGGTATTGGATTTCCGGGAAATGAAGGGTCGTCACTTCAATCGGAATTCTCGAACTGGCACATTTTCCATTAAAGGCATCGACATAAACTCTGTTTTTACCCGGTTTGTTAGGTATAAAAGTATAATTTCCTTCTTTTTGAACCGGACTGCCTCCTGCGGCCTCTAAAAACCAACGGATGGTGTCATTGCTGGAGGATGTAGCCCTTAATTCAGCCTGACCATTCAATAAACAAATGGAAGTGTCTGTACTTACCACGGGTTGAACCGGGGCAAAATCAGCACTGACAAGGGCGCTGACCCGTACTTTTCCCGCACTGATACAATTGAAATTAACCGCCTGAACGAACATATGCGTATCAGCAGCTAATACAGAGGTTTCATACAGATTTCCTGTGTAAAATGGGGATGTAGACAAACTATCCTGATACCAATGGATGATGCCGGTGTTTGTTGTGGCGGTCAGGTTTGCTTTTGACTGCAGGCAAACATAATCATGGGTAACGGTAGGTATATCCGGGGTAGTCTTTACTTCTCCAATGCTTCTTTTCCTTAAGGATGTGCAGCTTTCGTTGATCGATCGAACATAGACGGTATCATTCGCAATGAGTGGAGGAGACACATATCGGGGCTGAATTTGAAAGGCAATGGTATCCGCATCATTCCGGTACCAATGCATGGGCGCATTTCCAAGAGCCATCAAGTCGAGGGAATCTCCGGAACACAAAACGGTGTTTCCGACCAGGGTTATCTGTGAAGGTTGGTAATATAAAGCCTGACTCAGGGTGTCTTCACAACGCAAAGGGTTGGCATATCCATATACCGTGCTAATTAATGAAATATTGTAATTCTGTGCCGCAGTGTAGCGGGTTCCTCCCTGTACGGATGAATAATAAAACGGGTTGTTACCGTAATTCCAACGTTGACATATATAGTCTAATCCAAAATAGGAATAACGGTTATACATACGGTTAAAGGTAAAGGCAGAAGATTTATTCTGAAACTTAACTGAATCCTGATAATTGTAGCAATTCTTGAAGCTAAAATCAGCGTAATGGTTATACTGCACATAAGGCTCGAGCATGACATCGCAGTTTAATGGGACGCCACCTACATTCAGATTCCTGAAATTATACCAAACACCGGCAACTGTGCCACAACCCAACCATTCAAAATCTCCGTCATTATTGGTCCAGTCACTAACTACGATGGCCACGCGATTCACACTGTCATCACATTCTACTGTAATAATGAATGGCTTATTGGTGGTATAAGGTGCAAAACTGATCTTCTTGAGCAAAACACTTAATTGCCCCCCGCTAAAAGAAGAGTCAACCTTTATACTTGTTTGTCGAATAGGGTTTCCAACCGGTATGGTGTCTTTTCCGGATTCATACAATCGACAAATGATGGTCACCGAATCGCTGTTGGCACTGCTTTGCCAGCCATAAAAACTGAATCCGCTTATAGTCACCTGCCCGGGTGCATCAAAGTATTGCCCCAAAGCATATCCTTTTCCAACTGTTAATCCGCGCAGCGATGCCGCCTTGTATCTTCCGTATTGCAGGGTGTCCTGTCCGCAGGTAGTTGGTTTTGAAGGCCCGCTTTTCTGCATTTTATGTTGATCCGGTCCGTATTTCACCAAATCATTGACAATGTTTACTTTAACCGGTGTGAATTGCGCGTTGGCAGAAAAACAATAGAAAACTAAAATGATCAGGGTAAAGATTCTCATCTTTCGAGAATACAACAATTTTGGCATAATTACAAGATAAGCTAAAATTGACATCAAGATGATTATTCAACAATTGACGAAATCGTATGCAAAAATTAGCCTAGTGCCAAAAAAGTAAATTAAGTATTATTCGGGTTGTTGTTGTATTCTTTACATAACAATGAAAATGCTAAGGTTGTTTCAAACTTTCCATCAACAAGCCAATGCTCGCGCAGAATTCCTTCTTGTGTGAATCCATTTTTTCGGATTAAGCTCAATGATGCAATATTATTCATGCCTACCAATGCTTCGATTCGATGCAATTTGAGTTCCTCAAAACCAAATTGGATTATTTTAGGAACCACTTCGCTCATATAACCCAGATTCATATATAGAGTGTCTTTTAATGCGTAGCCCAATTCTGCTCTCTGATGTTCCTGATTCCAGTTGTGCAAACCGCATCTGCCAATAATTTCATTGGTTTCTTTTAAGGTAAGCAGAAAAAGAATGAAGCGTTTGTTATAGGAAGAATAGCCTGAAATAAATTTGACTTTCTCCTTTTCATATTCCTCATCAGACTGATGACCAAGTATTTCCTTTATTTCCTCTTTCGGATAATTGGTGAATATTTCGTTCATCGTTTCCCAGGAAATCGGTTTTAGTTTCAACCTTTCGGTTTCTATGGGTTCGAAGGGCATTTAAATTAAGTTTATTCTGACCGGACAAATGTAGAAAAAAGGCCCGAGACATGAGAATCCCGGACCTTTGAGAATAAAACACGACTATGATACTACTCTTTTATAAAGTACTTTTGAATTACAAAACCTTGATTTTCTACTCGTATTATATATATGTCTGAACTAAAGTTTTGTATGTTAAATTCCATATGGGTTGATGTTATCGCTTCCGGTTGCCAGACCATCTGACCTTTTAAATCCAACATCCAGACCCGGCCTTCCACAAATGTTGGATCTATTTCCATGGTTATGGATGATTGGGTAGGGCTCGGGAAAATCCTGAAACCATTTAGGTTTTCTGAAATTTTTGCATCCGGGATTCTATTTTCATCATCGGTGGATCCTATGATGTACTCAGAAGATTTTTCTATGTCATTCAATTCCTGATAAAATACCGGAGATGAAGATCTTTCAGGATCCGGGTCATAAATCCAACTGGTTTTGTTGGATGATTTACAGTTGCATTCCAATGCAAAAACAATTCGATATCGCTTGTCTAATTCAAATATCCCGGGATCGGTTCCCACAAGAATTTCTGATCCATTGTAACCATTAAAATTTGTTGCCAATGGCAAGGTCTGCCATGCAGCGGGGTTACTTACCATAGTACCCACCACTGTGTCATAGTTTTCGTCTAATTCCATGACGGTCCAACTGTAATTGCAGCCTTGTTCTGACCAGCCATCTGTAGCAGGTATTCCTTGAATATTAAAGGTTCCATCATCATTTACGCTGCTAACTGAAATGCTCACCAAAACATCCGCCGTGCTTATCTGCTCAAGTTTTATGAACTGTATCTGATCAATGGCGAGGTCGTTTCCATCACCGATGCCGGTTTCATCCAGACGTATTTTTAACGTAATGGAACTTATTCCGGGAGGAACAACGATCGTCTGCGAAATTTGGTCCCATAGACAGGCAAATCCGGTACCAACCGGGATATTGGTCAAATCGTATCCGCTTACCCCCTCAAAAATCACGTCGATTATGGGTTGCACATCAAAGGCACATTGCGGCAGATGTTTCGCCCGCATACATAATTTGTATGTGCCCGTGTCAACCGGTATGGTATATTCGAAAATTACCGACTTTCCGGTCTGTCCGGTTCTTCCGTTAACAAGTAAATGGTCGATAAACAATGCGCAAGCGGTATTCCAGGTAGAGGCTATGTTTAAAGCTTCTGTTGAGTTTCCTATGGTATATTGTCCGGGTAAAATACTCGAAGGAGCAATGGTGGGATTGTAGCTATATTCAGAGCTAAATACATTGTCAGGGTTTTCAAAAAAGTTTGGCGGAAAATAATTGGGTCCGGGGCAACATGATCGTTCACAGGAAATCTCATAATCGTTGTTAAATTCCGATTCCTGACCTTCGGGTACTATTCCAATAATCTGTTCCGGAAGCCAGGTCCCGGACAAAAAGAAATTTCCTTCTATAACAAAGTCAAAACCTCCTAAGGTGTAGTCCAGGGTACCCAGCAGGGAAGACGTAATTTCGAAGCAATACTTGGTATTGGCCAGAAAAGATGGGCTATATAAGGTTTGCACGAGGATTCCGTTTTGGTAAATATGGAGTTGCACATTGGCTGCCCCAACAAGTTTTTCAAATCTTGGAACGGTAAGATCGACGCAAATTCTGCCGGGTCCGCAAGGAGATGAGCTGGTCAATTCTACAGAACCCATCGGACTACCTGCACAAGAGCCGCAGATGTCTGAAATGTAGGCATATCCATAATGCGCCCCTTTGGTGCAATCTTTGGTCATAAATCTTATCGTAACAGTTCTTCCGATATAAGCAGATAGGTTAATAGTCGCACAGCTCCAGTCTCGGTAAGCAATATTGCCCTCGTTTTGTAAAAAAGGGTCTGCAGAATTTCCGATGATATAATTGTTCCCATTTCCCAGATCACAGGCGTTGGTATCCAAAACTCCGGTTATTACATCGACCACTTCTACATTGAAACTGGGACGTTGAAATTGTATATGGTTATTGTCAGGCCATTGCAGCACTACTGCATACCAAAATCTGATCTGGGGATTATCAGCAGTTACCGTAAAGGTTTTTTCCAGAAATTCGAAACCCTGGCCATTTACCTGATTTCCAATTCTGACCGATTGGGTAGTCCCGGTGGGTGCCAGAATATTTATTCCGACATTAGGATCCACTCCGCCGGTCATGTAAGTTTGATGTGATGTTCCCAGATTGATAGCTCCCCCTGTTATGCCTCCGGTGAGCGTACCCGAATCAATCAATCCTTGAGAATTAAATAGCAGATAGCCATATCCTCCATTCCATTCTGCAGCGGAAATTCCCCCATTGAAATTGCCGTTTCCACAAGGTGTCATTCCTCCTTTAGGACGGTATTTTTTGTCCGGGTTCGCCTTTAAATATGACTGTAATTGAAATCGACTCACTTGATGGTCGTAATACGTATTGAATTCATCTTTGTGGAAGCAGTGGTCTTGCTTTTCGAACTCTTTGCGCAAGCTGTCTTTAAATCCTTTTGGCAATGAAGTCTGGCCAAAAACAGGTAAGTTTAAAACAAAAAATAGTAAACTCAGGTTGGTAATTTTCATTGATCTTTTCATGACTTTTAGTTTTTTGATTTAGTCATCCATGATTTTTAAATGGTTGCATCCATCATTACTATAAATTTTTAAGAGAGTTAGATTTTTTCAGTATTGACAAGGGTTTGAGAGTTGAAAGATTCTTGTGTTTTTTATTTTCAGGTGATTAAAAAAAACAGTTCATTCGAACCCTGAGATGTGATTTTTTAACACGAATATGACATTGATATTGAATGCTTCATTTTGTTGAAAATCAACGTTGAAGGATATAGTTCAACGAATACTGAAACGTACTGCGCGCTTTCGCTCCGAATGGCCATAATTAGATCAATTTGTTTGCGTTAACCATCTTTTAAAGCCAACAAATTTTTATCACCATGAAATTAACGTATGTTTCCCATGCTTCTCTTTATATAGTGGCAGATTCCCTAAAAGTATTGACCGATCCCTGGTTTTTTGGACCGGCATATTTTGATCAATGGTATGTATTTCCGAAGCCGGTGGATGTAGATTTTGTGGATGGGATTACACACTTGATCATCACCCATGGGCATGAAGATCATTTGCATATTCCGACTTTGATGAAAATCTCAATAAATTACCATACAACGAGCGGGCACATTGGATAAGCAAGAGCAAATGTGATGTTTGTCGGCTATGCGATATTCCCTTGCTTTCCGATGACTTTGGTGAAAGTTTGATGAATCCGTAATCCGGAATGGGGGGTGTTTCAATAAAATCCACGTCCTTATCAGGCCGTGAACCTTTTTAGCCGCAAATCGCTCAAATATTCATTTGGCGATTCTTGTCTAAAAATGTTCAGTCTGGATTTTATTGAGGTCGCGAGCGGATTCGAACCGCTGTAGAGGGTTTTGCAGACCCGTGCCTAGCCACTCGGCCACGCGACCTTAAGAGGCGCAAATGTAGAATTTTTTATCGTAGGAAACATGAATGTCAGCTAAATTAATTTGGGTTTGTACTTCATGGCTTCTTACTATATTCGTGTTATGAAGCGTATTTTTACTCTTTCAATTTTCTGTTTTTTGTTTTTGACCGGGTATTCCCAAAGTGAAGATTGGTTCACCGAAGTTACTGAATCTGCAGGTCTCAAAGGGGTCTTGTGCGCGAAAGCCTATTGTGGAGACCTGAATGGCGACAAATTTCCTGATTTAGTGTTGATTACAGGGGTCGATTATTTTACGAATCGACAGGGACTGAAAGTTTATATGAATGAACCTAATCCGGCAAATGGCGGTCGAAAATTCGTCGATTATACCCTTGAGTCGGGCGTAAATAATAATGAAGACCCAACTCAGGATGGAAGAAGAACTACGGCGCTGGCTATGGCAGATGTAGATAACGATGGAGATCTGGATATCGTAACCGGTGTTTACTTCCATCGCAAAGAATCCGTGGCAGATAACGGGGATAGATCTGAACTTTTATTGAACGATGGGCATGGGAAATTCAAGGTTTATAAGGAAAGCGGATTCAATCAGTTGGAGCGTCTCAATACCCAGGGAATTTCCTTTCTTGACGCGGATAAGGATGGTGCGTTGGACATTTTTTTCGGAAACTGGAGCGAGGATCATACCAATAATATTTTCCAAAGAGATGTTCTGATGCTGGGAGATGGTAAAGGCCATTTCAGAGATTTTTCCTTTGAAAGTGGACTGAATGCAGAAGCTCCGGAACCCTTGTATGGAAGCAGCTGCGGCGATTGGAACAATGATGGTTGGTCGGATATTTTCACTGCACCATATTGTCGTACTCAGGGGAGCCTCTGGAAGAATAATGGCAACCTCACCTTCTCGAATGTAGCACAACAAGCCGGTTACAATGCGCAGTTTTTACCCGGTGATAACGGACAGCCGCTGTGTATGTGGGCCGCCTATCCGGCAGATTTCGACAACGATGGTGATTTTGACTTCTTTTTTACACTCGTACATGGTGGACTCAACACCGGAGAAGGGACCTCTACCATCGTTGAAAATTTAGGACCTGACTCCAGTTACCGTTTGAAATGGAGACTCGATAAAATAAACCGTGCCTTTCCACGACCGAATCATCAGGCAGACTATGAGGC
>CAZTGZ010000007.1:26580-28296 GCA_964613385.1 uncultured Chitinophagaceae bacterium
CCTGTTGGTCAGACATAGATAATGATGGCTTGCTGGACCTCATGGTGGGGCAGGGCTCTTATGATGGGAATCCTGGCAGGGTTTACGTTTTGCAACAACAGAATGACCATACTTTTAAAGATATCAGTGTGTTGCTCAACCTGGTGAGATATCCATTTCGTCCCGCCAATCGCATACGAACTTGTGATTTTGATTTAGATGGCGACGAAGACTTTTTTATGAGTGGGGGAACAACAAACGAACTTTTTATCCTTCAAAACAATATAGGAAACCGGTCTTCCTATATTGGTTTCCAATTGGATGGTCGTGAAATATCCAACAGAAGTGCCGTTGGAGCTAAAATTACTTTACATACCTCTAAGGGTATTCAAACGCGTGAAATTTATGCTGGTCAGGGAAATGCTTCGGGACAAGGGCCTTTCACCGTCTATTTCGGAATTGGAAATTCAAAGGTTGATTCTGTAAAATTTGTATGGCCAGATAAACAAAATACGACCTGGAGTGCTGCCCAACCGGATGTCAATAAGATCCATTTTATTGATAAATCATCACTGAAAAGAACGGAACCATCGGACGCTTCTTTAGTCGGTATTTATCCAAACCCGGCGAATCAAACCATTCAATTTTTAATCAGAAATGCTGATCGTGCTGATTTGAAATTAGAAATCTGGACGAGTACAGGACAAAAACTATTTTCACTGAAGGCAGCGGATGTCGATGATGGACTGGATATTAGCCAATTGGCCTCGGGCATTTATTTTTTGAAAGTGAGTAAGGGCAAACAAACTCAGAGTATCAGATTTTTAAAATACTGATTCTTGTTAACCTCCAAAGACTATGAGCGGATCTTTCGGGAATTTTATTCCGGCCTGGTAAATTTTGCCCTTTATTACCTAAAGGAAAAGTCATTGGCGGAAGAAGCTGTTCAGGATGTATTTCTAAAAATTTGGGAAAAATCCGACACGTTTAAAGCTGAAATATCATGGAAATCATACTTGTTCCGCGCGGTGAAGAACAGGTGTTTGAATATGGTCCGTGATCAAAAATTCAATGTTGAGCTGGAGGAGGTGTTCGAATTGGAGTCACCGGAAATTGATCCTCAACATCGCCTGGAATCTATGGATTTTGAGCAAAAGGTCAATTGGATTATTGGCAAGTTGCCCGAACGTTGTCGCATGGTGTTTTTGTTGCGTAAACGCGAAGCAATGACCAATCGGGAAGTGGCCGAATTGATGGGCATTTCTGAGAAAACAGCCGAAAACCAAATGACAAATGCGTTGAAGATTTTAACAAATTACCTGAAAAAATAAATGGAGCATAGGGGGAAGCAGTTATTTATGTGTCTTATAAGTATTAACCGAATACTTATGGAGTACTTACAAGGAAATCCACTTACCCGATTTATCATGAACCAATGCGATGGAGATGAGCGAAATCAGGTATTGGATTGGCTGAGTGAAAGTGAACAAAATCAGGCCACCATGCGCCATTTTCAACAATTGCTCGCCCGTGCATTTATGGAAGAAAAATTTGAATTACAGTCAGCTTGACAGTCAATTTGAACATATTAAATGATTATATTGAAGGTAATCTGAATGCCCAGGATTGTGCGTGGGTCGAAAAAATGCTCGCGGAAAATCAGGATTGGGCCGATGAATACCGGGTTTTGATGAACCTGCATGAGATTTTCGGCCATCTGGAATATCCCGAAGGTTC
>CAZTGZ010000007.1:28306-97124 GCA_964613385.1 uncultured Chitinophagaceae bacterium
GAAGCAGCATGGAATAATGTTAAACCTTCCCCGGTTCTAATCCGTTTTAGACCTTGGATAGCAGCAGCATCGGTTGTGCTGATCGTCATTTCTTTTTGGTTGTTTTATCCCGATGGCAGTGAAACCTTTACTGCGAAATCCGATACCAAATTTGAATTACCCGATGGATCCATCGCCTACCTGCAAAAAGGATCCGAGATTTCCTTCGAATCGGATGATTATTTTACAAAAAAGCGGGAAGTGAAAATGAGCGGCGATGTTTCATTTCAGGTTGTTTCTGACAAACAAAACCCATTTACGGTAATCTGTGATTTGGCCAGATTACAGGCGACCGGAACAAGATTCAGGATTTCAGAAACAGATCAGCATACCAGGGTTTCATTATTCACGGGAAGGCTCTCTGTGAGCACCCCTTTCAATGAAATAGCCCTTGCACCGGGAGATGCTGTTTCAATCAGTGATAAGAAAATTAGTCCATCTAAATTATTGTCAGATCCGGCTGAGAAGATGTATTCCCTCAATTTGGATGACACACAGTTTTCTGTTATTGTTAACCATATCGAAAAGAGATTTGAAGTGAAGCTTCAGTTCCCGGCATATCTTAATGACCAAAAATTTACGATACGCGCTGAAGGAATGAATTTGCAGGAAATTCTCGTTTTAGTGAAAACGCTGACCGGAGAAGACATTTCTGTACTGCAAAAGGATTCATAGTCAAATTATTACCTTTACGGAGTGAAATCTCCGTTTTATGCCGGCCTGCTCTTATTTGCATTTATATGGCAACTGGGGAATGCATATGGTCAGATTTCATTGCCGAATATTAAGATTAAAGCCGGTAATAGGTCCGATGCCCGGGAACTCATTCAACTCATTGAAAACCAGACGAATATTCAAATTAGCTATAAGTCCCAGGATTTGCGGAACTCCGGGCGCTTTCAGCTTAAAGACAGCATTTGGGTTTTAGATGCCATCCAACTGATTTGTGCAGCAGCAGAATTGGAATACAGGCTGCTCGCCGAGAATCAAATCGTGCTGATTAAAATCAAAAACAAATCCACCCGAAATCTCAGCGGTTTTGTTCGGGATTCCGAATCGGGATTACCCCTGCCGGGTGCCTATTTGCGCGAAATGAAATCCGGACGAGTAGCCGTTGCCAATGAGGAAGGATATTACAATTTTCATTTAAGTGCAGATTCTATCTTTATTCAGGTCATATATAGTGGCTACACGACGTATCATTTCAAATTACTGTTGGATAAAAATAAGGTTTTAAACTTATCATTAAAACCGGGTGTCATCTTAAAGGAAGCGGTGGTAGAAGCCCGACGCGACAGCCAATTACTCATTCAAAACGATCATTATTCTGTGTTGAGTTATCATTCTCATAGCCGGTTGCCATCTTTATTGGGACAAAGCGATGCTTTAAATCATATTGGACTTTTGCCGGGTATTCACAGCTTGCGAGATATTCACCCGGGTTGGATTGTTAGGGGAGGAGGCCCGGATCAAAATATGATTTTAATGGATGGTGTTTTGGTGTATAATCCTACTCATTTATTTGGTTTGATTTCAGTTATTGATGCCGAACTCATGCAATCTATGCGGGTATATAAAGACGCATTTCCCGCAGGATATGCCGGCAGATTGTCATCTGTCCTTGACGTGAAATTGAGGAATGGTCACTTAAACCAATACAAACTTTCTGCTTCATTGGGTCTCTTGTCAATGGGTATGGTGGCAGAAGGCCCCATTGTAAAAGGAAAGAGCAGTTTCTTGATTTCTGCAAGAAGATCGATAACGGATTTATGGCTAAACGGTTTGCAATCACCGATTGAAAACGTCACAGGAATCAATACGAATCCGGGTTACTTCTTTTATGATGTAAATCTCAAAATCATTCATCAATTCAACAATCACAGTATCCTTCAACTATCGGCCTATACAGGTTCAGATAGAGGAGGCGTTAAGACTGCCATTGAAGTTGAAGACAGCACCAATTTGAAGGAAAATACAAGTTTTAGAACCTTGTGGAGAAGTAATCATGCCAGCCTTAAATGGATATATCACCCAAAAAGCAAGATCCTGCATCAGATGAATTTATACGTTTCTGATTATACTTCTTCTTTTAGGGACTTCTATCAATCTGAACAGATCATTCAACAAAAAAACACGCAGTTGTTGTACGAATTGCGCTACTCTAACGGAATCAGGGACTTTGGGGCCAAATATGAAGCCCAATACGAGGTAAATCGCAAAAATCAATTGAGATGGGGATGTTGGGGCGTTCAACACCAATTCAACCCTGGAACCAATCGCTATATTTTTGAGCGAACCGATCAGGAACCGGTAGATACATCGAGCAGATTCAGAAATATTCAGGCCATGGAGCTGAATATGTTTTTGTCTCATCATCTCAATATTCTAAATAAATGGAAAGTTGAATATGGATTGCATCAGTCGTTTTATAGAATTGGTGAAAAATGGTATGCAGCCCCTCAACCCAGACTGGCTTCTTCTGTGGTGCTGTTTCCCGGCTTTTTATGGTTGGCTGATTTAAGCCGCATGGTGCAGTACATTCATTTATTACCGAATAATAACCTCGGCCTACCTTTTGATGTGTGGCTTCCGGTCACAGAAAAATTGAGACCATTTAATTCATTTCAATTGAGTACAGGATTAAAAGCCAGAACAAAGAATTGGGAATTCCTGATAGATGTATATCAAAAATGGCAAAATGAATTACTCGAGTTTAAGGATGGAGCCAATCTGATATTCTCTTCGGAAAATTGGGAAAATGAACTAGAAACAGGCCGTGGATTAATCCGCGGAGCCGAAACGATGCTGAGTTATCAGGATCATAAAAACAGATGCTGGCTATCCTATTCAATCAGCAAATCCGACAGAATTTTTAAAAATATTAACGAAGGAGAATCCTTTCCTTACAAATATGACCGACGACATCAAATCACCTTCGCTTTTTCGAGAGTATTATCGAAAAACAGCAATGTCAGTTGCAATTGGGTTTATTTGAGTGGCAACCCGGTAACCATACCAGAAATTCAATATGTCATTGATTTAGAGGGCAATTCATATCCCGTTGAAATACTCGGGAAACGCAACAATTACAGAATGCCCTCATACCATAGACTCGATATTGCCTATAACCGAACCTATGAAAAGAAATACGGATACTGGAAATTGGATTTAGGAATTTATAATGTTTACAATCACCTGAATCCTTATTTTTTATACTTTGGTTATAACAGTAATGCCGAGCGCGCCTTGCGACAACGAAGTCTGCTGCCTGTATTGCCTTCCTTTCACCTAAAGTTTCAGTTTAAATGAAATACTGCTTCTGGATATTGATTTTGTTTTTGATATCATGTGATAGAGATATTCCTTTCGATGGGTTTGGCAAGAGTCCTGAACCTGTGGTACAGGGTTATTTTACAGAAGATTCCATTTTTAGGGTTCGGCTCAGTAAAACAGGTGATATCATGGACAATCCGGGTATATACGGGATGGAAGATCTGGCCCAGGTATTTGTAACTGATTCGGTTGGGAAAGTGTTCGTTATGAAGAATGTTGGAAATGGATGGTATAACAGCGACAGTTTGCCGCAGTCTGGAATGAACTATTTATTAGAAGCACGACTACCGGATGGAAAAACTGTTTTTGCCTCCGATTTTATTCCCAAAGACGTTCTGAGAGCCAGTGTGGATACGTCAACCGGGCCACAGGGACGCTTAGACATAAAAATTGAAATCAGCGATCCCGTTCAAACTGAAAATCGATATATACTGCGCATTGCCGAAAAATCTTATCATTACATCATCAACCCAACTACGTTGCGCACAGATACCGTTTTAGACTGGCATCCCTTACCGTATGCCGGAAGTCACAAATTTTTCTCAACTTCGAATCCAAGCGGAAGAAATCTAACCGGGTTTGAAATATTTGAAGATGAGTTTTTTGATGGTCAGGATTTCGAATTCGAAGTTTTCATAGAACGGGAATATCTCAATCAACAACCGTTTAAAGGTCCATCAGATAGTTTAATGGTTGTGTTAAAATCCGTGAATGAACCGACCTATCAATACTATCTGGCGGTCATTAAAAATTCCAGAAATTACGGAGGACCATTTTCAACCAATTTCAATCCTCCAGACAATATTCAAAACGGCCACGGGTTATTTTATGGCTATCGTCAATATATCAAGCGAATACAACTCAAATGGCCTGGGTACTTTCTTGAAATGAAATCCCATAAGACTCTAACTCAGCTAATACCGGGTTATATATTTCGGGAAATACCGGGAGTATTGTACCTCTCATTTTTATGTCTCCGTTTAGAATTAATCGGGTAGCTATGCCCAAGGGCAATCCAACAGTCTTTGACATGGCGGTGTATTTGTCATCTTCGCCTTTGCAAACCATGGCCAGCGTTTTCAAGAATTTTTGATTCCCTTTTTGGTAAACAATTTTGTGCCACATCACGATCATATCAATATCTCCGGTCTCAAGTTTCCATTTGTCTTCAAGTATTTTTTGAAGAATCTGGGCAGGGGTGGCCTTCCTCAGACCAATTGGGGTTTTGTCAAATATCCCCAACCATTGCAGTTTGTCCCAAAGTTCAACATCGTCCTGGTCAATTTTGAGATATTGTCTCAATTTTAGCTCAACGGAATCGGTGGGATGGTAAGCCAAAAATGTATTGATAAAATCCCGATGTGTCATGTGTTCTGAATCCAATGTATAGCTATCATCGGTTGCTCCTAAATCAATGAAACAATTCCAGGCTCTGCAAAAACCGGGTCGGCGCAAAGTTCCCCGGTACATGGTTTTTATTTGATTGAGTCCGTAAGTCTCTCGGTATTTAAGAGAATCTCTGTTGGCATAACCTTCAAAACGTCCATAACCCTCTATGTCAATAATTTCCGTTCTCCGGAATATTTTATGGTATGGGATGAATTTATATTGTCCTTCCTGAATAAACTTTACGGCACCTCCCTGACCGGCAGTTACCACATTTCTGGGATTCCAGGTGAATTTATAGTGCCAGGGATTATTGTCGAAACCGGGTGCAATCAGACCTCCTGTAAAACTCTCAAATTCTGTGATTTCTCCGTCTTCAGACCTTATGGCATCCAGAGCCTGCATAGCAGAAAGATGGTCGATGCCGGGATCAACACCCATTTCATTCAAAAAAATTAAGCCTTTTCGCTCAGCTTCATGGTGAAGCGATTTCATTTCATCGCTCAGATAAGAGGCCGTAACCAAATGTTTGTGATGCTTCAGACAAAATCGAGCTACCGGCAAATGCATATGGGCGGGTAACATGCTGATTACCAAGTCAGAATCCTGTACATGTTCCTCAAGCGCACCTACATCACTGATATCCAGGAATCCGGCCAGCATGCGTTCACTAAAAACGTGACTTTCGGCCAATTGCGCGTTCACATCAGTGAGTCGTATTTCCCAATCCTGTGCTTCAGCTTGCTTCCCCAAATACTGGATAAGATGAGAAGTAGATCGGCCAGTACCAATTAAAAGAATTCGTTTCATTCAGATATTGGGGCAATATTCGCATTTTGAATGCACATTTATGTGTTCAATGAGGTAGTTTAATCATAACTGTATTTTATGGTGATTTCAAAAAATGTTGAATTGATAGGAGTGGATGAATCTGAGTTAAGTGAAAAGGTACTATCCTTAAGAAAAGCGGCCCGATTGGCAGCGCAAAATGCGTATGCTCCTTTTTCGAAATTTTATGTAGGGGCTGCATTGCTATTGGAGAATGGAGTTCTGTTGACCGGGAACAATCAGGAAAATGCTGCATTTCCGAGTGGATTATGTGCAGAGCGTGTGGTGCTGTTTCATGCCGGGGCTCAATATCCGGGTGTGCCGGTCGAAATGATTTCTGTTTTTGCTCAATCCGAGCAGTATAAAGTTCCTGAAGTACTTTGTCCTTGCGGTGCCTGCTTACAAGTTATGGCCGAAACCAGAAAGCGTCAAAAGAATTCATTTCAGATTTGGCTCGATTCCGGAGAAAAACTATATATGGCGGCAGGAATTGAATCTTTATTGCCGTTTTCATTTGAGTTGAAAACCGGAAAGTAAGTCTACATTTTCTCCGGAACTTCAATTCCCAGCAATCCCATGGCGTCTTTGAGCACAGATGCCGTTGCCAATGAAAGTTGCAGCCTGAATGATTTTCTATTCACATCAGGTTCACCGAGTATGGAACATTCATGGTAAAATCTGTTGTAAAGTTTGGCGAGATCATAGGCATAGGCTGCTATAACGGAAGGCGCATACTGACGGGCTGCCTCCCTGCAGCGGGAAGTGTACAGATTCAGGAAGCGGACTACCTCCTTTTCTTCGGCAAGCAGTTCAAATTCCCGGAATTCGGAAGTACGGATTTCGATGTTAGCTCCACGCAGCACTGATTTGATCCTGGCATGCGTATATTGAATGAACGAAGCGGTATTCCCTTGAAAATCAATGGATTCATTTGGGTCAAACAACATGCGTTTTACCGGGTCAACTTTTAATAAAAAGTACTTTAATGCACCCATTCCAATCATTTCGAAAAGATGCTGCTTCTCTGCATCATTCATCCCTTCCGTTTTACCCAACTCTTCAGTACGTTGCCGGGCGGTTTCGTACATTTCATCCATCAATTGGTCCGCATCCACAACAGTACCTTCCCTTGTTTTCATCCTTCCTGAAGGCAAATCAACCATTCCGTAGCTCAGATGATAGATGGTGTCGGCATAATCCTTTTGTAATTTCTTCAGGATTAAAGTGAGTACCTTGAAATGATAATCTTGTTCATTTCCAACTACATAAATGGAATGATCAGGCGCGTAATCCCGGTTCTTTAATTCCGCCGTTCCCAGATCCTGCGTGATATATACAGATGTACCATCGGCTCTGAGTAGCAATTTCTCATCTAAACCTTCGCGGGTCAAATCGACCCATACGCTGCCATTAAATTTCTTGAAGAATACCTCTTTCTCCAAACCTTCCTGTACAATTTCTTTTCCAAGCAGGTACGTGTCGCTTTCATAATAAAATCGGTCAAAAGAGACACCCATACGCGCATAGGTCTGATGAAATCCATCGTATACCCAGGAATTCATCATTTTCCAGATGGAGTTCACATGCGCATCGCCATCCTCCCACTTTTTGAGCATCTCCTGCGCCTCTACCAAAAATGGTGCTTGCTTTTTGGCTAATTCTTCCGCAATTCCCTGCTCCATCAGGTCTGATACTTCTTCTCGATAGATTTTATCGGATAGAACATAGTATTTACCTACCAGATGATCACCTTTTATTCCGGATGATTCCGGAGTTTCACCATTTCCGAATTTCTCCCAGGCAAGCATGCTTTTACAAATATGAATGCCGCGGTCATTGATTAAATTAGCCTTAACTACCTGATAACCACCTTTTTCGAGAATTTTACTCAGAGAGTATCCCAAAAGATTGTTGCGAACATGCCCAAGATGTTGCGGTTTATTGGTATTGGGGGATGAGTATTCTATGAGTACCTTTTTAGTTGCACCATCATCGTGTTTGCCCGGATTTTCAAGTTCGAAATTTTGAATAATATCGAGCCAGAATTTGTCTTTTAGTGCAATGTTGAGGAATCCCTTGAGCACCTCAAATGACTCAATGATTTCTAATTTATGAATTAAGTAATTCCCGATTTCATTGCCCAGCTTTTCAGGGTTTTGCTGGAGTTTTTTGACATAAGGGAAAACGACGAAGGTGAAATCACCTTTCTGGTTTTTTGCCGTGGGTTCTATGGATACTTCTTTTGCAGAAGTCTTATAATGGTAGAGGTCATCGAGGGCCTGGCTGATGACTTCACTTAATAATTGAAGTAACATGTGATAAATTCTAAAAATTACATAGATGGTTCATTCCCCGGCTTCCATTTAATGGAACATCCAACTGCCTGAGTCTCAGGGAAGTCTACTTCTATCCCGTCCAGAGTGCATTCAATGGCATCTTCAAGATAGACACGGGTTACCATATGTTCATTTTCCCAGGAGTCGTCGATACCTCCTTTGTAGACCAGTTCTCTGCGGCTGTTGAACAGAAATGCTTCAGGTGTTCTGGACGCATTCAGTTTTTTCACCACCTCCTGGCTTTCATCATATAAATATAAGAAAGGCAGTTCCAGGTCATCCACCATTTTCTTCATACTGTCGAAACTATCATCCGGAAATTGATTGGAATCGTTTGGGTTGATGCACATGACCCCCAGATTGTCCTCTTCGTACCGGGCGTACAACTTTTTAATTCGATTCCAATATGCTCTGGAATATTTGCAATGATTGCAGGTTACAATGATCAGCAGCGCATATCTATCGGCATAATAATAACTGTTGTACAATTTGTCATCTGTTCCTTTGAGTTCAAATCTGAAAAGTTTATCTCCGAGTTGCATGGCTTGAATTTTTTACAAATATCTCATTCTGGAAGTACTTTGGAGGGAAAAATCAGGAAATTGAGATAGATTTTGACCAATTTGATGGTGACTTGCACGGTCAAATTAAGGCTCAAATATCATAATCCCGAATTCTGACGAGCCCAATTAATCCTTAACAGGTGATTCTCATTTACCTAATAGATGGTCTATCAATCAGATTCGCTTTTCTTCGAAATATGGCAAACAGAATGATTTACGAAAGGAAATAACTCAGGGGTTACTCCTGATCTTTTTCCTTGGCGGCTTTCTTTGGCTTCGAATTCTTGAACTTCAGCTCATTCGTTTTTTTGTCCAAATCCACGGACATGGTATCTCCCTCATTGAGCTGAGATTTGAGAATTTCTTCGGCCAGCGGGTCTTCCAAATATTTCTGAATGGCTCTGTTTAACGGCCGCGCGCCAAAATCACTGTCGAATCCTTTTTCAGCCAGATAGGCCTTCGCAGCTTCACTGATTTGAATATGATATCCAACAGATTCTATGCGATTAATCAACTTCTGAACCGAAAGATTCAAAATCTTGGCGATGTCTTCTTTGCTCAACGAATTGAAAACGATCACGTCATCTATCCTGTTTAAAAACTCCGGAGAAAAGAATTTCTTCAAGGCGTTTTCAATCACATTTTTTGAAACAGCATCTGTGGTATTCAGCTTGGTGGTTGTATTGAATCCCATACCGGTTCCAAAATCCTTGAGCTGGCGGCTTCCGATATTGCTGGTCATGATGATAATGGTATTCCGGAAATCAACCCGACGTCCCAAACTGTCTGTAATAAATCCCTCGTCAAGAATCTGAAGCATGATATTGAACACATCCGGATGCGCTTTTTCAATCTCGTCGAACAATATAACCGCATAAGGCTTTCTCCTTACTTTTTCCGTCAACAAACCGCCTTCTTCATACCCTACATATCCCGGAGGTGCGCCTACCAAACGACTCACGCTGAATTTCTCCATATATTCACTCATATCGATTCGAATGAGCGTGTCTCTGGAATCAAACAAATATTCAGCGAGGCTCTTGGCCATTTCGGTTTTTCCCACACCGGTCGGGCCCAGAAAAATAAAAGAACCAATCGGTCTGTTGGGGTCTTTTAATCCCGCCCTGGTGCGTTGTATGGCCCGGGTGAGTTTCTCCACTGCTGCATCTTGTCCGATTACATGTCCTTTGAGTTCATCCGACATACTGAGGAGTTTTTGTCCTTCACTTTGAGCGATTCTCTTTACTGGAACACCGGTAATCATCGCCACAACTTCAGCAACATCTTCTTCGGTAACCTTGTATCTTTCGTTTCTTGTTTCTTCTTCCCAGCGTTGCTTCGCAATATCTAACTGTTCGAGCAGCGTTTTTTCCTTGTCTCTTAGTTTTGCCGCTTCTTCATATTTCTGGCTACGAACCACACGGTTCTTTTCTTCTTTAATTTCCTCAATTTTCTCTTCGAGTTCGAGGATTTCACGGGGAACATGAATATTCGATAAGTGCACCCGCGCTCCGGCCTCATCCATTACATCGATGGCTTTATCAGGTAAATGGCGGTCTGTGATATACCTCACGCTCATTTTTACGGCTGCGTCTAAAGCCTGATCAGTATAAGTTACACCATGGTGGTCTTCATATTTATCTTTGATGTTGCGCAATATCTGGCTGGTTTCATCCGGACTGGCGGGTTCAACCATAACAGGTTGAAATCTCCTTTCTAACGCGCCATCTTTCTCAATATATTGACGGTATTCATCTAAGGTGGTTGCGCCTATGCACTGTATTTCTCCTCTGGAAAGTGCGGGTTTGAACATATTGGATGCATCCAGAGAACCGGAAGCTCCCCCGGCTCCAACAATGGTATGGATCTCGTCTATGAACAAAATCACATCTCTTGATTTTTCGAGTTCGTTCATCACCGCTTTCATCCGCTCCTCAAACTGTCCCCTGTATTTGGTTCCGGCAACAAGGGAAGCTAAATCAAGGGTAACAACTCTTTTATCATATAAAACCCTGCTCACTTTTCTTTGAACAATGCGCAATGCCAATCCTTCAGCAATGGCAGTCTTGCCAACACCCGGTTCTCCAATTAATACCGGATTGTTCTTTTTACGGCGACTCAAAATTTGAGAAACACGCTCTATTTCTTTTTCTCTCCCAATAATGGGATCGAGTTTGTCATCTTCTGCCAATTTTGTCAGGTCTCTGCCAAAATTATCGAGCACAGGAGTTTTCGACTTGCCTCCTTTGCGCTGGTCGCCGGATTTTTTCTCTTCCTTGTAGAAGTCTTCGGGAGAGTCAGTGGACATTTCAGACTTAATTTCCTGTGGACCATTTTCCATGCTGGCTTTAAAAACTTCGTAGTCTATGCCATATTGTCGGAGTATTTGAGAGGCAATATTGTCTTCTTCGCGCAAAATGCTCAACAATAAATGCTCGGTGCCTATCACTTCACTTTTGAAAAGTTTGGCCTCTAAGTACGTGATTTTCAGCGCTTTTTCTGCTTGTTTGGTCAATGGAATATTGCCCAGATTCGTGCTTCTGCTGGCTGTATCCCGAATAGAATCTTCGATTGATTTTTTCAAGCGCAGCATATCCAATCCCATTTGTTTGAGGTTCAGCAGTGCTTTGCCTTCTCCTTCGCGGATAATTCCCAATAATAAATGCTCTGTTCCGATATATCCATGTCCCAGTCGTATGGCCTCTTCACGGCTATACTGAATAACTTCTTTTACCCTGGGTGAAAATTTTGCTTCCATAACTCTGCTGTTTATCTCTGACGTACTGACAAATATAGTTCCAAATAGAAAGCTAACAATGCAGACTGCGTCTGTGTTTTGTCAGCATGGCCAAAAAAATGGATTTCTTGTTCCTATTACGTTAAAAACGAATGAATATTCAAATTCAGATTTCCGAATTTATCGGTTGAAAAGAATAAAAGCGTAAGAATCAAGGGATTCAGATGAACTCATTTTACACGGTTTAAGCGATATTAATATAATGTAGTAGATGTTATGTGGACAGTATTGTGTTTAAAATCAGATGATTGTGGTTCTAAATTGTCGTAATCCACAGAGAATCCACAAAGAATAAAGCAATGTGAATAAGTCAAATGTGCGGAAAATTTGAAACGTTATCTTACCAGAAGCTTTTAATTTCGAATCTGAAAATATGGCAGAAAGATTAAAAAACAAACAGGGTGATTTAAGGGAAGCTATGCGCAGGAAGTCTGTCGATTTTGTATTAGACGGAAAACTGCCACCACAGGCACCTGATCTCGAAGAGGCGGTGCTTGGGGCCATGATGCTGGAAAAACAGGCTCCGGAAAAAGTACTGGATATCCTGAAAGAACATACTTTTTATTCAGATGTTCACCGTGAAATTTTTGTAGCCATTAAGCATCTGTATGAATCCGGGAATCCGGTTGACATTTTGACCGTAACAGATCAGTTGCGCAAGGAAGGAAAGCTCGAATTGGCCGGCGGGGCTTATTATATCACGAAGTTGACCAATAAGGTGTCATCTGCCGCGAACATTGAGTATCATGCCAGAATATTAATTCAGAAACAAATTCAACGGGAATTGATTCGGATTTCCGGTGAAATTGGCAGAAGGGCCTTTGACGAACAAATAGATGCATTCGAATTGTTGGACGAAGCAGAGAAAAACCTTTTTTCCATCAAGGATGAGTCCATTAAGCGAAACTATTCGAAAATCGACGATCTCATCAGCAAGGCAATTAAACAAATAGAATCCATTACTTCAAATGAAGGATTGACCGGAGTGCCTTCAGGTTTTACGCAATTAGACCATCTGACTTCTGGATGGCAAAACTCAGATTTGGTGATTATTGCAGGTCGTCCGGGTATGGGTAAGACCGCTTTCGTACTTACCATTGCCAGAAATGCCGCCGTAGACCATAAGTTACCCGTGGCCATTTTCTCCTTGGAGATGTCATCCATTCAGTTGGTAACCAGGCTTATAGCCGGCGAAGCTGAAATCACTTCCGATAAACTTAAAAAGGGGAATCTGCAACCGTTTGAATGGGAACAACTCAATGCAAACGTGGCCAGATTAAGTGAGGCTCCACTGTATATCGACGATACTCCGGCACTCTCCATTTTTGACCTCAAAGCCAAGGCCAGGAGGTTGAAAAAGCATCAGAACATAGCCCTGATTATCATTGATTATCTTCAATTGATGAAAGGAGATGATAAAAATATCGGAAATCGCGAGCAGGAAATCAGTTATATCTCCCGATCACTGAAAGAACTTGCCAAGGAACTCGATGTGCCCGTTATTACGCTGGCTCAGTTGAGTCGTGAGGTTGAAAAACGAAGTGATAAATTGCCAATTTTGTCTGATTTGAGGGAATCCGGGTCTATTGAACAGGATGCCGACATCGTAGGTTTTATATACAGGCCGGAATACTATAAAATTTACCAGGATGCCGAAGGAAACGATTTACATGGCATCGGTCAGATTATCATTGAAAAACACAGAAACGGACCAACAGGTAAAGCCAATCTGAAGTTCAGAGGTGAATTTGCCAAATTCTCGGATTTAGATCCTGTTTTGCCGGATTATGACCCAAGCATTTCCGAGCCTCCCAGATTGACCTTTGGCTCAAAGATGAACGAAGACGACGCCCCTTTCTGATTATCTGAAGTGGAAAATAACGCTTAAGCCATAATAAGCATATCCGTCATAATCTGCTGAGGATGAGCGCTGACCTTTTAAATTCGTTGGGTTTGCCACTTTCGCGGCAGATTCACCCAAATCGGGGTTAGCAGCAATTAAAGCCTCTGAATCCGGGTAAAATCCGGTACTCAAATCATCCAAATAATCTGTGAACAGTTTGGTATAGGTATAAGAAAAGGCTATGGAAGTGGTTTTGCTCAGCTCTTTTCTGAGTTTTATTCCCAAAGGAATTCCAACAGAAAATTTTGAGTATCTGTTATCCGCACCATTCAAGGTCTGACCTTCCGTTCCAATGGAGCGCAAATCGTAATAAGTGCCATCATATCGGCCCATCGGTTTAAAATAATATCCTTGAAAACCGATGAACCCTGAAGGAATCAGGTACTTTGGACCGGCAATCTTAAACAGATCGTATTCCATCAGCAAGCCAAAATCAACAACAGTGGTGCGCGTATTTAATTTTCGTTTGAAACCTGTTCCCCTCGATTTACCGATGGTGCTGGCCACGTCGTCATCTCCAACCAGAATCAGATAATTAGAACGCAATTCCAATTTCCATCTGTCTTTAAAATGATATCCACCCCGAACACCCATGGCAGGTCTGGCATTGGCCGGATATACTCTCAGACCATCTGCTGCCAAATCACCGAAGTAAATGGATGAACCGCTGAACAACTCGAACTCATAATAGGGTTTGAACTTGAAATAATTCGTATCTACCGGCAGGTTGGTGTTCTGTAAGTTTTTGAAAACATTGGTGTCATTGGTTTCAAAATCCTTGGCCGTGAATTTTGTTGGAATCTCATCCAAATCTCTGAATTTGAAGAAGATTTCGCGATTTTCATTCAGGAATATTCTCTTCCCGATGGTTACCGAAGGTATTTCAAAAAGTTTGGGGTCATATAATCCGTCAACAACAAAATAGCCATTCGGTAGTTTTTTCTGAACTTTGTCCAATAAGCTTATGGTCAGTGTCTTATCGCCATTGCTTAGGGTGCTTTCATGTTCCAGATGCTTAATGTACATCGTGTCATTGATGAGAAAATGATAAGCCACCTTAAAATCTTTACCCGCACTTAGAGGTTGGTTGGAGTGGAAGGTAAAATCTCTGATTCCTTCACCCCATTGTTTGAATGGTTCATCTTCACCGATAGGATCTCCATTCACATAAATCTTGTAAATATGACCGTTTAATTCTCCATTTGGCAACTCCATTAATTCGTTAAAATATACGAATGGCGCCCTTTGATTGGCAGAAATCTGATCAAACATTTTGGATAATTCCTCCGGTGACTTTTCGCCGAAATAGTTGGTAGACAGATTTAAGGATTCCGCGCTTCCAATAGTGGTGATGTTCACCGGATAAAACTCCACGGTGTCTCTGAAAATCATGCTGCTAAAATTATAGCAGATACTGTTTCCCTGGATGTTCGGAGCATTGGCAGCCGGAGCATCGTGGTAATTGATAAAAAGAGGAGAGGAGAACAAGCCGTTGGTTTCACGCCCGGTGTATTCGTTCCGGGTTACTACATTGTTCACGATATTGAACTTTATGTAGTCACTGGCGATGTTGGCAAATAATATACCTCCGGAATTATTGGAGAATGTATTTCCAATCAGGGAGACTTCAATTTTTTTCGTTGCCTGGATTTGGTCAATGTCCTGAAATTCAATTGAAATTTCGTTCTTTTTCAAATCTTTGAACAAACAGTTCTGTATAGAAATATTATCGCGATACCAGTTTTTCTGAAAATGTACAGGCTTTTTCAATTGTTTGAATTTAACGTAATTCAACTGTGTAGTTCCCTCATTGAATTCTCTGAAAACCAAACCGTTGCCCGGATTTTTGTCGTCAAGACTGGTGATAAAAATGAAATTCTTAGGCGCTCCATTCATCACAATATTACCACCGGCAATAATGCTTACATCTGGTCCTAACAGGAAGTTTGTGCCTGGATTTACGATCAGCTTCGCATCTTTTTTAATGTATACATTCTTCTTAACCACATAGTTGCCCGGTTCCAACACTAAGTCTTCTTCAATAACCGAAGGAAGTTCAAGGGTTGTTTGTGCCTGCAGGTAATGCGAAAAGGCAAAAAGAATGAGCCATATAGCAAGTATTTTACGCATCATTTGAACTCGAGATTATAAGGGTTAAGAATGATACGATTACCCAAATTCGATTTGGCCACAATGTCGGTAATCATCAACTTGTCGCCAGCATTTGCTTTCGTTAAAAGATCCAGTAAATATGGATTAAACGCACTGCCCGAGTTAACAAAAGGTTTGGTAATGGCTGTGTGCTTATTATAAATCATGGTTACGGTGAACTCTTGAATAAAATAGGTTTCGTCAACCAGATATTCATCCGTTTTAACCACCATTGACTTCATATTTCTGGCAGCCTGAATATTTACTTTACTGCCGTTTTCAAACCCGTTTACCTGTGCAATTGGCTGTGTTAAAGCGCGTACTGCAAACATTTGTTCCGCCACTTTTACGATTCCGTACGGCATGCGTGCAAAAATGGAAACCAGTACGATGCCAGTTTCGTTTACGCGTGCATAAAACTTGTCGCCTTTTCTGAATATTTCACCTTTAGAAATGCTGGCCACCAATTTGTCTTCCGTTCCGAATTCACTTGTTTTTATGTTCAAAGGATTGTCAATTCCCGCATAAATAGTTGACAATTTGGTGTTCTGTATGACCGGTTCTACGTCAATTACCCGAATAGATTTGCTCACCTTTTTTACACCATCACTGAAACTAACGGTGTATCTTCCTTTTGATACAGGCAGATAAATAAATGGACCCGGTTTTGACATCGAAAAGTTGCGATTATCCTGAGGGCCATTCACCAAAATGGTCACTCTTTTGGTGATGGAAGTATCAAAATACACCTCAAATTTGAATGGGTGGCCTTCCGGATATATCGTGTCTGAAGCAGATTGTACATAAAGCAGGGAAGTGGACTTCTTTGGTTCATCCTTGCCATTGATATATTCTTTGTTCTGAATGTTCTCAAAGAATTCACGAATGGTATTTGCATTTCCGATTTGTTCAACCTGATTCTCTTTAAAGTTTTGCATGACCTTTAACGGAGTAGGTTGGTTGCGCTCTTCAACTAGATTTCTGATGATTTGCTCGTAAGCATAAATCCTCAATCTCTCCATGCCGGCCTTGAAGTGATTCAGGTTCATGACAGAAATATTCAAAGGGGCACCTGCAAAATAGAATGCGCGGGCATTTACTCTGGAGCCATCGGATTTTTGAATAATTTTATGTACCGGAAACATCTCGTTTAATGGTTCAAGATGCTCAAAACCAATGATTTCTGTAATAAATTCTTTGTAATTGCGAACTAAATGCATCACACTGTCGGCCATGCCATTGCTGATGAGCAACTCCTGAGTTGTTTCGGTTTTCTTTCCTTGATTAAAATATCCAAAACTGTCCACACCATCTTTGGAAATTAAATCCAATTTCAGTCGCTCCACAAATTGATTCATCTCCTGAGAGAAATCCTCTATATCTAAGAATTTCTGTTTTGTTTTTTCGTAGAGTTCAGGATCGTCTTTGAGTAGATTGAGAAAATACAAGGCGGTTTCGGTATTTTCTTTTCCTGCATCTTTAGACAGCATATCCAAACTGCGACTGCTGTGCTGTACCGAATCCAGGAAGTCGGACGGTATATAAGAGAAAAGAAATGCCATCAGAATCAGGTAGATCAGGTTGATCGCCTTTTGTCTGAGTTTCTTTCCCGGATTATCGTATGCCATGACTTTGCGTATTTTTCTTTGATGTTAGTAGTTTAGAATTTGTAGTTTTCAAATTCTTTAAGTCTGTCGTTGGCACTGGCTATCTTGATTTTCAGACTGTTGATCTGCTGCTGATATTCGAGCGTGCTTTGCGACATTATCTCATAATTTTTCTCCAATACTTCTACCGTCTTATTCAATTTGCTGGTGGCTTCGTTTAAATGCTGTAAATTGTTGTCTAATGACACGATGGAGTTGAGGATTTTTTCCAATTGCTGCTCTCGTGTAACTGTTGCAACCGATTCAACACTCTCTATGGATTCGAGTTCTTCAGTTTCTTCAGAAGCCGCCTGGTCTTTTAGCTGAGGGAAAATTCTATCCCACTTGTACTCCTGACGGTAAGACTTCCACTCGAAAGCAGATATCAAAAAGATAAATGCTTCCCCGATCAAACCGATCATAAACAGATAGTCGGCAAACTTCCAGCCCATGAATTTAAAAAGGGCAGCAATCAGGATAATGGCCGCGCCAACACCGTAGAAGAAATTTATCAAGTCGAACTTTTTCTGGGTTTCCATATTGAAATCGTTTTTCATCAACTGCCAATATACGTGCCATGCGAGCACTTAAGCGCATATTTGAAAAATCGCTTATTCCACAGAAAGTCGTAAAATGCAGAAAATCAGATAGATACAATGTTAACAAAGGTGGTATGATGAGGATACCACCCTTTGCTAAAAATGAAAATATTTCCCAAAAGTGGAAAAAATTGCTAAAAAAGAAAGTCTAACTTTCCAGGAATGGGTATTTGTAATCTCCGGGTGGGTTGAAATTTTCTTTAATTGTGCGCTGACTTACCCAACGCATTAAATTAGCTTTAGCCCCGGCCTTGTCGTTGGTGCCAGATGCCCTCGCACCGCCAAATGGCTGTTGACCAACCACCGCACCCGTAGGTTTGTCATTGATATAAAAATTACCCGCACTGTTTTTTAGTTTTTCAACTGCAGTGGCTATGGCATATCTGTCTGTGGCCATCACACTGCCGGTAAGTGCGTATGGAGAAGTTTGATCTACCAGTTCTAAGGTTGCTTCCCATGCATCTTGCGGATACACATAAATGGTTAATACAGGTCCGAAAATTTCTTCGCACATGGTAGTATAACGGGGACTTTTTGCCAGAATAACCGTCGGTTCGATAAAATATCCGGTTGATTTATCAAAGTTTCCACCGGCAATGATCTCAGCATCCTGGTCTTGGCGAGCTGAGGCGATATAAGAACTAATCTTGTCAAATGCCTTTTCATCGATAACGGCATTGATGAAATTTCCGAAATCTTCCGGACTGCCCATTTTTATTTCTGATAATTGGCTGAGCATAATTTCACGGGTTTCTTCCCAAAGATTGTCGGGAATATAGGCCCGGGAAGCAGCAGAACATTTTTGACCCTGGAATTCGAAGGCTCCTCGTGTAAGTGCAGTGGCCAAAGTCTTTGGATCTGCAGTTTTGTGAGCGATCACGAAATCTTTTCCTCCGGTTTCTCCAACAATACGCGGATAACTTTTATACAGGTGAATGTTGTTTCCGATGGTTTTCCATAACTGCTGAAATACACCTGTGGATCCGGTGAAATGCAATCCGGCAAAATCAGGATGATTAAAAATAACTTCTCCGGCAGTTTTGCCCTCAACATATACCAAATTGATCACGCCATCTGGTAATCCAGCGGCTTGAAAAAGTTCCATAATAACCGCAGCACTGTAAATCTGGCTTTCGGCAGGTTTCCAAACGACCGTATTGCCCATCAGTGCAGCCGAAGCCGGCAAATTGGCCGCGATGCTTGTAAAATTGAATGGGGTCAGGGCAAAAACAAATCCCTCTAAGGGTCTGTATTCCATACGGTTCCAGGTTCCTGCTGAATTTTCAGGCGGTTGCTCCCGATATATCTCCGTCATATAAGACACATTGAACCTGAAAAAATCTATTAATTCGCAAGCAGCATCTATTTCTGCCTGATAGGCATTCTTGGATTGTGCCAACATGGTGGCTGCATTTAATTTCGCCCGGAAAGGACCTGCAAGTAAATCAGCAGCTTTTAAGAAAATAGCCGCTCTCTCTTCCCAGGGTAATGCTACCCATTTATCCTTCGCATTCAGGGCTGCCGAAATAGCTTGTTGAACGTGTGCGGCATTACCATAATTATAGATTCCGAGATTAAAAGCGCGATCATGAGGCGGATGCATGGTTCTTTTATCGTCAGTATAAACTTTGTCCGAACCAATGAACATCGGGATTTCAATTTTTTCTGATTTGTATTTCTGTATCTGTTCAACTAAACTTTTGCGCTCCTCACTGTGCTTGGAATAGGAGAGAACAGGTTCGTTCTTAGGTACGGGAACATTAAAAAATCCTTTCATATTTTCTTAGTTTTTAAAGTGTTTTGAATCATTTCAGTGAAAAATTTCCAGTTTCCTTTCTCTTCAGGAAGGCAGTTTATCTCAATGGCTGCTTTGGTTACCGGGTGTATAAAACTCAATTGACCTGCATGTAAATAAATCATCTGTCCATAATTCTTCGATGATCCATATTTCAAATCTCCTGCAATCGGACAACCTATAGCTGACAACTGAACCCTTATTTGATGAGGCCTTCCTGTAGTTGGAATGACTTTTATCAAATAGACATGGTTAGCTGTTCCTATATAATAATAGTCGAGAACTGCTTTTTTACTTTCTTTAACTTCCCGTTGATGCGCCCTTGCCAGATTTTTGGTGTTGTCCTTGGTTAACCAATGCACCAACTGACTGTTCAACATTTTGGGTTTATGATCTACCAATGCGAAATATGTTTTTTCTACCTCTCGGGCCTGAAACATTTTGTTCATTCTCACCAGTGCTTTACTGCTTTTGGCAAATATTACCAATCCACTAACAGGTCTGTCTAACCTGTGTATATTGCCTAAAAACACATTTCCGGTCTTTTTGGTTTGGTGTCGGATGTACTCACTAACAAGGTCGATCAGCGGAATATCACCGGTGTTGTCTTCCTGAACAAGCATGCCTGACGGTTTCCTTACTGCAATCAAATGATTGTCTTCAAACAATATTTCCAGATCACGCCAACTGTTCATAATATATTTACTTCGGTTTGGATATTGATGCCGAATTTATTCAGAACATCATGCATGATTTGCTGTGCCAGTTGATAAATTTCTTCACCGCTTGCATTTCCGTAGTTAACCAAAACCAATGCCTGTTTGGTGTGACTTCCGGTTTCATTAATCCTCTTTCCTTTCCATCCGCATTTTTCGATCAGCCATCCTGCCGGCACTTTTACCGTGTTTCCTGTCTGGTCGGGATAGCCCGGAATGTCGGGATGATTGGTTTTTAAAGCTTCGAATTGCGCATTCGAAATGACCGGGTTTTTAAAGAAACTACCGGCATTTCCCAAAACTTCCGGATCCGGGAGCTTGCTCCTTCTGATTTGGCATACAGCCTCACTGATATCTTTGTGGGTGGGAATTTCAATCAGTTTGTCCTGCAGAATTTGTTTGATATCCCCATATTCCGCTCTGATGGGACTTTTTCTGCTTAATTTGAGGCAAACTTCGGTGATAAAATACTTGCCTTTTCCTTCGTTTTTGAAATAACTGTCCCGATAGCCAAAGGCACATTCCTCCCGGTTGAATGCTACAAATTCCCCGCTTTCGATTTTAAATGCTGTTAAATGATCGAAAACATCGGTCAGTTCAACGCCGTAAGCACCAATATTCTGAATAGGTGCTGCTCCGACCGTTCCGGGAATTAATGAAAGATTTTCTAAACCACCGAGTCCCCATTCCAGGGTTTGAAGTACCAGTTGATGCCACACTTCACCGGATTTAGCACAGACCAATGCTTCATTTTCATTGATCCAATCTATCCTTATCCCTTTAAATCTATTGAGCAAAACGGTTCCTGTCCAGTCTTTGGTAAACAAAACATTGCTTCCTCCGCCCAAAATGATGAAAGGAGATGGAAGAGAACGGTCACTAAAATACGTTAAATCTGAGTTGCTACTCAAGGATAAAATTTGAGCAGCCTGAACATCTATTCCGAAGGTATTGTGTGCTTTGAGGGACGGCATTTAAAATGATGCGGCAAATATCGGGGAAAAATTATGGATCACCGGTCAATTCTGTTCTTGGGCATATTTATATTTCAAATATCTGCTTAACGCGCTGAAATGACTGATATACAGGCCGTTAATACCCTCCAGTATTCCGAGTTGCCAAAAGTACCTCTTCAAAAACATGGTGATATATGAAAGTTGTGGACGCCCCCACCAGTTGCCAACCACCTTACCGGCGGATAGTCTCGCGTATTTTTCGATGGTTTCGCGATGTTGTTTCAAGGTATCCAGTGTATAGTGGAGAATATCACCTTTTAATGGAATAATTTGCGTGTCTGGCGGTAGAATGAGCGATTCATGGACTTCTCCTTTCCAGTAGGCATTTGAGGGAAACAATCTGATTTTCTTATCGGGGTACCAGTTGCAAAACCGAACAGGTTTGCCTCTATAGAAATTCAGTCGATTAAACTGATATGCGCCACTTAAATGATCAATATTTTTGATAGAGGATAGTGCTTCCGGTGATAGTCTCTCATCTGCATCCAGTGATAATACGTAGTCATAAGCGGCAAACGCATGAGCTTCATTTTTTGTATCCGCATAACCTTTCCACTCTATTTGATGTACGATAGCACCTGCGGACAGGGCAATTTCAACAGTATCATCCATACTGCCGGAGTCAAATACGAGAATTTCATCGCAAATATCCCGCATACTTTTCAGGCATGCCGAAATCTTCAGGGCTTCATTTTTAGCTATAACTATACCGCTGATGCCCTTCTTTTTAATCATTAGCGCCGATCAGCCTTTCTTTTAAGTCCAACTTATGTTTGCGCGCAGTATCCAGAGCAATATCGTAACCTGCATCTGCATGCCGGATTACCCCCATAGCCGGATCGTTGTGCAGCACTCTTTTCAATCTTTGTTCAGCCTCGGGTGTTCCATCTGCCACGATTACCATACCGGCATGTATGCTGTAACCAATGCCAACTCCACCTCCGTGATGCAGCGATACCCAACTGGCTCCTCCGGCGGTATTGATCAGGGCATTGAGGATAGGCCAGTCTGCGATAGCATCTGATCCATCTTTCATCGCTTCAGTTTCCCGATTTGGCGATGCGACGGAACCTGTATCCAAATGGTCACGTCCAATGACGATGGGAGCTTTTACCTTGCCATCACGTACCAACTGATTAAACAGCAGTCCGGCTTTTTCTCTTTCTCCTTGTCCCAGCCAGCATATACGGGCAGGCAATCCCTGAAATGAGATTCGCTCTTTGGCCATAGTCAACCAGCGTTTTAATCCTTCATCTTCAGGAAATAATCCCAGGAGGGCCTCATCGGTGGTGTAAATATCCTCCGGATCTCCGCTCAGCGCTACCCATCTGAAAGGTCCACGACCCAAACAAAACTGAGGTCGAATAAATGCAGGAACGAATCCCGGATAATCAAATGCGTTTTTAACCCCATGTTCCAGCGCGCGACCTCTCAGGTTATTGCCATAGTCAAAGGTTATGGAGCCTTTAGATTGAAATTCAATCATCAGCTTCACATGTTTGGCCATGGTTTCGTAACTTCTTTTCACATATTCTTCGGGGTCTGTAGCCCGCATGCGGTCAGCGGCTTCAACATCCAATCCTTCAGGAAAATAACCAACCAAAGGATCATGTGCAGAAGTCTGATCAGTAAGCAAATTAGGCACTATACCTCTTTCTTTCAGTCTCTCGAGCAAATCCACGGCATTCCCTGGCCAACCGATAGACAGAGCTATACCTGCCTCACAGGCTTTTAATGACTTGTCGATGGCTTCATCCAGATTTCTGACCATTAGGTCGAGGTATCGGGTTTCCAGTCTTTTTCTGATTCTCCATTCTTCCATCTCTGCGGCCAGACATACGCCTTCGTTCATGGTAACCGCCAAAGGCTGAGCTCCGCCCATTCCGCCCAAACCAGCGGTAACGCTTAGTGTCCCCTTTAAAGTACCGCCAAATTTCTGACGTGCTGCTTCGGCAAACGTTTCATAAGTACCTTGTACGATGCCCTGTGAACCAATATAAATCCAGGATCCGGCGGTCATTTGACCGTACATGATCAATCCTTTGGCCTCAAGTTCCCTAAAGTAATCCAAATTGGCCCAATGTGGCACCAAATGCGAGTTTGCTATAAGAACCCGGGGTGCATCCTTGTGGCTCGGCAATATCCCCACAGGTTTCCCTGATTGTACCAATAGAGTTTCATCCTCGTTTAATTCTTTTAAAGCCTTGATAATCAAATGGTAACTTTCCCAGTTACGGGCAGCTTTACCGGTACCTCCATAAACAACCAGATTTTCCGGCTTCTCTGCCACCTCCGGATCTAAATTGTTCATGAGCATTCTCATCGCGGCTTCCTGTACCCAACCTTTGCAACTCAGAGCATTTCCCCTTGGAGCGCGTACGATTTCCGGATTCGAATGATGAAATATGTCACTTGTCATATCCGCAAAATTAATATTTGCCCGTGCAGGATGCGCTATCATTTTAGATTTTAGTATCTTTGTAAAGTTGAGAAAATTTACAGCAAGAGTTGTTTTGTTTTCATTGTTATGGGCTTTGTTGCCCTGGCAGGTTCTCTGTGTTCATCACGATCACGGACAAAAAACAATTGCTTTAAGTATTGAGGAGAGTCATGATGATTATCAGATTCATGGTTTGAATCTTTGGTTTTCAACCTTTTCAAATCTAAATCCCGGCATTAACCAACAGGTTTCGGTTCAGGGAATTTTGGTGTCAACATTCTTCCATGCAACCCACTCATTTATTCCGGTTGAAATGCCGGATGGCAGGGCACCACCCTCGTCCTTATCTTGAGTATTCTAAACGGGTTGTAACTTAAATTATTTAATGAAAAAGTTTGTTTGGCTAGTCTTGGGCTGGCTGTTTCCATTTGTTGGTGTTTCTCAAAATATAACCATTTCGGGTGCCATTATTGACAGTGCATCCGGTTATCCATTAGAGCAGGCATCTATTATGATTTATCCTGACAAGTTGTTTGCGCTTAGTCAGGGGAATGGTACGTGGTCTATTCCCAACATCAAGCCGGGACCGAAGGAATTAAAAGTTACACATATAGGGTGTTTGTCTGTTTATGTCAGATTTTATGCGACTTCCGATACCAATTTAATCATTAGACTTAAACACCATGTTCACGTATTTGAGCCACATATTGTGCGCGGCAACCGACATGAAAACGAACAACATACCGATCATGAAAAGACCTTACAAGGCATTTCATTGTATTCCGTTCAACATTTGAGTTTAGCAGAGCAACTCACCAGTATAAATGGGGTTTATGCTTTAAAATCAGGACAAGGGATTTCTAAACCCGTGATCCGGGGTTTGCAAGGGAATCGAGTGGTGACCATTGATCACGGACAGCGCCTTGAAAGTCAACAGTGGGGCAGCGAACATGCGCCTGAAATAGATGGCAGGTCAGCAAATTCTATCACGGTTCTGAAAGGGGCATCCACCCTGAGATACGGGAGCGATGCCTTAGGTGGAATTGTAATTCTGGACCCGGGCCGAATTTCAGATTCATTTCATTTGAATCTGATGAGCAGCGGTCATAGCAATGGCTGGGGAGGTAAAATTCATGGAATCATTGAATTTCCGCTTTTGAAGAGAGGAAAGGTAAGAATTTACTCCGGTTTGCAGGGTTCCGGAGATCAACATACACCCGGATATTCACTTACAAACACGGCATTTAAAGCAGGCAGCGCCGGAATTATACACCAATATAATCATAAGGATAGAGCAGTTCAAAGAAATGTGCGGTTTTATTTCAGCAAACCGGGAATTCTGAAGGCATCTCATATAGGAAATATCACAGATTTGCAAAAAGCCATTCAAGGGAATGAACCTTTGATTCAGGAAGATTTCAGCTATGACATTTCTAACCCTTTTCAAAAAATTACCCATTTGTCTGCGGTAGAAAGACAGGAATACCGGAAAGGGCTGTGGAAATTGATCGGCCAGTATGGGTTTCAATGGAATAAACGATTGGAATTTGACAGTCGCCGGGGAGCATCGGCCGATATACCCCAATTGAACTTTAGTTTATTCACACATCAACTGGATGTAAACGTTCATTGGAATAAGGGAATCCACGGAATAGAAACCGGTGTTCAGGGTTATTGGCAGGGAAATATTCAAAAAGGATTCCTGCTCATCCCAAATTATAGGAAAAGGGGCCTGGGGGTTTATAATTTGTATCGACTTACGGCCGAAAAACATTTGGTAGAATGCGGAATTCGTGGTGATTGGATTGATCAAACGGCGTATTTCTATGCTTCTTCCGATGTTATATTAAGGCATCGGAATTTTTCAGGAATCGCAGCTAATCTGAGTTGGCGATATCAATTGGGTCACGACTGGTTATGGATGGTTCAGGCCTCCAGATTATGGAGAGCGCCTTCCGTGAATGAATTGTACAGCAATGGACTTCACCATGGGGCTGCGGCTTTGGAGTATGGGGATCCGACGTTAGACAAGGAAATTGCTCATAGCCTTGCCATGATTCTGGTCTATAATCACAACAAATTCAATTTTGAAATAGAACCGTTTATAAGAAGAATTGAGAACTTCATGAGTTTGCAACCATCACTACCCACGGCATTGACCATCCGGGGTGCATTTCCGGTTTTCAATTTCGAAGCGAGGAATGTTTTATTCAGAGGAATCGATGCTCAATGGGAGTGGGCCATGTTTGATCATGTATTTGTAAAGGGGCAATACAGTTTTATGTGGGTGCGCGATACAGCAGGATTATTTCTCAACGGAATGCCGGCCCCTTCGTTCGGTCATGAATTGAGGTATAAGTTAGAAAAATGGAAAGGATTTTACGGAATACAGGCCATGCTCGAATATCGCTATGTATTGAAGCAACCCTTCGCGGATGGTTCCAATGACTATGCCGGTCCACCTCCTTCATATGGTGTCATGAGAAGCAGCCTCGCATTTCGCAACACAGCGGTCAAGGGATTATGGATGATAACGTTTGAAAATGTCCTTAATACCCGATATCGGGATTATTTGAGCCGCCTGAGATATTATGTAGATGAACCTGCGTTTAATTTTATTTTTTCTTATATATATACTAATTAATCATTTATTTTTATGAAAAAGTTACTTTTATTATTATTAATTTCACTGAGTGTCTATTTACATTCATGTAAGCCTGACGAACCGGAAAAGCCTACAAAAGAAGAAGAATTGATTACAACCATTGAGCTTAAATTTTACAATGCTGATTCCTCCCTGTATCAAACGTATTATTTCAGGGATTTAGATGGAGAAGGAGGAAATGGGCCTTCACAATGGGATACCATTTATCTCATTCAAGGTCAAAGCTATTGGGTGGATTTAAGGTTTTTGAATGAATCCGGAGGGATAGCCAACGCCGAAGACATTACGGAAGAGATTCGTGAGGAGATGTCCGAGCATTTGGTATGTTTTAATCCCGTTCCCAGCGGATTGACCGTAACTTACGAAGATACGGATGGTAATTTTCCTATTGGTTTGAGGTCGAAATGGACGGTTTCAGGTGTGTTGAATGGCGAGATACCTGTTGTTCTGAAACATCAGCCCGATGGACAAAAAAATGGATCATGTGAACCCGGAGACACGGATGTGGAAGTGAAATTTCAGGTTCGAAACGTCATGTAAGAGATTGTTGTTTCAGCAATATTTTACTAGGTTTGTTCTCTATGAACAGAAGAAACATTCTTACAGACCCGGAATTGTGGATGATACTTTTGTTCAATTTTTTATTTATTTTTTTATATCTGTTTAAGCAACTGGAAACCGGTGAAATAGTTTGGATATATTTTATTCAAAGCTGTTTCATCGGTTTGCAGAATTTTATCAGAATGTTCAGTCTGGCTTGGAGAGGAAGCGGCCCGGGCAGATATGGAGTTCCTTTCTTTTTTGCGCTACATTTTGGCCTTTTCCATTTGGTTTATTTGGTCTTTCTGACCATTATCACATCAACCAATGACCATTTTAATGTGGATACCCGTAATCTTTTAACGGCGTTCTTTTTACTTTTTATGAACATGATTTTTTCAACGGCAAGTGATATTAAATCAGATAAAGAACAAGGATTGGTGCCGGGCTCACTGATGTTTATGCCTTATCTGAGAATCATTCCGATGCATTTGTTCATCATTATGGGATTCAATGATAATTTGTCTAAATCTGTTCCCTGGTTTTTTCGGCAGGATGCATTTTTAATTTTTATCCTGCTCAAAACGGTTACGGATGTGATACTGCATATTTTAGTAAACAAAACTTGGAAGGAACGCAGGCCACGGATGTTTGGTGATATAGCCTGAATTATCAGTTCAGAGTTTCATGCGTCACGAAGTATTCGGCGTCTATCATTCTCTCGTGCATAAAAGCATCGTCGGATGTTACCGGAACCTTCTTCCGGAAGCGCGACAACAATTCTTCCAGAATAGGGGAGGTTTTTGAAGGTTCCCGAAAAGAAAGTGCCTGGGATGCTATCATCAATTCAATGGCGAGTATTTTTCTCGTATTCCGGGTGATTTCCAGACATTTATTTACCGACGTAGCTCCCATACTGACATGATCTTCCTGACCGTTGCTACTCACAATGCTGTCAATACTTGCAGGTGTGCACAAAACTTTATTTCTGTTCACGATAGAGGCAGCGGTATATTGTGGAATCATATATCCGGAATGCAAACCTGGTTTTGGAGTCAGAAATGCCGGCAGATCTCTTTGACCACTGATCAATTGATAAATTCTACGTTCAGAAATATGCCCTAGCTCATGAATGGCCAGAGATAGAAAATCTGCATTTAATGCCAACGTCTGTCCATGGAAATTGCCTCCGGAAAGTATCAGGTCTTCATCCGGGAATATATTTGGATTGTCTGTGACACCATTTATTTCTGTGAGCAGCACCTCTTCAACATGCGATATTACATCTCTGCTTGATCCGTGAACCTGAGGCACACAACGGAATGAATATGGATCCTGCACATGTTTCTTGGGTCGGTCTATTAACTCGCTTCCTTCTAATAATCTGCGAATGTTCTGTGCAACGGTTTGTTGTCCTTTATGGGGTCTGATTTGATGGATGGAAGGGTGAAAAGGCGAGATTTTACCGTCGAATGCATCCAGACTCAGGGCTGCAAGTGCATCAGCCCAATCTGCAAGCCTCTGACACTCAAGGATGGTAAATGCCAATACCGACGCCATGTATTGGGTTCCATTGATTAAAGCAAGACCTTCTTTGGCTTGAAGCTCTAATGGAGATAAAGGAATTACCGTGGATGGCAATGTTTTACCGTGGTGATGGATTTCTCCGAGTCCGATTAATGGAAGGCTCAAATGAGCCAGTGGACTCAGGTCTCCTGAAGCGCCTAAAGACCCCAGTTCATAAACTACGGGCAAATACTCATGATTATATAGATATATGAGCCTGTCGATCAGTTGTGGGCTTACGCCGCTATTACCTTTTGAAAGACCGTGCACCTTTAAGGCAAGCATTAATCTTATAACCGCAGGTTCTACCGGATTTCCCATTCCACAGGCATGTGAAACAAGAAGATTATACTGTAAATCACTTAAATCAGCCTTATCGATCACCGTATTGTAAAGTGAACCGAATCCGGTATTTATTCCATAAACAGGTTCATGGTTAACGGATAGATGATTTTGTAGATACGCATAGCTCTTGCGCACAAGGTCTTGGTTGTCAGCATGTAACGAAATCTCATTGCCTTTTTGAGCCAATACGAGCAAATCATGCAAATTGAGTTCTTTTCCTAATGAAATTTGAGTCATTTCGTGTTTAATAAACTGAGTCTTATTTCTGTGAGCACGCGTTTGGTGTTTTCCGGGAAATCACCTGCCATCATCCAATCGTAATAGGATGGTTCTTGTTTCAGAATATCCCGAATGCGTTTGCCTCTGTGTTTACCAAAATTGAAAATAGGTTGATCCTGATCATCCAGTTGAAATCTGCCGGCTAAATCTACCATGCGATCTTGCCCGGACATTTTATGTAAACCATCCATATTTGGTTCTAATTCAGGATATTTATCCAGTTGTTTTTGGATAATTTCCCAGGTAGCCAAGGCATCAGCTTTCGCACTGTGCGCATTTTCCAGAGACTTGTCGCAATAGAATTTGTAAGCAGCAGCCAGATTTCGGGGTTCCATGGTATGGAATATTCTCTGGGCATCGAGGAATTTGCGATTTTGAATTTTGAAATCAACACCGGCTCGGTAGAATTCTTCAACCAGAAGCGGGAAGTCGAACCGATTGGCGTTGAATCCTCCAAAATCCGCATCTGAAATAAATTCTTTTATCAACAATGCTTTCTCTTTAAAAGTTGGCGATTCCTTTACCATGTCATCTGTAATACCATGAATGGCCGTACTTTGCTGAGGTATGGGTATGCCGGGATTTAGCATCAGATGAAGATGTGTTTCATTTCCATCGGGCATTATTTTGACCATAAACAAGTCAATGATGCGATCATGACTGACGTTAATTCCTGTGGTTTCCAGGTCAAAAACGATGAGGGGTTTATTCAGTTTCAGTTTCATAGGAATCCAATAAATCCGGTCGGCGTAGTTTGGTGCGTTCCCAAGCCTGATCAAGACGCCATTTTTCAATGGCAGCAAAATTGCCGGAAAGTAATACTTCAGGCACTTTCAGGCCTTGGAAATCAGAAGGTCTCGTATAAACAGGAGGTGCGAGCAGTTCGTCCTGAAAACTATCGGAAAGTGCTGATTCTTCATCATTGATCACTCCGGGTATGAGTCTGCAAATGGCATCGCTCAATACCAATGCCGGCAATTCTCCACCGGTGAGCACATAATCACCAATGGAAATTTCCATGGAAATATATTTATCGCGAATGCGTTGGTCAATTCCTTTGTAATGTCCACATAGCATCAGGATTTTTGAAGCAAGACTCAGTTGATTCACACGTTTTTGTCCGAGTTTTTCTCCATCCGGAGTCAGGAAAATAATATGATCATACTTGTTTTTAGACGTTAAGTCTTCGATACAGCGGGCGATGGGCTCGGCCATCATCACCATTCCGGCGCCTCCACCGTAAGCATAATCATCCAGTTGCTTATTTCTACCGACACCATAGGGACGCAAATCAATGAGATTGATCGAAACCAGGTTCCTGTCTTTGGCTCTTTTGAGTATGCTATGCTCCAAAGGACTTCTGAGCAATTCAGGCAGAACGGTAATAATGTCGATTTGCATCAGCGCAAAGGTATCAATTGTCCAGTACAGACAACAATCCATCCGGAAGATTGGTATGAACCACTTTCTTCTGATCATCAATCTGCAAAATAATATCGGGATGAACAGGGATCAGGTGCACCTGATTCAAATATTGCATTTCGATGAGTGGCTGTTCCTGTCTGGGAATGAAATCAGTAATTACTCCGAGGTTTCCAAGATTTCGATCCGCGATTTGAAAACCAATGATACCGGAAATATCATGAGGAATATCAGGTGCATCAATTTCATCTTTAGGTACCAATACGGTACAATTCAGATATTTACGCGCAGTCTGATCATCGTTGATGTCTTCGAATTTTACCGTCCAATCGTCTGACATGCCGGAAATATGTGCCACTTTAAAAGGCACAGGTTTCCCTTCAATTTTAAGCATCAGAAATTCGGGTTCTAATTCTTCCGCTTCCGGATAGATAGAAATTTTTACTTCCCCTTTAAATCCGTGGGTTTTACGAATGACACCAATGGGAGCAAGTTCGCTCAGCAGGAGCATAACTGCTTATTCAGCAGGAGCTTCCTCTTCGGAAACAGCTTCAGTAGTTTCTGCAGAAGGTTCGTTGGCAGCAGTTTCAGCTACCTCTTCATTTGAAACTTCTTCAACCTGAGCGGTTACTTCGGTGGATTCAGAATCGACAACTTCTTCAACCTGAGCGGTTTCTTCAGCTGAATCTGATTCAACAGCTTCCGCAAGCGGAGAATTCTTCAACATGATTTCTTTTTCTCTCGCCTCACGAACTCTTACTTCACGTTCAAGAACTTCTTTTTCTTTAGCTGCTTTGGCGTCTGCCAATCTTTGTTTCTTAGAATCAATTTGACCGGTTTTGCTGTCCATCCATTCTGTAAACTTCGCTTCGGCTTGTTCTTCAGTCAGCACACCTTTGCGCACTCCGTTTACCAAATGATTTTTGTACAGCGCACCTTTGTAACTCAGAATTGCGCGAACTGTGTCGGTTGGTTGAGCTCCGTTTTGAAGCCAGTTTACTGCTCTTTCAACATTCAGTTCAATGAGTGCCGGATTGGTTGTAGGATTATACGACCCAATTCTCTCAATAAACCTACCGTCTCTCGGAGCTCTTTCATCTGCCACCACCACATGGTAGAATGGCCTTTTTTTGCGGCCAAATCTTTGTAATCTTAATTTTACTGCCATAATTTTTTTTTATGTATACCCCAGGTTCTCCTTTTCCTGAGGGGCTGCAAAGGTCGAATTATTTTTTGTTTTATGCAAATTACTTGTATTCATTAGTTTTGAATCATGAAATTGTCCATCGATCTTAAAGTGCCTTCATCCAAAGCCTGGCTAACAGCGGTTATGAATGACTTTCCTTCATTTCTGAAAGACCATGCGAATTGCGAACGGAAGGCCAGCAGTATGGCCATGAGTCTGGTAGCGAAATATCCCAACCGCATTGAGATCATTCCTGACCTGATTGATACTGCTTTGGAAGAACTTGAACATTTCAGGGATGTTTATGACTTAATGAGAAGCATGAACCTGGAGCTACCGCACGAAATTGCTAAAGACGAATATGCTGTGGCGCTGGTGGATTCTTGCAGATCCGGCATTGAACATCGATTTATGGACAGGTTGTTGCTCGGGTCAGTCATGGAATGCCGAGGTGCGGAGCGATTCAGATTGGTTGCAGAATCGATGGAAGATGAAGCCATCCGAAATTTCTATAAACGGCTCTGGACTTCTGAAGCCCGTCATGGCCATATTTTTGTGGGCTTTGCACTAAAGTACTTTCCAACGGAACAAGTGTATTCCCGTTTGGAGGAACTCATGGAAATAGAAGCAAAAATAATTCAGGAGCTACCGGTAAAAGCAGCATTGCACTGAGCTCTACAGAACCAAAAGGGCGTCTCCGTAACAAAGGAAACGATACTTTTCTTCTAAAGCTGTTTTGTAAACTTTCACCGCAAAATCATAATCATCGATAAAGGCAGTGGTCAGCATCATCAGCGTGCTTTCGGGCTCATGAAAATTGGTGATAAAGCTATTGGCAATTTTAAAATCGTGGGGAGGGAAAATGAATTTGTCGGTCCAGCCCAAGGTTGGATTTAAATTGCCATAGGCAGATACAGAAGATTCCAATGCTCTCATTACACTGGAGCCAATGGCACAAACTCTTTTTCTCTGATCTTTGGCTTTGTTTACAATTTCAGATGCAGCAGGAGGAATGTCAAAGTTTTCAGAATCCATCTTGTGTTTCGTCAAATCTTCGACTTCTACTGTGCGTGCGGCACCCAAACCGGTATTCAAATTTATTTTGGCAAATGAAACTCCCTTTATTTCGAGTCTCATCATCAATTCACGGGTAAAGTGCAAACCGGCCGTGGGCGGAGCGATGGCGCGTCCTTTTTCGGCAAAAATGGTTTGATAACGATCTTTGTCGTCTTCGTTCACTTCTCTGGTTATGTAGCGGGGCAAGGGTGTCTCACCTAATTTTTCGACGATCTTATTAAATTCGTCATCATTGCCGTCGAACAAGAAACGGATGGTGCGTCCCCTGCTGGTTGTATTATCAATTACTTCGGCTACCAATTCATCGTCGCCAAAGAATAATTTGTTGCCAACACGAATTTTTCTCGCCGGATCTACCAAAACATCCCACAAACGCAGGTCGTTGTTGAGTTCCCTTAAAAGAATTACCTCAATTTTGGCTCCGGTTTTTTCTTTGTTTCCGTATAAACGCGCCGGAAAAACTTTGGCATCATTCAAAACCATCACATCCCCATCGTCGAAAATATCCAGGATATCCTTGAATATCTTGTGTTCAATGGTTTTGTCTTTTCGGTTTACGACCATTAACCTGGCTTCATCACGATTGTAAGCTGGTTCCTGGGCAATCAGTTGTTCCGGTAATTCGAATTTAAATTGAGATAATTTCATGCTTCAGTTCGCATTTTTCAAAAGAGGGTGCAAAAATAGGTAAAATAGACGTAAGAATCTATATTAAGAATTTATCCAATCATGATATGGGTATCCGGATAGCGGTAACTCAGGTTTTCATCTTCTTTGCTCAGGGTGAGCGCCAATGACAATAAACCTACTCTGCCGGCAAACATGGTGATAACCAGAATAATTTTACCTGCATCGCTCAAATTTGGCGTAATGCCCATCGATAATCCGACGGTAGCGAAGGCGCTGATGGTTTCAAAAATTAATGTGATCAACGGTTTGTCTCCATCGGTGAAAAGCAAAGCGAAAATGACAATAAAAATAAAAGTAGCGGAAAATATAAAAATGGAAAAAGCCTTGAGCATGATGTCTTTGGGAATATTCCTTTTTCCAAGTGAATAATGTCTTTTACCTTTAACAGTTCCCCATAAAGCAACAAAAAGAATAACAAATGTACTTGTTTTAATACCACCTCCGGTTGAGCCTGAGGATGCTCCAATGAACATAAGAAACAACATCAGAAAAATGGAGGTAAGATGCATATCTCCAATATTTACAGTATTGAATCCGGCTGTTCTGGTGGTAATACTTTGAAATATGGATGTAATGGCAGCTTCCACCGGCTTCATGCCTTTTAGAGTGTTATTTTGCTCAAGCAAATAGAAAAAAACAGCACCTAAAACGACCAGAAGAACAGAAGTAAAAAAGGCGATACGCGTGCTGAGTTTCCATCTTCTCCAGGGTTGAGCCATTCTTTGCCTGATATGTTCTCTTCCAAACATATCTTTAAAAGCCGGAAAGCCCAGACTACCAAAGAAAATGGTAATGGCAAACATCAAATGCAGGATATACAACCCACGAAGTCCAACGGTATGCAGGCCATCAGAATACAATGAAAATCCCGCATTGTTAAATGCTGAAACCGCGTGAAAAACGGAATGAAATATTCGCTGTTCCTCGCTGTGGAAAGGTGTATTTCCCCATAAGGAGTAGATGCCAATAGCTGCCAGGGTTTCAAATGCCAACGTAAAAAATATGATGGGTCTCAACAATCCATGTGCACCGGATAAATTCTCGCTATCCGTAAAGCTTTTCAAGGCGTTTTCGTGTTTCAGGCTGATTCCTTTTTTAAGAAAAGTGGCAAAAAACGATGCAAATGTCAGAATACCGATACCTCCCAGTTGTATGAGTATCATTAAGACAAAATGTCCTTTAGAATTGAAAAAAGTGGAAATATCTATTGGGCTTAGCCCGGTTACACAACTGGCACTAGCCGAAAGAAACAGCGCATCGGTTATATTCAAAAACCTTCCGGTAGTGTTCATGGCCGGCAGAGAAAGCAAAAAAGCACCCCCTAAAATCAAAACCACAAATGACGACGTAAACAGAGTAGCCGGTTTTATCTTAATGCTGTTAAAATCTTTGTAGTTGCGGATGAATTCAATGAATACCAGCAATAGCAGATAAAATTGAATCGACAGGGTATAAATGGTGTTGAGATGCTTTAAATTGATGGCAGTGAAGACCTTATAAAGCAAAGGAATTCCGAACAAATAATGACTAATAATATCATAGGCAACAATGAGGAGCAGTATGGTTTCAACCATATGATCCTTAATGAATTGGACCCTGTCCAGAGTAAAGAATATCTTCAGAACAAAATTGAGCAGGAAGAATCCATAAAATAGTTTGATGACATTGAAAATAACATGTTTATTGGCATCTGTGTGGTTGAATCCGTGGTAATATATCAACGCGGCAACAGCCATTAAGGAAGCCAGGAGAATGCCAATTCTCAAGACGATTCTGATCCACTTTTGATGGGTGAAGATAAAATGGTTCAGATTGTCAAAAATTTTCATGCTATAGATTCGGCATATTCACGGAACAACTGAATTTTATCTATGGGCACAACGCCTGGGAATTCACAAACCAGACCACCTGCCAAATTCGACAGTTTAGCCATTTCCGTGATATTCATTCCGGAAGCCAGACACAATGCAGCTACCCCAATAACCGTGTCACCGGCTCCGCTAACGTCGGCTATGGTTCGTTCATGTGCCGGGAAATGAAAAAAGGAGGATTTGTTGCCGATCACTACCCCTTGTTCACTTAAGGTAATCATCACCCATGCGCAGTTCAACTTTTCGACAATCGCATGTAAGGCGTTTTCTATTTGAGGTAAGCTTTTCAGGTTGTCGTGCAGTTTTAATCCTTCAATCACTTCTTTTCGATTGGGTTTAAAAAGTGTAACACCCTGGTAATCGAAGAAGTGATTGAGCTTTGGGTCCACCACAACCGGTATGTCCTGACTTTTAGAAATGGAAATTACCGATTGAATCAGATGACTTGACAACAAGCCTTTATTGTAATCTTCGAAAATTATAACATCATATTTTCCTAGTTCTGAAGCAATTTTTTCAATCAGAATGGATTCTTGATCCTGATTCAATTCAAAAGTGTCTTCATAATCGATTCTCAAAACCTGATGTCGATTGCCTATGATTCTTGTTTTTTCGGTTGTGCGTCTGTTTGGGTCTGCTAAAACCAAATGCGTCTGAATTTGCTCATCATTCAACAATTTGAGCATCGTTTCGCCGGGTTTGTCATTTCCAATTAAACCACAAAGGGTTACCTGAGCACCGAGCGCTCTAATATTCAAAGCGACATTGGCGGCACCACCCAACCGAAACTCAGTTTTTTCGGCGTGTACTACGGGAACAGGAGCTTCCGGCGAAATTCTGTCCACTTTTCCGTGGATATAAGTGTCGAGCATGATATCGCCGATAACCAACGCCCTGCACTGACTGAACTTGTTTAGTATGTCTTCCACCGCCTTGTTCACTTCAACTTACTTAAGGCAGCTTTCATACGATCGGCAGCCAGATTGATCTGCTCGAGGCTGGTGGCATATGAAATTCTCACGCAGTTGTCATTTCCGAATGCCGAACCCGAAACCATAGAAATATGAGCTTCTTCGAGCATATACATACAGAAGTCATATGAGTCTTTAATGATGATCTGATTGTATTGGGAATTAAAATATTGACTTACATCCGGAAAAACATAAAAAGCACCTTCCGGATGATTGCATATGATTCCGGGCATTTCCTCCAGCCTGTGAATGATGACATTTCTCCGTTCTTCGAAGGCGTTTCTCATCGCTTTAGTCGGACTCAAATCACTTTGTAAAGCTGACAAAGCTGCATATTGAGCAATTGAGTTTGCACCACTTGTGAATTGACTTTGAAGCTTTTCACAGGCCTGTGCAATTTCTTTGGGCGCACCGATATATCCTATACGCCAACCTGTCATGGCAAAGGCTTTTGAAACGCCATTCACGGTTACAACCCGATTTTTAAGTGATTCGAAACTGCCAATACTTACATGTTTGTGGGTTCCAAACATAATATGTTCATATATCTCATCTGCCACAACCAGCACATCCGGATATTCTGCTAAAATTTCGGATAGGACGCTCAGGTCTTCGTACCGATAAATATTCCCGGTTGGATTGTTCGGAGATGAGAAAAGAAACATCTTCGTTTTATGACTCAGCAAATTTTTAACGACCTCCCAATCCGGTTTAAATTCATGTTGAATGCTAGAAGGGATATAAACCGGCACACCTCCCGCGAATTTGATCATTTCGCTGTAACTCACCCAATAAGGAGTTGGCAACATCACTTCATCTCCGGGATTGATGGTGCACATAATAACATTCATAAGGGCGTGTTTGGCGCCGCTGCTCACGACAATTTGATCCGGGGCATATGAAAGTTGGTTTTCACGCTGAAATTTTTCTGAAATTGCCTCCCTCAATTCGGCTAAACCTGCTACCGGAGTATACTTGGTTTTTCCTTGTCTGATGGCCTCGATGGCTGCATTTTTTATATGTTCAGGTGTATCAAAATCCGGTTCTCCAAAGTGAAGCGGGATCACTGAAATACCTTTTGCCTGTAATTCGCGCGTTTTCTTGGCCATTCCAATGGTTTGGGATTCCTCGATGGTCGAAAGGCGATCGGCTATCTTAATCATACTGGTGGTTTGAGGTGCGAATATACATTTTATCCAATGGTGAACAATTTGACAAATTGGCAATAGTTAACAACCGTCTGATGTCAATTTGTCTTGAAAACGTCTTGAAAATCAGATTTCTAATGTCAAAATAGCCGTGTTATATTTTGGAATTCCGTTTGAGTGGAAGGGGTAGCATTATGAACTTAAATCAATTTACCATAAAATCTCAGGAGGCTATTCAAAAAGCCCAGGAATTAGCTGTTTCCGCCTCAAATGCATCCATAGAAACCGGACATTTATTGAAAGGCTTGCTTCTGACAGACGAAAACGTGCTGACGTATGCCCTTAAAAAATGCAATGTGCAACCCGAGCGGCTGAATCAAGCCCTGGATGCAGTTTTGCAAAGTTACCCCAGACAAAGCGGAGGATCGGTGTATTTGTCGTCACAAGCTAATCAGGTATTGGTCAAATCCCAGAGTTATCTGAAGTCATTTGGGGATGAGTTTGTGACCGTGGAGCACATCATGTTGGCCTTGCTTGAACAGGGAGATCAGATTTCTCAATTGTTGAAAGATTCCGGCGCAATCTTCAAGGATTTGAAGGAATCTTTTTTGTCTTTGAGAAGTGGGGGAAAGGCAAACTCGCAAAGCGCAGAGGCTCAATACAATGCCTTGAATAAGTATGCGAGAAATCTGAATGACCTGGCGAGACAGGGAAAGCTGGATCCGGTGATTGGAAGGGATGAGGAAATCAGGCGTGTACTTCAGATATTATCGAGAAGGACCAAAAATAATCCAATCCTCATAGGCGAACCCGGAGTCGGTAAAACAGCCATTGCTGAGGGATTGGCACATAGAATTGTGAGTGGAGATGTTCCCGAAAATCTGAAAACCAAGCAGGTGTTTTCATTGGATATGGGGAGTCTGGTAGCCGGTGCGAAATACAAGGGTGAATTTGAAGAGCGATTAAAAGCAGTTGTCAAAGAGGTGATTGATGCTTCGGGCGAATTGGTTCTTTTTATTGATGAAATACATACGTTGGTTGGTGCCGGTGGTAGTGGAGAAGGAGCTATGGATGCTGCCAACATTCTTAAACCGGCTTTGGCAAGGGGAGAGCTTAGAGCCATCGGGGCCACAACATTAGCCGAGTATCAGAAATATATAGAAAAGGATAAAGCCCTGGAGCGAAGGTTTCAGACTGTTTACGTGGAAGAACCTGATACCCAGGATGCCATCTCTATTTTAAGGGGACTAAAAGAGCGATATGAGGTTCATCATAAAGTGAGAATTAAAGATGAAGCCATCATAGCGGCTGTAGAATTATCACAGCGTTATATTTCGGATCGGTTTTTACCGGACAAAGCCATAGATCTGGTGGATGAAGCCGCCGCGAAGTTGAGATTGGAAATTGATTCCGTGCCCGAAGAACTCGACGAATTACAACGCAAAATTATGCAATTGGAGATCGAACGTGAGGCGATAAAGCGGGAAAAAGACGACAAAAAACTCCAAAGTCTCAATGAACAGATATCAAATTTGGGGGATGAAAGAAATGCCCTGAAATCAAGGTGGCAGGAAGAAAAGCAGATCGTGGATGCCATTCAGACCGCCAAAAAGGATATAGAAAATCTAAGATTCGAAGCCGATCAGGCTGAAAGGGCCGGTGATTATGGGAAGGTTGCTGAAATCAGGTATGGCAAAATGAAGGATGCTGAGGCGAATTTGCAACAGTTTCAAAATGAGTTGTTAAGCAGGCAAAATGGTCATTCACTGGTAAAAGAAGAGGTTGATGCCGAGGATATTGCTGAAATAGTGAGCCGATGGACCGGTGTTCCGGTGCAGAGTATGTTGCAGAGTGAACGGGAAAAATTGTTGCATTTAGAGGATGAATTGCACAAAAGAGTGATAGGTCAACAGGAAGCCATTGAAGCCATTTCAGATGCCATCAGAAGGAGCAGGGCTGGATTATCTGACCCTAAAAAGCCGATAGGGTCATTTATATTTTTGGGAACAACAGGTGTGGGTAAAACGGAGTTGGCCAAGGCATTGGCAGAGTATCTGTTCGATCAGGAAAATGCCATGGTTAGGATAGATATGAGCGAATATCAGGAGAAACATACGGTTTCCAGATTGATTGGAGCTCCTCCGGGATATGTTGGATATGATGAAGGCGGACAATTAACGGAAGCGGTACGACGCCGGCCGTATAGTGTGATCTTGTTGGATGAAATTGAAAAGGCTCATCCGGATGTGTTTAACATATTGCTGCAGGTGTTGGATGATGGCAGGTTGACCGATAACAAGGGAAGAACCGCTAATTTCAAGAATACCATTGTTATAATGACCAGCAATATTGGATCTCACTTAATTCAGGATCGATTGGAAGATTTGAGTGAAGATAGCAGATCAGAGGTAATTGCAAAAACCAAAGTGGAGGTTTTCGACTTACTAAAGAAGAGCATACGTCCCGAGTTTTTGAATCGGATTGACGAAGTAATTATGTTCACCCCATTGACTCGTGAGGAGATCAGAGATATAGTTTTGTTACAATTCGGTGGAATTCAGAAAATGTTAAAAGAGATGCAGGTAGACCTGAGCGCTACAGAAGAAGCCCTGGATTGGCTGGGAGAATTGGGATATGATCCTCAATTTGGCGCGAGACCCTTGAAGCGGGTAATTCAAAAGGAGATTTTGAACAAATTGAGCAAGGATTTATTGGCTGGAGTGGTTGTAAAGGAAAAGCCCATATTGTTGAAACTTGACGGGGCGAGAAATTTTGTTTTTGAGCCTAAAGACTAAGGTTTAAGCAGGCTGCGGTAAATTTCGGCGAGACGAGAAGTGTGCTTTTTATAATCAAAATGCGCATTGCAGGTTTCTCTTCCTTTTTCTCCCAAAGTGTGATAGTCGAAATTTCCCTGATATCGATGTAGAATGGCCTGACGAAGATCCGTGATATTGTCCGGATCTATGAGTATGCTGTTTTCTAAATTGGTGAGATAAGATTCAACATCTCCAACCCTTGATGAAATGGTTGGAATTCCTGTAGCGAGATATTCTCCAAGTTTGGTAGGGAATCCAAAATGTGAATATGGCTCGTTGGTGCGATTGACCACCAACAAGTCGCAATCTGAAAGTAGATGAGGTATTTCATCGTACTTCACTTGCCCCGTATGTTCAACTTCTCCATTTAAACCGGATTCTTTCAAAACACGATCGAAGTGTTTCTTTCTCGGGTTATAGCCAATGAGGCGCAACTTTAATCCCTGATTTTCGCGGTTAGCTTCCGCAAAGGCTTTGATAATACCTTCCACACCGTCTTTTCTGCCAAATGAACCCAGATATCCAATACGACGGTGGTTGTGGCCATTCATATGTATATGTCCGAACCTATGCAAGTCAACTACGATAGGGATCAGGGTTACTTTGTTTTTCCCAACGCGTTTTTCATAATATTCAAGGAGTTTGTTTGAAATCACAATGAGATGTGTAGCAAAATAAGGAACCACAAAATCATGAAATTTAGAAAAAAACTGCACCACAGATTCTTTCCAATTCGAGGGAACCCGACTATGTTCCAACTCTGTAATTTCAACCACAAGGGGGATACGCGCTATTTTAGCATACAGGTAAATTGGAAAGTATGCAATTTTTGAAGGGTGGTAAATATGGATGGCATCGAATTTCTTTCCTTTAATCATCAATACCCAACAGGCGTGGAGAGAGGCGAATATTTTTCGAAAGTTTCTGATGATCAATTGATTGGGGCGCTGCAGACTGTTTCCAAGATATCTGAACCAAATGCCATTGCTATACCCTGAAATCTTGGTGTTTATATGATTGGAATTAAAATCAGATGAGCCAAGAATGAACAGGTAAAAAAGAACGTTCTCTTTCTTTAGTCCGCTGGCATAGGCCCGCAATCTGGAGTTGCCTCCATTGCCTTCATTAAAATCAATCCATGAAAAACAAGCTATGCGCACAAAAGAAATTTTACAAATAACGTGTTTACCCAAGTCATTCTCAACTTAATTAGCATAAATAGGACTTTCTAATCAGGCGGTGGGTCTATGGTCGGCGGCCAGATAAATTCTTTCAATTATGTCTACTACTTTCATGCCTTCCAGGGCATTTGCCGTAATGGACGCCTTGCCATTGAGCGTATTGACAACATTTTCAATCACATAGTGATGGTTTGCGGCAGACCCTTTAAATGGACCATAATCGTTCGGTGGATTGGTGGGAGGAAGTTCAGGTTTGGCATAATTCTCAATATGGCAATATTCTATTTCGTTCATATACTGCCCGCCTATTTTCAAGCTTCCTTTAGTTCCGGTAACCGTGATGGAACTTTCCATATTGGTATCCCAAACCGATGTAGAGAAATTCAAGCTTCCGATTCCTCCATCTACAAACTCAAAAATACTGTGCCCACTATCTTCAAACTCTGTATTTTGATGATGGTTGAAATTGCGCAAGTTGGTTCGAATATTGGTGATGTCACCAAAAACCCAGTACATGATGTCAATAAAATGGCTGAACTGCGTGAAAAGAACACCTCCATCCAAAAGCGATGAACCCTTCCATGGATGAAGGCCATTTTGTTTCCTGTTGGATATGATTTCTTCGAAAGATTGAATTTGAACTTTGGCAGTTAAATCTCCGGTATTCAGCGCTTTCCCATAGTACCTTTCATCCCGATTCCAATAGCAGTTTACCTGAACCATGAGCACATCTCCAATGATTTTGTTCTCTACTACTTCTTTCAACCATCTGCTTGGCGGGCTGTATCGATTTTGCTTAACAACAAAAACTTGTTTATTAACATTCAGTGCCTTGAAAATCACTTTTTCGCATTCCGTTTTGTTTAGACCCATCGGCTTTTCAATCACAACATGATGTCCGGATTCCAAAGCTTTCATGGCTATGGGAATATGGAATCCATTAGGAGTCGCAATGTTAATGACATCTGCCTGAATACCGGATTCAAGGAATTGATCGAATGTTTGAAAGAATTGCGCATTTGGTGGAATCAATTCATGGCTTGAAAGTTCGGCATCCGGGTCAATAATGGCGACTACCTCAGCTCCCGGAAAATTAGAAGCTATGGTTGCGTGTCGCTTTCCGATATGCCCGAATCCGCAAATTGCGAAACGAATATTTGTCATAGGATAGATGTAGGATTTACAGATTTACGAAATTGAACAATCTTCCATAAGGTTCGAAGTATTATTCCAAGGTCTTTTATAAATGACCGATTTTCTATGTATTCCAGATTGATGCGCAGTTTGTCGGGCATTATCTTTTGAATATAAGTTTCCTCGGGGTTGGTTGCATTTGACAGCAGGTCATTTTCATTTCGATATTTAATAGAGGCTTCATCCGTTATGCCTGGTTTTACGGACAGAACTTTTCGTTGTTCATTTGAATACAGATCAACGTACTTCTTTACTTCCGGTCTCGGCCCTACAAGGCTCATATCATTTATAAGCACATTGATCAGTTGAGGCAGTTCGTCCAGTTTATATTTCCGAATAAAAGATCCACTCCGGGTGATTCTGGGGTCTTTGCCTATCGTAAGTAATCCCTGATTGTCGCTGTTTTTTCGCATGCTTCGGAACTTGAACAACTTAAAAGGAATACCGTCCTTACCTATCCTTTGTTGTAGATAAAATGGGCCTCCCGCGGATTCTAAGGAAATCCAAATGGAAATTAAGAGAAAAATGGGACTGAGCAGGATGATTCCGATGGCAGCGGTGATGATGTCGAAAAGACGTTTCATGGGGGGAGGGATTTGGGCTTACGGGTTTTGGTTTTTTTCGACGTGGGTTGCGACAGTTTGGCAAACTACAGCAATTTGATCTGTTGTAAGTTGGGGGTAGATGGGCAGAGAAATTTCGCAGCTATATTGTTTATATGTGTTCGGATAGTCTTCGATTTTATAGCCGAGGTTCCTGAAAAGGGTTAAAAGGGGCATTGGAATGAAATGCACGTTGACAGATACTCCTTCTGAACTTATCCCTGCGATTATATCATCACGCTGTTGTTCGCTAATGTTATGAATTCTCAGCATATATAAATGGGCAGAAGTTTCTTTATCCCTGTCTAAATCCGGAGGAAGAATCGCCCATTTCTTTTCAGAGAAAAAATCCTTATAGGCTCTGAAAATTCGCATTCTTTCGTTCAATAGTACATCATATTCTCTGATTTGTGCTAGTCCAATGGCAGCACAGATGTCGGGCATATTATATTTAAATCCCAATTCTATAATATCATATTTCCAGCTGCCGGCTTGCGACTTGGCCAATGCGTCTTTATTTTGGCCATTGAGGGCATATCGTTTTAATTCAGGTTTCAGCTCTTTATTATTGAATGGATCCGGCAAGTTCAGACAAATTGCTCCGCCTTCGGCAGTTGTCAAATTTTTAACGGCATGAAAGCTAAACATTACAATATCGGCCGGAGCATTGAAGTGCCGACCCTGGTATTTGGAGCCAAAACTATGTGCTGCATCACTTAAAATCAGTATCCTGCCTAAATTTGATTGTCTTTCTCCCAAGGGTACAAAAAGGTGTTGCTTTTCGATTACGGCTTGTTTCAATGATTGATAATCGGCGGGCCAACCGCCTATGTCAACTGGCATAACCACCTTGGTTCTCGGGGTGATGGCATTTTTCATTAAGTCGATATTCATGGTAAAATCGTCTTTAATGTCCACCATAACAGGAGTCGCACCGCAATGCAATACGGCCAATGCCGTTGCGGAATACGTGTATGCCGGCACAATGACTTCATCGCCGGGCCCAACACCAAACCATTTGAGCATTAAAATAGCACCGGAAGTCCAGCTATTTACACAAATACATGCCGGGGCTTCGGTATAAGCCTCAACTGCTTCTTCCAATGCTTTTACTTTTGGCCCACTCGTGATCCATCCGGAACGCAAGCAGTCCATGACCTCTGCTTCTACGGCCTGGTCAATATAAGGAGGTGAAAATGGTATCATCGTGAAGTTTTATCAGGTTAAAAGAATTTGAAATGGTACGAACTAAATTACAGATGTGCTTCTACGAGCAATTTGTGGAAAGTGGCAGGGGCTTACTATGAATTTTTATTTTGGCGATACAGCCTGAAAATCCCCAATATAAAACCGAGCCCATATCCCAGATGAATCGCCGGGTAAACTGTCGGAATACATATTTTGGAAATCAGACTTCCTTTGGATTTTAGCGTATAAAAAAGCATCAGGCTCATATACAAGAACATTGGTATTGAGATTCTCCAATCCACCCATACCAAAGTTAAAAAGATGAGCATATATAAGACAAAAGCAGAGGGAATAATATGACGGAGACTCCTGCCGGATTTAATCTTTTTTAACACCAGAGGCTTATACAGGCCATATTCAAAATATTGGCGAAATAAACTCCGCCAGGTACTTCGAGGGAAATACCACAGTTTAATGTCTGAATTTTGGTAGATATTAAACCCGAAACTTCGAGCACGATAATGAAACTCATCGTCCTGATTTCGTTTGAGTCTGGTATCAAACAGGCCCGTGGTTTCAAAAATTTTCTTTTTCCAAGCCCCGAAAGTGACGGAATCCGTATATCCGGAATAGTTCACATCATGAACGGAACTATCTCCCATGCCCAAAGGTGTGTTGAATACATAGGCTACGGCTTCTTGAAAAGGTGATTGGAATGCGGTTCGGGTGGGGCCACCAACTATATCGGCATCGGTATTTTCAAAAGTCTGAATGATTTTTTCAAAATAATCACCTGAATATTTGCTGTGTGCATCCAGACGAACAATCACATCTCCGCTGCACATTTCGATGGCTTTATTCAATCCAAAGGCAACCTTTCTTTCGGGATTTTCGCAGATTTTCAATATGGGAATTTCTTGAAGGAAAGGGGCAGCCAACTTCAAGGTCAGATCGTCAGACATCCCATCCATGATGATAATCTCATGGAGTTGATGCTGACTTTGTTTTAGAAAATTCAACAAGGAAACGATATACTTTTCCTCATTATAGCAAGGAATGATGACGGATAATTTCATGTTAGTAGGAGGGACATTCCAATGCTGCCGTCATGCGCTCCATCCTGATAGAAGCCACAGGATTTATAAGCGGCAATTGCCTGAGCGTTTTCGGCTCTTACAGTCAACCTTATTTTGTGGATGTTTTTTTGTTCGCTCAAGGAAATTAAATGTTTCAATAATGCCTTGCCATAACCTTTATTTTGATGACCGGAATGCACGCCAATGGCTACGAGGCTCATATAAGGAACAAAATCTGAATCAGACTCAGACATTACAGCTTCCTGCTTCTTATGAAATACTTTATTCTTAACATTGAATAGTAAGTTCCTAATAATCAAAGAAGCGTGTTGCATTATTTTCCTGTCAAACAACCTCAAGGGGTTTCTTAAAACAGCTTTGATGGCCTCATTCGCCGTGAATCTAATGATAGAACTGGTGGAACCTGCCAAACCGGGGCGATCATAAATCATGATCCCATAAAATCCTGCAATCTCACCGTTGGTTTGCAGGTGAAAAAGTGAGTCCGGTCTCGTCAAAAACCAATTGAGCATTTGCTTACAATAGCGTTTTCCAAATCTGACATAAAGTGAATCCGGAAAAGCATCCTGATAAATTCGCGCAAGCTCTTCAAGATGTTGAGCATTGGATGGAATAATCTGATAGTCAGCTTTCATTTTCCCACTCGTTGATAAATTTCCGCAATTTTCAGTGATATTTTATGTTCATCCAGATGCTCAACTAGCGATTTTGACTCATAATTTTCCCGGATTTGATCCAAAGTTGTTATAATGGCATCGGCAATGGTATTAGGGTTTGTGTCCTTCAACAGCGTTGATCCTTTCAGGTTGGTCAGAAAATCGGGAACATCCCCGACCCTGGTGCTGATTATTCGGGTATTTAATGCAAGGGCTTCCTTAATTACATTGGGAGATCCTTCGTGGCTGGATGTAAACAAAACAATATCTGCGGCTTTAATCCAAAGCAGCATGGTTTTATGGTCAAAATTAAGTGCGTGATGAAATTGTAATTCGGGTACACTTTTTTTGGCCTGAAGCACACCTTCCAGCGCAATTCCGTACCTTTTTACAGCTCTGGAAGGATGAGCAGGAAAGAAGATCATTTTTTGATTAACATCCATGTTTAATTGTCTTCTTGCTTCTTCTTTTGAAATTTTGGGTAATGTATCAAAGTTAAGTCCGGATGGAATGATATGAACCGGTTTCCTTGTGCGCAGAAGACTTTTGAGTTTTTCAGAAACTACAATGATTTCCGCTGCTTTTAACGACATCAGTTTTGACATCAAAACAAGTATCTTACCTTTCAAACTATACGTAAAATTGGCGTTGGGAATACCTTGTAAATCACTACCTCTATAGGTAATAATTAATGGCTTTCCCGACAAAATAGAGGGTATTGCTCCCTGTCCCCATTGGGCATGAATGATATCAATCTTTTGTGTTTTCAGGTATGATTTTAATTTAAAAGCTGTTATGAGATAATTGATTGGATTTGAACTTCCCCTGAAATGAAACACCTTCATGTCAAACCCTAAATTGCGCATGGATTCAACTTGTTTAACCAAAAACGGCACCGCATTGGGATGTTGCTGGTCAGGCCATTCCGGAGTCAGGATTAATATGATCATACGGCCGGATCAGGCTTGGTATTCAAAGGTTTATTCTGCATTTCAAGGGCAACTAAAATGAGCAAAATGGGTGTAACAAACGTCCTCATGGCGGCATGCAATGTAGATAATAAGGCAATCAGGAGCAGAGAAGCTTTCAGCGCTTTGACCATCCCAAATGCATGGCGATATCGCTCTATGCAAAATATAGCAATGAGCAGCATGATTAAAATACCGAATAAACCTTGTTCGGCTAATAATCTTGTAATTTCTGTATGCGAACTCAGACCCTTATATTGAATTCGTTTGAATTTAGCATTACCGATTCCAAGGCCTAAAATTGGGTTATCTAAAAATAGATCGAATTCTTCTTCAATCAGACCAAAGCGGTTTGAGGTGAGCGTGTTCACATCCTTTTCTCGGAACCCCTCTACGGTCGCATACGTTTCGCCCTGGTATCTCAGCAACAGATTACCACCTGTAATTTCGTTGGCAGCCAGTGCAGCCAGCACCATAAATCCCAAAATTAATAATGCCGGGAGCCATCTGGCTTTGCTCTTCTGAACTGCCATCATAAAAAACGTAGATATAACAATAGCCATAATACCGGCAATGATGCCACCTCTTGAAAACGTGATTAAACCCTGAAACAACATTAAAATGAGAATGGCTATGTCCAACAATCTGTAACCACTCAACATTTCTCCGGAAATAAGAAAGAAGAAGATGATAAATGCTCCCAATCCCATGACAGTGCTCACCTGATTTGAGCCAAAACCTCCTGAAGTTTCAAAGTTTGCGCCCAGTTGAAAATCAATTTCGGAGTAACTGGGTGTTTGAATGAAAATGTTCACCAAAACCATGAATATCGGTAAAAAAAGTAACCTCAACAGGTGAAAAATCTGATCGTATGAAATTCTGTATTTATAAAATGATGCAATTCCCAGCGCCAAAGAAGTTGGTCCCAATGCGTTGAATACTAACGACTTGTAGTCAAGTCCTTCTATCCACCACAAAACAATACCGGGGACAATGGCCAACAATATCAGGAATCCTAATGTACGCATTTTGCCTGTGGAAATGACCAGCAAGAGCAAAATGAAGTTCAAAAAGTACTTACTGTTCTCATAGGGGATGAAAGGAGAAGTACCGGACATTCTACATATGATTTCCATTGCACCAAAATACACACATAGCTCTAAAACAAAATTTCGAAAATTCTTTTGAGATGAACCTGTATAGCGCAACCAACTGTACAAGAAGAATCCAATATACCAGCTGATGAGTAGATAAGGTGTGAATATAGAAATCATACTAAGAAGACCATGAAACAACATGATTCTCTTGAAATTGAATGCTGATTTTGGAAATAAGTACAACAACTCAGCTAAAAATCTTGGTCTTTAACGAATGGAAATAATGTGAAAAAGTGAATAAGGGTGCCAGTTTTAAAATTTGCCGGGATTTGGTCAGTAAAGTTTCCTCATTTTCATGTAAAGCCTTGTTGAGTATTTCGGCATAGGATTCACGAGATTTCCATAAAAACCCGTTTGAATCGTTTATATAATGCGGAATACTTGAAACTGAAGAAACGATTGGGATGGCGCCATAACAGGCTCCTTCGGCTACTACTTTTGGAAAACCCTCTGATTCAGAAGGCAAGAGTAAAAAATGACTTATAGCGAGGAGGGGGTGGATTTTTTGTCTGGGCAAATAGCCATGAAAAATACATGGAATTTTGCTGTCCTTGCTCATTTCTTCATATTTCTTTCTGTCCGGGCTATCACCAATAAAATGGATGCTCTCGATAAAACTTCGATCAAGATCCGGAATAGCTTCGAGTATGGTATCGACCCCTTTGGAACGATCCAATCTACCGACAAAAATCAACGTATAAGGGGCAGAAAATTGTTTATTCGATCCGACAGTTTCGCCCTCACTTATTTCTTCATCAGTTAAACAAGGATTTTCGAATGAATAGCAATGTTTGGGTTGATCGGGCCACATTCCATTTAAGGTAACCCTGCATTTTGTAAGATTGCGGGAAAGCCACCATTGTTGAAAAGCATATCCCAATGGCGGATTCGGTTCTTTCCAGTTTCCGGCATATTTTACCCAAAAGGTATAAGGTCTTTTTTTAATACTGAACCAGGGTAACAGAATATTTGCCATACCTGTTGGAACTCTCAATTGAACATGTGTGGCTGTTTTGGTTTCCTTTTTAATGGGTTCCAGGATTTTCGGAATTTTTAAGAATACAGCCAGCTTTGACCATATGTCTGCTCCTCCAAATGGCGGAATCGGTACGAATCTTACGTTAGGGGCGGTATATGGTAAGCCACCACCAACACTAATTTCACTTTTATAGAAGCAGGCGATGTGCACCACTTCTTTCCAATTTTTTGAAATCTGATTAATTTCTTCGACGGTTGGTCCCCAGCCGGTAATTTGGTCACCTACCTGATAGTGAGGTGTATGAGAGATAATTACGAGTTTATCCATAGTTAACCTTTGGTTCCGATTCTGAATTTAAGGTGATTGTTCCAAACCAGATTGAGATGTTTCCTGTATTCTTGCTGCAAGGCTCTTTGATATTGGTGTGTACTTAATATTCCTCTTTTCCAGGCCGAATAATTTTCTGTGGTGGAATTCTCAGGATTGGGATGATATAAAGGGCTCACCTCCAGAATTATAGGTGCAGAATTTGTGTCATCATGCTCCCAGCAAACATCATAAGCTGCGGAAGTGAGACCCAGATTTTGAGTATACTTAACCATGGTCTCCTTCCATTGATCAGGGAATGTATTAAATGTAACTCCGGAGCCATAAACTGTTGAAGTAGGCCGCCATTCCGGCGCGAGATTCCTGCGTGTATAGCTTGATACTACTTCGTTGCCAACCACAATCACCCGGATATCCATTTTCATAGGAACGATGCTTTGAACAATGATCTCCGGATTTTTTTCCAGGGCCCGACGGATTTTTTTGGAACTTGAAAATTCCATTTGGGCGTGAATGAGATGCAGCCCTCTGGATCCATAAGAATGAGGTTCTTTTAAGATGCAGGGATATTCCAGATCTTTTGAGACTTGGTCAATTTTGTTGCTTTCAATGATGGTTGTTTTTGGAAAAGGGATATCAAGAGCTGAAAATTGCCGGTACATGTAAATTTTATTCTCCCAATATTTCAACTCTTTTGACTCGGGAAACACAAAATTGCCCTGATTTTCCAGCCGTTTAGCAAGATTGAAGATATGAACAGCGTAATTGTCAAACCGATATGGATCCAGTTTGAAATGAGGCATGAGCAGAACCGTTTTATGACGGATTTTACCAACACTCTTTCTTTTCCATACAATAGAATAGGGGATATTGGAGGCTTGCATTTGTTCCACCAACGGAATAATTCTCAGGAATAAGTCCCCGAGATAATTATTCAGGAAAAGAGTCCTTTCCCAGTAAATGATGACGTTAGCATTTCTTTTTGAATGCAAGAGACATTTCAATAAGTCCGGAAGCCTGAGACAAAAAATAATTGCGTATTTAAGTAAGGATTTCATTATGTAAGGATTCTAGAAATTTCCAGTCAAAGACTTGTACATTAGGTAGTTGAGTTACTTTATTTCTGAAATCGACATTGATTTTTACATCTTCCAGCGTTCCATATGAAAAATCTTCATATATGATGATTTTATTATAGCGATTAGATATCTGATATATATAGAACCATTTGTCCTCCATTCTTCGCACCAGAAAAAATTGTATCAACATACCACGGAAATTTTCGCGCAACCATTTAATGGTAGTTCTCCACAATAGGAAAGATCTGGCACTTATAAAAAATACATCCGACTGATTATCGGCTTCCAGAACTATATTTCTCATCGTAGCATTGATGGGGAATTTTCCATGTTTGATGCCGTTTTTCTGATATAATCTGGAGTGAGTCAGGGTATTGTCAATATCAAATATGGTTGCGACATCTCCCTTATTCTTAAGTGTTAGCAGGAAAAGAGTCTGATGGTAGGTTTTTACCAACAACCAGATAACATTTAAAATGAAATATTTCAATGAGACAAGACTTTTTGCAAAGCCCGAATGATGAGCTCGTTTTCAACTTCGCTTCTACAGGCAATTCTCAGAAATTCGCCGGATAGCCCAATTTTGTCGTAGCAGGTTCGAACATATACTCCGTGGTGAAACAACAACTCGAAAAATATGTCGTCTGCTGTTTTTCCATTCAATATTTCAACCAGAAAAAAGTTAGCATTACCTGGATATACTTTAATTCCTTCCAATTGACTTAATTCTGTACTGAATTTCTGCAATTCGTTGTTGTATCGAAGTCTCTCCTTGCGGTACAATTTCTGAAATTCCGGATTCAGGTATAAATCGAAAAAGTACTCTCCAAAGCCATTAATATTCCAAAGGAAATTTTTGGGATTTATGAGTTCAATATTTTTTTCAGAAGAAATCAGATATCCTGCTCTGATACCGGCAATCCCGAAATCCTTGGACATGCTTTTCACGATGACCAAATTGGGAAAGTCATGTATCAGTTTATAATAGATATTTTGATCAAGTTCGTCATCTTTTAACGCGAAATGAGAGAAACTTTCATCCAGAATTATGGTGTCGAGATGGGTTAATTGTGAAATCAAACTGATAAGATCCGTATATGGAAGGAAGGTACCATTGGGATTGTTCGGACTGATGAGACAGAGATGATTCGCATGACTATTTTGAACTGCTTCTAATATCGAATTCGTATTGAAAAGGTAATTTTCTTCCTTATTCAGGTTTAAATGGGACACTTTTATTTCTGAAGAAGCAAATTCGTAATAAGGGCTAAAAGTCGGGATTGGCAGTAGGAGCGTTCCTTTGGTGATCAGGTTGTCAAAAATTGCTTTTATGCCTTCAGTAGCTCCGTTGCATACAAAAACATTGTTTTCCGTTACACCGGCAAATTTGGCAATTTGTATGGCCAGCGTCTGATTTTGACTGGGGTAAAATTCGAGAATGTCGCGTATTTTCTTCTTGTTGAGGGTTAAGTCCCTATCCAATTCACTTAAAAAAAGTTCCGTGGCATATGGATTTGACAAAAAGCAGGCGTCAACTTCGATTTGCAAATCCGGGAAGTTGCGCTTCAGTTCAAATAGACTCGGAGAATGGGAGCCCGTTTTTTGCTTTAATTCTCTATATAATTCTATCATAATCTAAAATAATATTAGACCAATGGTGTTTCTTAGCCCAGGTAATGGCGTTTTCCGGTTTAAAATATTCTGTATTGAGGGCCTTTTTCAGTGCATCTCTAATCTCGTTTGCGTTATTGCCATCGACCAGAAAGCCGCTCTTTCCGTCGTCCACTGCATCTTCGATACCGCAACCCCGTGCTCCAATCACAGGGAGTCCCAGAAAATTGGCTTCCAAAGCCACAATTCCGAATCCCTCAACGTCCCCATCGCTTTGGTTTTCACTAAGTAAGATGAAAACATCGGCATTTCGGTATTCAAATTTCAAATCTTCATGTTTTTCAACTAAACCTGTGAATTTGATATGTTTTTCAACGTTTAGCTTCTTCGCCAGAACTTTTAATTCACGCTGTAAAGTGGGCAAGCCTACAATGTTGTACTTAAGATTTGGGAATTTCAGAATGAGATGCGGTAATGCCTTAATTACGCGATGTTGTCCTTTTCTGCGGGTCATGTTCCCAACCGTTAGCAAAACGGGGAATTCCTCTGTAGTTCTTTTCGTTTTTGTCTCCGGATTCCAGTTGTCCGTGAAGTTTATCCCATTTGGGATTATTTGGCAATGTACAGATACCAGCTTTAGTACATTTTCTTTTGCGAATCGAGAAACGCAGACCACATTATGTACTTTCTTAAGGCGTCGTTTTATCCATTGCTTAAAGATAACTCTACCTCTTAAAGGTTCATAACCATGGATAATGGTTGTTGTTTTAAATGACTTAAGATTTAAAACAAAGCCTCCTAAGATTATCTCATTTCTACCGGATAATACCAAAGAATCGAAATGCAGTGTATTTAAATAAAATAGTATTTCAAAGAATCGAATAAATGGGATCCGGAATCGGATTCTGACAATTCGGAATTTACAATCTTGATTAAACTTTTGGATAGTACCATGATCTGCATAATCCTGTCGGCATAACACGGTAACATCATACCCGATTTTTTGAAGATTATCGGCAAGACTCCAGGCATGCATACCAATTCCTCCTGGTCCCGGTGGGAACTCAGGCGTGAAAATCAGAACTTTTTTTGACCGGGTACTGTTCACTTGAAAAGTTCAATTATTTCACCTTCGGATAACTTTTGGCCGGACTGTTTCCAACTTCTGTATACTGAAATAGAAATAAGGGGCAAGAACAAAATTCCGGGAATAAAGCTCAGAAACAATAATACCGGATATCTTTTAAATTTATATGGTATAATGGAAGGAATGACCGAGTTCAATATGAGAAGTCGCGCGGCTCTTGACCCAAAATACTTTCTGACCAGATACAATACACTTGGCACCGGTCTTGGTGCTAAAATAGAAGAAGGTCTGAATGCATCCCAACTTCCCATTTGACGCAAACCACCTTCCGGAACTTTTAAATGGATACGCTTGGCCTTTGGATTACTCACATTTTTAAACCCGGACAAATACGCCCTCAAACCAAATTCGGCATCACCCATTCTCTGTTTTTCAAACTGCCGATCAAATAGTCCCGTGGTTTGAAAAACTTTTTTATCAATCATCACATTGCCCGTATCAATCTGATCAGACCATCGATAGTGATTATAGTGAGGTGGAATTTTTGCACCTACCGCAGACAAAGAAACACCCGAAGAAATATCTGCATTAAAATGTCGAATGCACGCTAAATGGGCGCTAATCCAATTTGGATCTACTCTGGAGTCATCATCAAACAACAAAACATAGTCGGCATCGCTCCATTTTACAGCTGTATTTCTGGCATTCCATAAGGCCTTTTCTTCCTGATATTTCAATTTTATATCCAATTTAAAGTTGGTGTAAAATTCTTTCTGAAAAGGCTCACTCTGGTCGATGATGATGACATCAAAGTTGGAATATTCCTGTTTCTCCAGATCGTGAAGAACATCTTTTAAATAGATGTATCGATTGAGTGTAGGAATGATGACGCTGACCTTTGGTTGGTCAGAATCCGATGAAGAGGTATTATGCTGAATAACCTCTGAAAATAAGGATATGCGTTTTACCGATAAACTTTTTAATAGTCCATAAATTTCTTTAATGGGATTACAAAGGGAGAAAATCCGGATGAAGAAAATATAAAAACGCCAGACAGGATTGTAATACTTTGCTACAAATCGATATTCATCCTGTATGGGGATTTCAACATTTAGGTTTAAAGAAGATTTCGTGTCAGAGATATATCCTTTCTGCATTGCCTGCCATGAAAGGTCTACCAAATTGGCGTTATTATCTGAGTAACCGTCATCAGATTTGAGCAAACTTCGAATTTCTTGCGGAATAGATTCCGGATTTTGAAAAATACCTAAATCTTTCCCAGGTTTCAACAAGAAATACCAATGAGGCTGAATATATTTTACAAATCTAAAAGGGAACATTGGGCAACATGTTAATCATCCCCTTCAAACTCAGATTTTGTTTCCAAAGCGCACGGTTGTTTTCCTGAAATCTGATAAATTCTTCGGCACTGATTTTTTCATGAAAGTTGCGGATCATTTCGGGCATTTTGGCTCGTTGTTTCCACGGAATTATGATGCAGTGCCGGGTCCAGTCAATACTGTTTTCAAAAGGCCACAGCACATCGGTGTCTAAAATCACCGGTATGCGTCCCATCATAAGGGTTTCTGTGAACCGCACCGAAAAATTCCCTCCACCTCTAACACAAAAAACATAAGGAGAGTTATATAAGTTGTCATAGTACTCCTTGGTTGTTTGCTCTCTCTCCTCCTCTGAAATTGCGCCGGCTCTATATTTGTCTCTGCGTATGATGTTGGTACTGAGATTTGGGCTCTTTTCCAATAATTTCAGACATTTATTTCGTTGGAATGCGGATGGAAATAAAGGCTCATAATCCATTCGCAAGGGATTTGAAATAAGTCTTTTCAGGTTGATCCAAAGCAGTTTGGCAATTTCTTTTCCGGCCTTACTTAATTTATCGCTTGCATGACCGCAAAAACCGACCATCGGTAAAGCAGATTTAGGCAAAGGCTTAAATCCATCGGGGCCATAAAATCGTATCAATTGATCTGAAAGCGCGAATGGAAACCCTGAATTATTGTTACCCAATTGACGTCTGAATCCACCCATTCTGAAAAAATGAATGTGAGAATATGCCTCGAACTTTTCGCCGTAATCCCCTTCAATCATAGCAAAACCTTTGATATTCAAAGATTTAAGTTGATCGTTTATTTCACCTAAGCGATGTTTCCCAATTTGATTTATGTAGAATTGAATGGAATAGGGAAGTAGGGCTAAATCTGCGCTTTCCGGTTCAGACAATTCTATTTCGGTATCATTGAGACCCCAATCAAGGATGTGGTTATTCGACCAATGATCCCCATCTAAAAAGGGCCTTACCAACAAGAAATACTGTTTGGCCGCTAATTGACCATGTGGAGCATCTGTGATGTAGATTTTCAATCTGTCAGAATTTCAAAGGCCTGGTTCACGGCATTCAAAACCGCTACTTTTGATTGCAGTCTCTCTTCATAAAAAGCGGAGGCATTCTGTTTCATGGCACTCCTTCTTTCGGGGTTGGCCATTAATTCTTTGCATTGTTGAATTGCCTCTTCTACCTGAACAAAAGTTATAAAAGCTTCATTGTCGGAAGAATAAGGCAAATAATGGACGCTTTTTTCACTGACGGTGCAGCATCCCCATTGCAAGTATTCCATGAATTTCCATGGAACGGATTGACCAAAACCATTGGTACTGATGACGATGTCGGCAGATTTTACGAATTTTTTGTAATTCTCCGGGTTGGGGTCAACATTGGTCAGGCAATCACGGTAGCGTTCGTCTATGGAACCACTAAAAAACATACCACCTACAAATGACGCTCCAAACTCACCTCTCATTTTTCGGATAAGATTGGCCCGCATCTCATTCAATCCGGCAGAGAGTCTGTTGTTTTCCCAGGTATGACACTGAACCTGGAAGAAAATGAATGGATGTGTCGGAATTTCCGTTGTAAATAGCGGTTGAGCAGAGGAGCCTGATGATTTTTTAGGAGATGTTTTTGTAAGTTTCTGCATTGAAGTCAAGGGTTCCGAAATTACCCTGCTCAGGTATTTCAAATACTCCGCCTTTTTCCAGGTACTCATCACCCGATTATCAGAAATGCGGGCAGATTGGTTGGGTCCAAAAGGCAAGATAATTTTGTCAAGAACCTTCAATTCAGACTGATTTGCAGGGAAGGCACGTTTGAAAATGATATCACATTTTTTTAATGAATGGACAGCGTACATTTCTTCCCAATCCTGTAAATCTATACCGATACGCAGATTTTTCCGGTCTTTCAGTCGGGTAACCTCCAATTCAATGCACCAGGGATATCCCTTTGAGCTTCGATGAGGTTTATCCGGATGTTGAATCCAGCGGTTTTTTAACAATAAACCCTGTGTGCTGAAGTCTATTTCAATCAGCGATTCCTTTTCGAGTTCAAGAAGTCCTGAAATTACAAAAGGACTATGTCTTTGATCCTCGGAGAGATGCGCTGTGATGCGGTATAAACCTTGATTCACGACTGTGCAAAGCTTCTACCGGCCATATGGTCATGCATTTCAACAAGCGTTTGCTCGAGATCATATTTCCAAGTCCACGTTGGGTAGTGAAGTTTGAATTTACTGAGATCTGAAATCCACCAGATATGGTCACCGATGCGGTTATTTTCGGCATAACTGTAGTTCATTTTGCGACCTGTGATGGATTCAATAATTTGAATGGCCTCCTGCATTGAACAGTTAGCATGTGTGCCACCTCCGGCATTATAAACCTCACCGGGTTTTGGATTTTGATAGAAATGCCAGAACATGTTTACGAGGTCGTAGCTGTGAATATTATCCCTGACCTGCTTCCCTTTATACCCGAAAATCGTGTAGTGATTTCCGGTGATTCCGCATTTCATCAGATAAGACAAAAATCCATGTAACTGAGCTCCGCTGTGATTTGGACCGGTTAAGCAGCCTCCTCTGAAAGTACCTGTTTTTAATCCAAAGTATTTACCATATTCCTGAACCATGATATCCGCTGCCACTTTACTGGCGCCAAATACGCTGTGTTTGCTTTGATCTATGGTCATATTTTCATCGATTCCTTTTCCAAAATACGGGTGATCCTGGCTAATCTCCCATCTGTGCTCCAATTCCACCAAGGGGAGATAATTGGGTGTATCTCCATAAACTTTATTGGTTGAAGTGAAAATGAAAACTGCTTCTGGACAATACTTTCGGGTTAGTTCCAACATATTCAGGGTTCCATTGGCATTTACGGTAAAATCTGTTATTGGCTCGTTCGCGGCCCAATCATGGCTGGGTTGCGCTGCGGTATGAATAACCATATCAATATCGCTGTTGTGTTCAGCAAAGACTTTTTCAAGGGTCGAATAATCTCTGATGTCAATGTCCAGAGATTGGAAATTCTCAAATTGAGCATCCAATCTGTTTTTATTCCAGGATGTGTCTCCATTCTCTCCAAAAAAATACTTTCTTAAATTGTTGTCGATTCCGATTACTTTCTCGGCTTTCGATGCAAAAAAGCTGACGGATTCACCTCCGATAAGACCACTGGATCCGGTAATAATAACGGTTTTCATGTTTTTGGCAAGTTGTGTAATTTGTTATATAATTGGTTGTTTAAAAAGAGTATGTCGAATTTAAGTGCCTGTAGTTTTGAGTTTTCGTAGACTCCGTAAATATTGTATGGGGTGAAGCCCAGGTTCTGAAGATAAGAAATGATATCACCAACCAGGGGTTGATGTTCATATCCCGCCACAAAATTGACTTCCGTTAAAATGGCATTGACCTTTTGATTCCTGAGGTAATCTTCAAGTCCACTCAGCGCCTTCAGTTCAAAACCTTCCACATCTAATTTGAGGATGTCAATACAGTCGATGTCTGATTGCTTGCAGAATTCACCTAAAGATACAATCGGCACATCTATGCGTTTGTAATTGGATGCACCGGAATTCTTTCCTAAATCATTGGGTTCTAAAAAGGATGAATTTCCGGTATTGGCGTTCTGGAAAAATGGAATTGTTCCTTCAATTTCTCCTACTCCAACATTGTGGCAGCTCACGTTGCGATCAGAAAGATAAGATGCGGAAAGTTTGCTGAATACGGCAGGATTGGGTTCAAAAGCGTGGATAGTTGCATCCGGAAAATTCTTCCTGAATTGAAAAGTCATAAAGCCGACGTTGGCGCCGGCGTCGAAGATGTTTTTCACAGGATAATTCAGAAAATTAAAAATGGACTTCAAATCCACAATGGGGTCTTTGTTGATTTTGCGCAGCTCGCGTTTCAGAACCATTCGAGCCCTGCTAACCAGCCGTTTACGGAAAACAAATCGGGTGAGGAAATTTTTATAGTACATGTTAGTTATTCGAAAATATGGCGCAATTCATTCTTATGCTCCTGCATCCATTGGTAAGTGGATTCCATGAGGTTGTGGTTATTTTTTACCGGTTTCCAACCGAATTGCCGGCTTACTTTGGTATTGTCTGTGATATAAATTCTAAGGTCTGCAGGACGGTTTTCCTTAATACTGTTGATTTGTATGGTATTTCCGGAAATCTGATTTGCCATCTCTGTCATTTCCAGGAGTGAGAGGCTATTGCTCAAGCCTCCTCCAACATTGAATATTTGTCCATCGCCAACCTCCCAATTATTGAGTTGAAGTTCTATCAGTGCACATAAATCTTCAATATGTAAAATATCGCGCACTTGTTTTCCCAAACCACCATATCCAATATACGAGAGATTTTTATGGAGCATGTGGGCTGATAACCACAGTGCCACCACACCCTGATCGATCTTACCCATTTGCCAGGGGCCGCTAATTACTCCACATCGATTGATGATTGCCGGGAGTTTGTTGAATTCGACATATTCACGTATGAATAGTTCGGAGGCCAATTTGGTGGCTCCATACAGCGACCGACTGCCTTCCAATGGAAATTCTTCCGTAATTCCTTGACTGCTTATTCCCTTTATCGGCTGATTATCAGACCAATTGAATCGTGTTGGAGTTTCTTCAAACAGGGCGGCTTCCAGGGTTGCAATCGGATAAACTCTTGATGTTGACAGGAAAAGAAACTTACTTCCTCTTTCAATACAAAAATCGATCGCGTTGAGCGTTGAAGTAAGATTGTGTTCAATAACCGGACGGGATGCTGAATTTATTCCTGCCAGAACCGAGGGTTCAGCAGAAGCATCAACCAGCAAATCACATTCGGCCATGGCATTCAAGTCATCTTTGATGCGCATATCACCATGGACATAGGTGATACCCAGTTTTTTCAGACGGTTGATATTGAGCTCTGAGCCTCTTCTTTTCAAATTGTCCAGGGCTGTAATTTGGTAATCCGGGTGATTTTTTTTGAGGAAAAATGCCAGATTAGAACCCACAAAACCACATCCACCGGTAATTAAGATTTTCATATTGACTCAGTATAAAATTTATGAAACAAGACGCGTTGTTGTTCCAGGTTAAATTTTTCTTTCACCCGACGTTTAGCTTGTTCTGAAATGTGCGAAAGCTCCTTCGGAGATTTTTCCATTACAAATTTAATGGCAGCACAAAGGCCCAATGGATCTCTTTTGGGAATGACAAAACCCGTTTTTTGGTCTTCAATATTTTCCGATAGTCCTTCGGCATTACTTACAAGGCTTACCAGACCCATAGCCTGAGCTTCAAGAACTGCATTGCAAAAGCCTTCCTGAACACTGTATTGCAGATAAATATGTGCATCTGCCAATTTCTTTCGCACCTGCTCAGGAGATAACTTGCCATGCAGAATTACATGGCCATGAAGTCCTAGATCATGAATGGTAAAAAGTATTTGTTCCAATTCAGGACCGTCTCCAATCACATGCCATACAAAATTTGGAACACTGTGTTTTAAAATCTGCAAAGCCTCCAGGGTGTGAATCAGCCCTTTTTTCCAGTGCAATCTTGCCACAGTAATCAGTTGCCATGACTGTATGTTTTCAAAGGTTTTAACCGGTGAATCGAATAGAGCGGTATCAATGGCAGGTGTAATTTTTATGGTGGGAATATTGTTCGGCAGACCGGCTTCTTTAGCTTTTTGGGTGAGGTCGTCTGAGATAGTATGTAATTTGCTCAAATGAGTCCAGATGAGGTCGTAGCAACCCGGATTTTTGAGTGGATAAATCGAGATGTCAAATCCTCTGATACTTGCCGAAAGCTTTGTAGTCATGACTTTCCCGAGTAATTCGCGACCCAAAGAGCTCGTGAGAAATCCAAAGTGCAGCCAATCTAATTTCTGATGTAAAATGTGAGCTGAAAGTAGAAGATTCCTGAACTTTTGAGAAGTGGATAAATCCGACTGAAGTTTCCAGAAACGAGTAACCCGCCGGGGAACCAACGTCAAACGCAGCATAAGAAACAAGGCATTGAAAACTCGAAGCTGACCCTTCAGATTCAGCGCATAAACCTTGCAAATGGCTGTAGATCTTTGAGCTTTGGAAAACTCATCCAAAAAAAGGATTACTTCATGTCCATCCGCTTGTAGCCCGATGATTTTATTCCTGAAAAAAGTTTCAGAATAACCCGGATACGAAGACAAGACCAAACCGATTCTCATGCTTTTTGGCCGATGAAGAGCCATTCATAATCCGGAATACCCAAGGTCTTTTCCGAATCGTATTTTTTTAAGTCAACAACTTGAGTTTGAGCGAAAACTTTCTTCATACTTGATTCGAAATCACTCCCATAGTCCCGGTAGTGGCCATTGTAATTTAAATTGTTGAAAAAAATGGTTTTCTTTCGCTTGAAATCTCCGGGGATGGTAATGAGAACCTGACCTCCGGGTTTTAGGACCTTCTGCATTTCTTGCAAAGCTTTCAAATCATCCGGCACATGTTCTAAAACATGGTTGCACAATATGAGGTCAAAAGAGTTTTCAGGTAAAGTCAGGTTTTGTATATCCTGATTGGGGAAATCTACATCTTCAAGAAAGAAATCTGTGGTTTTATAGGTCAGATTGTTTTGACGGAACAAATCGTAGAAAACAGGTTCAGGGGCGAAATGAAGAACTGAAAAACCGGGTTTTACATGGGCAATGGCTTCTTTATAATAATAATACAAAGCGCGATGTCTGGGCCGGGAGGAACAATGCGGACAAGCATAGTTCAAATTAAAACGCATTCGATTTGATAAATGAACAAATCTACTGTTGTGTTGACCACACAAAGGACAATAGTTTTTACCTGCCTTGTTTAAAATGGCACTTGCCTGAATCCGATTCATCAATTCGGTCATCAAAAATCTGATCGCCATTTTTAATTCTCCCTGCTTTATTTTACCAAATGCCGAGGAGAAAATTGCTTTTACGGATCTGAATTTATAAGGTTGGAAAGCGGCAGGATTACTAAACGTTGTATTTGCCATCGGCGCGATATAAATTTAAGGTTAGCAGCATAGACACTGAATGTGAAAAGAAAACAGGGTCAGATTCTCTAAATTTTTGATAAAATTTCATGTTGATCTCTTTTGGTATTTTAAGGTCACCAATAGGATTGAACAAATGCTCTTTTAGAAGCATATCATTATCGTCTCCATTAAACTGGAGCTCCCAATTCCGTTGAGTGGGTGTTTTTTTTAACTTACTCCATAATCGGTACGGAAGATTGTATGGAAAGCGGTTTAAATGGTAGTTGTTTACATTGAATGGCCGTTGGCTTTGCCAGGTAATGGAGGCCAGATCGGGCGCATATTTTTTAAGGTATTCGATTTGAATCTGACGTGCGCTTAACCATTTTTCAGGAATCCGGCATATCAAATTACATAGTTGATTGTGATAATATGGCACGCTTATTGGCAAGGCGGCTGCATAAAACCTCAGGTTGGTACTGGTCCAACGTGGGGCCCAATGTGTACTTTTAAATGCTCTTATGCGGGCATTGGCAGAATTCTCTATGGGAATTTCCGCCAATAAATCGCGCAATCTTTCCTCGAGATAATCACAGAATTCTCCCGGTAATTCCCAGAATTTCCATAAGGAATCAGCGATCTCTAAACCACCTTTTTTTACTACTTTTTTCATCAGCACCTTAACCTGGTCTTCAAAACCAAGACTATCCGGTACACCCATATCATCGAATAAAACATCGCCCCAGTGCCCAAGTAGAAACCGATTCCCAAAGTTCTGGTATTGCGTTAAAAAAGCGGCTTGCCTGGGATGGGTAAATTCAGAATAGCAATCATTGATTTCTGCGAATTTGTTCAGCGACTTCCATAGATACCCGGATGGCACTTCCAGAGACTGGTACTTAAATCCACAATATTTTGCAATTTTTTCACCGTAATGGGTTTCATCATGTCCCAGGTAAAATTTATAGCTGAAAGTAAAAGGTTTTTTTCCTGTGTGTCGGGCAGCTGCGGCTAAAGTTCTGCTGTCTAAACCACCTGAAAGTGGCAGTATCATTCCATGTTCAGGTTCTGCTGAAATTATTTCATGAAATTGTTCAGCGAACAATTCAATGGATTGGGAAAGGCTGATGTCTTCAGGTTGATATCGCCACGGATTGTCCGTTGATTGAACGGTTGATACCGAGCCGTTTTCAATATTAAATTCGGCATTCGGTTTAACTACTTTAAGACCTTGATGGTAAGTCTCATCATCCAAAAAAAAGCCCAAAGCAGCATAAACACAAATCGCTTTGTAGTCAAACCCATCTTTTCGACCATAGAATAGCGGATTTGAAGGAATAATGGGGTTTTTCATCCTTTTAACGTGCGGATATAAAATTGCTCGTGTTTTTCAACCTCTTTTTCTATTGAAAAATGTGTTTTGGCAAATTCGCTCAATGCATTCCCCAGTTGTTCATTTTCAAGAATGGGCCGATTCATATAAAAATTCAGTTTTTCGGCCAATTGATCGGCATTTCCTGCTTCAAAAAGCAGTTCAGGATAATTGTTTAATTGGTCGGTAATTCCGCTAATGGCACTTCCAATCGTAACTTTCCCTGAAGCCATGGCTTCCAATAGAGCCACCGGTGATCCTTCTCCTCTGTATTTGTTACCTTCCAATGAAGGAAGAACAAATATTTCAGCTTGCTTCAGATAATCCTGCACATTAAGTTGTTTGCCCAAAAAACGAATTTTGGTGCTTAAATGATTCGACTCAGTCCATTGAATCAACTGCTTTCCGTAATCATTGTCGCAATCTCCCAAAATCCATAATTTCCAGGAAGGGTTGGAGGCTTCGTATTTTTTAAACGCATGTAAGAGTATTTCTACACCTTTAACCGGCACCAGATTGGCAACACAAATAATGATGCGTTCTTCTTTATGCTCGAACGGCCAATTTTTAAATTGTTCAATCACCACCCCTCTTCCAATGCATTCAACATTGGGGTGATTTTTGTAAAAAGTTTCCAGCATTTTGGAATTTTGGACGATGATTCCTTTCGCCAGCCGTCCTCTGAGTTTCCATCCATTTTTAGAACTACCGCCCCAGTTCATATTTTTCTTGGTAAAGATCCAGGGTATTCCTGCCAATTTCGCTGCAAGTGGTTCAGAGTAATCGGCACCATAGTGAAAGGAGTGAATAATATCGGGAGAAATTTTTTTTAAAAACCTCGCACATTTCAAGCTTTTAATAATTCCTGAAACATAGGGTTTCATGGGATGAAAATAAGGATAGAGATGCACGGGAATTCCGCTGTTCACAACTGTTTTAAAGAATTCTCCCTTATTGTGAACGCAGAGAATTTCGGCTTCAAACTTTTGAGGATCCAATCTTTGAGCTAAGTTGAGTAATGCTTTACCCGACCCGGCTGTGTCGAAGTTGGGAATGGTATAAAGTACCTTTATCTTTTGGTGTTTTCCAGCCATGATACTAAGGCAAACAAAGAGAAAATTGCCCATTTTCGGTCTTTTCCCATTCGGTGTTCAGAAAACAATCGATGTATTTCGCGAGCCTGAATGTTTAGTTTTTGTAAAAAGTGCTGCTGAGTAAGAAGTTCTTCCATGGTATGACCTGCTGCAGAACGAATCCACTCGGCCAGGGGAATGCTAAATCCCCGTTTTCTTTCATCGGGGTGAAAATCATTGAATTTTCGGGAAAGTAGTTTTTTGAGTAGACCTTTTCTCTGACCATTTTCATAGCTCAGGGATCCGGGAAGCTGACAACTGAATTCAATAAATTCCTTTTTTAGAAACGGTACCCGCACCTCTAAGGAAGCTTCCATACTGGCGAGATCAACTTTTCGCAATGTTTTTTGCATCATCCCTTCAAATTCCGCCTTGCGCATGTTTTGCATCAATACATCGGTGTCATTTGTATTGGGATATGCATACGTGGTATAATTCTCCGGCAATTTAATTTCCTTCAGGTACGGAAATACTTTGTGAATATCGTTTTTCTTAAATCTGGAATGAAGACTTTGGTGGGCCTTGGCTTGTTCCTTAAATAATACCAAACTGTTCATTTTGGGTATCCCGGTGTATTTGTTGAATCCGTAAAGGCCTTTTTTTACCAGGGGAGGATAGTTCTGCCATTGGATATTCCTGAGCAGGCTATGGAAACGGTTATAGCCGTAAAACAATTCATCTCCGCCATCTCCGGATAGTGCTACCTTAACTTTTTCGGCTGCCAATGCCGATACCAAATGGGTTGGAACTATGCTGAAATCTCCGATCGGTTCGTGAAACATTTTTTGCCATTGGAACAACAGATTTAAGGAACTTTCCGAGTCCATTTTCCGGAGGGAGTGGTCGGTTTGCAGAAATTTTGCAAAAAAAGCGGCATCGTCGGATTCGTCATGAATCTCAGAATCGGATCCAATGGTAAATGTTTTTAAGTTCCGGATGTTGCGGGAAGCGATTTCTGCAATAATCGGAGAATCGACACCTCCGGATAGGAAGGCTCCGATTTCAACATCACTGAGTAACTCATCTTTTACGGCTTTTTCCAGGGCCTGATCCAATCGCTCCATCGCTTCGTTTTTTGAAATCACTGAATTTTGATGGGAGGGGAATTCCCAATATTTAGTCTCCAGTATTTTCCCATCTATCGATACGGTCAGATAACATCCGGGACTTACTTGTGCTGTATGCTCAATTAACGCAAAAGGTGGTGGCAGGAAATGTTGTTCTAAGTACAAGAGCAGAACATCAGGTTGTATCGGTTCATGTATGAATGTGGGGTGACAAACCACCTGATCATATTGACTGGCAGCGACCAGGGTCCCTTTGTGATATCCATAAAAAAGCGGCTTTATTCCGGCAAAATCCCTGGCCAGCGTGGTGTTCTGATTTTTGTAATCGTAGATGCATAATGCAAACATTCCGTCCAGGGCTTTAATGGTTCGGTCAATGCCCCAGGACTCCAGGCATGCACAAATGGTTTCTGAGTCGCTGTGTCCGCGAAATCTTTGATCTGGAAGCTGTTTTCGCAATTCCAGATGATTGTATATTTCGCCATTAAACAACAACAGAAAATTCCCATTTCTGCTGCGCATGGGTTGGCTTCCGGCCTCTGAGAGGTCTAAAATGGATAACCGGTTAAAACCAGCCTGAATATGCTCTTCCCGAACAATTTTCTGATCATCGGGTCCGCGCTTTGCAGACTTATCCAGCAATTCCTTAAATTTCAATGGATTGCAGGGTTCAGAAAGGCTAAATTCGAAAAGAAATCCGCACATTATTGGTATGCTTTGATTACTTCAAGTAAGCGAAGTATGTTTCGTTGGATAAAGTATTGGTTATACCAATTAAAACTCTCTTCACCAATTTTCATCAATTCGACCGGGTGTTCATAAGCCCATTTGAGTTTATTGGAAATTTCCTGTGGTTCTCTTGCGTTTAACAAAGGATAAATTCCATTGGGCATTTCTGCTTCATGATAATTCTGAAGGTTGAGGTAATGCAAAATGGGTTTCCGCATCGAATGGGCTTCCATAATGGTACCGAAAGTGAGAAAACTATGCTCAAATTCACCGGTACAAAGGTCAGCTTGTTTCACCAAATACATCAGATCTTTTCGATACAGGGTAGGAAACCACTTTACATGTTGTTCAATGCCTAATTCGGAAATCAGATTTTTCGAATCCACCACATTGTTGCCATAATCCAGCATAATAAGCAACGCATCGGAGATATTTTGTTCTTTAATAAACGCTGCGAATCCGCGTATCAAACGATCTACGCCCTTATTGGAGAAGGGATTGGGTGGGTTTTTCCATTCCTGTCGTCCATGAAAAAGCACCATAAACTTATTTTGCTTTCTCAGGGTATTGATTTCATCAGCAAAATGAACGGGTGGGGAAGGGTTTGCATTAAAAGCAGTTTCATATTCGGGATGAAACAAAAAAGGCATACCGATATGTTCAAATTTTCCTTTCAACCCGAGTGACAATAATTTTGACTCATATTCGGGATTGGTTTTGTCAAGGAATACATAATCGGCATCCGTAATTACTCCTTTTTGCCATACGCCAAAAGTTCCCATTTTCATGGCTTTGTATGAAATTCTACTTTTTGAGATCCATGGCAAGGCAGCAGAAATCCGGGCTTTCAGCGAATAATGATAAGGAGGTTGTGCGTACTTGTAAAAGTCGGATCCATACGGATAATAAATCTGGGATTTGATTCCCGCTGCCCAGGCATATGCCGCTTCATTGCCCTGACCGATGATTATATCGAATCCGGAGAGTTTTTCTTTTACTTCTTTAACATTGATATTGAGAGGGTTATATGAAATCCACCAATCTACTTTATGACAAAAATCCAGGTTGTCAATTTTAAAGGTATCGGCTTTCGGTTCGAACTGGAAATTAATGCTGTTGTAAAATACATGTGCTTCAATATGATTGAATCTCAACCATCGGGCTATGGCAAAGAAATTATTGTTCATATTTCCCAGGAGTGCTACTCTCATGTAAGTTGTAGGTTAAAAATGGATTGATACCATTTTCCTAATCTGGGATTGATGCTTTTCAGGGAGTGGTAAATAGTTGTCAATTCGTTTGTGTATTTCAAGCGGTATATTGCCAAACTTATACCTATGAACAGAACAGATGTAATCACTATCTGAAGGACATAACTCCATTGATTATTCGTTATGAAATGTTGTAGAATCGGTAAAACCGGAATGCAGACCAAAGTTGCCAGAATGCCTGTAATAAACTGAGGCAGGAGTTTTTTATAATAGTCGGTCCAGGGTTTATCTAAAGCCTTCATAACCTGGCGAACACCCATCTGGGAGAAGATAAGCTTAACAGCAACCACCATGGCTGCCAGCGCCGGAACGCCAATGGATGCACCTCCAACAGAGCCGATTAAGTGTGCCGGGGTGTACCAAACATTCAACTTCAATGCTTCATTGGGTAAATGAAGCGTATTCATAATTGAACCGTAGGAGGATGTAATGGTCCTGAAGAGCGCATAAATAATCAGGATAACCAAGGGTAAGGCTGCAGAATTCCATTGTGGGCCGTAAACCAGGTAAATGACAGCAGAGGCATTTACAGCCAATAACAACAGTACCGGGAATAAAAAGAATGCCATCATGCTTAAAAAATCCATATACTTTTGATATAAGAGATTTTTGTCATGAGCATATTGCGGCAATGCTGCACTCAAAATATTATTCGTTATCGAAACCACATTTAAGGAAATCAGGTTTGCCAGTTGATAGGCCAGGTTGTAAACACCCAAAGCCTCCAATCCCAGCCATTTACTCAATATGAATTTATCTCCGTGGTCGGTGAAAAGTCCTAAAATCGCAGATCCGATGAGATGCTTAGAGAAACGAAATATTTCTATCCAGCGCTGGTAATAGAGTTTAAATCCGGGTTTCAGGCCGGATACAATAAATAGAAGAATTGCTTCGATGGGCGCGAAAATCAGGGTGGGTAAAACGAGGCTATATACACCTAATCCAAGAAATACTGCTCCAATTTTCGTAAGTGCGACGATGATGATAAAGGGGGCTTGAATTTTGACCTGTTTTTTAAATTGAAGTTTTTTGGATAGCCAGGATTTAGCAATAGAAGACAGCTGATTGATTAAAAAGATGCCAACTATGATGGCGCCTAATGAAAGGATACGGTCGTCGTGGTAGGAGTCGGCCCAGAAAGGAAGCGCGATCAGAACCACCATACCCACAGCCACAGCAATTAAAAAGGTAAACCAGAAAGCTGATTTATAGATTTCTTCGGCATCCTGATTTCGGTAGGCCAATAGAAATTCAGTGATTCCTGTGGTACCGAAAACAGAAATGGCACCTAACAAAACCTGGGTGATACTCACCAGTCCGAAATCGTAAGGATTCAACTCTCTGGCCAGGAAAACCATGGCCAGCAAACCCATGACTCTTCCTAAGGCATTTCTGAGAATAAGTTGAATGAAACCGTCGGCGGCTTTCTTGCCTACAGACATCAGGGGATTAGCTTTTCGTGGAGAAGATTTCGTTCCGGAAAATTGACCAATACTCCCAGATTTTTCTTTTGATAAACCACCATACTTCCCAATGCAACGGCAGAGGCTTTCCCATTGATCACCGCCTGACGGATATGGTCAAGATTCCCGGCTCCTCCATGTGCGATTACCGGAATATTGACCGCATTACTCACTTGCCTGA
>CAZTGZ010000008.1:0-33698 GCA_964613385.1 uncultured Chitinophagaceae bacterium
TTCTCAGGTGATGCCGTAAGTACCCGGTGCAGCGAAACACTGTTGTTTTCCATAGTTTAAGATAATAAAACTAAGAATTTGTTGGTGTAAGCAAATGTACGATTGATTTGGAGATTTTTTGAGGATTTCTGCTGCATTCAGAACTTCAATTCACCATTGGATAGTTAATCATCAAGGTTGCCGGATTCATTACAAACATCAAACACAAACACCGTAAATCTTGTAACTACGAACCAAATTAGTCGTTACGCAACAATTTCGAATTATTTCGGGTTTATTCTCTTTTTGGAAATAGCGATTCTCTTTTGTCAAGTTGAGAAGTCAAATCGATATTAAATTGAGGATTTTGTTTTTTGTTATTGTATTCCCTGTTAAGCTCTGATGTGAATTTCTCTAATTCTTCGCCAACGGATTCGATCATTTTAACCATTGATTTAATTTCTTCAACCTGAATTCCCGGATTATTAATCATCCTTGTTAAGCCGATGATGGTCGCAATGGGTCTTCTCATTACATGCGAAATATCGAAGAGGATTTGTTCGATGGCAACAATATGGTCGACGATGGGTGTGATATCGCTGGATGATCCGTACCAAATATATTTCCCGGATAAATCCTGTTCCGGAGAAGCTTGCAACCAACGCCATCTAATCAATCCATTGATTTTAAGCCGGTATTGTAAATTTATTTTCGATTTAGTTTGATATGCCGTTTTTAACGCTTCAATAAACCTGTCTCTATCTTCATGAACAAGGGTTTCGAAAAGTACATCCGGATTTTTAATGATATCCTCATATTCAAGATGGTGGTTATGTGCATCTGTACCCCGACTCATAAAAAGCAAGATAAGCCTTCCTGATTCGTCAATCTCGAACATATAGCTATTACCTGAAGAATGGCTGGTAATTTTTCTTAAATTCTGATCACTTTTTCTTGACTTTTCTTCCGCCTCCTTTTTTTCAGAAATATCCTGATTTATGGATAGATATTGGTACACTTTCCCTTCCTTGTCTAGAAATGGAATAATAGAAGAATGAACCCAATATAAACTGCCATCTTTGGCCTTATTGCAAAATTCTCCACTATACGGAGTCCCGCTTTTCATGGCCAATTCCAGATTGATAAAGTAATCCGGCTGATGGTATCCCGACCACAGAATGCTGTGCTCTTTCCCTATCAACTCATCAACGGTATACTTACTCTTCCGGCAAAAATTATCATTTACAAAAGTGAAACGTCCGTCGGCATCAGAAATACTTACCAGGGTAGCAATATCCAAAGCAAACTTATAGTCTTCTAACTCCTTCATTCTATCTCTGCGCTCAATCTCAATTTTCAGGAGATTTAAGAGTGTATTTATCAGATTTTCTTCTTCAACTAAAAATAAATCTTCACCTGTTTGCTGAATGGCTTCTGAATAAAAAATCTCTATTCTTATTCTAGTCCCTGAAACGGTTGCTGCTTCTTTGCTTTGATTGAATTTAGATGTGGCGAAATTATCTGAAAGATATTCTGTGTTGTTCACGGTCAATCGTGAAGAAGCAAATTCAGGATACTGCCATCCTGATGGAAGGATTTTGACAATTTTTTGAAAGAGATTATTCATCGGAATTTGATCGTCCTGCAGCAGCTGACATACCTCGTATACCGTTTTCAACTCCTTCACTCTTTCTTCAAGAATTAGAACTAATTTATCTTTCGACGCTTCTGCCTTTTCCCTTAAATCAATTTCATCTTGCAGAGCAACCAAACTGCTGCGCAAGTGATTTGTCGCGTAATATTGCAAGGCCAGAATGGTTCCAAAAGGAATAATTGCTCCGATCCATCTGGTCATAGGTGTATGAATAACGGAAGGGGCAGGCAGGTTTCCGGTCAATTCTAAATAGGCTAAAAGAAAATCTGCCAACATGGATAAAATACCTATGAACAAACCTCCGCGCCAATTCAGTAAAAAGCCGGCTGTTAAAATGACAGAAATCTGCGACAATATCCCAGGTGCGATGATTCCCCCGGCGGAGTAGCAGGGAATGGTAATGTACAGCCACAAAACAATAACAAAATAGTAACTGGCATGCTTCGTCGAAAAAAAACGGGCAATAGCCATGCTGGAAACAGCTATAAATATTGAGATGGAAAAAAAGGTTATCCATCTGGTCCAGATTTCCGGAAAAAAAAATAAACCGAGTAGCACAACCACCCCGGTTATGGAAGTCCACAAGATCACAAGCACTTTTAACATATAGGCTTGAAAATCCTTAATTTTATCAGGTAAGGAGAGGACTTCAATCATAACTTTGTTTTCCCAAATATTTCAGAAACAGAACCCGTTGTTTATTTTTAGAAATCTACGGTTTATCTTTCGAAATTCAATACTTATCATATTTCTTCCTTAAAATAATCATACACCATACGGCTGAGGGTAGCCATGAACGCTTCCGTTTGTTCCATGCTCAACCCGGAATTCATCGTATAAACTGAGAGCGCCAGATGACGGCCATTCGGCATATAGATCAGGCCCACATCGTTGCAAATAATGCGTCCATCCTTTTGAATTCCGGTACCCGTTTTATGGGCTACTTTGATATCGGACGGAAGTTTTCCCATAATGCGTTGATGCGAAGTTGAATCATGTATCATATAGTTCAACAAATAATCGCAGCTCTCAGGGTTGATGAGCTTTTTCGTTTGAAATCCAGCCAGCAAATTTGTCATCGCTTTGGGGGTTGATGAATTCGCGTATAGTCGTTCCGGTTGCTCAAATATTTCGACTTCTGTGTGTTTGATGTTCAAGTCCGTAAGTTGATGATCTATCAGAAATTTCTGCAATTTTTCCGGTCCACCTAACCATTGAAATAATCCATCGCAAGCCAGATTATCGCTGTACACCATCATGTATTTTATCAGGCTGTCCGCGGTTATCACCAAATCCTTGCCCTCATTCTGTTCTTTCATTTCACTATTCTGAAAACGACCGATCAATTCCCGACTCAACAACACTCTTTGTGAAAGGGCCTTATTCCCTTTTTCCACCTCACTGAGCGCATAGATGGCCAGGGGCAATTTGAATACGCTTTGCATCGGAAATGAAAGGGTATCATTCAATCCAAAGGAACGGCCGCTTTCGATTTCAAGCGCAGAAATACCCACCTGTACATCATATTTCCGCAAGGTATCGGCCATGGCTTTTGCCAGCGAATCCAAATTTCCCGATTCAGATTTCTGCTGTGTTTTTTCTGAAGGTTGCCTGCATTGAACCAGTGAAATGAGGAGGACAAGAGCGAGATAGACAATATGGGTTTTCATGAGTCAAAAATACGCGCTAACTCCTGAAATCGAATCTTCTATCGATGTAAGTTGTGGATTCATGAATTAGGCCTTTCAATTAAACAAAACTTGAAAATTATAATGCCATATTTGAAGCATGAATGCAACAGTATTGCTCACCGGAAGTTCGGGAATGATCGGCAAGGGCGTCGGCAAAATCCTGCTCATCAATCGCAGGCCCCTCGGAATCACGCATGCCAAAATTGAAGAGTTCATCCTACCTGAATTTATGGATATTGACAAATTAAAGGATGCCATTGGTTCCGTGGATGCTTGTTTTCATTGCATGGGTGTTTCAGCTTTGGGATTGAGTGAAGAAAAATACACCCTATTGACCCTGGATATTACCAAAAAGCTGGCTGATTTGGTTTACGATGCCAATCCTCAGGCCGTATTCAATTATGTTTCCGGCGTTGGCACAGACTCAACAGAAACCGGGACTCAAATGTGGGCAAGGGTTAAAGGAAAAGCCGAAAACTATCTCCTTCAAAAAGGATTCAAAAAGGCATTCATGTTCCGTCCGGGACTCATCATTCCGGAGAAAGGCATACAATCAAGAACGTCATGGTATAATGCCATCTATAAAATTACGAGACCCTTTTTCCCATTGTTCTTAAAAAGCGCAAATGTGACCACCACCACAAAAATCGGACAAGCTATGATTCATACTTTGTCCACTTCCCTGTCCAGTGGTATTTTAGACCCGAGACAAATCAATCTTTTAGCCGGTACAAATCAATAATCAACCATGTCATCAAAACAATTTGGAGGGCGCTTAACCGATAGATGGAAAAGTGAATATGAACGTTCTCCCCATTGGAAAAACGGGAAATTTCAAAATCTCATTTCGACACAATCCGGGGTCAAATTTCATCAGATACCCGGCATCATCTATCGTCAATTTAAAAATAACAACATTTCAACACCTGCACGGAATCTGCCCGTTAGCCCTTTAGATGCCGATGCTTTTATGAAGGATGATACCGAATTTAAATATGTCTGGTACGGGCATTCGGTACTATTGATGAGATTGGCCGGTAAAACCATCTTGATCGATCCGATGTTCGGCGGTGATTGTTCTCCCATAGGCCCAAAAAGAACCAAGAGGTTTTCGGAAAATACCCTTGACCAGATCGATACATTGCCGGAAATTGATCTGGTCCTGATTACCCACGACCATTACGACCACCTGGACTATGACAGCATCCTGCGTCTGAAGGCTAAAGTGAAAAATTACTATGTAGCCGTTGGGGTTAAACGCCATTTGCTGAGCTGGGGTGTGGATGAACAGCTGATTGTAGAATTTGATTGGTGGCAGACCAGGCCTTTTGACAATATCCGGATTGACTTTACGCCTACCCGGCATTTTTCCGGAAGGGGATTATCGTCTTTGGCCAAATGCCTTTGGGGAGGCTGGGTATTGCGCACCGGGCATCTAAGGGTTTGGTTCAGCGGCGATAGTGGCTATGGCCCTCATTTTAAAGACATTGGACAGCAATTGGGACCCTTTAATGTCGGATTTATTGAATGCGGTCAATACTGTGTGGATTGGCCAGATATACATATGTTTCCGGAAGATGGAGTAACAGCAGCCTTAGAAGCGAACGTGATGAAAGCCATGCCTGTGCATTGGGCCGGATTCAACCTCTCCTATCAGCATCACTGGTTCGAACCGCCGGAAACATTTGCAAAAATTGCCAAAGAAAAATCCCTGGAAGTTTTCAGCACCCGATTGGGGGAAATTGGAAACTTACATGCTTCATTTTCACCATGGTGGACAGAATTTAAATAAGCTATGATCGTAACTAAAGGCATTAGTATTGGAAAACTCCTCAGATGGTCAGGTCATCATGTCATCTGGTTATTAACCATGATGGGTGGTATCGCGGCGCTGTATTACTTTGAGATCATCTCCTTCAACATTCCCTGGCTTCCGGTTTCGGTCATTGGTACCGCCGTTGCCTTTTACGTGGGTTTTAAGAACAATCAGGCCTATGACAGGATGTGGGAAGCCCGCAAGGTATGGGGTGAAATCGTGAATGACAGTCGCAGTTGGGGAATGATGGTTGATGCTTATGTGAGCAACCTTTTCAATGAGCAGAAAATCAGCGACAGCGAAATTCAATCCATCAAAAAACGGCTGATTTACAGACATATCGCCTGGTTGTATGCGCATCGGAGTCAATTGTTAGTGGCCACCTCCTGGGAGCATATCAGTCAGGGAGGGCATATAGCCCGTACCGCGAAATTTTATCAGGATAATTTTGGCATCGGTCTGTTGGAAGATGAGGAAACGCGCACAGAGTTAAAACTGTTTTTGCCGGAAGATGAGTACGAAAGGCTCATCCGTCATGCAAATCCTGCCACCCAAATCATGAATGCGCAGAGCCGGGACCTGACTCAAATCCGGGAGCGCAATCTTCTGGATGATTTCCGGCTGACCCAGATGGTAGATGTACTGAGAAGTTTCTATGAATACCAGGGCAAAAACGAACGTATCAAAAAGTTCCCTTTGCCCCGTCAATACGCGAATATGAGCCGCTATTTTGTGGGCATTTTCATCATGTTCCTGCCCTTTAGCATGATTCCGGAGCTGATGAAAATCGGGGATTGGGGACTTTGGTTGTCCATCCCCATTACGGCGCTCATCGGTTGGATCTATGTGATGATGGAAGTGGTGGGCGATTATTCTGAAAACCCGTTTCAGGGTATGGCGAATGATATTCCGATGATGTCGTTGTGCCGAACCATTGAAATTGATCTGCGGGAGATGCTCGGGGAGCAGGATTTACCTCCTCAGGTAGAGGCGAAGAATGGGTTGTTGATGTAAGGGTGGGATTGGGTGGATAGGATTTAAGAGTGGTTTTGTCTTTTAGGGGAGCAAAGGTATCGTGACTGCTGTTGTTGGCGATTTCGGAGTCCGGTAGGTGCGGGACCGACTTAATTCAAACTTTGATGGAAGTATCATCCAAATTACTATCGGGATGATGTAATTCCGACCAATCGGAAAACTAAAACTTTTGGGTTGGTGCTGATAGAGCTCGTAAAAACACCCGAAGCATCCGACAAACACATTATCATAGCAGCCAAGGCTTATAACCTGCAGATATACATACGGTTTGTCACCAAAAAACGCAAAGTGATTGCTATGGCAATATCACTGAAACACACCCATGTGTTATATTCGGGTTTTGGCATTTTAGCTCAACGCATATGAGCCATTTTTAGCGGCAGATTTTCACAGATCATTCAAGCCGTTTTTTTTTCTGCCTTTAAATGCCTTTAAAGTACCGTGTAAAAGTTGTTTTCTGAGGAAGAATTTTCACAACAAAGTTTCGAAAAGTGTTGTGTAACACGTATGTGTGCAAACTGCGACTCTTCTGTCTTATGATGATCTTGGTAATTGTCCTTGTTGAGGTATAAAAAGTTGTTGAAATTGTTTACCCCAAGAAACCCCATGTCTACTCTCATAAAGTTTTACAAATGCTGATAGTGCAAAAAATCCATTTAATTGTATGTATGATTCCCAGAGTAATTGACTTAATTCATGGTCAGCTTGTTCTATATTTAACTTGAATTTATTTAATTTACTAATAATTAAAGGTCTAGAATGGAGTAAATGTTTGTCGTAATCAGAGAAGAAATCTACAGCTTCTTCAATTTGGTTTTCATAAACTTCTTTTTCCTTTAACATAAAGATTCTAACCCATTCCGAAACCAAGTCCTTGGATAATTTTTCTGAATCTTCACAAAGTTCAAGTAAATCAAGTGAATATTTCTCAATTAATGGAATATACGCAGGCAGAGCTTCAGGACCTTCTTGCTTTATAATCTCTTTAACTTTCTCAAAGCCACGTTTAATAGAGCGTGCAGGTGTTCCATTTATTTGAGGGTCTATTGGGCCTAATGTAGCACTAGGATGTAAAGTAATACTGTTACCAGAAAGAGCTAACATTGTTGCCGCTGAATATGCAGAATGTGGTATTAAAAAATGAACACTCTTGAATTTATTTCTTAATATATGAACTATTCTCTCAGTAGCATCTGGTCTTCCACCAGGACTATGCAATAGCACATCTATTTCTTCCGAACCATTTGTTGATTGAACTAAATCTGTGAAACCATCTACATCAGAGATGTCAATAAAATTGGGGGTATTAGGTAAAGCATCTAGGAATTTTGTGGCATAGACAATCAAGGGTCTTTTTCTGATGGACTCAATATCTGCATAACATTGATGCCTCATGGCCAAGAGCATATTACCATCTATTTGGGGATTGGCGCCTATGAAATTGTTCCAATCCTGCGATGTCTTAATGCGTGGAAGCGAAGACATTTGGATTCAATTTTTCATTAACTGTAGAAGAGCTACTTACTTTAAAAGTTGCCTTTTTACCCATGGCTAAATAAGTCCTTTCAATAATATCAACGACCTTACAATAGTCTGTCACTATTTGAATGGCGGAATTATTTTTGTCAATTATCTCCTTATTAAGGAGTTTAGTTGTCAAGATTTCTTTTTGCATTACCTTGATTAAGAGTTGCGAAATTAGTAAAAATAACGTTTATGTCGAGTATTATGGTATATTCCTGTCTGTCATAGAGTTGTTACAATCGCTCCCACACTGGGATAATGGGTGATTTTGGAAAACTAACCCGTCAAACAACTCAAATTTACAATAGAAGTAGATACTTTCAATAAGCGACGTAAGCCCCATTGAGCCAAACGTTTGTTATTGGACGTTTTTCTGTGTGTCAACAATGTCAAATTAATAAACTTAAAACCTTTCAGTGAGTAGGTCAACTGTCAAAAAAATATAGATTCGATAAAACCAATAATTATCTTGACAGTGACGTATAATCCACCGAGAAAGCAAATTCTATTTATCAAAATCGTCAAGCAAAAGCACCAGTTGATTTATTAAATTTATTAACTAGAATTCAAAGACTTATGGAAGAGTTTAGTGTTGTTAAGATAGAGGTGTCAATTTAGGTTTAAATATCCTAATTGTAAACGCCGTTTATGTCGTAAACACCGTTTGGCATTCTTTCAACTTCTAAATACTTTCCAATGAATTGTGTCAAGTCAACACCACCAAAGGAAACTCCACCACCAAAACTAACACCAGGTGACATTGTAACACCATTAATATGAATGGTTGTCTTAGGTTGTACCATTCCGTTTTGTACAGAAAACAATTCGTCAAAATGTACTCTCATATTTATTATTAATGGATTAAACTCGATTTTTTCATCTGTATTTAAAAAACCTAACTTCTATATTCTTATCCTCCACTCCCCAGACCCCAAACCCTATCCCAACAACTACAAACCCACAACAAACCAAACAATCCAACAGAAAATTCCTCTTACCTCAGGGCCAAAACCCTCACCCCCTCAGGATCCGCAGCTCAAACAGCCGTCTTCCATGCTGCAGGTAAAGCCCTCAGCTGGTGTAGAGTCAATGTCGGTCTCGTTTTGCGCCGCACTGTTCTCCTCCAATGTTGGAACGATGGGCACGATGTCTTCGCTGCCCTGCTTCTGCACGGTAAACTGTACTGCCTGAGTGGCTGCCTGGGTCCGCAAATAGTACATTCCTGTCTTTAAACCTTTTTTCCAGGCATAGAAATGCATAGAAGTCAGTTTGCTGGCGGTCGGACTGTCGATAAAGATATTCAAAGACTGTGACTGACAAATGTAGGCACCTCTGTCGGCTGCCATATCAATGATGCTGCGCTGCTTGATTTCCCAAACGGTTTTGTACAATTCCTTGATGTCCGCAGGGATTTCCGCGATGTTTTGAATGGAACCGTTTGCAGCGATGATCTTGTTCTTCATGGTATTGTTCCACAAGCCCAACTGCACCAAGTCGCGCAATAGATGCTTGTTGACAATGATGAATTCCCCGCTTAATACGCGTCTTGTATAGATATTGCTGGTATAGGGCTCAAAACACTCATTGTTACCCAGTATCTGGGAAGTAGATGCTGTTGGCATCGGAGCCACCAACAATGAATTTCTAACGCCGTATTCCAATACTTCGCTTCTCAGGTTTTCCCAATCGTGACGGTCGGTTGGCTGTACGCCCCACATGTCAAACTGGAAAATACCCTTTGACAATGGAGATCCTTCAAATGTCTCATAAGCACCTTCGATTTTAGCCAAATCCTTACTGGCTGTCATCGCCGCGAAGTATATGGTCTCGAAAATGTTCTTGTTCAACATTTTGGCCATATCGCTTTCAAATGGCAAGCGAAGTAAAATAAATACGTCTGCCAGTCCCTGTACCCCTAATCCAATCGGACGATGTCTTAAATTGCTCGTCTCGGCTTCAGGCACCGGATAATAATTGTCGTCGATGATGCGATTCAGGTTTTTGGTGACCTGATAGGTTACTTCATATAATTTGTCGAAGTCGAAACGGCCTTCGTTCACAAATCTCGGTAAAGCCAGTGAAGCCAGATTACATACCGCTACCTCATCGGGAGAGGTATATTCGATGATTTCCGTACAAAGGTTACTGCTCTTAATGGTACCCAGGTTTTGCTGATTGCTCTTGCTGTTGGCGGCATCCTTGTACAACATATACGGCGTGCCGGTTTCTATCTGGGCATCCAGAATGGCAAACCACAATTCCTGTGCCTGTATGGTCCTTCGCGCTTTTCCTTCGGCTTCATATTTTTCGTACAGTTTCTCGAATTCCTTACCCCAGCAATCGCTCAGGCCCGGAGTTTCATTGGGACAAAACAAACTCCATGTTCCGTTTTCTTCTACGCGCTTCATGAACAAATCGGGTATCCAAAGCGCATAAAACAAATCTCTGGCCCTTAATTCTTCCTTGCCGTGATTCTTGCGGAGGTCGAGAAAATCGAACACATCTGCATGCCATGGCTCCAGGTAAACGGCAAAGGCGCCTTTGCGCTTTCCACCACCCTGATCTACATATCTGGCTGTATCGTTAAATACCCTCAACATGGGAATTATACCATTGCTGGTACCATTGGTTCCGCCGATATAGCTTCCGGTTGCCCGGATATCATGAATGGCCAGTCCAATACCGCCCGCACTCTGGGAGATTTTCGCGGTTTGCTTTAATGTATCGTATATGCCATCAATGCTGTCTTCTTTCATAGTGAGCAGAAAGCAGGAGCTCATTTGCGGCTTGGGTGTTCCGGCATTGAACAGGGTGGGCGTTGCATGTGTAAACCAGCGTTCGCTCATCAGATCATAGGTTTTCAATACCTCTTCGATATTGTTTTTATGGATGCCAACAGCCACACGCATAAACATATGTTGCGGTCTTTCCGCTATCTTACCATTCAGCTTCAGCAAATAGGACTTTTCCAGGGTTTTGAAACCGAAGTAATCAAATGAATAATCGCGGTCATAAATAATGGTACTGTCCAGTATATCCGCATGTTCTTCGATCACCTGCATCACATCGTCGGCCAACAAAGGCATGGATTTTCCGGTGATGGGGTCACAGTATCCATGCAGGTTTCGCATGGTCTCCGAGAAACTCTTGGTGGTATTTTTATGCAGGTTGCTTACGGCAATGCGCGAAGCCAAAATCGCGTAATCCGGATGCACGATGGTTAAAGAGGCTGCTGTTTCGGCTGCCAGGTTATCGAGTTCGGAAGTAGGAACTCCCGCATAAATGCCCTCGATGGTCTTTTGGGCCACGTCAATCACATTGACCAAAGGACTTAATCCATAGCTCAATTTCTGAATCCTCGCGGTTACTTTGTCGAATTTTACCGCTTCCTGCTTGCCATTTCTTTTAAGTACGTAACTCATTTCCTTTAGTTTTTGGTGGTTTAAAAATCTTCGTCGGTTGAAAAAATCTGGGTGTTCTTGCCGGCCATGACGCCTGACTTCTGATAATCTCCAACCCGTTTTTCAAAAAAGTTTGTTTTGCCCTGTAACGAAATCATTTCCATGAAATCGAAAGGATTGCTCGCATTGTAAATTTTGGAGCATCCCAATTCTGTGAGCCATCTATCCGCTACAAATTCGATGTATTGCTGCATCAGCTTGGCATTCATGCCTATCAAATCAACCGGCAATGCTTCGGTGATGAATTCCTTTTCTATGGCAACTGCATCTGAAATAATGTTCTTTACTTCTGATTCAGGCAGCTTATTCTGCAGCATTCCGTACAGCAGACAGGCAAATTCACAATGCAGTCCTTCGTCGCGGCTGATCAACTCGTTGCTGAATGTCAGTCCGGGCATGAGTCCACGTTTCTTTAACCAGAATATGGAGCAAAAACTGCCACTGAAAAATATCCCTTCAACTGCAGCAAATGCTACCAGACGTTCGGCAAAAGATCCGTTCTCTATCCATCTCAACGCCCATTCAGCTTTTCTTCCAACAGCAGGAACGGTTTCTATCGCATGAAACAATCTGTCCTTTTCAGCAGGATCCTTCACATAAGTATCTATCAGGAGCGCATAGGTCTCACTATGGATGTTCTCCATCATAATCTGGAATCCATAAAAGCAGCGCGCTTCCGGCAATTGAACTTCACTCATAAAATTAACTGCCAGATTCTCATTCACAATTCCATCGCTGGCGGCAAAAAAAGCAAGCACATGCGATATAAAATGGCGCTCCCCATCGTTCAGATTCTGCCAGTCGCGTATGTCGCTGCTCAAATCAATTTCTTCTGCTGTCCAGAAACTGGCTTCGTGGCGCTTGTAATGCTCCCAGATAACCGGATAATTAATTGGCAGGATAACAAAACGGTCTTTGTTCTCCTTTAACAGAATTTCATTTTGATTTTGATCAGACATATTCACTTTGTTCTTCTTAACTCAACTTGCGCTCGACCCCTGTATTCAGTTTATGCATCACGCTTGCTACCGTTCGCATCGAATTTTCCGTATTCTGACATCACAATCCTCCACTTTCGATTCAAGCAGATTTACCGAATAAGATCTAAGGCGAAACTATGGATAAAAGGACTGGAAATCGGGTTGAAAATATCAACAGATGTGGAAAGTAGATCACAGGTGCTGTTGATAAAATTTCAAGTCAATTTTCCACATACTAATACTTTTTAATGCCCACATCTAACGAAATACACATTTTTATTTAATTGTATTTGACGTACAAATCCAACGAAACACTATAAAATCAGACACTTTCAGAAAGTCAACCATGTGTCATAAGTTTTCGCAATTTCACAATAGTTTCATAACCTAAACGAAATATTTAAGAGAGTGGTTCTGTCGTTGCCCTTTTGCGCGCATAACACCCTAAAACCGCCAGTATTTAAACGGTACACGGCGCTAAAAAAGTTAATAAATCATTTAAACCGGTTCCCGACCTGAAGCTATAAATACAGGCCCTGAAGGTGGGAATACCGCAACAGTCTCAGGTAGATAAAATATGACCGGATCTTAACGAGCCAATAACATGGCACCTTTCACCGTTTCATTGAAATCATACAATTCAATGATGTAATAATACGTGCCTTCCGGATATTCCAAATCGAGTCTTTTTCCGTTCCAATTGTGCTTGTATCCGGTGGCCGGTGATTCAAATATCACCGATCCCCAGCGGTCGAGAATGGTAACTTTGCTGTTATCGATTCCCGGAACACTGCGCAAATCCCAAACATCATTATGCCCATCTCCGTTGGGTGTTAACAGATTCGGTACCTGTATGGTCTGTGGAAATCTCAAATCAACTACGATGGTATCATAGCCCAAACATCCCCACTGATCTTCACCTTCCAGATAATAGGTGGTCTTTTCTGTTGGCTTTGCCGTTGGATTGAATATGGTTGCATCATTCAATGTCTCCGCCGGCGACCAGATATAGGACTCTCCTCCCGTTGCCATGAACATAATCTTGGTTCCTGTATAGATAATGGTGTCATTACCTGCGAAAATTTTAGGCAGCGGTTCCACAATCACAAAGGCTGTATCGGCACTGAAACAATTTGGACTTGAATGCGCAGTCAGGATTACTTCCTGCGTTGTACTCACTTTCTCAAACATCGTCTGACTTCCGGTATTCCAGCTATAACTGTAGTGCGTGTAAACTGAATTCAAATCCAGCGTATCACCCGCACAGATATGATTGATGCCAGCAGGATTGATGACCACATTCGGCAGAGAATCATATACCACGAGTTGTTCAAATGAATCCCGGCAACCAAAACTGTTGGTCGCTATTAGTTTGGCATCAAAACTTCCCGGCAACATAAAAGTGAAGCTGGTGTCTTCAGCAAATAAGTTCGTGCCATCAATGATCCAATGATATTCGGTAATGCTGCCGATTTTATTGCTGACTTTTCCATCAAACACAACCGGAGCCGGGTGACAATTCGAAATATATTCGAAACTCACCACCGGAATATCTGCCACGCGCAAATAATGACTGGTGGTATCCCATTGTCCGAAAACATTCCTTACGTAGAGATAAACAATATACGATCCCGTATCCGGATAAGTAAATGATACGGTAGAACCCACCGCGGTATCACCCGGATTTCCGTCTATACCAAAATCCCAATGATAATAGGTAAGACTGCTATAAGGGTCTAAAGATCTGCTGGTTAGGGTGATGGGTGTTCCCACACAAATATCCTGAATTTCGAACGAAGCAATAGGTCCGGTACTACCGATGAGGTTGTTACCGCCATGTACGTTGGCCAAGGTAAGTTTTGGAAACAGATTCAACGCCAAATCACTTCGGATCATTCCGTTGTCATTGGAGTTACCGGTTCCGCCCAAATTGGTCAGGTTGCCCCCGATTTCTCCGGCCATGCGCAAAAATGAAGGATCTGAGACCTGATCGTCATTCAGGGTTTTGGCATATTCCAATTCAAAGGAAACATTCGCCAAAAATGGAGTTCCATACATTTTGGGTTCCCAATAATGTACCCTTGAGGCGTTTTTAATTCCTGCATCACGGGTGCCAAATGGAAGGGCTCCATTAAACAATTCCATGCTGTATTCTGTTACTCCGCTCGGCTGGGAATACGTCAGAAAGAAACGAGCCGGGCGATAATCTCCGCCTTTGCCCACCGGAAAATGTAAGGTATCTAAGCTGCTTCCATACCCTTTCGCATAGAGAATTCCGTTGACATAACTGTTTTCGCTTCCGCCGATTACCCTTGAGCCTTCGCGCAAATGCAGCGCCCCGGAAGAGGTTGAATTCACATTTCCATTGCTCAGCAGCAGCGCATTGCTGATGTTTAAATCCCCGGTGAGATTCAATGTTTTGCCTGCTCCATTCATTTCCAATCGGTTCAACTCGGTATAGCCATACGTGTACAAGGTCATATTTTTATTGAACATGACCTGCTCGGCTGAAATAACCGGTTTGATGTGAATATTCCAACCATCAGTAGCCTTGGCAAATGCAGGTGTAATGAGGGTGTTCCCATCGTTCAGGCTCACATAATAATTCAATGCCTTATAATTGAGATACCCCAATTTATTGAAGTCGGGATAATGGTGGATTTTGTCTTCCAGGTTAAAGGAAGCCAAATGGGTCATACTGCCGGGCAGCACACCATCGAACATACATGAGGCCAGAGATAAATCGGTAGAAGGAAGCTTTCCGGATGAAGATGAATCCAGATAGATATAAAATCCGGAATTGAAGAACCTGCAGTTCAGTGGCTGCCATTTCACATTCCCCAAAAAGTGTATGGCCTTGGCTGAATTGCGGAAAACGCTGTTGGAAGTTCTCGGGTGAACGGTATAATTATCTGAAAAAACGTACAAGCCCGTATTGGTACTTACGACATTCGTTTGATCCAGGGTTATGGTATCATTCCGGGTTCCGGCCATCATGGTATTGAAGTAAATACCATATTGATTGGCCGTGATGCTGTCTCTCAATATGATCAGGTGTTTTTGTTGGACATTGCTCATCTGATATCCCGTATTTCCACCTTTCAACAGGTTGTCGGATATCGCAAATCCCGCATTTTCGCCTATATCGGTAAGTTGAACGGCCACATATGAAGCATCGGTATTATCGGTTTCCCATTTGTTTAGGGTCATGGTATATTTGCCTCTCGTCAAATCCTTCATTTCCAGTCCGCCCAGGGCTGTCTGGGATTGATTTCCCATTATTTGCAATTCCAGTCCTGTCGGAAGTATATAGTCATGGACAAAAAGAGCGAGCGGCACTCTGCTGATCATATTATTATTGAACTGACCGAAAACGCTTCCCAGAATTTCTGTTCCTATGTATCCGGCATTTCGCAAATAATTGTCATTCAAGCGATGGTTGTTGGTGATGCCGGAGCCGCCCCAGGCATACAAGAAGGATTCATAATAGTTCAACAGGATGTTGTTGGTGATCTGAATATTGTCGATGGTGCCCTGAAATACAATTCCGTATGATATATCCACATCAACACCGAATACATTTTCACCGCTGGTGAGTGAAGGATTGTTTCCGTTGATGCTAAAACCGTCTATCACCACATCCGGTGCTGTAATCCATATGTGCACATTGTTGGTAGCAGGACCTCTGGCAATATCGATAACCTGAGGAAGCAAAATGGTCTCTGCGCCGCGGGAAGAAGCGGTGGGCTTCATTCCATATTGCGCGCCGAGCAGAACCAAAGGCTTGGTTATGCTGATTTGCTCCTGGTATTCCCCTGCGGCTACCATAATGGTATCCCCCGGCGATGCCATGGTTATCGCAGCGTTTATGGTAAGCAAAGGACCGTCCGGTGGTGCTATCAAGGTTGGAAACAATCCGTTATTGGTGTCATCGCCGGTCGCGGCATCCACATAAAATATGGTGGCATGGGCTGAAAATACCGCAGCCAACATGCAAAATCCGAGTATTATAAGTCTTTTCATCTCTATCACTTTAATTTTTTAACCCAAACCTGAATATTATCAGCTGCCAAAGCAGTTTTGGCTTCCAAAGCTTTCGATTTTAAGGTGTACTTGCCAATGTATACGTAGTGGGTGTTTTTGGTCGTGTCGAAAAAATAGGTTCCTGTTTTGCCTTTGGTGGCCAGAAACTTGATGAATTTCATCGCATTTGGCTGATCGCTGAAAGAACCGGCAATCAAGATAAATTCACCACTTTCATCTGAACCGACTACCGGGGTTGTTGGGGCCGGTGTTGTTACCGTAGGTTTGGTTTCCACGGGTTTTACCGGATCCGGTGTTGATGGCTTCGGAGTAGGTGTGGTCTTAGGTGTCTCCTTTTTGGGTGCTTCGTTTTGAACAGTTTCAATGATCTTCTGCCTTTGCTCCAGGTCTTCAATTTTGTTCTTTAAAGCATCTATTTGTTTCAGGATTACTTCCGAAGATTCCGTATCTGCCTTTGGCGCTTCTTTAACCGGAGTGGTAGCCGTTCCTGAATTCTTTCCAACTCTCCAACCCAACATCATTTCATGTGAACCTCCCAGCGCTTTGCTGTAAACACCTATGGGTGCATCGTAGGCATATCCAACGGCAAACCGGTCGCCCAGGCGAATACCGACATGTGAGCTAACGGAATAATGCTGGCGGTACGCAACGCTAATCCAGGCTGCATCTCTGAAATTGGCCATCAAACCCAAATCACTTTGTCCGTCGAATAAACTTCCCGCATCCTTAATCCATACATATGGAGAAATGGTGAGATTGTCTCCTGCTTTAAAGTCATATCTACCATTGATGACCACATGTCTTGTCTCCTGATAGTCAAATACATTGATATAATTATCTCCGTAAGTGGTGTTGGTTTGAAACAAATGCGGTACAGAAACGCCCAGGTGTAAACCTCCATTGCGGTATAAAATTCCGGCATTTGACGTAAAGGCCATTCCGCCCCGGGATGATATCAGTGAATAGATGGGATCTGAAGGGTCGGTGGTATAGATTCTGTTTGGATCGAAATTATTGTCCCAGGCTCCGGCTGCCAGTCCTAAAGACAAATAATTGTCTTCTTCGAACATGATGCGGTACCGATATGTAGCCATCAGGGTGTTCTTGCGGGTGAATTCGCTTTGATCGTTGATGAAACTCACGCCGAAAGCAGCTTTTCCATCTGCGATTCCGCTTTGGGCAGTGAGATATTTGGTTTCGATCGTGCTTCTCAGACTCGACCATTGGCGCCTGGCTCCCAGATAGAAATCCTGATGCCCTTCATCTGCGGTATAACCCGGATTGAGCATAAACTGATTGGCCGTGAATTGCGTGTACAAAGGAACCTGTTGTCCATAGCTGAGATATGACCCAAGCAATAGCATACAGGAAACAAGATATTTGTTCTTTATCATCTCCATTAATATTATCACCTGACATCATCAAATAATGGATTTTGATAATGTACAGGTTCTCCAAAAATAAAGAACTCCAAATTAATAATTCAGAAACTTGTCAACGAAAACGACCTTATATTACATTAAGATGATGCCTGCCATTGTTGTAACTGGCTTTTTAAAGAATTGATTACATTCTCATTTGGTGGATAAAGTGGCGCTCTTAAAGTTGGCTGACAAATTCCCAATTCGTGAAGAATAACTTTAATTCCTCCGGGGCTTCCATCTTCGAAAATGGTATTGATTAAATCCAACAAACTGTAATGCAGGGTTCTGGCTTCATCCCAATTTCCATCCATGGCGTGGTGAACCATTTGACTGAAGGCTTTTGGGAACGCATTGCCAATCACAGATATGACACCATCCATTCCCAATGAAATATAAGGCAGCGTATACGCGTCGTCTCCGGAAATAACCAGAAAATCAGCGGGTCTATGCTTGAGTATCTTCATGCACTGATCAAAATTGCCGGAAGCTTCTTTTGTGCCGATAATACCGGGCAATTCGGCCAGTTTCAAGGTAGTGTCGGCGGTGATGTTGGAACCTGATCGTCCCGGCACATTGTAAATAATTACAGGTTTGGAAGTGGCTTGAATCAGGGCATCATAATGCATGTAAATACCCTGTTGATTGGGCTTATTATAATATGGACTGGCGCTCAACAAGGCGTCAACTCCATCTAATTGATAATGGCTGGCTCTTTGGGTAAGCGCAGCTGTATGGTTTCCTGCCATCCCGAATACGATGGGAAGTTTGCCGTTGTTTTCCTCCAATACGGTATCCAAAATCATCCGTTGTTCCGTTTCATTCAAAACAGGATTTTCGCCTGTCGTGCCCATCACCACCAGATAGTCGACGCCTCCGCTTATCAAAAAGCGCGTCAGATTTCTCAGGGCGGGATAATCAACCTCTCCGCTCACCTGAAACGGGGTGATCATGGCCACGCCCAATCCTTTCAATTTATGATTCATTTTTGATTCTTAAATAGTGTTTAATCTCTTTTAAATAGGCTGCCATGCCCTCTTCTGCCGGTTTCAACATCATGTCGAAACACTCCGTATAGTCTTTCCAATATAATCCGATTCTGAATTTAGCCTTACTCAAAGCGGATATGCCAATCATCGCGAAATCATCCCTCGTGTACAGATTGATCAGATAATCATACGGTTCCGATATAAAGCGCTTTACAGACATTTCCTTGGGTAGTCTCAGACCGTTTAAATCGCGATTGCAGTAGAAATCATTTCGATAATTCGGGATATACTCGCCATCCAGAGATTTCCGATTGATATAACCCAGTGTATTCACGGTTTTACCCATTTTTTCCAGGCTCAGCGCAAATTCCAACGCCATTTTCGATTCTTCAGGATCCAGGGCATTGTACACAATTCCTATCTTACTCGCCTCCTGTATGGGCATATAAACGCGATTCTGTCTGTTTGCCAGTGCATTCTTATCCAAAAAATACCGCCCCAATCGCGCAATCAGCTTATCTCTCAGCCCTTTTTTCAATCTGAAATCAAAGTTATGAAATCCTGTTCATTAATTATCTTAATTCCTAATTTGTTTGCCTTTTCGAGTTTGGCCGGTCCCATATTTTCACCGGCTACCAATAAATCCGTTTTGGCTGAAATGCTACCCACATTTTCTCCCATGTGCTGCTCAATTTCCAATTTGATACCATCGCGCGAAAAGTGCTGAAAAACCCCGCTCACCAACACTTTCATGCCCTTTAACTTTTCTGATTTGAATTTGGTTTCCTGCTCAACAACCTCCATTTTCAGACCGGCAGCCTTTAAATCTTCGATTAATTGGAGGTTTGCCGGTTTCTGGAAATAGTCCAGAATTGAGTCCGCAATTTTCTCCCCTATTTCTTCAATGCTGATCAATTGCTCCCTGTCGGCACGGATCAGAGCATCCATATTTTTCAGGGCGAAAGCGAGCTTTTTGGCCACAGTTTCTCCTACAAATCGAATTCCCAGCGCAAACAATACCCGTTCAAATGGAATTTCTTTTGAAGCTTCTATCCCATTCAGAATATTCTCGGCTGTTTTATCTCCGAATCTTACCGTTCTGGTCTTCCCGCTCTCCTCATCGACAAAGGTTTTGGATACGCCTACCAATTGATCGCTCTTTAAACGGTATAAATCCGCGATCGTATTTAACAATCCGGCCTGATAGAGCATTTCAACCTTACCTTCACCCAAACTATCAATGTTCATCGCTTTTCGGCCAATAAAATGCTCGATGCGTCCCTTAATCTGCGGTGGACAGCCATCTTCATTCGGGCAATACCAGGCGGCTTCTCCTTCATTTCTGATCAGGGCGGAACCACAGGAAGGGCATTGCCGGATGAAAGCTATCTCCTGACTGTCGGTTTCGCGTCGGTTTAAGTTTACTCCCGTGATTTTCGGAATGATTTCTCCCCCTTTTTCGACAAATACATAATCATTGATGCGTAAATCGAGTTCCCGTATAATGTCTTCATTGTGAACAGATGCCCTTTTTACGGTCGTACCCAACAGCAACACAGGCTCAAGATTGGCGACCGGTGTAATCGCTCCGGTTCTGCCCACCTGATAATCGAGACTCAACAGCCGGGTTTCCGCCTGCTCCGTTTCAAATTTGTAAGCAATGGCCCATCTCGGGGACTTCGCCGTGCTTCCTAAATCTTTCTGAAGCGGTAGATCATTCACTTTTATAACCACCCCATCGATATCAAAACTGAGTGTTTTTCTGCGAACCGCCCATTCGTGGATGTAATTCATAACCTCTTCGAATGTTCTGCATTTACGCATGTGTTCAGAAACCGGTAATCCCCAGCTTCCTGCCTTTTTTAAATTCTCAAAATGTCCTGAATAAACCCGCTCATCGGCTACCAGTTGATACAATAACAAATCCAAAGGTCTCTTGCCCACTTCGGCGCTCTCCTGTATTTTGATGGAGCCTGCCGCACAGTTTCTCGGATTCGCAAATGGCAGTAATCCTTCCTGTATTCTGGTTTCGTTCAATTTTTCAAATGCCTTGCGATGCATAAAAATTTCACCCCTGATTTCGAATCTCTCCGGATAATCTCCGTGCAATCTTTTCGGCACCGACCTCAGTGTTTTAACATTTATGGTAACATCGTCTCCCTGAACACCATCTCCGCGGGTCAAAGCCCTGACCAATTTGCCCTGTTCATACAATATGCTGATGGCGAAACCGTCAATTTTCAATTCACAGGTATACCAGAAATCGTCTCCGATGTCTTTGCGAATTCGGGCATCAAATTCGGATAATTCGCTTTCGCTGTACGTATTTCCCAATGATAACATAGGAAACTCATGCGGTTTGGTTACGAATTCCTTGGTAATATCAGCTCCAACTTGTTTGGTGGGGCTATCCGAAAATGCAAATTGCGGGTATTGAGCTTCCAGTTCTTCGAGTTCCTTGAGCATGGCATCAAATTGCCGGTCACTAATGCTGGGTTCAGCCAATACGTAATAACGGTAATTATGTTCCCTAAGCTCTTTGCTCAGGGTCTCTATTCTGACTTTTGGATCCATACTTAAGCTTGAAACGCCAAATTTATAGGAAAGCGCTGAATTTGAAATCTTTCGAAATAATTACCTTTGAGAGATGAAGTACCCGGGATTGGCAATTTTGAGTTTTTTAAGCTTGCACAGTGTAGGTCAATCGGTCATGACCCCTTTATCCAGGTCCGTATTTCATATGGTTGATCGCGCGGAAATTGAACGCGGAAAGGTGAGTAATACGTTGTTTACTGCGATGAAACCCTATTTGCGTAGTGAGCTGCTGAACATCCTTTCCGATACACTGGAAGCCAGTTCTGTGGACTTGCAAAACAGATTGTTTATGTATCGGGACAATCCCGATTTAAGTGACAGCAGTTTTAGACATCCATCTCATATCAGCAAAAGACCCTATCAATATAAGGCCGCCAGTTATCATGTGCGCACGCCGGACTTCAGCCTGCTGCTCAACCCTGTTTTAGGGCTCAATTATGGCCGTGATGGTGGTGAGTTGTGGCAAAATACCCGTGCGATTGAAGTGCGGGGCAGCCTTTCCAACAAAGTGGGTTTCTATAGTTTTGCTTCAGAGAACCAGCTTCAATTACCTGTCTATCAACGCCTTATGATTGATTCTTCCGGAACCTTGCCCGGGGCGGGTCTCTATAAAACCTATAAGAAAAACGCATATGACTTTTTAACCGCAAGCGGATATCTCATCTTCAAACCCATTAGCGTGAGCACGGTATCTTTCGGGCATGACCGGCAGTTTATCGGAAATGGATTTCGTTCCATGATTTGGAGTGACCATAGCCGGGAGAACCTGTTTCTGAAAATACAAACCAAAGTCTGGAGGCTTCAATACACCAATTTATATACAGAATTGTCTGATCTGGATCGGATTTCAGGTACAGGAGGAAACATCAGACCCAAATATGCGGCATTGCATCATTTGAGTTTTAATGCCGGTCAGCACATCAATATTGGGATTACAGAAGTTGTCATTTTCAAGAACAGGAATCGGGGATTTGAGTGGCAATATCTGAATCCGCTCATTTTGTACAGATCTGCGGAACACAATCTGAATAGCAGTCATAATGTATTGGCAGCTGCCGATATCAAAATTATTCCCTTTCGAAACTTCTGTTTTTATGGGCAATTTATTCTGGATGAGTTTAAATCGAGCGAACTAAAATCCGGAAACAAATGGTGGGGGAATAAATATGGACTGCAAGCCGGATTAAAATGGCTCAATGTGTTAAATATTAAGCAATTAGACATTCAGTTGGAGTACAATATGGCCCGACCATACACCTATACCCATTTCGACAGGAGTCAGAATTATTTGCACTACAATCAACCTTTGGCCCATCCTTTGGGAGCGAATTTTAAAGAAAGTATTGTGATACTCAGATATCAGCCAATTTTCAAACTCAATATGCAATACCTGGGGATTTATTACCTCAAAGGACATGATCAGGACAGCTTTAATTACGGGGGAAATATTCTGGTGAATTATGAAAATCGCCCCAAAGAATATGGACATATCACCGGACAGGGAATTACAGAAATAGCTTATTATCAAGAATTTATGTTGAGTTACCAGTGGTTTCACAACATGTTCCTCGATTTCCGGATATCTCAAACCATGCTATTGAGCCATTCTGAATATTTGGATGGGTTGAGAAACAAGGGTGTTAATATGATACAACTGGGCTTGAGGATACATTTGGCAGAGCGCAGTCCTTATCAATTATCGTACTGAGTACAATTCTTATAATTTTGCAACGTGATATCCATCATCATTCCCGTATATAACGAAGAAGCGAATATTCCTCTTTTGTATGAACGCTTGACGGGGGTGATTCAAAAAATGGAGATACCCTATGAACTCCTATTTGTGAACGACGGGAGTAAAGACAATTCTCTGTCTATTTTGCGGAGTTTGTCGGAAAGAGATGCCAGCTGCCGGTATTTGAGTTTTAGCAGGAATTTTGGTCACCAGGTCGCACTATCGGCCGGTATTGATCATTGTAAAGGAGATGTTGCTGTTTTTATAGATGCCGATTTACAGGATCCTCCGGAGATTATCCCGGAGATGTTTGCTTTGTTGAACAGCGGTTTTGACGTGGTGTATGCCAAGAGAGAGAGCCGTGAAGGGGAAAGTTGGTTTAAAACCGCAAGTGCGCATATGTTCTATCGCATTCTAAACAAAATGACCCGGATTGAGATTCCTTTGGATACCGGAGATTTTCGCCTCGTGAATGCCTCCGTTCTCCGATACTTGCGCGCTATGCCTGAAAAGCACAAATTCCTTCGGGGCCAGATTGCCTGGATGGGCTTCAGACAAAGTCCATTTTTATACCAAAGGGAAGCCAGAAAGAATGGCGAGAGCGGTTATTCACTCACAAAAATGATTCGGTTGGCTCTGGATGGCATCACATCCTTTTCAAATTGGCCGTTAAGGCTCGCTACCTTAAGTGGTTTTGTTTTCTCATTGGTGGGTTTTGGCCTGATCATTTATACCCTTTACTCGAGATATATCATCAAGGACTACGTTCCCGGATGGGCATCTCAAATGATAACCATGGTTTTTATTGGAGGCATACAGCTCATTGGAATTGGCATCATTGGCGAATACATCAGCCGTATGAATGACAATCTGCGCAACCGGCCATTGTACATCATTCAGGAAAGCAGCAAATCAGAACACCTTCAACCTTAAACCGGGAGTTAATTCACATGAAATCAAGGATTTATTAACATCCCATCACACAAAATTTATCTCTGAACGTTATCATTGTACGCACATGCATCACATTGAGCCATATTTCCTTTGGAAAAATCTTTACGACAGTTCGGAAGATCCAAGGTCGCCTTTTTATGGCCGCGAGTACAGTGAGATTTATTTTACGCACAGCATTTACGATCATATCATTCACCCGCAGTGGGATGGCTTTGGTAGCGATACCCTGTTTCTCAAAATGCTTTATGTAGATTATGAGGAATCCGTCGCGATAATTGAACTCATCGGCGAATGGAACGATTGTTTATATAACGACATCATGAAATTAAAACGGGATGTAATCGACCAAATGCTGGAAGATGGCATCAGCCGATTCATTTTGATTGGTGAAAATGTGCTGAACTTTCATGCTTCCGACGACTCTTATTATGAAGAGTGGTTTGAAGATGTTCCGGAAGGATGGATTGCGCTGGTAAATATGCATCCCCATGTATTGAGCGAAATGAAAGCATTCCACATCAACGATTGGCTAATGACCGATGAATTCCTGAATGATATGGATTGGAGAGGGCTCAGACCCCTGGATTTGTGTGCGAAAATCCAGCAGCATCTGGATCACTTCCTGCGCTGATCTGCCAATTATTCCCAAAATTGTAAATATTTCCGTATTCAGGAAATGAGATTCGTTTTTAACCTATTGACTATCTTTTATTTACAGAATTATTCGTGGATGGCATAGCAATTGAAACTACGCCCAAAGCAGTGAATTTTTAGCATTATGACAGCATTAGAGAGAATCGTGCCTTCCTTGTATCATTCAGAACAGGAAAAGGCACTGATACATGTTTTGTATTCGGGCAACCAAATTAACCATGCCTTGGGTAAAGTTACCCGTGAGTATCGCTTAAAAGCGGTTCATTTCCATATTTTACAATTATTAAAAGAAGGAGATGGGATTCCCATTGGTTTCAATTCATTGAGGGAGCGGTTAATAGATAGGACCCCACTGGCCGTTAAGCATTTCGATCGTTTAACAGAAATGGGATACATACATCGTTTTGATCATACCGACAAAGGGACGGTTTCATTCAGAATTACACCAAAGGGATTAGAAGTAACCGCAGATATGGAACGCAAATCGCAAACCATGCTCGACCCGATTGGAAACCGCCTGAATTCAGGAGAAGCAAGAACTTTGAGCTATATTTTAGATAAGTTAATGGGCTGATATTGGCGCACCTATGCCCAAAATACCTTAGGTTTGTGGGTTAGCCCTGCAAACAGAAATGCCGCAAGTTTCACCCAACGCAAAAAAGAGCTTAGTTTTTTCCATTACGAGCCATCCCAATCTGGATTCATTGCTCAAGCCATATGTGGTACAACACAGTCCCAACGGGCAATTTTCGCTCATATTCGAACATTTGATTTTTGAAAATCTCAAGTTTTTTCCGGGACTGGTGACCGAAGAAGAAGCTGAACTCATACAAAAACTCGATCTGATTATGCCGGAGGCCATTACCAGAAAATTTGCACCGGTTAAAAAGATCAAACCCAAGGACTTCTTTGAAAAAAACATGAGTCAATTGCTTTTGCGACAAAGCATCAGACCCTATATTGACCGGATTAACTCGGAGGTTCTAAATGCCAGAAAAGGCAGTTATGTTTATTTGTTCGATCATAAAAATCCCACCCACCAACAGATAGATATACCGGAAGAAGAAAGCACCGTATTATTCCACTTGCGAAGGAATGAGGAAGGTACGCACTATTTTCTGACCATCAAATGCGGAGATCAGGTTTTTAACCAGTTTCACCGGGATGCGATGCTCATCAGTTCGAAACCGTGTTGGCTGCTGGTTGGGAATAAACTCCTGCATTTTAGCCAGGAATTTGATGGCAACAAACTGATGCCATTTATGGAAAAAACGCATATCCGGGTAGCACCCAATGCGGAGGAACAGTTTTACAAAAAATTCGCACTGCCTTTGTTTGAACAGTTTCAGGTTGTGGCCAAAGGCATTCAGGTAGAAACCGAAAAATATGAAGCCACTCCCGTTTTGCGGCTCGAACAACATATAAGCGGTCGTTATGTGCTCAATTTGATGTTTTTATATGGAAGTCAGCTGTTTATGCACCATTCCGGAAAGCAGGTATCCGCCAGTCTGGTAAGAGTAAATGGTGAAATAACCATACGAAAAATCAAGCGAAGTCGGCAATGGGAGGAAATTAAAGCGGATGTTCTGATTGGATTGGGTCTTGAAAAATGGCAGAATTCTTCTTATGTGTTGCCTGAAGAAGATGGGCTGTATGCGCTGATTGCCTTTCTCACCCAAAAAAAAACAGATATTGCCCGTGCAGGTTTTGAAATACGGCAGCATTTGAACCGGGAAGCCTTCTTTTTAGGGGCTTCAGAACTGAATATTTCTGTTCAACGCAGGGACGATTGGTTTGATTTAACGGCCAAAGTGAAGTTTGGACCATTTGAAATCCCGTTTATTCAACTCAGGAGGCATATTCTGAATGGCAACCGGGAATTTGAACTTCCCAACGGACAAATTGCCTTGATTCCGGAAGAGTGGTTTCACCGGTTAAGTCCAGTGCTTGAGCAGGAAGAAGAGGGTAAAATCCGCTCCGTTCATATCGGTTTGTTGCAAGAAAGTGTGCTGCCCTTTATGTCGGGCCATGCACGTCAGGAATTGCTCAAAGACTTTGATCATGTCGAATCTGTGGATGAACCGGAGCATTTTTCAGGATCCTTAAGACCTTACCAGAAGGCCGGTTATGATTGGTTCTGGTTCCTGTCTAAATTCAATTTCGGGGGTTGTCTGGCCGACGATATGGGCCTGGGCAAGACCATACAAACACTCGCTTTGCTGCTCAAATTGAAGGAACAATGGCTGGCAGAAAAAAAAGAATCGAATCAGGAAATTGAAACGGAACCTATAGAAATATCCGAAACAAAATCGCCGCAATTGAACCTGTTTGATTCCGGTAAAAAAGGGAACAGGACTATTTCCAATGTCTCCAGACCTGTGCATTTATTGGTGGTACCGGCTTCTTTGGTTTTCAATTGGATGGAAGAATCCACCAAATTCTCTCCGTCGCTTCGGTTTATCAATCATACGGGCACAACGCGCAACAGAAGCACAGAACCTTTCCGTTTCGCTGATGTGGTGATTACCACCTATGGCACCCTGAGAAAAGATCTGAGTCTTTTGACTTCCTTTGAGTTCTGCTATATTATTTTGGATGAGAGTCAATTGATTAAAAATGCAGACAGCGCCACTGCTCGTGCAGTGCGCAGTTTGAAAGGTAGACACAAGCTCACGTTAACGGGTACACCCATTGAGAATTCGGTTGAAGATATCTGGTCACAAATGCAATTTTTAAATCCCGGTCTGCTGGGAGGAATCAGCTCATTTAGAAAAAACTATAAACTGCCGATCGAAAAAGAAAATGATTTTGAAAAGCTGCGCACCCTACAAGCCATGCTTAAGCCATTTATTTTGCGCAGAACTAAGGGTCAGGTGGCGGGAGAATTGCCGGAAAAAACTGAACAAATCATCTACTGTGATATGCCTGAAAAACAGCGCGTGCTGTATGAGGAAGTGAAATCGTCGTATCGGAATGCCATTTTGGAGAACATTGTAAAATTTGGTGTTCAAAAGAGCCGTATGCAGATTTTAAAGGGATTAACTGAGCTGAGACAGTTGGCCAATCATCCGCAGTTAACCGGACATGATGAGTTTGATGAATCAGGGAAATTTTTCACCTTGCTCGAAATGGCGAATACCGCACTCAAAGAAGGTCACAAGGTATTGTTGTTTTCACAGTTTGTGCGATTTCTGGAGATGTTCCGCAAACATTTCGAAAAGGAGCAAATTCAATATGCCTATTTGGATGGCAGTGTAAAAAGCGCAGATCGGGCCAAACAAGTACAGGAATTTCAGCAAAACCCGCTGACCCGCATATTTTTGATTTCGCTCAAAGCGGGTGGCACGGGATTAAATCTCACCGAAGCAGATTATGTGTTTATTGCGGACCCCTGGTGGAACCCGGCTTCAGAAAAGCAGGCCATAGACCGCAGTCATCGCATCGGACAAACCAAAAAAGTATTCTCATATAAATTTATCACCCGGGAAACAGTAGAAGAAAAAATTCTTCAGCTTCAAAAAAAGAAATTGGAAATCAGTGATAGTTTAATTCAGAAAGAGGACACATTTGTAAAACAGTTGTCAGCATCTGATATTGAAGCACTATTCTCTTAGCACAATGTTGTAATATTCATTTTTTTTAGCTTGTTTGCATAAAAAATCAAACCATAAAAAAAATGAAAAAAGTTTACGCAATTGTAGGACTCCTGTTGGCAGGCATGTCTGTGTCTTATGCTCAGAGAAACATCGACTGGAGTGTATCTGAAGTAATTTCTCCTACTGAAATGACCAGCAATGAGCAAACGGGAACCGTTGTTGCTGTGCATTTGGTATTAAAAAACAATGGAACAGATGCTGCCAAAACCGGTGACAGTATTGCTTTCCAAATGGTTGTTACCGATCCTAACAACACTCCGATTTTAGCTTATCCAAGTACCTCTGCGTTGGTTTTATACCCTTTGAAAAGAGATGTACCTAACGGCGATACCATCCATTTCATGCTTAATGTCTCTTATCAGGTTTTTACCCGCAATTCTTTCAATGCCAACTTCTTAGTATATAGCGCATTATGGAACAGAGGTGGAACAGATCCTGTAACTATGGAAACTGACCTCGCCAACAATCGTTCTACTAAATCAGTTGTTTGGTGGAATCCTTACAAAAATGGTGTAGGAATTAACTCTATTTCTGCAGGTGCATTGAACATTTATCCTAATCCAGCACAGTCTGATCTTACCATACAGTGGCCTTTGGCTTCCGTTAATGGCGAGACCATCATCAGCATTATCGATATGCAAGGAAGAGTAGTTCTTCAAACAGCCTCTACTTCCATGAATGGTGTTGAGAAAGTTGACATCAGCGGATTGGCGAAAGGCTTATATCAGGTTGAAGTATCTTCCGGTGAAGCCAAAATGAGCAGCAAATTGCAAGTAAACTAAAATTACCAACTATACAATTCAGGAAAGCCGGTGAATGTTCGCCGGCTTTTCTTTTAGGTACTTACCGGGGCAATGTCTTTAATTTGCAGATGAATGGCCGGACATAGTAAATGGGCAAATATTAAGCATCGCAAAGGCGCACAAGATAAAAAGCGCGGGAAAATCTTTACCCGTTGCATCCGCGAAATATCTATGGCTGCCAGAGATGGAAGTCCCGATCCGGCTTCAAATCCCGCATTGCGTTTGGCCATTCAGAATGCTAAAGGCGCCAATATCCCCAAAGACACCATTGAAAGAGCCATTCAAAAAGGTCAGGGTGACGATCTAAAGAATCTGACTCCCCTGATTTATGAAGGAAAAGGCCCCTTTGGTGTGGGAATTATTCTCGAAGTGTTAACGGACAATATCAACCGGACGGTTGCCAATATTCGCACCATCTTCAGCAAATCAGGCGGACAATTGACCACCAACGGATCGCTGGACTTCATCTTTCAAAAAATGAGCGTTTTCCATATCCCGGCTTCCCAACTTGACGCCGGTCGACTCGCAGAATTTGAAATGAGTATGATAGAAGCCGGAGCTTCTGACATGGAAGAGAATTTCGGCAACTGGACCATCTACGCCGCTTTTGAAGACTTTGGCAGCATTCATAAAGCGCTGGATCAATTGGGCATCGAAGCTACAAGTGCCGGAATTGAACGAATTCCGAACTCTAATGTTACACTGAATGTAGAAAATGCCAAAATGGTGCTCAAAATGATAGAAAAATTTGAAGATGACGACGATATCAGCCGTGTTTTCCATAATCTTGAACTCACAGACGAACTGGCTGCCGAATTAAATGACTAATATGACAGAATCGCAAAAAAATGAACAACGAGACCCCCGGGAGAGATTGAGTGGTAAACGGGCACAAAGTCTGTTGGGAGGTGGAGAAGATCGAATAAAAGCGCAACATGCCAAGGGTAAACTCACTGCAAGAGAGAGACTTGACTACTTGCTGGATGCAGGCTCTTTCGAAGAAATCGGGGCATTTGTGCGTCATAGAAGTACAGATTTCGGAATGGACAAACAGCACATTCCGGGCGATGGGGTCATCACCGGCTATGGTACCATTGACGGTCGATTGGTCTATGTTTTTTCCCAGGATTTCACGGTTTTTGGCGGCTCTCTTTCTGAAACCCACGCGGAAAAAATTTGCCGCATCATGGATATGGCCATGAAAAACGGAGCTCCGGTTATCGGATTAAATGACTCAGGAGGCGCCAGGATACAGGAAGGCGTCGTTTCCTTAGGCGGTTATGCCGATATCTTTTACAGGAATACCCTCGCCAGCGGTGTAATTCCTCAATTGTCTGTTATTATGGGACCTTGTGCCGGAGGGGCGGTTTACAGTCCCGCCATCACAGACTTTATCACCATGGTGGAGAACAGTTCATATATGTTTGTTACCGGCCCGAATGTGGTAAAAACAGTGACGAATGAAGAAGTGAGCAGTGAAGAGCTCGGAGGAGCATCGGTGCATGCCTCCAAATCAGGGGTGGCTCATTTTACAGCTGAAAATGAATTAGAAGCGCTGAGACAAGTAAAACTCAGTCTGTCGTATATGCCTTCAAATTGTGAGGATCCTGCCCCAAGTATGCCTTATGAAATGGGCAATGAATGGAGGCCGGAATTGGCCGGAATCATCCCTGAAAACCCGAATCAGCCCTATGATATGCGGGAGGTGATAGAACAAGTGGTAGATTCTGAGTCATTTTTTGAAGTACACAAAGAATTTGCTCCCAATATTGTGGTGGGATTTGCCCGACTGGCAGGACGTTCAATTGGTGTTATTGCCAATCAGCCTGCATTCCTGGCAGGCGTTCTGGATGTTAAATCATCGCAGAAAGGTGCCAGATTTGTACGGTTTTGCGATTGTTTCAACATACCATTATTGGTTTTTGAAGATGTACCCGGATTTCTGCCCGGAACGGATCAGGAGTGGAACGCCATCATAACCAACGGTGCCAAACTGTTGTTCGCCTTTAGTGAGGCCACCGTTCCCCGCATCACCGTAATTACACGTAAGGCCTACGGCGGTGCTTATGATGTTATGAACAGCAAGCATATCGGAGCAGACATGAATTTCGCATGGCCAACAGCCGAAATTGCTGTGATGGGTGCCAAGGGAGCTGCTGAAATCATCTTTAAAAGGGAAATTTCATCTTCCGACGATCCGGAAAAAGCCTGGAAGGAAAAAGAACAAGAATATGCCCGTATTTTTGCCAACCCTTATCGGGCAGCAGAACGAGGATTTATTGATGAGGTGATCTTTCCGGAGGAAACGAGAATTAAATTGATAAAAGCCTTTGCTATGCTGGAACAAAAAGTAGATAAGCTACCCAGAAAAAAACACGGTAATATACCTCTCTAAAAATGAGCCTGAAAGTTTGTATTGTAATGCCTGCGTATAACGAAGGCGAAGTAATTGCAGAAGTAGTTTCGAAATGGAGCAAGCTTTTGCAGGAGAAATTTAATCCCTCTGAAGCCAAACTAATCGTGGTAAATGATGGCTCAAAAGATAATACCTGGGAAATTCTCAGCGGCCTGGCAGAATCTAACCCCTGGCTTCATGCAGTAAACCAGGCCAATGGCGGACATGGAAGGGCTGTGCTGAAAGCCTATCGGGAAGCACTTGAACTGGGAACGGAATGGGTATTTCAAACCGATAGTGATGATCAGTTTGAAACGGGTGACTTCTGGAAACTCTGGGAAAAAAGAACGGAATCGAACTTCATACTCGGATATCGGAAAGTGCGTTTTGATGCCCCTATCCGTTTGATAATCACTCGTATTGTAAGGTTAACTTTGTGGATATTCTATGGCGTTAGCATCCCCGATAGCAATATCCCCTTCCGCCTGATAGAATCAAATTACCTGAAAAGGTGTTTAGACAGATTGCCCGAACCGCCACCATTTGCACCGAATATTTTCCTGAGTGTTATGGCGAAAAAGGACAAAAACAAACTATTCAATATACCCATTACCCACAAGGATCGCCATACCGGTGAAGTGTCCATCAAGAAATGGAACCTCTTGAAAGTTTGTTGGAGAAGCTTTAAGGAATTGACTGCTTTTCGTCAGGTTTTAGCCATAAGGAAGTAAAGCTGATAATTGTCAGTATGGCTGATTCTTTTATTCGCTAATTTTGTGTAATTACATGAATAAAATTAATTCATTCTTTCGGCTGGGTTTGATTTTAATGATTGCCTCCATTTTTCTATGGACCAATAGTTGTAAACACGAACCCAAACTCATCCCCGGAAACAGAGATACTACGTCTAATCCACAGGATACATCCAAACCTTTGGGAAATCCATGCTCTCCGGATACTATGTATTTTGATAAGGACATATTGCCTATTCTGGCTTCCAATTGTGCGGTAAGCGGGTGCCACGATGCGATTACCAAGGAAGAAGGCATAAACTTGTCAGATTATCAATCAACCATAAACTCCGGGATCATTAAAGTGGGTAACCCTTCCGGAAGTGATTTAATTGAATCTATCCAAGAAACAAAACCTGATAAAAAAATGCCTCCCCCGCCTCGGACAGCCATTTCAGCAAATGACTTGGCAAAACTTGAAAAATGGATAAAACAAGGTGCTAAAAACCTGAAATGTGATAGTGGTTGTGACACCGTCTCTCCATCATATACGAAAAATATAAAAACCATCGTCGGAAATTACTGCACAGGATGCCATGGAAACATTTCACCGTCTGCCGGTCTTTCCCTAACGACTTATGCAGTTTTGAAATCTCAGGTAGATAATGGAAAATTAAAGTCATCCATTACTCCATTGAGCGGTGGGAAACTGATGCCACCATATGGTAGTGTGCCTCTCACTGATTGTGCAAAAAAAATTCTGTTGCTATGGATAGAAAACGGAGCACCGGAATGATAAAATTGAAATTATTGTCCATTTTGTTGTGTTTATGGGCTTTGACGGGATGTTATTATGATGTTGAATCAGAACTATATCCCACTTCAGGCGGTTGTGATACTTTGGACGTGTCATTGAGTATTGACTTAAAAGAAGTATTCACAAGAAATAATTGTATCGGATGTCATAATTCTAACCTTCAGAATGGTAGTGTCAATTTAGAAACTTATGCCGGTGTTCTTGCAACCGCTGAAACTGGAAAATTGGTCTCCAGCATTACGCATGATGGAAAAGCTTCAGCTATGCCTCCCGGTGGAGTTAAGATTTCTACTTGTGATGTTCAAAAAGTGTTAGCCTGGATTCAACAAGGTAAAAAGAATAACTGACTTGAAAATTAAAAAGATCCTGTGGTTTGGTTTTTTTTTACTGCTCATTATGGTCAGTATAGCCTACTATTTGTATAACAAACCGCACAAAAATATTGCAGCATCCCGGCCGGATTTCGAACTCAGCTCCGATTCTCTTTTCGCTGCTTTTAATGAAAATGAAGCTGCTGCCAATGCCCAATATCTGGAAAAGGTTATCGTGGTTTCAGGCAAAATTGACCACACCGCATTCGACAATCCCCAGGCACCCATTGTTATTCTATCAACCAGCGATGGTGCGGGAACGGTAACCTGCGGGTTCGAAGCTTCTTTGCTCGAATCATTGAAAAAATTAAAAGATGGAGACCCTATTAAAATCAAGGGGCAATGCAAAGGTATGACCGGCGATGCCTCACTTGATTTGCTGGCCTTTCCGGA
>CAZTGZ010000008.1:33708-48664 GCA_964613385.1 uncultured Chitinophagaceae bacterium
ATATTGTGCTCACAAAGTGCACGATTTTTGAAGATTGACGTCCAAACATCGAATCATGAAAAACATACTCATTTTAACAACCCTTGTTTCTTTCGCTCTATTGTCATTCACCGGCGCCGTTCCTGCCAAATATTTCACCAAAACCGGAACCATCAGCTTTTACAGCCATACCAATGTCGAAGATATCGAAGCCATCAATCACAAAGTGACCAGTGTTTTCGAAACGAAAGGAGGCAAAATGCAGTTCTCTGTTCTGATGAAAGCATTTGAATTTGAAAAAGCGCTGATGCAGGAACATTTCAATGAAAATTATGTAGAAAGTGACAAATACCCTAAAGCCAGTTTCGACGGTAAAATTGATCAAATCCAAAACATACAATTTGAAAAAGATGGCACATATAAAAGCAAGGTTAGCGGCAATCTGACCATTAAAAATAAAACCAATGCCGTAAGTACCGATGGAACCTTTATCGTGAAAGATGGAAATGTTCAGGGTAAAGCCACCTTTAAAATCAGATTGGCTGATTATAATGTTACCATTCCATCTGTTGTAAAAGACAAGATCAACGAATACGTCGAAATCAAGGTGGACATGAACTATAAACCTATGTAATGCGGATGAAACCAGCTAAATTTTACCTCATTTTATCTTCTTTTTGTCTTTTTGGTTTTTCAGTCCACGGTCAGGATTTATTGGATGGTCTGGAAGAAGAACCCGTTGATTACGCCACTGCTGCATTTAAGACTACCCGCATCATCAATGGCCATTCCATTGAAAATGTGGCCGGAGGGGTGTTGGATTTTCGTATTTCACACCGTTTCGGAACCCTCGAACAAGGCTTTTATGACCTGTTTGGACTCGATGTAGCAACCATGCGTTTGGGTTTTGAGTATGGAATAGACGACAGAATGATGGTGGGTTTAGGACGAAGTACCTATGAAAAATCATACGATGGGTTCGTTAAGTACAAAATACTGAGGCAACAAAAAGGGAAGAAAAACATTCCTTTAACCCTCTCCTATTTTGGTTCTACCAGCATCAACACCCTCAAATGGGCAAATCCGGCACGCGAAAACTATTTCAGCTCAAGACTCAATTATGTACATCAGGTTTTAATCGGCAGAAAATTCAGCAGCGCCACATCGCTTCAGTTTACGCCTTCATTGGTACATCGGAATCTGATTCCCGACAATACCGTAAAACACGATGTATTTGCCCTGGGAATCGGGGGAAGGCAGAAACTGAATAAACGCGTATCCGTTAATGCCGAATATTTCTATGTGTTCCCGAATCAGATTAGCAATGAGTTTAAAAACAGTCTATCCATAGGTTTTGATATCGAAACCGGAGGGCATGTTTTCCAATTGCATTTCACCAATAGTACACCGCAAATCGAGAAAGGATTTATTGCTGAAACGCGGGGCGACTGGTTAGATAAAGGGATACATTTCGGGTTTAACATCAGCAGGGTTTTCACCTTAAAAAAGGACTGATCCTTTTCATAGCTCCTATTCACGGGTCTGATTTCAAGGCTTATATTTGCGCCTCAATTTCAATTCATGAAATCCTATAAATATCTCATTATTGGAAGTGGTCCAACCGGACTCGGAGCTGCCTACCGACTTAAAGAACTCGGGATTACCGATTTTCATATTTTGGAAAGAGAATCCTATATAGGTGGTCTGGCAACCAGTTTTACGGATGAAAATGGATTCATCTGGGATGTAGGCGGACATGTGCAATTCAGTCACTATCAGTACTTTGACGATTTGATGCTCAAAATTTTGGGCAGCGATGGCTGGTTAAATCACCAACGCGAAAGTTGGGTTTGGATGAAAAATCGATTTGTGCCTTATCCTTTTCAGAACAATATCCGGTATCTGCCACAGGATAGCATGTGGAAATGCCTGGAAGGAATTATAGATATTTATAAGAATCCACCGGTTGGTCAGCCGGCGCATTTTGAAGACTGGATAAAAGCCACTTTTGGGCAAGGCATTGCCGACGAGTTTATGATGCCCTACAATTTTAAGGTATGGGCTTATCCTCCCAAAGAAATGAGCTATTCCTGGATTGGTGAGCGCGTGGCGGTTACAGATTTAAAACGCGCCAGTAAGAACGTTATTTTCGGTTTAGATGATTTGAGTTGGGGACCAAATAATACCTTTCAGTTCCCGAAATATGGAGGAACCGGAAATATCTGGAAATCCATGGGCGAGAAATTGGTTGGATTGGACAATATCACACTGAATGAAACGGTAATTGAAGTGGATGCCGAAGCCAAAACTGTGAAAACAGCCTCCGGTGAAATCTACGGATATGAATTCCTGCTCAGCACCATGCCTGTAGATATTCTCACGAAATTAACACCCCAAACCAAAGCAACCCTGGCACCCATTGCCTCGGGATTAAAATATAGCTCCACCAATATCGTAGGAATCGGCTTAAACGGTCAGGCGCCGGAATCCCTGGCAACCAAATGCTGGATGTACTTTCCGGAGAGCAATAGTCCGTATTACCGCATCACGGTATTCAGCAATTACAGTCCGAACAATGTGCCCAATCCCGGATCTCAATGGAGTCTGATGGCAGAAACCAGCGAATCATTTGCCAAGCCGGTTAATCATGCGACACTTGTGGAAGAAACCATCAAAGCCATGAAAGAAGATCAACTGATACCGGAAGATGCGGATATAGTGAGCCAATTCTCCATTCGTTTCGATTATGGATATCCTACCCCTTCTGTGGGCAGAGACGAAATACTGAAACAGGTTTTGCCGGCCTTGGAAAAGATGGATATTTATTCCCGGGGAAGATTTGGTGCCTGGAAATATGAAGTGAGCAATCAGGACCACAGTCTGATGCAGGGTGTGGAATGGGCCAATCGGATGGCGCTGAATATTCCGGAGACAACCTTACCATTCCCGGGTACGGCCAATGCCATGTGGGGAAAATAAGGATCCGTTTTGCATTTAAGGTGTTGTTTATTCAAAAGCTCAAAAACGGCTAACTACTTCTCTCTTTGTACATTTTTCTAAGCAGAGATATTTGACCAAGGTGGTAATAGCCATGTTCAATAACCCCTTCGATATTGCGCAATAGGCTGCCGTATTTGGGGTCTATAAATGGTGCATCCAGATCCCGGTCCTCCAGGTTTTGTATGTATTGAACGAATGCCAGGGCATTGGAGAGAAGATTTTGTTTCAGTGTTTCCCAGTCGCCGGCGTGAAAGGTTGCGGGCAAATCGAAGCTGTATTGGTCCCGGATTTCCAATTTTCCGGTTTCGAAAGCACGCAACAGCCCCTGGAGATAATAGTTGATATGGTAAGTAAGTCGGGCAATGGTATTCAGGGAGCCGGATTGATACTGCGCTTCTTCATAAACTATATCCCTGAGCAACTCTTTGTAATTGGTATTGGCGATCCATTTCCCGTCGAGAAAAAGCTCTTGAAGGCGGGTTGCAAGGGAAATGCATCTTTGTATGTTCATGTCGGTTGTATAAAGGCAATTTTAAGATATTCAAGGGGATTTTGTATATGTCGAAATGGGATGTCCCTCGGTTATTTAGTGATAACACATACCCATTTTCAGTAATTGAGAGTCGTTGATCAAATGGCAAAGATTTTATATATTTGGATAAATCTAGAATCAATGCCGAAAATCTTTGAGTACCTTGGTATCCTTATCTTCTTCTATTCAAATGAGCATGAACCCATTCTTGCCATGCAAAATATAATGGATGTGAAAGTAAGGCCGAGTTCTATATTGTTGAAGGAAAGATTGTAGAAATCAAAATCAAACCGGTTAGAGGTTTAAATCCACTGACAGGAAATAAGTTAAAGGACTTTGAAGAATTCCTTGAGAAATTTTCAGACAAAATAGTTGAAAAATGGATTGACTATTTCATCTATCACAAGAATATTGAGTTTGAAAAAATCACTAAACGTATCAAATGAAAATAGTAAAAGAATATAACAGAGATTATTCAGATTTGATAGAAATCAAGTCTGCTAATTATATTGGTGATTATGCAATTCGAATCGTTTTTAATGATGGTGTTAATAGGCTTGTTGACTTTAAGTCATTTCTTGAAACATCAGTTCATCCATCGATTCGAAAATACTTAGACGAGAATAAGTTCAAAGAATTTAAAATAATAGATGGGAATTTGAATTGGAACGATCATGATTTAATATTCCCAATTTATGATCTCTACCAGGGAAAAGCTTAGAAAAATATAGAAGCTTTAATCTTTCGTCACAGAAAAGCAAAAAAATCACCAGGCATAACTGCTACTAATTAGTACAGTATTGCCGCAAGCTCATCACAAGGCAACTTCTCCTACACGCAAAATCTTACCAAATCCCGGAGCAAATTATTGGCTTTGGTATTGGCGATCCATTTCCCGTCGAGAAAAAGCTCTTGAAGGCGGGTTGCGAGGGAAAGGCATCTTTGTGTGTTCATGTGGGTAGTGTAAAGGCAATTTTAAGATATTCAGGTGGAATTTGTATATTCGGGGGTGAGGTGGGCAACGGGTATAATTTAGTAATGAGTGATTTTATGAATCCATCCATCCTAAATAAGAAGACAATCTTAATAGTTGTTTCAATTTGCTTATTAAATATTTGCAAAGGGCAAACTAATAACAACGAAATAGACCAACTTGTAAGTGATATTGAACAAGATAATATTTTTAGGTCTTACTGGTATCATGGGGGATTTGAAACGAGTTATCGATACAATAAATTAATTGAAAATGCATCCCCTGACAAATTAGTTGAATTAACTGAGCATAGAAATGCAGTAGTTCGATGTTATTCTTTTCAAGCATTGTTAACCCATAAAGAATTTGAAATTAGGCCAATTTTAATTATGCATCTTTATGATACATCAATTATTAATTGGTCTTGGGACAGATACATCAATAAAAATTATGACTTAGATACAATTCTTGAAAAAAGACTGACTGGAGATTTGTTTCTTATTTTGGCGTCAGAATATCTTGAAAACCACAAGAATCTAAAGGCAGAGATTGATAGCATTCTCATATTTGATAAACGTATAATACTAAATAGAAAATCATACATTCTTCAGAAACTTGAGCCGGATGTGAAATATGAAAACAGAATAAGGGAAATGGTTAAAGAGGGCAACGATAGTTTTGGACTTATAGCTCTGGCAAGATTCAAAAATCAACATGATAAAAATTCAATTATCAGGAATCTTAAATCTAAAGACTATCGTATTCAATTTTATGGGTTATGGGCTGCAAAAAATTTCCCGGATAGTTCATTTTTCCCTTTTATTAAATTAATTCACAAAACCCAACTTAGTTATGTAACTCCACCTAATGAAGCATTGCTGAGAATGTTATATCAGGTAATTGTGCAGTATAAGGATGAGCCATCTTGTAAACTAATAGAATTAACCTTGATCACAGATTATAATAATAGCGAAAAAGAGTCTTTAAATAAAGCCTATATTTGGCTAGCATTAAAGATTTATCCTAATCCAATTTATAACAGTTACTTTGACGCTGTGAAAGGTTTCGATGAATATGGAATGAAACATTTTGAAGAATTCATATTTCAACCTGCAAATTGAAAAATCCACTCATTACAACTCATTTGCAATTGGCGGTGTTTTGTGCTCCGCAGATAGTTTTGTGGTAGCCGAAAGTTTTATACTCCGCACCAACATTTGTGCTGAAAATCCCGCCTGTCTTATGTGTGTAGACCGTTCTTAGTAATTATTTATAGCGATAGTGGTTCAGAGCGTATTCTTCACCAAACTTTTATATCGTATTCAATTCTGCTTCTTTAGTTTCAGCATTTCGGAAAATTCAAGATCCGATTCTTTAAATGTTCCTGCGCTGGATAGACTGACTTACGTCTTCTGGTGTTTAACTACCAATAACACCTGGAAAGCGAAAAGGGAGCATGAATCTTGATGTAAAATTCCAGTTTGGAAGTTACCTTCGTATACAAGGACATTCTGAGGTAAAATGTAATACGGCAATCTCAATCACTTACAACCCAATCCATCTACGGTGCTTGGAAATGAATGTCCAATTCAATTGTAGCAACCTCCTCATTTACAACACAATAACTTTTAAATCTAAAAATAATCTTAAAAAATCGTTCATCAACCCTATCGTTTTTTTCCACTCGATCGTCCTAAGAGTAAACAAAATGAAGTATTTAATCACCATTTTAACCATCTCCATGATCACCACAACAACCTTGGCTCAGGACGGAAAAGCTACCACCGTTAAGACAACCTTTCACAGAGAAACTTCTGTAAGTATCGAAATTTTAGCCGACCCGTCCATTGTTTGGGCGCTTCTAACCACCTCCTCCGATTACCCGCGCTGGAACTCAACCATAACTTCCATTGAAGGGAACATCGCACCTGGAGAAAAAATCAAACTAAAATCCACCCTGGATGCCAAAAGAACATTTACTTTAAAAGTGAAAGAATTTGAAGTAGAGAAGAAATTGGTCTGGGGAGACGGACAGGGAAATCGCGTATATACCATTACTCAAAATACGAACGGAACCATCACGTTTTCAATGACAGAAAAAATCGGCGGACTCATGTTTCCCCTATACGCTAAAATGATCCCTCCATTCGACCAGTCCTTTGAGCAATTTGCAAAGGATTTAAAAAAGGAAGCAGAGAGCATAATGTCTGTCAAATAATTTCAGCAACCAGCGATTTATTTTTCTGTTTATCATTTTTTCAACGCACTTTTTGATTGAGCAGAAATCCCGTTTTGTAAATTCCAAACCTCGTTTCCGGGTAATAAAGTTATGCAGTGCAAGCCTCACGGAAATGAATTACACCGGAATTGTTATATTCGGAATTCGTATCCAGGTTACCAAATTGAATTCACTGCACGTGACGTCATAACCTTTATTGATTGAAATGCGCTTGACGCTTATGATAAACATTGTTGAAACTACAGATTATAATTTACTTGCCAGACTGAATGAGGAAATTCAAACACTCCATAATGTCTTATTACCCAAAATATTTAAACCCTATGAACAAGAAGCCGTCATTGGCTTTTTTAAGACTTCCCTGAACAATGAAAATGCTACCGCATTTGTTGCTTTTGAAAATGATGCGCCCGTTGGATATGTGCTGCTATTCATTATGAACATCCCATCCAATCCCTTCCAATATTCGAGAAGTTACATTTTAATTGATCAGATTTCGGTCTTGCAAAAATACAGAGGCAAAGGCATAGGCAAACAGCTATTGGGTGCTTCATATGCTTTTGCGAAAGCGCATTATATTGAACATTTGGAATTGAACCATTGGACGCTGAATGATTCTGCAAGGAAATTTTTCAGCCATCATCAATTCGAATACTACAATGAAAAAATGTGGAAAGCCATTTAATAAACCAATTTCATCCCGGCATTACATTTGCTATTATGCCCGTTGCATCAACACGTGATCTAAGTGCCAACTTCCAATCCTCATAACGTACGTAAGTTATTGCTGACTTTGGGTGTCCTCATTTTCACCCAATTCCATTCCAATAGTCAGGAAATCAAATGGTATAAAATAAACACAGCACCCTTCCTGTTCAGCAATTCTCCTTTTGAATCCCGCACTGATTGCTATGGACAAACTCAGATCCGCATAGCTCCGGTAAATTTCGAACCTTTTATTGTTACGGATTCTGCCTTCATATCCAATGACCTGAAGCAGATTAAATTGATGATCAGACATTTTGGAAATTTCAACCAAATAGACACAAACGACCTTTGTAACTACAGTCTCATAGACTCAGCAACTTATCCATTAAACTTCTACAACAACCCTATCCGGCGTATTCGGTACAGAAAATCGAATGATTCATTTTATATCTTCAATTTTGTATTAACCAATAGCCAAAATTATGAATCAGATACTGTCTTGTTATACAGGGCATTGAAGATTCAAAAAGAAAAATGCATGGATAATTTTCCTTTTGGTAACCACAGAGACTGTGACAGACCACTTCCCTTCAAAACTACACAGGTTGGCAAGTCAAAACCGGAACCCCACCCCCCGGATTGTTATTCATATTCGCTTTACCATAAGTTTAAAAATGATGGCAAACAAATAGAATTAACTGTTCCTATACAAAATATTGCATTGGGTACAGGGTGGCCTTATTTAGAACTCGGAGATTATCTTCAAACTTTTGATACCTCATTGAATATTTTTCTCAAGCCCACGACCGGTTCTTTTGATCCCAAAAAGAAACAATGGGTGATTGAATACGATTCAGATAATACAAATACCAAAGGAGTCATCAGCGTCTACAATGGAGGAACGGATACCCTGTTTATAAAGAAATGTTACACATCTGCAGGAAATGCGACCATTGAGCGGTTTTCAGAGCATATAGCCCCCTATACTTTTGGATACATAAACCTAGCAGTTTTGCATAAAAAAAATCCGGAAGCACCTCAAAACCCATCCATTTGGATAGAATTTCTCAGAAAAAACGCAATAGACAAAAAACTGTCCTATGTCGTTCCTTTCAGAATTCAATAAAATTTATCCAAATTATTAATACTCAAATGACCAAAATTAAAACCATGACTTGTCGCCAATTGGGCGGCGCCTGTGACATCGAATTTACCGCTGATTCCTTTGAGAATATGGCTGCTTTGAGCAAAGCCCATGCAATGGAAATGTTTCAACAAGGCGATCAGGATCATTTGACCGCCATGAATCAAATGCAGGAATTGATGAAAACACCTGAATCCATGCAACAGTGGTTTGATACCAAACGCAAGGAATTCAACGATTTATAAACCGAATTTTACATTCATTTCGGCTTTCTCAAAATTTTCTCCATGGCCCTGCCCTTCGCCAATTCATCGATGATTTTGTCGAGATATCTGGCCTTTTGAGTCAGTGGATTGCTGATTTCTTCGACTCTGTATCCGCAAATAACACCCGTTATTAAGTGGGCATGGGGATTCAATGTGGCGAGCTCAAAAAAGGTTTCAAAATTCACCTCTTGATCGATCATCTCCTGCAATCGTTGTGGATTAAATCCGGTAAGCCATTGAATGACTTCGTGCAATTCCTCTACTGTCCTGCCCTTCTTCACCACTTTTTCAATATACAATGGATAAACAGATGCAAATGACATTTCGGCAATCCTGCGATCGTGGTGAGCGGTTGATTTCATCATGGCAAATATCCCTTTTCAACTTAAAATCCCAAAACTTCTCCGATCAGAAACCGACCGTTCTTGCATATCCAGGGAACCTCGAACTATGCCGTAACCGGAACTGCATCTGGTAACAATCGATTCAAAATGCGCTCAAACCAGGGTAACGTAAACATGAAGAGCAATACGCCCAAACTATTAAAAAGCATATGGGCATTGGCTACAGTGCGCTCAATTCCCGCTCCTCCACTGATCCATTGTACCAAATCAACAAAAGGATAGAAAAAAATAAGCCCAAACATGATGGAAATAAAGTTAAATGTTAAATGAAAAAGTCCCGTTTTCAGCGCTTGTCTGCTTCCTTTGATCGTAGAAAGCAGGGTATCACTGCAAGTTCCCAATTCAGCACCCAGCATCACCGCAATTCCTCCGGTTAAACTAAGAAAACCCTTTTTAGCCAATATGATGGACATTCCAACCGTGGCAGACGACGATTGTATCACCAGGGTAACCAATGCTCCAATCAAAGCACCGGTGATGGGATTTTCTGTCTTTTTCATCCATTCGGTAAAAAAAGCCTCTTCTCTGAGCGGTTCCACGGCATTTTCCATAGTGAATAATCCAAAAAACAATACTCCGAAATACAGGATAATCTTACCGGTATTACTCACTTTTTCCGACTTGGCTATGATCAATAATATGAATCCCAATAGAAGCAATACGGGTGAATATTTTCCTATGTCCATTGCGATAATCTGACTGCTGACCGTGGTACCTATATTGGCACCCAATACGATACCCATCGCCTGTCTCAAGCGGAGTATTCCGGAATTAACCATGACGATGGTAATGATGATAACCGCTGACGAGGAATCCAATAAAGCGGTAGCAATTAATCCGACGATTACGCTCGAGAACAGACCGGATGTATAGCGATTGATCAGGTGATTGGCCTTTTCTCCCAAAGCATCCTGCAAGGTGTTCGACAAACTCACAACCGCAAAGAGGAAGAGCACCAAACCGGCGATAACCGCTAAAAAAATTTCCAGCATATGATACAGATGTTTGCGAAGATGACAGTATCAAAACACGCCATTGTTAAGAGATTCTTACCAAATTCTTGCCATGACCAATATCATATAAATGGAGGCAGCTGATCCAAAAAAGCACTGCAAAATGATGGATTAACCGCTCAACAGGCAGAAATCACGCGAACGAACAATTTCTTCATTGTGAAATTCATGAATCCTTCTTAGGTTTGAGCCACTTCTTGAATTATGTCAAAGCCCAATTTCAAAAAACCGGAACCCATCTCTACCAACCGTTATTATGCTTACCTGATTCCGGCAGCAGCATCCAAACATGAATCTTTAAAAAATGCTATTTCCGAGATTTCAGATAAGCTCAAAGGACAAGCTGAGTTTCATATCATTGACCGCAACTGGCCTGAATGGAGTGAACAGGTAACGCATGTAGCCTGGGTTGATTCGGGTTCTGTAGACTATCTCCTTCCTGCCCACCAGGGTTTCCAACAAATGCGCAATCCCAAAGCAGATGTGATTTACTGCGCGGACGTGCACCATCAGACAGAAGGAAAAAAAGCAATCCGCATTCCGTGGGTTACCCGTTTGGGACATGCACTGACCCAATTAATTACACCTTTAAAATCCGGACATACCGAAAGCGGGATATTCTATGCAGATTTGTCTACGGCTCTGAAGATCAGAGAACAACAAACCATTGTTAACCATGCCATTGGCCGCGATTTTGCCTACAGATCCCGGCTTCATGGCTTCAATATTGGCTATTTTAGCATGAACCTGCAGCAAAAAGCGGCACCCAAGGTTTCTATTCCAAAGGTGCTTGCTGCTTCTATTTCCAACCGAATCTATTGGTTTATTACACAACCCGTTTTTGCTTTAAAACACAAAATAAAATCGGAATCTCAACCCCTGTACCGCTTGCTTTTCGGATTGCTTGTGATCTTGTGCTCATTGGGAATGCCCGCCCTTAGTTTTCAATATTCCATCACCTGGGACGAATTTGAAGATGTTCAGTATTTCAATGAAGTATATGCCTATTTTACCTCCTTTGGTGAAGATAAACGCTGTCTGGATGTGGCCGGAACTATGGACCACAGTGAAAGTGGAGTAAAAAAAGACCTGATTCCTCATTTGGTCAACTACGGACCTTTCGTGAACTTATTATGTGCGTTTGTATATGATACCATTTCGCCCTTTGGACTCTATGAAACCCGACATCTGATTGTGGCATTGTTTGGAGTTTTCGGGCTGATTTTCACGGGATTAACGGCACGCAAACTCGGAAATTGGAAAACAGGGGTCATTGCTTTTGTATTTATGTTGTTTACACCTGCCATTTTCGGCCACAGCATGAATAACCAAAAAGATATCCCTTTTCTGGCTTTCTATATCGCCTCAGTTTATTACATACTCCGATTTATGGACGAGGCCCCGCAATTCAGGTTTAAGACCCTGTTTATGCTGGCAGTTACCATGGGCATTTCCATGAGTATTCGTGTTGGTGGACTTTTGGTATTTGCCTATTTGGGACTCTTTGCCGGTCTGATTTTCCTTTGGAAGCTCAGAAACAAGGAGTTAACGCTGAATTTTGCTTCCGTCAAATCGTTTGTCGTACCCTTAGGGCTGGTGTACTTTTTCGCTTACCTCATTGGGATAATGTTTTGGCCGGCCGCCATACAAGATCCGATCAGCCATCCGTTGAATGCCCTGAAGAATTTCGAAAAATTCAGTTTGGTTCATATTTATGAAATCTTCGAAGGACAGAGATACTACATGAAGGATTTTCCCTGGTATTATATTCCGAAGTCCATGTTGATTACCATCCCATTATTTGTGCTTTCCGGCTTTGCCATCAGCATATTGGCCTCTCCCTGGCTCGCAAAGAAAATGGATTTCAAAAAGATGATCGTGCTGTTGTTTGTATGCGTATTTCCGGTAGCCTATGTTATTTATAAGGAAAGTGCCGTTTACAGCAGTTGGAGGCACCTTCTGTTCGCATATCCAAGCCTGGTTGTTTTAGCGGCAGCCGGTTGGGTTTGGCTTTCTGAAATATTTCCGATCAAATGGGCCAAAATTGCCATGGCTTTGGTCCCTGGAATTCTGGTGGCCAATGTGGCCTTTTGGATGTTCAAAAATCATCCCTTTCAATATACGTATTATAACGAGATTGTTGGTGGCCTTAAGGGCGCTTATGGTTATTACGAAACGGATTATTGGTGTCAAAGTCCGCGTGCAGCCATGGAATGGTTATTGGAAAATGAAAAGGACATCACCAAAAGTAAAACCACCATTATCAGCAATAATGAGTCTCACAGCATGAGCTATTATGCACAAAAACAGACCGACAGCGTTGAAATTGCCTGGGCACGTGATCACGAATGGAATAAAAACGATTGGGATTATGCCATCTGGACCACCCGAACCTTGTCGAAAACACAAATGCTGAACGGATATTTTCCGCCCAAGGGAACCATACATGTTATAGAAGCAGATGGAGTGCCACTCGCAGCCATTGTAAAGCGCACCCATCGTCAGTTGGCACAAATCGAACCCATGATGCGCAGCGGTCAATTTGATTCAGTTTCAAAACTGGCATTGGAGTACATTCAGTACGATCCAAAAGAAGAAGAAGCGTGGCGTCAATTGGGATTGGCCAAGCTTCAATCAGGAAAACCCGCTGAAAGCATTGCTCCTCTGTATAAGAGCATTGAACTTTGTCCCGAGAATTATTATTCCTGGAATTTCCTGGGTTACGCCTATCGGAATTTCAACAATGTGGACAGCGCGCTGATTTGCTATAATCTGAGCATCAAACACAAGGAAAATATGAGCAGTGCATATGATGGGCGCGGAGATTTGTATTTTACCAAAGGTGATTTCAGGTCGGCAAAAGCCGATTATGAGCAGGCGTTAACCTTTGGAGGTGCCAATCCGATGACCATGTATAAAATTGGAGAGGCCAATTTCAATTTGAACGACCTGAATGAGGCCCTGAAATATTTCGGGGCTGCCATTCAATACAACCCAAATATGGCCGAAGCTCATATGAGAATTGGACAAATATTTGAGAAGCAGGGAAATGCCCAGGCCGCCCAGCCCTACTACCAAAAAGCCAGAGAACTGGGCATGCGATAGTCGAATAGGACGATAATTTTACCTGAAAAGTATGGAGAATGTGCCATATTTTCAGATATTTATCGTCTAAATCATCATTGCGCAACTATCTCAGGCTTTGGATTAACCTACTCGGGCTCTTCATCAGCACATCGGCCCTTGGGACTCATATCGTGGGTGGCGACTTTTATTACCGTCAATTAGGCAACAATTGGTATCAGATTACCATGAAGTTGTACATCGACTGTGAGAACGGAAATATTGACGCCATAGCCTCAGATGCTATAGCCATTATTGGAGTTTTTGATGCGGGGACCAATCAACTGGTAGATCAATTTGACATGACCCGAACCGGTCCGGTGCGCCTGAATAAGGTTCAATACAAATGCGTGATTCCGGAACAAGATGTATGTGTAGACCAATATACTTACGTTAAAAACATTACACTCGACCCGGGTGCCAACGGTAAAATTTTACCCTTTCAGCGTTGTTGTCGCAACAATACCATCAACAATCTGGTTGAGCCTGAATCAACTGGATCGACCTATTGGGTTAAAATACCCGGAAGAAATGTGATTTCACAGGACAATAGTCCGGTATTCAAAGAGCTTCCTCCCAATTATATCTGTACCAATGCGCCTCTGGTTTTTGATCACAGTGCCACGGATTCAGATGGAGATTCGCTGGTATACGAGCTTTATCAACCATTTCTGGGTGCCAACCGCGACAAACCCAGACCGAATAATACCTTTCAGCAAGGGTACTTCGACAATCCACCTTTCACCAATGTGATTTGGAAATTTCCGTATGCCACAGATAACCAAATGGGTGGAAATCCGATTTTAGAGATTGATTCGAAAACAGGATTGCTCACCGTTACACCTACCACCGAAGGGCAGTTCGTTATGGGCATTAAAGTGTTGGAATACCGAAAAGGAGTGTTAATCGGGGAAACGCTGCGCGACTACCAGTTCAATGTTCGTGCTTGCAAGTTCGATGTAGTTTCTGCCTTTGTGGCTCCTTTATATTCATGCAGTGACACGGTGTATTTTGACAATAGGAGCTATAAAGCAACCAAATATCGATGGGATTTCGGTGATCCTACCAAACAAGATGACACGAGCAATTTGGCGACCCCTTTTTATGTATTCCCGGGCAATGGAAATTATACCGTTACCTTGAGAGCAAGCAATTCACTTTGTGAGGACGTATATTCAACAACCGTAAGGGTAAAGAGCAAAATTGTATTGGATTTAGGACCCAATGATACAGCATGCTATGGTTTCGATAAGTATCTGAATACCAAAATATTCGATGCAACTAAAACCATTTGGAATACGGGCGCACGAACTACCTATTTAAGGGTTCAACAACCTGGTATATATGGCGTTACCGTATATTATGGAAATTGCACCGCCTCCGACAGTGTCCGGTTTAGTTTAGATCCCGTGATCGCCTATGTAAGTAGTGACACCATTTATTGCGATAGTGTCTTTGGCACCATATCCGTAGAATATGGGAACAAGCCTGAATACCGGTTCAGGTGGAACAATAATCTTCAGGACACCATGCCGTATTTAAACGTACGGGACATTGGAATCAATACAGTTGAGA
>CAZTGZ010000008.1:48674-55582 GCA_964613385.1 uncultured Chitinophagaceae bacterium
GCAGCATCCGGGATACCATTGAGCTTTGGACGGCCACACCTCCGGAGATCGGACCTTATCTGTTCGTATGCAATGAATTTGAAAGGTTGCTGGATGCCTTTGAAAAAAATCTGGATGGCGGCAATGGAAGAGAGGCAACCTATCTTTGGGACAACGGTAATATGGATCGATTCAACCTGGTTAATTCCTCGGGTTGGCATTGGGTAGAAGTACGACAGCGAAATTGCGTATTCAGAGATTCACTTTTCATTGACAACCCCATTATTCCACTTGAACTTGGGCCTAACCGGCACTTTTGTGATCAGGTGGACATAACGCTGGAAGCCCCTCCCGGCATGCGACATTATACCTGGAGCAATGAATGCAATACGCAAACCAATCGCATCCGAACTCCCGGCACTTATTATTTAACCGTTACCGATACCAATGGATGCATTAAAAGCGACAGTATTCAACTCGATTTAACCTTATCGCCGGGTATACATATCGGGAATGATACCACCATATGTGTGCGATCTCAGGTTAAAGCCGGATTGGATGAGGCATTCAGCGCCTATAGTTGGAGTCATGGTCCTATTTCAGCATATACATACCTGGAAGATGCCGGAATTTACATTTTAACCGTTACGGACGAATTTGGTTGTAAAGGAACCGATAGCATACGCATAACGGTTGACCCGAATGCGCTGCCCAATGAATTGTTTTTCCCGAATGCCTTTAGCCCTAATGGGGATGGGTTAAATGAATTATTTCCATATACAGACTGGATTCCACAACCCGAATACAGTGTGAAGATTTTTAATCGCTGGGGTGAAAAGCTCTTTGATTCAAAAGAGAGCGGAAATCAGCGTTGGGATGGCATGTATAAGGACGGAACCCTGCGCCCCGAAGTATATGTGTACCTGGTTGAATATCGGGGTTGCGACGGAGATTTTAGAAGAAAAGGCGGTACCGTTACCTTATTGAAGTAACGATACCTTGATCTTCAACATTCTACCAAACCATTCTCAATCCCAGTCGCTGCTGAGAGGATGTACTGGCCAGATTTCCTAATTCCGGAATAATATTGAAATTCAGCGATGGACGTATTTCCATACTAATGTGCATTTTCTTCAATAATTCTCTCTTTTTACCCAAACGAAAATCTACTCCCAAAGGAATGTATAAGGAATAGGAGCTGTTCATCTGATTATCGTTACTTTCAAAATCATATTCGAAATCATTCGTAAAGGATCGGATTGAGCTATAGTTGATATTGTCCTGAAAATATGTTTTTACCGTATTGAATCTTGAATGAGAGATAACCGTACTGGATTGTATGGAAAATCCTGCACTTAACCCCAATCCGGTATAAAATGACCATCTGGCTGCAGGATCTGTTCTGAAAATTGCCGATATATCTAACTTCAGTTGCTCTGTTTCATACCCCATACTGTAAATGGATGTACTTGTGGTGTCGGTCCAAATGACCTGACCGCTTTGTGCCGATTTCATAGTATCTGAACCCAACTTGGTTTCTTTTGACAATGCTCCGGACATCAAGGTTAAATTGCCATGAGAAATCCCTATTCTCCAGGTCGGGTTGGAAATATAAGACCCTTTAAGCTTGTCCAATCTCTGTACACCGATATATGCCGAAAATTGTCCATTTCCCTGCATGATGTATCCTTCAGAATTCCTATACGCTGAAAAATCCTGTCCCAACATCACTGAATTAGGCGCCAGTTTTCTGAAATCTGCCCATTCTCCACTTTTTAATCCGGACAATTCAAATCCGTTTTGAACTTGAAATTCTGTGACTTTAAACTTGCGTGTTACTTCTTGTGCAAACAACACGGAGCTCAACAAAATCAGTGAGCTGAACAACGATATTTTTTTCATGTTTCCTTTTTTAAAAACAATTGAACGGCAATCTTACACAATTTAGTACACGGATGATGTAATCTTCATGTGGAACGTAACAACGATCATTCACCCGTTCGAAAAACAGGTAATTGAATCCTTACATCTTCGCCAATATTAAGAACATACATCCCGGTTTGTAAATCTGAAATGTCAATATACTTTTGATTGTTTTCCAATCTGCCGACGATGATTAAATTGCCACGCACATCCTGAATGCTGTAGTTTTTTATGTATGTGTACGGATGGTCTATATAGAGATGATGGGTAGCTGGAATAGGGTATAATTTAACTTCAGATATAATTGTAGGCATTATTCCGATAATTGAGTCCTCCGGTGTTGTGAAAGACCTGATTTCGGACCAATCCCCGGATTCGAAAAAGTATTTTGCTCTTACTCTCCAATAAAATTTTGTATTCTCAGGTAAATTAGGCCAAAAGTAAGAGGTATCATTGGCACTATAGTTCTGAGCACTAGGGAAATCCGGCTGAGTATCCAACTCCAACTCGTACATTTCAAGTCCTGGAATCCATGACCAGACAAAATGTGATTTGGAAACACTTTGATCTGCCGGACTTATCAATCGAAAATCATTCAATGACCGGGTTGAAAACGAATAAACTTCGCTAAATGGTCCTTCCCGGGTTCCGTCAACAGCCCTGACCCTCCAATAGTATGTCCTTCCCGGCAATAATGATACCGATGTATAGTTTGGCACAGATGTAATAATCCCACCGGGGGTGGCCGAAAAATTCGGAGTAGATTGAATCTGTAGCTCGTATTCTGTAGGATATTCCGATGCGGACCACGTAAATGTATGGCTGGCAAAGTTTCTTCCTGTGGCCAAATTCGAAGGGCTGATCAAGGTTAATGTGTCCAGTACGACTTTATCTTCATAGCGAACCACCACCAACTGATTTCCTGCTGTTCCCACTGCCAGTATTTTACCATCCAATTGTACAATCATATCGTTGCATCGGCTGTACGAGGCCTGATTCACCCGGGTGGTTACTTTTCCCAGATTTCCAAAGGTGGTATCTTCTGTGCCATTGGACAATATTCTGGTGATGGCAAACACTGCATCATCCGCACCGCTGGATGTTCCCGCCAGTAAAATCCGATTCTTGGAATCTGCGGCAACTGCTGAAGCGATATCATTTCGGAGTGTGCCGAATCCAAAACTCGCGTTGGGTGTAGAAACCGCTCCCTGTGTCGTGAGTTTGAACAAAGTCATACGATAGCGGAGGTTGTCCGTATAACCTCCACCGGCTATCATCAATTCGTTGTTTGCATTGAACAGCATGGCATAGGCCCGGTCATGTCCGTTAAAAGACCCATTATATGTATTAACTCCATCGGAAGAAAACTGTGCATCCATGGTACCATCCGACAATAAACGGCATACCCAATAGTCTGACGACCATGAAAGTCCGGGAAAATCACGCCATCCACTCGCACTGATCATACCATTGGAGTGAACGATGAGATCTTCCAAACCAAATAAATATTGATAGTCCAGACCGGTAACCCACAACAACCTATGCCCAACGGAATTAAAGGTTGAATCCGGGCTGCCGAGTGTATCGTAACGCGCTATAACGGGCTTAGAGGAATTTGAACTGATGATAGACTGACCGCCCGCTACGATTTTTCCGCTGGCCTGATGAATGCGCACCACATGGAACTCATCTCTTTGCCGACTTTCAAAATCGCTCAACACAATCCCTTGATTGCCAAATGTTTGATCAATATTTCCATTTGAAGTAAGTCGAATCAGCAATCCTTTGCCATCGCTGCCATTGTCGCTGTATCCTCCTAAAACAATCTTACCATTCGATTGAACCGCCATGCTCATAATTTCATCGTCGCTGCCGGCCTGAACATCCATGGTGAAATATCCATTTACCCCGAAACTGCTGTCAAGTGTGCCATTCGGGTGTAAACGCATCACCAAGGCATCCTTTCCGGTGCTTGGATGTTGCACGTATCCTGCGACCAGAATTTTCTGTCCGCTATGCAAATTCACTGCATTGGCTGCTGACTGTTCTGCCGGAAAAGTAAAAACACCCTGCCTGGCAAATTGAATATCCAATGCCCCCGGTTTTTGAGCTCCTGCGTGAATTGTGCACAAAAAGGAACTTAAAATCAATATTAACTTACGACGGTTCATAGACCAAAGATACTAATTTAAGGTTGTTTGTCGCAACTCATCCATCATTCAATAATTATCGAACGACAAGCGTTTGAATTCAGAAAAATACCATCGAATGACTCAGGTAAGTATCGACAAATCGAATCCATCAAAATTGCCGGAACTCATCATTAACAATACTGTTTCAAGGGATGCCCTTTTCGAGACGAAGTTTTGTAACGTTTCCTTATCCCGAATGATGGTGACATCTTGACCAAAAGCCTGCTTCAATTCTTCATCCTCCAATAAAGGCAGGTTTTTCATTTCAAACACATGCGGATTGAGGTAAATGGCTTTTACATCTGCTGCATTCATGCTTCCTGCATATTGCGGTAAGAACTCCTTTCTCAAACTGCTGAAGGTATGCAATTCAAATATCGCACAAACTTCCTGATTCGAGTATTGTTCTTTTACGGCTTCAGTTGTGGCTTTTACCTTAGAAGGCGCATGTGCAAAATCTCTGAAAACGCCATAGAATTTCGATGAGGGTATAGGTTCCAAACGCCTCGCGGTTCCCGTAAAAGTGGCCATATGTCGCAGAAACTCCCCGTTACTGATGCCTATTTCAGCGCATACAAGCATCGCTCCATTCAGATTTTGAAGATTGTGCTTCCCGAAAATTTGCAGCGGATAATCCTGACCGTCATGCACAATGGATATGGTCTGAGCTGTTTTTTTATACACAGGGGTTCCGTATGCGACAGACTTACATTTGGCTTTCGGGGTCAATTCCAACAACTCTGCATCCTCCTCAAACCAAACAAGCGCATCGCTTACATCTTTTATAAATAGTTCAAATTGATGTACATAATCCCGGTAATCAGGAAACACATTGATATGATCCCAGGCTACACCCGTGATCTGTGCGATGTGCGGTTTATACCAATGGAACTTCGGCCGGCGGTCAACCGGAGAGGTGAGATATTCGTCTCCTTCTATAATGATCAAGGGCGCATCGCTCAACCGAACCATCCTTTCGAACCCGCTGAGTTGGCTGCCTACCAGATAGTCAAAGTTCCTGCCCATGGCTTTTAATACATGCATAATCATGGCTGTAGTGGTCGTCTTTCCATGGCTACCGGCAACCACTACCCGTGTTTTATCCTTTGAGTGATGATAGACATACTCAGGAAATGACATTACCTGTATGCCCAATTCCCGCGCCTTTATCAATTCGGGATTGTCTTTGCGGGCGTGCATGCCCAATATGATCAAATCTAAGGAAGCATCAATTTTTTCGGGCTGCCAGCCTTGTTTTTCGGGCAAAAGTCCGGCGTTTTTCAGCCGACTCAGGCTGGGCTCGAATATTTCATCGTCGCTGCCGCTTACCTGATGCCCGTTGGCTTTCAAGTCAAGCGCTATATTGTGCATTACGGCACCTCCAATGGAGATCAGATGTATTTTCATGGTTTCTGATTTTGTGATAGTAAGCCCATTACTTGACGGTTTAATAAAGTAACTGCCTTGATTAATCGCTGTTCTAAAATTGCTTCGTTAAGCCCTCCCGTTGCGATCCTGTAATATCCGTGGAATGGCTCAGTTACCAGACTTAAGTTTCCGTCGAGCAAATAAATGCCCGCTCCGGAAGCTCTTGAACCTGAACTAAAGTAATCGCCTACATAGGCAACAGCATATCCTGAATCCGACCATTCCATTCCTTTCTTTGAATGTATCGTACTCACATGTGATGGAAGATAGGCCAGACTTGTATCCCGGATAAAAATTATGTTGCCCTGATACGCATTCGTAAATGCGTTTATAATGATGCTATCAAATTGTACAGAACTAACCCGACTCCTTGACATATCTTCGGGCAATTTGGAAGGAAGCGATACATAGAGATTGCGAAAGGGCTTCAATTCATAGGATTGCGCATTTTCAGACTCATCCGGATTGTTTTTCCTCAGTTGATATCTCAACCCTATATTAAGAGCCGGTAACATACCCGTAATGGTTGAACCTTTACTGGGAATGGCAGATCCGTTGGCCGAAATTCTCAAATACATCTTTTCATTCATTTTCATGTTATAAGATGTTTCTAATCCGATGTTGAAGCGCTGGGTAACCGGCAGCTCTTTGCGGACCAATCCACTTTGATTCTGGGATCCGGGATCAAAGCGAAGGGAACTCAAAAACAAAGAAGGCGACAAACCCAAGCCCAATCCTAAGCTTTCAAATACGTACATGCATTTCACTTCTACAAATCGATTTGTGTAACGGGTCAGTTCATCCGATGACCGAAAGGATTGTTGTATATAGCCCGGATAAAATTCTAAGGTTGCTTTTTCAGTCTTCAAGGGCACGAATCCATAGACGCCAAATCCGGGGGCACTTTTCAGGGTGTCAATAAAATCAATACCGGGGAAACTGAAATGCAATTGTGCATATATACCCGGTTGACTCAATGCAGCAAAGGGTAGAAAAATGAAGAAAGCTAAAAGACGCAGCACTCAGGACAAATTGAATTTTATACCCTGCGCCAGCGGCATATCCTTCCCGTAATTAATGGTATTCGTTTGACGGCGCATATAGCTTTTCCAGGCGTCGCTTCCCGACTCGCGACCGCCTCCGGTTTCCTTTTCTCCACCAAAGGCACCACCTATTTCGGCTCCGCTGGTTCCAATATTTACATTGGCGATACCGCAATCGGAACCTCTGCTCGATAAAAATATTTCAGATTCTCTAAGGTCCTGCGTAAAAATTGCTGAACTCAGGCCTTGCCTTACATCATTTTGCATGGCTATGGCTTCATCGAGCGTATGGTATTTCAGCAGATATACGATGGGCGCAAAGGTCTCTTCCTGAACTATCTTG
>CAZTGZ010000008.1:55624-63002 GCA_964613385.1 uncultured Chitinophagaceae bacterium
AACAGCCGGATTCATACCCTTCACCTATCAATATTTCGCCTCCGTAAATAATCCTTCCTCCCTCGTTTTCAACTTCTTCTACGGCCAATTTGAAATTTTGCACCGCTTGTTTATCTATCAAAGGACCCATATGCATATGTTCATCCAAAGGATTTCCAATTTGTACGCTTTGATAGGCTTTTTTCAATCTGGCTTTGAACGTATCATACACCGATTCATGCACGATTAATCTTCGAATGCTGGTGCAGCGCTGTCCTGCTGTTCCAATGGCGCCAAACACGCAGGCTTTCAGGGCCTGATCCAGGTCAGCATTGGCCGTTACAATCACCGCATTATTGCCTCCAAGTTCCAGCAAGGTATGGCCCAATCGGCCTCCAACAACCTGTGCTACCCGCTTTCCCATTTTCACAGATCCTGTGGCAGAAACCAAGGCTACACGTGTATCTCTCGACATCATTTCACCCACGCGGAAATCGCCGATAAGCAGATTGAATATTCCTTCGGGCATGTGATTTTCAATCAGAACATCTTTCAAAATATGAAAACAGGCTATGGCCGATAAAGGCGTCTTTTCGCTGGGTTTCCATATGGTAACGTTGCCGCAAACCGCAGCTATCATGGCATTCCAACTCCAAACAGCCACGGGAAAATTAAAAGCGGATATAATTCCGGTAATGCCCAATGGATGCCATTGTTCAAACATCCGGTGATTTGGTCTTTCGCTTTGAATGGTTAATCCGTACAACTGCCGGCTCAAACCCACGGCAAAGTCGCAGATATCGATCATTTCCTGCACTTCTCCCATGCCTTCCTGCAGGCTTTTTCCCATTTCATAGGAGACCAACATCCCTAAATCCTGTTTACGGTTACGGAGTTTATTGCCAAATTTTCGGATGATTTCGCCTCTTTTGGGGGCGGGTAAACTTCTCCAATATTCGAATGCCGGGCCCGCAACGCGCAATACATGTTCGTATTCGCTCTGAGTAGCGTAAACTACTTTTGCAATCTCCTGACCGTCTACCGGTGATACAATAGATTTTTGTTCCGAACCCAAAGGAGTTACCCACTGAGTACCGGTGCACATACTTTCATTGATTGCTCTGATTCCCAGTTTTTCGAGAATCTGACCCATCGTCCTGCTCATAATTCGCTTTTTACAAAAATACGATGCTTTTTGAAGTAATGGGAAGATTAAGGCTTTTCATATATTTACCCAATGAATTCCGAAAAGTCAGATTCTTTCGGTACCCGCGAATTTCACTTGACAGCCTTGTGGGCTTTAAATGAAACTGCACTTGGCGGACTCCTGCACGCCTTAAAAATTCCGGTCACCGGTTTTTTTGTTGGCGGATTCGCGGTATTAATCATTGGTTTACTGGCCAACGGAAAACAAAGTTGGTCCATTATCCTGCGTTCCATGATGGTGGTTCTGCTCATTAAAGCCGCTGCCAGTCCGCATTCCCCGCCCATGGCCTATATCGCCGTTGCTTTTCAGGGCATCAGCGGAGCATTGTTTTATTCCTTACTCCCGCATCGCTTTGCTTCCATCCTATTTGCAGTTTTGGCCATGGTTGAGTCCTGTCTTCAAAAATTAATCATGACTACTTTGATATTTGGTCAACGCTTTTGGAAAGCCCTCGATTCATTGGCAGCTGATGTTTTCAACCTATTTTCCTGGCAACCCAATGTGCAGATCAGCCTTTGGATTGTAATAGCTTATACAGTGGTGTACGCCACCTGGGGACTGATCCTGGGAATATGGATACTCCGGCTACCGGCGCAGATAGAAAAGCGGAAAACCCTTTACCAGAATCTTCCCTTGGGAGATGATATCCCTGAAATTCAGCGCAAACGCCATAAATTAAAAATATTCGCCCTTGGATGGATTTCGTTGGTTTTATATACCATTCTCATGTTCATAACCGCAAGGGAAGGTCAAAAATGGCAGCAGGCACTGTTTTCGATTCTGCGCGCCCTGAGTGTTTTATTATTCCTCTGGTTGGCGGTTAAACCACTGCTCACCTATATCATACAGCGGTGGCTTGGAAAAAAGAAACACCAATACAGCAAAACGGTTAATCATATACTTGAATTTCTGCCCGGTTGGAAAGGGAAAATATTCCCCTTGTATCGATTTATCGGCCAACAACATAAAGGCATTCAGAAATACAGGGAATTCGTACTGGCACTTTTCGTTGTGTTTTTATACCCTCCTGAAAATGAGTAAAATATACATTTATTCAGCGACGGTACATAGCGGAAAAACCAGTCGACTAAGAAAATACATACAGAACAAATCTTCGGTTTATGGCCTGCTGTGCCCCGATGTTGATGGGCTCCGGGTAATCGAAGAACTTGACACGGGAATAGTTTACCCTTTTCAGACAGAATCTTCCCAGGAGGTCGTTTCTGTAGGGAAATACTTATTTCTGGAATCAGGATTTAAAAGAGGACAGGAAATCATTCATAGCCTTGATTCAAAAAGTCAGGGTCTTTATGTGATCGATGAGATTGGAAAACTGGAAATGAAAGATCAGGGCTTTGAACCTGCGTTTTCTGCCTTTCTTTCTTCTTTCAAACAAAGAACTGATGCATCCGAACTCATTCTGGTGGTTCGTGACTATCTGTTGGAAGATGCGAAATTAAAATACGATTTGAACCAAGCGTTTACCATTGGACATGACTTCTTCGATGCACCCTGATATAGTTGCTCTGATATTGGCCGGCGGTAAGAGCAGCCGAATGGGACAACCGAAAGCCTGGATAGACTACCACGGAGCACCACAAGTACTGTATTTGCAAGATATGCTGAAAGAACTTTGTGCAAATGTGTGCATCTCTGCCAATGAATGGCCCGAACATTTACCAAACTATACCATTATTCCGGATCATCCTTCTTTGACAGGACATGGGCCCATTAGCGGACTATTGAGTGCATTTTTACTGCTGAAAAAACCCATTTTACTGATCGCCTGTGATTACCCGTATCTGGAAAAAAAGCATATTCATTTCTTATTATCAAATCGCGACAAATATGCCCCGATAACCGGATATAAAAACTCTGAAGGTCGACCTGAACCCTTGTGCACCTTATATGAATACAGCGCATTGGAACAACTTCAGAACGAACTTGCTCAGGGAAATGACAGTTTGTACAAATGGTTGCTAGGCCAGAATTCACACTGGTTGAAGGCTGAATCTGAAAAAATGTTTATGGGTGCAGACACTCCGGAACAGGCAGAGGCATGGAAGCAAGCGTTGGGAAGGGATATCGGGTAGATTTTATTACATTTGAATTCCGTGCAGCAATCCATTAGTCAACGAAAAATTACGCGATACGAGCGTGGCTCCTTGCAGGAATTGAAGGACGAACTGGCCATGGAAGAACCTTTGGAAATCAGGCTGCACTGGACGGATAACGGGAAAGATGAACAAAGAAACATCAGCATTACCATGCGCACACCGGGAGCCGATGAGGATTTGGTCTTAGGATTCCTGTTTACTGAGGGTATCATTCAAAACAGGTCGCAGGTAGAGAAGGCAGAGCACTTGATCGTTCCCTGGAGCGGACAAGCCGATCCGAATGTGATGGTGGTAACATTGAAACCGGGTGAAAATCCGGATATAGCCAAGTTGGAAAGGCATTTTTATACCACCTCAAGTTGCGGAGTTTGCGGTAAGAGCTCCATTGAAGCCATACATACATTAAAAAGGACACGGCAGCTTTCCATAGACTGGACCGTGGATGCGCATTGGCTAACAGAATTACCCATTCGTTTGAGAGAGGCGCAGGCTGTATTCGAAAGTACCGGAGGACTGCACGCATCGGCCTTTTTTGTGCCCGATGGAGCATTGATTCAACTGCGGGAAGATGTTGGCAGACACAATGCCTTGGACAAACTGATCGGATCAACCCTGAAAAATGGATTTGAGGATTGGCGACAAATGGTTCTTTTACTGAGTGGAAGGGCCAGTTTTGAATTGATACAAAAGGCTGCAATGGCTGAAATTCAAGTAGTTGCCGCGGTTGGTGCCCCCTCAAGTCTGGCCGTTGATCTGGCCACGGATTTTGGGATTACCCTTTGTGGTTTTCTAAAATCTGATCGTTTTAATATATATTCACATCCACAAAGAATACGGTCATGAAAATACGCATTAAAGGAAATTTTATTCGTTACCGTTTGACCCAATCGGAAGTTAAAGCCTTAAGCGAACAGGGATATTTCGAGGAGCAAACAGTATTTGCACCGGGAAAAGTATTCACCTACCGATTGGAGGCTTCGGACAAACACGAGCATTTATCTGCTGATTTTGAGTACAATACCATCACCATGTTTTTGCCAAAATCTGATGCCGGCCAATGGTATTTTATTGACAAGGTTGGGTATGAACACAGTATTCATACCGAACAGGGGGAGCTGATGTTGTTGCTGGAAAAGGATTTCGTATGTCTGGATGAAACCGTGGAGGATCAAAGCGACAATTATCCGCATCCGATGGTGGATGGTCATAAATAGGGGTATACATGTTGCAGCCTAGCATGCTAGGCTGCAACATGGCTACCTAACCACCCTTATCTCTCCCTTTAAATGTACATTTTCCGATTTTCCTGTTTTGCCTTCTATCTGAAACCAATATACCCCAGGAGGAACTGTTTCTCCCTGTATTTTACCATCCCATTGTTTGCCTTCTGATATTTTCTCTCCCCATCTGTTGTAAATGCGCATGGTATATTCCTTAAATCCGATGTTAAATGGTTCAAATTGGTCGTTTAATCCATCGCCGTTCGGACTGAATGTATTGGGCACAAAGATGACCGCTTCATAACCCACACAAGCAGTATTGCTGTAACTGATTAAATCCGGGTTATGACCATTTATGGCCGCAATCCGATAGCAGCGTTCATATTGTCCGTTTTGAATAAATTGGGCATCGTTATAGTTGAGCGTTTCGGTGTTCTTCAATGGCTCATATACCCCGCTTTTCTGAACCTCTACTACATAAGTGGCTATACCTCCCAACTCCTGCCAATCTTCATAGGCCGTCCATTGTAATAAGGCCCCTTTGTTTTCCTTATTTTCTCCTTGCAGAAGCACAACCTTGCCAATATTGCTCATGGGTGTAGGTTGGTCGCATACATTTATGGCCTGTACATGGTAAATACCGACTTTTTGACTATTCAGTTCATCCAAATAGAACGTATCTATTAAAGTGCTGAGTTGAACGTTGTCTTTATACAGTTGGTATCCCTTAGCATGAGGATGTGCGCTCCATGCTATTTTTGTATTTTCATTCTCAACCGAGGCTTTCCATAGCGTAGGAATGTATCCATGCTCAAAACCCGGTTTTACCCGGATAGTTTGTGTATCTGTGGTGATACAGCCGGTAGAGCCGAAAAGTTCTTGTACTAAGATATAGTTCTGTGTTTGTGGCAAGATGTGATCATACGTTTTAGGGGCTGAACCCGGATTTGTGATAACCATCGTCGCAGTTCCATCACCCCATTGCCAACGAACCGAATCAATTGGGTCTGTATAGCTTCGGGATGCTGTGATTGCCAATGGACTGCAACCTTCTGCAGATGGATTCAAGGAGATACCCGGGCGCGGAGCAGGAAGAATATTTACCTGTTGATTTAGGGTAAAGGTATCGGAACAAAAGCCGTCATTGGCCACGAGGCTGACCCGGTATAGACCGTTTTGGATATAGGCATGAGACACAGAACCTTGTGCTGCTGTTGGCATGGCAGCAAAGGATAAAGAAGTATCTAAGCCATTGCCGAAATGCCAATAGTAGGAGTACGCTGAAGGGGGCAGACCTGAAAAGCGGGGTTTAAAGGAAGAAGTATTTTTAAAATGATGGGCGATCCATTGGCAGCCTGCAGTATCTGAGACGGTAAACCCGGCCGCGGGGGGAGGGTGAATCGTGATGCTGTCGCTGTACCACACATATCCACCGACATCATTAATGGCTTTGAGTTTTACGAAATATTGACCCGGTAATACATATTGATGACCCACTCCCCACACCTTGGATAATGCCATATTTCTTTGGCCCGGGATAGTAAGTTTTAGTGATTCATCCAATTCACAACTGTCACCATCTCCAAAATAAAAGCGATAACGGCTAAAGTTTTGACTGTCTGTGAGGTTCTCAAATTGTGCAAATTGTCCTGAGCAAGGAGATGAATGCCTGAATTTAACCGGTTTATAATGATCATGGGTATAGCCCAAATGGAAATTGCCACTTAAATCATCCGGAAAGGTGCCCCAGGGATTTTGTATGGCATCATACACAATTTTACAATCCGTGCCTAATTTATCCGGATACTGAATATAAGATAAAGTGTTCAATCTTGATATAAAACTATTGAGATAAATTTTGCCATTAGGCCCCAATTTTAAATTTGAACTAATGGGGCGGTTATCATCTACGATTACCATAGGACTATTGGCTTTGGGATAAGGTAACCGATACAAATTAGGTTCTCCCACATCGGGATACAAATTGTATTGCCATAGCTGATTATATCGAAAATCCTGGTCCAATACCATCGCATACAATAAGCTATCATTCGGGGAGAACTCAACTCCAAAAATCGAAGTATAATAAAAGTATTTAGTAGGAATAGGGTTGTGTACTTTGGCACTAAAATGAAGATTTGTCATTTTTGTTGTCTTGCCTGTTACTGGGTCAAAATCTAAAACATCTATCCTGTTATTTGCAGTGGGATATCCCCAAATTACAGGGAAATCAGGTGGTTCTCCAATAGAGTCAAATTTTTTTAGGCTGGCAATTGCAATTGCGGTTCCTTTTTGATTAAAAACTATTGATGAATGATAAGAATATGTGGCAGAATATGGAATAAAAATACTGGTATCAATACCAGTTTCTGGTTTATAGCGAATAAAAAACAGACTGTCAGAGGTGCCCCCTATAATCCAATAGACATTTAATTTCGGATAAAACCTACAATTTATTGTATGAACACCATCTCTAAAAGGTTTTCGAAAATATTCCTGTTTGAATCGATTTCCTACTTTGATTTCCGTTTGTTTAATACTATTTTCTATATCTACTTTTACTTGTGTTAGTGTATAAATTAAATTGGTGTCGTTATCTGAATCAAATCCTCTCTGTCTATGCCAATAGAAAAAATCTAATCTATTCGAATCAGAAGATTTGCAATAAATTCCCATATGTTCACTGTTTTTCCCAATTTTAACTTTATCGGTTATTGTGTTTATTAACAAAAGGGTATCTAAATCTGAATAAAACCTTAATTTTCCTGCATTGTTTACATAGCTATATCTGCTACCTGCATAATGGTAACTCGAGACCCTGAGTCCTGATAGATTGAATTTTTCAACAACAGGCG
>CAZTGZ010000008.1:63012-80666 GCA_964613385.1 uncultured Chitinophagaceae bacterium
AGGCGGCTCCTGATTGAAGTTAATCAAGTAATTTTGTCTAAAACTCCCGTAATTCCAATAATTGGACTCCTGTGCAATTAATTGCGAACTCAATACATGTGCCATCAAAATGATGCACCATTTTAAATTATGAATATTAAATATCACAGTGTCCCTTTAACAAATTTTCCGTTCCAAAGCTTTCCGTTCGCGTCCTTTACCTGAATTATGTACACTCCATTTAAAAGTTGGCCAATATTCAAGTGGTAGGATACGTCAGGTGTTTGAGGTAGAATTTGGTTTATCGTTCTTCCGGTGAAATCTGAGATGGTTATTTCAGAAATGAAATTATTATTGGTAGTTGCTATGGTTAGAAAATCATATGCAGGGTTTGGATATACTCTGATTGGTTGCGATTGACTCTTCTTGACCAAAACTTCCATCCCTTTCTTTTGACTGAGCAAAGCTTGTGGGTGTATGTTTATTTTAACTCCGTAATATTGCCATATATAATCAGCGGCTAAAGATTGTAGCATTGGGTTCACGCTTTCATCCTTGGCTAGTTGTATGAAATTGTTAAATTTTTCTGAGCCTTTGATATTGGAACTATGTGATTGTTTTTCTTTAATCAGTGCCGAATAAAGTGATTGTTTATCAATGTCAGAAATTTCTTTTATTAATTCTGTCGCTTGGTAAAAATCATTTTGGTCCAAGGCCAAATTCAAGCGTTTTTCAGCCGATGGAAGCACAAATAGTTCGGGATCAAAATCATGTTCAAATCCCGGATTGGGATTTTGAATATACATGTCACAAATGTTCTTGGCATTGCACGAAATGGCAATATCTGATCCAAAATCATAACGTAATAGTGGATCAGACCTATTCGGTAAATAAGGATTTGAAACACCAGCATCAATAGAGTACAAAAAAGGAATTGTACCCGTATTATCTGTAAAAAGATTATCACTAATACCTTGAGTCCACTGAATGGCATGGTGATTGGTAGAATTTCCTTGCATTTCAAAGGCACCGTCCTTCCAAAACCAGTCGTAAATTAAATCGGTGTATTGATCACACCGAATGTCAATATCCTGGTTGTCGTTATCAAAGTAATGGGCCACACCCCGGTTAGAGGTATAGGTGTTTTCTACAATATTCTTATAAAACGAGGAGCCTGTTACCCCTGATGTGGCGCCTTGATCTGTAAAAAAAGCGGTATAAGGAACATCTATTTCATTGGTGATTTCATTTTCCCATACTTTTTGAACATGTCCCCAACTGTTAAAAATGCCATATTTATGATCGTGATCTAAATTGGTGTAATTTGGCAAGTTATCAGACCAAATGATGCTGTTCTTATAAATCACAGAAGTATCTGATACCACAGTCCAAATCGGGTTGAGCACATCTATAAATTCTGCCTCCAAAACTTTTACTTTTTTGGTTGGATGCGCATAATTGTTGATATGAATGCCCTCATTGAGCCCTATGAATCGATTGGGCGCGTCATTGGGTACATAGCACGATCCATTGAAAATTTGATTATATCCGCCTTTGATCAAAGTGACATTTGCATTATCGCCTAATATGCCGGATCCATGTGGCATCAGAGCATCGGTCTCCAAATTTTCGAATATACAACTGGTAAATTTAATTTGACCGTTATAACCATCCCTAATATCTACAAACATATCTAATCCTGAAACGTCGGTATCGTATTTATCGGTATAGGCAAATTCAAGGGGTTTGTCATTTTTAAACCAAGCGTACTTAATACCCATATCTATTGGCGACGAATAATGATCCAATTTAATGGAAGTTATGTTGTTATAAAAAGTCAATTGGGTATTTCGGAGATTCTCAGATTTGTTTACATTAAAGATTCCTCCGGCCTCTACCTGCACGCCCAAATGAGCACTTTCTATACTGCCATTAATGATTTCTAATTCACCGCCCTCGGCTACATATATTCCACCCCAACCTAAATCCGGGCAATCCGGGTCGAGCGGGTTTTTAATGGATGTGATTTTGGCGGTACCGTCAATAACCAGTTTGCCACCATCCTGAACGACTAATTGCGGTTGATGGGGTATGCGTCCGTTTGTAAATTCAATGACTGAGCCTCCTAGAAAAGTTAAAGTAACTCCGGATTCAATCACCAAAGTGCCATTGATTTTTTTATTCGAACCAATATTGGTGGCGCCAGATCCAAATTGAACAATGGCAGAAATGTATGGATCCTGATTGCTTGGATCATCCGGAACATAATTATACGTTTGCGATCCAACACAAGGCTGAGTTAGCTTTATTACATGCACATCATCAAAGTTTAATCCGTTGTTACCACAAATGACAATTTCGCCGGAGGCATTGGCCACGGCATTATACATACACAATTGCTTTTTGACATTTCCGGGGTACTCCAGTGCTCTGGGCATGGGATCTAAAATGAGTTTCGACCAACGGACGGAAGAAAAGGATGGGTCAAAATTATATACTATGGCATCGCTTTCCCATTTGTCATTTCCTGTAGGCCAATTAGCACTATATGTTTCTATTTCTTCATTGTTGCATGCAGTATTAATGAATACTGATGGAATAAAATCCTGAGACATTTTTCTTCTATGGGTGCTGCTCACAGCAGTAATACTGTTGTCCGGCATAACATGAACACCAACTTTTAAATCATATGCACTTACCTCACCAATTGACATGAATGAGTTAAATGACATGTCTGCATTCAATTTAAGAATAATGCCTTCATCATTAGAATTATCATACACTGGGTCATTTGCTGCAAATGAATGCGCCCCAACAATAAAATAATTTTCCTCTTCGTATTCTTGTAACTCAATGTCCCAAGGTTTATACCCTCCTGAATGATCGAAAGTAGGATCTAAATAACCTTCTACCAATGTTGGGATAGTTGGACTCAATTCAGAATTATATTCATTGTCCATAAAGCCACTTCCTGTAATGTCATCTAAATCCGAATCTATCTTAAATCCTCCGATTTTCTTGTTTCCATCTTCACGATAATATGCTATGCCAAAACTGTTTGCATTTTCTCTTACAATTGACAATAGAGCCATGTTTCCATCTGGGTTAGTAATTTTTCTTGCTTTTAAAATGGCTCCAGTCGTTGGATCTATTTTAACTATAAATCCACTCATTTTAACATAAGGGTCATAAGGTGGATTGGCAGGTTGCCAATCACCAACACACCCCACGGCAATAATGGCTTCGTCAGATGCTTCCACTAAATCCCATGCAGTGCCAGGTGAAGCATAAGCATCAACACTCACTGAAGGGATAATACTGCCATAAGTATATTGCCATTCAACCTCGCCATTGTTCGAACCATCGAGTTTCACGATATAGAACCTTCTGGAGGAGCGATGCTGAGTATAATAATCACATGGGTCGCTGCATGAAAGCGTGGTAACTTGTTCTGTATTTAAGGCATCTAAATATCGGTACTGAATTCCTGTTAATTGATTTCCTCCCCTTCCTGAGGTAAAAATATACTTTCCGTCACCGGATTCCTTGGCCTGTATAAGATTATACATCTCTCCATATTCCTGTCCAAAAACCTTATACCATTCCATATTGCCGCTTTCATCAATTTTCATTACGGCACCATGCTGTGAACCCTTCCAATTCACCGGATCATTACACTCCAGTTCGTTGATGGCCGGCCTAGTCGTGGGGGGATCAGGGAATTCAGGTAAAGTTAGTGCAGGCTCTCCACATTCGTATATCCGAATGGGTTTGTTTCTAAAAGTAGTATAACCACTCATTATATACCCGTCATGAGTTGTAATGTTCTCAGGGTCATACCATCTTTGAATGGCATACATCCAATCTTCACCGGTTTCTTCATGAGAACTATACGCTGTTACGTTATTGTCCAAATCATACCAGCTATCTGGATAGTATGACTTTTGCCATAGAACATCATAAGGTTGTTGTTGTGCAAAGGAATTGAAACAGATGAATATTGAAAGTATTAACAAAACACCCGATATATTTAGAATATTGTGCAGGGAGGGGGTAAACCCTTGATAATTAATGTTTTGCGTTTTCATTGGCTAAATAGTTGAAATTAATGTACTGAAAATGTTGGCTTTTACACAAAGTTATACCATAGATTTCCGGCAATTACAAGCCATAACAAAAAGACCATGGTAATATGACATTTGGTGATTTTTGCATGTTGCGGCCTAGCATGCTAGGCTGCAACATGCCAGGCTGCAACATGCTAGGCTGCAACTTGCAACCCATTGACTTTCACCAACAATTTTTTATTTTGCCTTAAATTTCCAATAGCTATGAACATAAATTCTATCGTTTTTTTCCTTTCATGCCTGACATTCAGTTTGATAGGATCAAATTGTGCTCCCTTAGAATCATCAGAACCTGAATTACATACCAATGTTTTTAAACTGAAATGTCAATTTGCGGATAAAACCGCTTTTGATTTTTCGACCAGTGATGTGCATTTTAAACCCAGCATTGTTGCTTCCGGACCAGATACGCTGTTATTGGAAGGAGAAGATGCAAATGGCAATTGGATTTGGGTGAGATTATTACATAACGACCTTTCAACGCTGGTTCCAGGAACTTTCCCAATAGCTGCAATACCAGAGCTAAACAAAGCCGAAGCACTCTTTTATATTGCGGGAAAATCTGAAGAGCTTTTCTTTGTTAATGCCCTGGAACCTAACGGTAGCCTGACTATTGAGAGTTTTAACCTGAGCGAGAAAATGATCAAAGCCAAATTTTCTTGTCCGGCTAAAAGCGATAAGCAGTCCGCCGACCTACTGAATGGTGAAATTGATATAGATTTATAATTATCTAAAATTCGGACCTATAAGAAGTTCAATATTCTCATTGATTCAGGAATGTTGATTTCTAATGAAAAGAATATGATCTTTAGGCAGCCCGGCATGCTAGGTAGCATTTATCCATATATAAATTCATATATCTTTGTTCACCATAATCATTGGACATGAAAACAAAAATTACCATTATCATCTTGTTCTGCCTTTCATTCAGCCTCATGGGGCCAAACTGTGATCACCAGGACCCTGAGTTTCTTCCACCGGCTCCATCGCAAAAAATCAGTGCTTACTGCACTTATCTCAACAATAAATTCCTGTACTATGGTACTTCGGATATGGAATTGAAAACCACCATTGTTCCTTCCGGCCCCGATACGCTCTATATAGACTCAGAAGACGAATTCGGCAATTGGATTGCTATTGGGTTATTGGTTGATGACCTTACCACTCTTGGTTCAGATACTTTTCCCATTCGCAGCACCCAATCCTTGAACACGGCGTGGTTGGTTCATAATAATAATGAAATTGATCCTGAAGTATTTTGGCCGAATGAAACCCAGGGAGGTGGCTCTTTGGTGATTCAGAGTTTTGATTTAACAAGTAAAAAGATTGACGTCAAATTCAATTGTGCTATCAACGTTGGTGCGAATACAGCATTAATTGAAGATGGATATGCCTATATAAAATGACCCTGATTAAACATCTGGAAAATGTGAATTTAAAGCAGGTGATAATTATCTAAACCTGAGTATCTTGCATTCCGGAACTATTCATTAGATGTTCTTAATGAATTGCTCAAATGCACCAAAGCATCTCCCCTATTCACAATAGGTGCTGAGTTTACGCATATCACATATCCGTCGTTAGGCGCATATACGCGGTTTTCGAATTCTCCATACGGATCCGTAACAATGCCCAACAAACTTCTTTTTTTTACCCAGCTTCCATTGGCAATGCGCATCTGAAACATACCCGAATGCGGCGCCCTGACCCACTTGCTCTTTTCTACTACAACAGACGAAACAGGGTCCTGCACCTGCCCGTTGCGCATTCCCAGATAGCGCATGATGTTGTTGGCACCATTCACTCCGCTTTGTATCACATTCTCGTCGAATTCTCGCGTCTTTCCCCCTTCAAACAACAAGGTAGTTTTTCCCATCTTTTTTAAGGTATAACGCACCGATTTGGGTATATAATCCGAATGTATGATAAAGGGAGCGCCAAAATGCCGAGCCAACTCAAATGTATGCGCCTCCTCAAAATTGCATCGTACCTGGGGCGCATTGATGCGGTCTGCCCCACCTGTGTGAAAATCAATGACATAATCCACCAATGGGGCAATATGCCGCGTAAAATGCCAGGCGAAACGGGCTGCCAAAGACCCATTTTTAGCCCCGGGAAACTGTCGGTTCAAATCCCTGCCATCCGGAAACTGCCGGCTGAGATTTAAAAACCCGAAAATATTGAAAACCGGAACACAAATGACCGTCCCGGCTATGGGCTTATTGGCTCCACTGCGAATGATCCTACGCACGATCTCCACCCCATTGGTTTCATCCCCGTGAATACCGCCCAACAACAGCAATACCGGCCCATCTTCCTTTGCCCTTTCAATAATGATGGGCACATTCACTTCGGTACGGGTATGCAAACGCGCTACATCCATATACACCTGCGCACTTTCACCCGGCGCAATACTTTTACCCAAAATAACCAGATCCTTGCCCATATGATACAAAAGTAACCCTGACTTTACATCGCGGAAACATAAATACCATCAACATTCACATCGATTGCTTAATTTTGACTTGAATGTCGGACACCAAACGCATACAATCCATCGATTTTCTCAGAGGATTGGTGATGATTATTATGACCCTGGACCATGTGCGTGATTACTTTCACAATCAGGCCTTTCAATTCGACCCACTCGATATGGACAGAACGTATGGAGTGTTGTTTCTTACCCGCTGGATTACCCATTTCTGCGCCCCTGTTTTTGTATTTCTATCCGGAACTTCTGCATGGTTATCCGGACAAAAACAGACCAAAACTCAGTTGGCCGGCTTCCTTTTCAAAAGAGGTTTATGGCTCACTTTTGCTGAACTGACCATCATTGCCTTCGGTTGGTTCTTTAACCCTGCATTTAAAATGGAAATATTCGGGGTCATCTGGGCCATTGGCTTTAGTATGATGGTTTTAGCCGGCTTAATTTTTTTACCGTTTCGCTGGATATTGGCATTGAGTCTGGCCATTGTTTTCGGTCATAATCTGTTGGATTCCATCCATATCGAAAATCCGGGCTGGTTAAAAGTAGTATGGGCTGCTTTACACGATCGAGGCTATTTTGAGTGGAACGGACACGGTTTTATGCTCTTTTACCCGGTACTTCCCTGGATAGGGGTCATGGGATTGGGGTATTGTCTTGGGAAATTATATCAACCGGGGTTTTCAGAAGTGCGTAGAAGAAATATCCTGTTTTGGATGGGCGGCATGAGTATAGGCTTGTTTTTTATCATCAGACTATTAAACTTTTACGGCGATCCTTCTCCCTGGGTTTCTGAGCGCGACATGATTTCCACCTTGTTTTCGGTTCTCAATACCACCAAATATCCTCCGTCTCTTTTGTTCACTTTAATGACTCTGGGCCCAGCAATGCTTCTTCTGGCCTGGTCAGAATTTTTTGAAACCCAACAAATCAGAGGCATTGTTATCATCGGACGAGTCCCGTTTTTTTATTATATCCTGCATATTTATCTCATCCATTTACTGGCCTGTTTCGCTGCCATTTCTCTTGGTTATGAGTTTAAGGATATGATACTTTCTACCTGGGTAAACATGTCTGAACAACTCAAAGGATATGGGTATCCCTTATGGATGATTTTCCCTTTATGGGTCGCTATTGTTGGTGTACTATTTCCATTGTGTAGCCGCTATGACCGTTACAAAAGACGGAACAAACACCTCAACTGGCTGCGGTATCTGTGAACTACATTAACGAGGGAATCAGGCAAAGAAAAATCACCGTTTTTATTGAATCAGTCTGTGGATGAAAGTTTTGCAAATGCGCGGTCTTCATCAAAATTTCTGGAAAGAAAGCCCCGGTTTTGGTAGGTCCGGATAAAATTGCCTGTACGCAATTGAATATTGGTTTCATATTGGTATTGTTCGAATTCATTGAGGGTAACAAATGGAAAACGCTGCTTTTGTGCCGCATGCATTTCGAGAATTTGCTCCCGATTCTGTTGTAGATACGGCAATGTCTCGTCGCCGAGATTTTTTAGAAAAGGCAAATAAATATATGCCGTGCGGTAGTGCGAAATATTGTGCTTTGCGATGATGATGTCCCAATTAAAAAATGACATTAACAACAACAATATATAAGCTGATTTGAAGGAATGATTGATCAAAAAGGAAAGACTATGATTCTTATGAATCAGGATAGCCGTTAACAGTAGAATGACTGTGCACAATATCAGGAAAAAACAGAGTCCGATTCGCTTATAGGCCAAACCAAAAAATTCGATATAGTAACCGGTTCTGACTCCAACGGATATGACCAACAAGAAGTTGAGAAATAACCACGTAAACATCAATCTTTTGAGCCAGATTTTCTCAGGTATTGTTGTCTGATTCAGATTCGAAAACAAAAACATCACCACGGCTACCGAAACTAAAACCGCAATAATGAGCATATAGGTACCCTCATGAACGAATCCTTTTAACAACTGACCCTTCCAGGAAAATCCCGTCCAAACAAACTGAATTTCCAATGCAATCACCCAGGCCAGCATCAAGATGGCCGCGCTCAAGAATATGAAGGCAGTGCGGTAAAATCCCGGGAGAATTTTGCCTTCAGCCCCGGCCTTTGTGTTGAACTCAAATGGGAAGTCAAATTCAATGGGAATAAGATGTACAACCAGAATAAAGCCCAAAATCAAAGTGAAGATCAAAGTAAAATCGATATGTCTTAACCATTCAGACAACCATCGGGTTATTTGTTCGAATATAGGTCCGATGGCCCTGGCGACCAGTTCGCTGCCATTTGCATAAAGGATTAAAAATACGAATAAGGCCCCGGAAATAATCGCTGCATTTATAAGGACTCTTTTCCCGCTTTTATGAGGTGTTACAGGTAAAATCTGACGGCTTTTAAATATTCTCTGAACCCACAAAATGGGAAAACCAAGCCATTGCCAAAAGTAATTTTTGCCCATCATGCCGGTATGCGAAGTAGCAAGTAAAGCGTAAGAAAGTGCTGTTATCCATCCCGAAATTGCCGTATTATGCAGACTAACCATGAGTGAAGCCAAGCATAACACAATGCGATGGAACCAAACTTCCTGAGATGCATCTTTGAAAATGACTATATCAAAAACCAGATACAACACCGTAAAAATGAATACATTGTATCCCGGAATCTGGTGATAGAATAGAATGACGAAAATCGGAATTAATAAAATTGGTAGGTACTGCCTCATGATGGACTGCCCATTCACAACGGCGGTTTCCTAAAAATATTTTGCCTAATTGGTAAAAATGAAAAGATGGTCTAAAACCTTCGAACTGAAATTAAAGAGGATTCTATTAATCTACATTGTCATGCAGAAAAGGGTTGTTGGGTCTGATTTCAGGCTTTTTATCCGGTTCTTCATTCAAAGAAAACCTCGAAATCTGTGGATCGCTGCTGTGGGGAATTTCATCAAGCATCACACCTTTTCTGAGATAGGCAGGTTCCTCTAAATGATCTTCGCTTTCCTCTCTTCTGGCTTGATCCTTCAGTTGTCTCAACCTGTTCATACGGTCTATGAGCTCACGGTTTTTGTCAACAGCCTCTTCTATTTTTGAATGATTGGTATTTCCCAATTCATCGAAAATGGTCACCTGTTTTCCTGCAGGAAACTCAGAACCTTTGTTCTGGTTTTGAATGGGTTGTTCTTCATAAATATTGGAATCAAACAATCCGTTTTCTACGATTTCTGATTTCAACGTATTGTCTTTCCGGCTAAATCCGGTAGCTATTACTGTAACCGAAATTTTATCACCCAGCGATGGATCGTAACACAACCCGCATTTCAAATTGGCATCTTGTCCGGCTTCTTCCTGCAGATAGGTGTTAATCATGGTGTATTCATCCATGGTTGCTTCATTTTGCCCATAGGATATATTAACCAACAAATCACTCGCTCCCAAAATCCGGCTATCGTTCAGCAAGGGTGAATTCAATGCCATTTCTACAGCGCGTATGGCCCTGTCCTGCCCTTCTGCCTGTCCGCTTCCCAATATAGATACACCGCTGTTTTTCATGGCGGTTTTAACATCTTCAAAATCTACATTGATGCTACCTGCGATGGTAATAATTTCTGCGATTCCTTTGGCAGCGGTAGACAATACATTATCTGCATAATGAAAAGCCCTGGAGATGGGAAGATTTCCGAACATCTCCTTAATTCTGTCATTGCTGATCACCAATAGGGAATCCACTTGTTCCCTGAGCAGTTCAACACCCTTGTCGGCTGCATCCTTTCTCTTAGGCCCTTCAAAAATGAAAGGTGTAGTCACGATACCAACTGTCAGAATTCCCAATTCTCTGGCCGCTCTTGCAATTACCGGTGCCGCACCGGTTCCGGTTCCACCGCCCATTCCGGCCGTTACAAACAACATTTGCGTATTTACACCCAAGGCATTGATAATTTCTTCCAGACTCTCTTCAGCCGCCTTTCTGCCAACTTCGGGATTACTGCCCGCACCTCTGCCTTCCGTCAACTCATCACCAATTCTGATTTTGTTCGGAATTGGGCTGGCTTCCAGCACCTGCTGATCTGTATTACATATGATAAAATCCACACCCTGAATGCCTTCATTAAACATGTAATTCACTGCATTTCCGCCACCGCCTCCAACACCAATTACTTTGATGATGGAAGATTTTTCCTTGGGTAATTCTACTACAAATGACATAATATCTCAATTAAAATCGTCAACATCTTTGGTCTCATCTTTGAGCCAATTTTTAAACTTATCAAGCAAACTTTCGCCTCTTTCACGCGGAGTTACCGCTTTTATGGTTGTGTTCCCTTTGACGGGTTCTGTTTCTCCGCTCATCAATCCTCTGAGCACCAATCCTACAGCTGTTGCGTAAACCGGGCTTTTCACCTCTTCCACCATTCCTTTGGCCAAATGTTCATTGGGAAATCCGATACGGGCATCCAGGCCGGTGCTGAATTCCGCCAGTTGACCAATGTGCTTTAACATAGCTCCACCTCCGGTTAAAACAATCCCACCTGCTAATTTCTTCTCCAGATTAGAAGCCTTGATTTCATAATAAACCAGATCAAATATCTCTTCCATGCGCGACTGTATGATTCTGGCCAGGTTTTTCACGGATATCTCCTTTGGCTCCCTTCCGGTTATGCCGGGAATGCTCACGATTTCATTATCGGCACTGGCATCGGCCAAAGCTGATCCAAACTTGGTTTTCAACAATTCAGCCTGATTTCGCATTACATGGCAGCCTTCCTTGATGTCTTCAGTAATGATATTTCCTCCGTAAGGGATAACCGCGGTATGTCGAATGATATTGTCATGGAATATGGCAACGTCCGTGGTTCCTCCACCGATGTCCACCAAAACAACCCCGGCTTCCATCTCCTCATCACTTAATACGGCATATGAAGATGCCAATGGCTCCAAAATCAAATCTGCGACCTGTATGCCCGCTTTTTCTACACATTTATTGATATTTCTGGCAGCGGTTACCTGTCCGGTTATGATGTGAAAGTTGCCTTCCACTTTGGTGCCTGCCATACCGATGGGGCGGGTATTTATAGGTTCGTCATCGATGACCCAATCTTGTGGCAATACATGAATGATCTTATCACCGGGACGCACCGCAATTTTATACATATCCTGCTCCAGCTTGTTCAGGTCTTCAGCAGTAATTTCGTCTTCACCATTGCCGCGTATAATCATCCCTCTGTGTTGCAGACTATTTATATGTGCGCCGGCAATACCCACATGCACCCTTTTTATATCGACATTGGATTTATCAGATGCTATTTGAACGGCTTTTTGAATGGCTTCAACGGTCAGATCAATATTGGAAACCACTCCTCTGTTTACGCCTCCATTCGACGAAACCTTACCCATACCCAGAATATCAATTTTACCAAATTCATTGGAACGGCCCACGATGGCACATACCTTAGTGGTTCCGATATCGAGCCCTACTATTATTTTCTGTTGGTTCATATTCCTGTTTATTTACAAATGATCAAATCCTTAAACTTAACGTCAATGCGCTCGTATTGCTCCCATCCCATGGCCGGTAACCCGTTTAAATAGAGCAAACTCAAGTCGTTCAGCTTCTCTTTAATCCGGTCAACATCGCCAATAATCAGTTTCGCCCGACCCAATTTGGGTATTAAAACCATATTGCGCTCAGCATCTACAAAAATCTGTTCTGTATTTGCCTTCCAAAAGGAGTTTTCATGCACAAACCCGGCCAATGTGTACAATTTCCTGACCATTACAGAATCTATGTTTCCATTGGCTATGGGTACCCTTGCGGTATAATTTCGACTCAACGGAAATTCATGGCCTTCCGAATCCAGATAGAAACCATAACCATCCGATTTCTGAATGCGAAGTATCGGCTCCTTTTGCCAAACCTGCACCACCAAACGACCATTTAAATGCAGGTACACATTGGCATTTTTTACCATGGGATGCCGGCGAATTCTGGCCTCCATGGCCTTGAGGTTCAATTCGTTCATAGGCCGTCCAACCGGTGACATTCTGTTGGCATCCATCAGCAATTCCTGTATCCTGTTTTCGGTTACGAAAAACAACTCCTCGTCTGAGTAAATTCGAATATCGGTTTGGTTACATACCTCCGATTTTGCCGTGGTTCCGAAATATACCCAGGATACCACAAGTGCCAACACCACTGCAATGGTCAATATAAGTCCAACCACACGTTTATCCGGCCGCTTCATGTAACCAATGTTTTATTTTTTCCACTTCCAGGTCTATGTCCCCTGCGCCCAATGTTAAAATCACCTCCTGCTTTTCAGATTTCAAAACCTGAAGGATATCCTTTCGATCACAAATTCCAGCCATGGGATGGTTCATGAGGTTCAATATCATTTCGCTGCTTACACCGGGTATTGGCAATTCTCTGGCAGGATATATCGGCATGATCCAAACCCTGTCCAATGCTTCGAGACTGGCGGCAAAACCCTCCGCAAAATCACGGGTTCTACTGTATAAATGAGGTTGAAATATTCCGGTAATTTTTCGATTCGGATACATTTTCCTGACGGATCCGATAATGGCATTCAATTCTGTGGGATGATGCGCATAATCATCGATATATACCAGATTTTCTGTTCGAAAGATGTATTCAAATCTCCGTTTTACGCCTCTGAATGAGCGCAATCCTTCTCTGATAGCCAATTCATTCACCCCCATGATGCGGGCAACACCAATGGCGGCAGTTGCATTTTCAACATTGTGATAACCCGGGATTCCAAGTTCAAGATCCTTCCATAAAAATCCGTCTCCTTTGAGATCGAATTGAAAATAGCCGGCTTCGAGTCGGATATTTATTGCTTGTAAATCACCTGACTCACAGCCATATGTGATGGATCGAACGTTGGTTGGGACCGGAACCCTTAGACCATCTCGTTGAAATAAGGTACCATCTTTTTGCAGGCAGGCCGCAAAAGCCTCAAATGACAGCCTGACTTCATCCGGTTTTCCATAAATATCCAGATGATCGGCATCTGTGCTGGTGATGATTGAAATATCCGGTCGCAGTGTCAAAAATGAACGATCGAACTCATCCGCTTCCGTAACGGTACACAAGGGTTCTTCAGGCGTACAGCTGTTAAAATAGTTGCTGCCCAAATCGGAACTAACACCGCCCAAAAACGCTGTGAAATGAACATTCCCCGTGCGCAACAAATGCGAAACAAGGCATGAAGTTGTGGTTTTGCCATGGGTACCGCCGATAGAGATATTGAACCCCTGACGGCTGATGAATCCGAGTATTTCCGACCTTTTACTGATGGAATTTCCCCTGTTTCTGAACCAATTGAAAAGCTGACTGTCTTTGGGAATAGCAGGCGTGTATACGATATCAGCATCCATAAATTCAGGATGAATCATGTTGGGATCATCACTGTACATTACGGGAATGCCTTCCTGCTCCAGAGCTTGGGTGAGTTGCGTGGATGTGCGGTCGTAACCGGACACCGGAATGCCGATGGCATGAAAATATCGAGCAATGGCACTCATTCCGATACCTCCAATTCCCAGGAAATAATATGCTTGTGCCGTTCTCATGTTAGAAGTGCCAATATTTCACTAACAATATGATGTGTGGCTTCCGGTTTTCCCAACTTCTTGATTTCAACGGCCATTTGGTCACATAAAACCGGCTGACCAAATAGTGATATAACCGCAGGAACCAGCTGATCCGCAGCATCCTTGTCGGCAATGAGCATGGCCGCATTAGCATTTACCAATGTCATGGCGTTTTTGGTCTGATGATCTTCCGAAACATTGGGTGACGGCACGAGAATAACCGGTTTCCCCACAATACACAGCTCCGAAATGGACAGGGCACCAGCTCTGGAAACAATTACGTCGGCAGCGGCGTACGCTTTGTCCATCTCACGAATAAAAGGCATTCGAACACCCAATGCAGGATTCGCATTTCCGGTATATTGTTTCCCTGTCTGCCACAATACCTGAATTCCATTTTGTGCCAGGGTTTGATGACCTTTTTCTAAGCATTCATTCAGCGTTCTGGCCCCTAAACTTCCCCCAATCACCAATAGAACAGGTTTATTAGCTTCCAAACCAAAAAATTCACGGGCGCTTTTCACGGTGCTTTCGGCAGTAAGAATATCCTTTCTCACAGGATTGCCTGTTTCGACAATTTTGGAAGCTGGTAAATACTTTTCCGGCCCCTTGAAAGCAGTTAATATTTTATTGACTCGTTTTCCCAGGAGTTTGTTGGTAATACCGGGAAAGCTATTTTGCTCCTGAATAATGGTTTTGATGCCAAGTATAGTTGCGACATACAACAAAGGACCACTGGCATATCCACCTACGCCGATAACGGCATCCGGTTTGTATTTTCTGAGCAAAAAAAAGGCCTGAACCAGGCTCACCAATACTTTCAAAGGAAACAAAGCATTAGCAAATGTGAGTTTTCGCTGCAATCCACTAATCCACAAGCCATGTATCGGATATCCTGCTTCCGGTACTTTTTCCATTTCCATTCTTCCCTTTGCTCCCACAAAAACAATTTTGCATGGCAAGGCCGCCTGCAATCCACCTGCTATGGCCAGAGCCGGGAATATGTGCCCTCCGGTTCCGCCACCGGATATCATAAATGTTTTTTCAGGCGACTGCACTTTCATTTTTTTCACTTTCTATAGATTTGCTCACGCTGATGATGATGCCAAAGGCCAGTGATGTGAAAAATAAGGATGTCCCACCCATACTGACTAAAGGCAGCGGCAATCCGGTATTGGGAAGAAGGTGTATGGCGACCGCCATATTCACAAAGGCCTGAATGACCAGACTAAAACTCAATCCAATGGCGAGCAGTGCCCCAAAAGCCTTGGGAGCCCGGGTAACAATCCTGAAAGCCCGAAAGAGTAAAACCAGATATAACAATACCAATACGCCACCACCAAACAAACCGTACTCTTCTATAATAATGGCATAAATAAAATCAGCATATGGTGATGGTAAAAAATTGCGCTGAGTGGTATTTCCGGGTCCCTGACCGGTTAATCCGCCTTTGCTGATGGCTATTTTCGCCTGTTGATTCTGATACGATTCCGCTTGCTCATCACCCTGCAGAAATCCAACATAAGATTCGATACGAGATTTCCAGGTGGCTACCCTTCCCTGCCCGGGGGTATTTAAAATGACACCAATTGAAATGGCGAGAACAAAAATACCTGTACCGGCCAGACTTAGCAGATAAATAAACGGAATTCTACCGATAAACAACAGGAGCATGCAAGTGGCAAACAAAACCGCCGCAGTTGAAAGGTTATTGGGCGCGATCAGTGCACAAACCATAACGATGTGCACCAAAATGGGAAGAAATGCTTCCTTGAAACTTCGGATATTTTCCTGTCGTTTTGATAGAAATCTGGCGATATACATGATCAGGGCCAGCTTCGCTAAATCTGAAGTCTGAAACGACATGCCTATCAAAGGAATGGTAATCCACCGCGTTGCATCATTCACTTCCTTGCCATAGAATAAAGTATATACCAGTAACGGGTATGAGATATACAAGAAAACCTGGGAAATTCTGGAATAATATTGGAAATCAATCAGATGTGCAACCCACATGAAACTCAATCCCAGGATGAGAATACCCATATGCTTCATCATATAGTATTCTGTATTTCCGCCTCTTTTGGCAAAAGCCAGAGTGGCCGTACTGCTATACACGGCCAATACTCCAAACAGCGACAATAGTATCACAACTGCCCACAGTGTGGAGTCTCCTTTTGCGTAATTCCTGAGGCGTTCCACTGTCTTATAAACTTCTTACTGCTTCTTTGAACTGACGACCGCGGTCTTCATAATTTTCAAACAAATCGAAGCTTGCACATGCCGGCGATAACAACACTGTTTCACCTTTACGTGCCAGGTTGTAGGCGATGTTAACCGCTTCAGATGCACTTTGTGTGTTCACAATCATCTCCACATCCTTTGAAAATGCTTCGTGAATTCTCCGATTATCTTTGCCCAGGCAAATGATTAACCGAACCTTAGCCTTAACCAATGGTTGTAACTGGCTATAGTCGTTGCCTTTGTCTACTCCGCCGGCAATCCATACTATTCCGGGTTCCAGGCTTTCCAAAGCATACCATGCTGAATTCACATTGGTCGCTTTAGAATCATTGATAAAATCAATGCCCTTAACCCTGGCTATGTATTCCAGGCGGTGTTCTACATTTTTAAAATCGCTGAGGCTTTCGCGAATCAATTCCTTGCGAATGAGCAGGGAGTTGGCAATAATAGCCGCAGCCATCGAATTGTAGGTGTTGTGTCTGCCACTAATGGTGAGTTGATTGAGTTCCATAATAAATTGGTTATCTGGTTTGAGATTGATATACATGTTGATTAAATCGCTCCAGGCTCCTTCTTCTACCGGTGTCCCGATTGAGAATGGAAGCATTTTGCCACCTGGTTTAAATTGAGCGAGATGGGAAACCACTAATGGGTCATCCTGGCAATAAATAAAATGGTCGCCGGCCTGTTGATTTTGTGCAATTCTGAACTTGCTCGCGATGTAGGCATCCATGCTGCCATATCGATCTAAATGATCGGGTGTGATGTTGAGTAATACGGCATCGTTAATTCTTGTTTGGTACATGCCATCGAGCTGAAAACTGCTCAGCTCCAACACATACAAATCCCGGCTGTCTTCAGCCACCTGACGTGCAAAACTCTTTCCGATGTTTCCTCCCAACCCCACATTTAAACCAGCTTTGTTCAACAAATGCCAGGTTAGCATAGTGGTGGTTGTTTTTCCGTTGGTTCCTGTAATACCTATGAGCCTTGCTTTTGTTTGTCTTGCGGCAAATTCGATTTCAGAAATAATGGGAATTCCCTTTTCGCGGGCAGTCTTCAACAAAGGAATATTATCCGGAATGCCGGGTGACTTTATGATCTCATCTGCGTCTAATATCACATTTTCAGAATGCGCTCCCTCTTCAAAAGGTATGTTCCTAACGTTGAGATCCTCTTTGTGCAGATCCTTAATTTTACCCTTGTCACTCAGCCAAA
>CAZTGZ010000008.1:80676-86038 GCA_964613385.1 uncultured Chitinophagaceae bacterium
TCCGATGCCCCAGGGCCTGAGCCAATACTGCCGCCCCGGTTCCGCTTTCGCCTGCACCCAATATGACCGTAAACTGGCTCATCTCAACTTCAGGGTTAGAATGGTGATTACAGCGAGCATGATGCCCACTATCCAGAAACGGGTAACAATCTTGGGTTCTGCCAATCCCTTCTTCTGATAATGGTGATGCAAGGGCGACATCAGGAATATCCTGCGCCCTTCTCCATATTTGCGTTTGGTGAATTTGAAATAACTCACCTGCAGCATTACGCTGAGGTTCTCGACAAGGAAAATTCCGCACAATATCGGGATGAGCAATTCCTTCCTTACCATAATAGCAAAGGCGGCAATGATGCCTCCCAATGCCAAACTTCCGGTATCGCCCATAAAAACCTGGGCGGGATAGTTGTTATACCAGAGGAATCCAACACATGCCCCCACAAAGGCGGCTGCGAAAATTACCAGCTCACCCAAATGAGGGATATACATTAAATTGAGGTAATCGGCGAATATGATATTGCCCGAAACAAAGGCAAAAATGGCCAACGTCAGCCCTATAATTCCACTGGTTCCGGCTGCCAGTCCATCGATTCCATCGGTGAGATTTGCCCCATTGGAAACTGCGGTAATGATGAATATAACGATGAGTACAAATACGATCCAACTGTATTTCTGAGCCTGGGCATCATCCATAAAAAAGAGCAAATCGGCATAATCGAATTCATGTGATTTTAGAAAAGGGATGGTGGTTTTGGTAGATTTCATGTCCACCGCATAACCGGGTTCTTCCCCTCCGGTTTCACTCACTGCAACCCAGTCAGGAGCCGGAGCGGGTACATCTCCCTTGTAAAATTTCCTTACGACAACTTCGTTATTGAAGAACAGCGTTAACCCTACAATCAAACCCACCACTACCTGTCCAATCACCTTGAACCTTCCCGCAAGTCCGCGCTTGTCCTTCTTAAATATTTTGATGTAATCATCCAGAAATCCAATCAGACCCAACCAAATGGTTACAATAACAATGAGGAGCACATACACATTGCGCAAACGAGCGAACAATAAGGTCGGAATCAGGATAGCCGCTATGATAATGAGCCCACCCATAGTAGGCGTACCTCTTTTTTTGTCTTCGCCCTCCAGGCCAAGATCTCTCACAGTTTCAGCCACCTGTCTCTTATGCAACATGGCAATCAGGCGCTTTCCGAAAACAAGCGAAATGGTTAATGACAACATGACCGACAATGCAGCCCTGAAGCTGATGTATTGGAATAATCCTGCACCGGGAATATTGTATTGTTCTTCTAAAAATCTAAACAGGTAGTACAGCATGTTATGATTGATAAAGCCTGAATGAGTTTTCTATATGTTCGCGGTCGTCGAAAGGATGTTTTACTCCTTTGATTTCCTGGTATTTCTCGTGGCCTTTGCCGGCGACTAATATGATATCTCCCCGCTTGCACATGCTTACCGCCAGCTTGATGGCTTCGGCTCTGTTCTCGATGCAGGTTACTTTTTTGAAATATTGAGGTGGCACGCCCTGCATCATGTCACGAATGATATCGGCGGCTTCCTCATCCCTCGGATTATCAGAAGTAAAAATGGCCCGATCGCTGAACTGACTGGCGATGGCTGCCATGTTCGGTCTCTTTTCCTTGTCGCGGTTTCCTCCGCATCCCACGATGGTAATGAGTTGTTCGTTTCTGGTTCGAACGCCCGTGATGGTTTCTAAAATATTCTTTAAGGCATCCGGTGTATGTGCATAATCAACTATGGCGGTAATTCCTGATTCTGATCTCACCGTTTCAAATCGGCCACTTACACTCCGAAGCGTTGTCAATACTCGGATAACATCTTCCGGGTTCTCGCCCATGAGAAAAGCTACCCCATATACTGCCAACAAATTGGAAGCATTATAGGTACCTGTTAAATGATACCAGGCCTCCTGATTATCAATGGACAGTAGCATTCCATCAAAATCCTGCTCTATGAGTTTGCCTTTAAAATCGGCCCCGGTCCGCAATGCATAACCATATTTGGATGCCTTGCAATTTTGAATCATGAATGCTCCATTTCGATCATCCCGGTTGGTCAGCGCAAATGCAGTAGAATCGAGATGATCAAATAGTTTTTTCTTAGAATCCCGGTAGTGTTCAAAGCTTCCGTGATAATCGAGATGATCGTGAGTTAAGTTGGTAAAAACGGCTCCGGCAAAGCGAACAGAAGCTACCCGCTGCTGATCCAGGGCATGTGAACTGACTTCCATGAACACATGGCTGCAACCGGAGTCCGCCATTCGATTGAACAAGCCGTGCAGAGTAACTACATCAGGAGTCGTATGCGTTGCGGGAATTGTTTCCGATCCAATTTTGTTTTCTACCGTTGAAATGAGCCCACAGTTATATCCCAATCCGTTATACAACCGGTACAATAAGGTTGCAATGGTCGTTTTTCCATTGGTACCTGTAACACCAACTATGTTCATTTTTGCACTGGGCTGATCATAAAAATTATCAGCACATGCGCCTAAGACCCGCATAACGTCAGATGTCTGAATATAAATCACCTGATCATCGATGCGTTCAGGCAGATATTCGCAGAGAATGGCACGGGCTCCGGAGGCAATGGCCTTTTCAATAAATAAATGCCCGTCGCTTTGGGTTCCACGGATGGCAGCAAAGAGAAAATCAGGCAGCACTGCCCTTGAATCCAGCGTGAGTCCGGATATTTCTGGATTTGCCGCAGTTTGCAGTTCCAATGGCAATATATCATTCAGCCTTTTCATTGGAATTGCATGTTTAGTTGAATGACGTCGCCGCGTTTGATGATCTGACCGGGCTGAGGTTGTTGAGAAACAACTTTACCATATCCACGGGTGCGAACTCTCAGTTTTCTGTTTTCAGCGATAAAAAGTGCATCTCTTAAGCCCATTCCTCTGAAGTCGGGCATTCCGGAAGTTTCCAGTTCTTCCTGTACCAAAATCACCTGTTTGCTTCCTCCGCCACCTCTTACCCAGGTCTTACCGCTCGCTCCCATTACAGTATAAGGAAGTTCCAGTTGTGTGAGGATGGTTTTGATATCATCATAATGGCCGGCCATTTTTTCCGGCAAAACCATGGTGTCGGTTCTGGAAACCACCAATCCTGCGCCCTTGGCATAAACTTTTCTGGCAATTTCCGCAAAAACCGGAGCCGCAACTGCCGAACCATAATATACCCCGGACTTAGGTTCACTAACCACCACTATGCACGAGTACATGGGTTTATCAGCCGGAAAATACCCGGCAAAAGAAGCGTGGTATCTGTCGTGACCATATCCTTCAGAACCTTGGGCTATTTGGGCCGTTCCGGTTTTCCCGGCCAGTTGTATCCCCATCTTGTTCAAATTGGTAGCAGTTCCTTTTTCAACTACTCCACGCAGCATAGACTTTAGCTTTTTGAGGGTTTCATCGCCGCAGATCTTCTCAACCTTAACTTCTGGTTCATAAACTTCCTTAATTTTACCCAAAGAGCCGATTCCGCTCACCAACATGGGTTTCATCATCTTTCCCTCATTGGCTATGGCGTTATAAAACATTAGAATATGAAGAGGGGTAACTTCCAATGCATAACCAATAGATATCCAGGGTAAAGTCGTACCTGACCATCCCCTTTGACCCGGAGTGGGCAATTTGGGTATGGCTTCCCCTTTTAATCCTGTACCGGCCTTATCTGTTAATTGTAAGCGGTGGATATGCGCCAGAAAGTCCTTTGGATGACTTTTGTACGCTTCAAAAATCAAACGAGACACACCCACATTGGATGACTTCTCGATGGATTCCTGAAAAGTCAGACTTTTGTGCGGACTCTTTTCGGAATCCTTCATAATCCGGTCGTAAAAACGATGACTTCCGTAATTGATTTCGACAGAATCTCCCGGTTCGTTGTGCTTATCCTCCAGCAAAGCCAAAGCAGAAACCAATTTAAAGGTACTTCCGGGTTCAAAATTTCCTCCAATGGCATAGTTGTATCGCTCTGAGTAACTGCCATCCGGATTTTGAGATAAGTTGGCAATGGCTTTTATTTTGCCGGTTCCCACTTCCATAACAATGGCACATCCGTGCGATGCCTGATGTGTTTGCATTCCCCTTTCGAGGCTGGCATGGGCAATGTCCTGAATATTTACATCCAGGGTGGTGTAAATATCGCGACCATTTTCCGGTTCGGTTTCGTTCTTGTCGTTCACCGGCTTGTATCCGCCGGATATTTTTTGATATAATCTAAATCCGCTTTCTCCCGACAAAATGGCGTCATAAGTTGCTTCAAGTCCCACTCCACTGATGTTTTCATTTTTAAATCCGATGGTTCTTCCCGCCAATGAACCTAAAGGAAGCTTGCGCTCCGTTCTCTCTTCTTCAATCAGTCCTCCCTTGTACCGACCCATTCTGAAAATTGGCCAGGTTTGCATTTTACGCAGCTGAATGTAATTCGCATTTCGGGCGATGGTCAGGTATCTGTTCTTTCTGGCTTTTCCCCTTTTAAACATTTGGAGATATTCATCCGCAGATTTTTGACCGAATTCAGAAGCCATCAGGAATGACAATTCGCTTACGTATCTGCGAAAGCTGTCATTGGGAATCACGGTCATGTCAACACTCAGTTTGTATTTGGGAATGGATGTTGCCAATAGATTTCCATCGGCTGAATAAATATTTCCTCTGATGGATGGAATGGCTTTTCTTTTCAAGGTCAGACTATCGCTCAAAGCCCTCCATGATTCGCCTTCAACCATTTGGATTCTTGCGGTATATCCGAAAATTAACACCCCAAAAAGCACCATGATTGCCATACTCAGAATGACCCGCCATAATATGTCCTTGCGAATATTGGTCACGGCTTTTCCTTTAATCTGAGTGGAGGCGTTTCGGGTTCAACCAAACCAAATGGCGCCAATCTTTCCGCTACATCGCTTTGTTTACTGGCCGACATATGTTCAGATTTAAGCGTTATGTATTCAGCTCTTAAATCCTTGATGTCTCTGTTCAATTCATCCAGCTTGCGCACATTCCGCTCGGCACGATGAGCATTGTAGATGTATGGAAGAATCAACAGCGCGATGAACCCCGATATGCGTATGATACCTGCCAAATCCACCTCGGTAGGCAGATTGTCCCAAATAGCGCGTCTGTTATGTTCCTTTTCCTTGCTCATGCTGTTCTTTCTGCAATTCTCAGTTTGGCGCTTCGAGACCTTGGATTTTGGGTCAACTCCATTTCATCGGCCTCTATAGGCTTGCGGTTCACGGCTTTAAATGGGATATGACGATTGCCATATACATCGCTGGTCGCTTGTTCGGTAAAACTTCCTTCTTTAATAAATTGCTT
>CAZTGZ010000009.1:0-27565 GCA_964613385.1 uncultured Chitinophagaceae bacterium
ATTATTGTAAAATATGATCAAAGTAACGATGCCTTACTGATTATTTATAAAAATACCAATATAGATGTGCTTAAAGGCAATACGATCTATAATATTCCCGACATCTTCAGGAAAATTATTCTCGGCGTAAAGGAGATTTATGATGTAAGCATTCACGGGAATTTGGCTTATTTAAGTTGTAGCTTTGGCGTAGTTGTGTTCGATTTGTCTAAACTGGAAATCAAAGACTCCTATGTAAATATCGGTCCTGGCGGAACTCAACTTTCAGTTCATTCCATGGAAATTATGGGAGATTCAATCTATCTGTCAACACCACAGGGAATCTTTACAGCCCCGGTTCAGGGGAAAAACCTGAGCGACTTTAATTCCTGGTCACTCATGCGTCCATCTGCGCAAACGGGAAAAATGAAAGTGTTCCAAAATACGCTGTATGCCGAAGTTGACAGTGTCCTCCTCAAATATAAAAATGGCAATTGGTCATATTTTCGAAGCAATGTAAAACGTCATACAAGCAGTCTGGAAGTTAATTACAACACTCTGATTGTGGCACAGTATGGAGCCATTATTAAAGAATATGCGAATGGTACTCAGGATAGCCTGCGGGAAAATGTCGTTAACCATGCCATACTTGACTTTGAGAATTACTTATGGGCAGGTGGGCCCTATAGCGGGCTGCAACGTATAGATCCGTCAGGTAATTATACATTCTTGAAACCCAATGGTCCGGCCAGATTTACCTCGCATACCATGTTGTTTAACGGCAAAGAGCTTTGGGTAAGCAGTGGTGGAACGAGTGTTACCTGGGCGCCATCCTTTAACAATGGAGGTTACTATCGGTTCGATGGCAGCAAATGGACCAATCGCCCCGACCATCCCATCATCAATACTTTTTATGACTTTACGGCCCTTACAAGTAATAAACAAGGTACAGAAATGTGGTTGGGAACGCATGGAGCAGGATTGCTTCACCTGGTGAATGGACAATATGCGCACCATTTTACCGATACAAACAGCACCCTTCAGCGCACCATGGGCGGTTTCATTTTTGCGCTGGGATTGGGCCTTGATTCTAAAAATAACCTTTGGGTGGCCAATTATGAAGCAGAAAAGCCCTTGAGTGTCAGATTTAACAATGGAGTCTGGAAGTCATTTACCCTTCCCAATTCACATTTGGGAGAAATGGTCATCGACAAAAACGACCAAAAATGGATGATTGTGCCAAGAGACAACAATGTTGGAATTTGCGTATTTAAGGAGACGGACCCGGAAGGAAACAATTTTCAATTCAGATTACTGGATAAGAGCAAAGGGAACGGAGCATTGCCAAGCACGGAAGTAACGGCATTGGCTATTGACAAAGATGGTGAGATTTGGGTTGGCACTGAAGAAGGGTTGGCAATATTTTACAATCCTTCAAGTATTCTTAAAGGGGGGGAAGAAGCGGATGCACAGAGAGTAATTATCGATGATGGAAAGGATGTCGGATATCTGCTTGGTACTGAAGTAATCAATGATATTGTTGTTGACGGAGCCAATCGAAAATGGGTTAGTACCAACAATGGGGTTTGGCTTATTCAGGATGATGGCTCTAAAATTCTACAGCATTTTACGACATCCAACAGTCCTTTGTTGAGCAATAGTGTGAAATGTGTAGGCATAAATGGTAAAAATGGAGAGGTGTTCTTTGGAACGGAGAAAGGTATTATATCCTATCGCTCGGATGCAACGGACGGAACAGATAAACATGGAGATGTTAAAGTATTTCCCAATCCGGTCAGAGAAACATATACCGGTACCATAACCATTTCCGGATTACCGGAAAATGCTACAGTTAAGATTACAGATATAGCAGGTAGAGTTGTTTATGAAATGATAGCTGAAGGAGGCACAGCCGTTTGGCACGGAAAGACATTTCAGGGTAAACGTCCATCAACGGGCATTTATCTAATTTTTACGGCAAACGACCAGGATGAGGACGCATTGGTGAGCAAACTATTGATTGTTAATTAATATGCTGGCAAACACCCGGGGCATAATCCTGAGAAATACCAAATACGGAGATACCGGAATGGTGGTGAGGGTATTGACGGCACATTACGGTATTCGCTCTTTTTTAATTCAGGGTGTAAGATCAGGTAAAGGCAACATTCGCCCCGGAATGGTATTGCCGCTCAATTTAGTAGAAGTCATTGCCTGGTTCAAAACCGGTAACGGATTATTAAGAGCCAAGGAAATAAGACCGGAACCTGTTTTATACAATATACAATCGGATATACAAAAGAGTTGTACGGCTATGTTTGTGTTGGAAGTTGTCAATCGGGCACTTTCAGAAGAATCTGAAAACGAGGAGCTCTTCGATTTTTTAGAACAGAGCATCCTCTTTATTGAGCATACCGAAGATCATCTCAGCTTGTTTCCTCAATTTTTTTTATTGAAGTTTTGTAAGTTCCTGGGCTTTTATCCGGAGCTTGAATCCGATCAGGAACAAACCCTTGATTTATTAGAGGGCACCCAGGTAAGAGATAGTGGGGTGTCATTACCCTATACCTTGGAGAATAGTGAAAACCAATTATTACAAAGTATAGATCGGTGTGCTCCTGATGAATTAGCCCGTTTAAAAGTTTCGAGAAATGTGCGGATGGGATTACTCAGAAAACTGATAACTTATTATCAATTGCATATTACCGGAGCCAATCCATTTAAATCCATGGAAATTTTACAGGGTATTTTACATACAGATGGCATATCTATTGCAACCGAAGGAGTATGAACATTTCCAACCTAAATAAAATTGTGATGATTCTTGGTTTGCTGAGTAGTTTTTTACCCGCGTCAGCCCAGAGAAATACAGATTCTATCATCGTTGTGAGAAAAGAAATAATTGGAGGAGACACCATATTCGTTCACACATTTGACGAATTCATTTTACGTGAATTGAATGGGGATGAGAGCCGTGAAAAATACCTTAAACTGGTATATAATGTTAAAAAGACGCTCCCGTATGCCAAATTGGCCGCTTTCCGATTACAAATGATGGAAGACAATCTCCATTTGCTCACCACGAAAAGGGCAAAGGAAAAATACATCAAAGAAACGGAGAAAGCGATCAAAGAGGAGTTTATGGGTCAATTGAAGAATTTGCACGTTTCTCAGGGCAAATTGCTCATTAAACTCATCCATAGGGAAACCGGAAAAAATACATATGAGATTTTGAAAGGTTATCGCGGAAGCGCCTCGACTTTCTATTGGGGCACCCTGGCCAAATTCTATGATGCTGATTTAAAAGACGAATTTGATCCAATCGAAGATTATCAAATAGAGTACATTATAAAGATGTACAAACTGGAGTAGAGAATTCAGAAACAAAAATTGCCTAAGTTCGTATTTCCAAAAAGAAATGTTGCTCAGCAAAGTTGATGTATTGGCCATTGGAGCGCACCCCGACGATGTGGAGTTAGGTGCAGGTGGCACGGTTGCGAGGTTGGTTAATGCCGGTTTTAAGGTCGGGATCCTGGATTTAACAAGGGGAGAACTCGGTACAAGAGGCACGCCTGAGATCCGAAAGGCGGAAGCTGAAAAAGCTGCGTCCATATTGGGAGTTACGTGGCGGCTTGGCTTAAATCTCGGTGATGGAAGCATTCAGGATAGTCTGGGGAACAGAAGGGAGGTCGTCTCAGTGATTCGGGCCTGTACTCCGGATTTGATACTGGCCAATGCCATTCGCGACCGGCATATCGATCACGGAAACAGCGCCGATTTGGTGCGTTCTGCATACTTCTGCTGTGGGCTGAGTCAATGGGAAAGTGAATGGCAAGGAGAGGTTCAGAAGGCTCATCGTCCACTTGCCTTATTAAACTACATTCAGGACAGATATGTACAACCCGATTTGGTGGTTGGCATAGATGCGCAATTTGAAACGAAGATGAAAGCAATTTGTGCTTTTGAGAGTCAGTTTTATCAGGAGAAAGACCATGCAGGTCCGACGACTCCGATATCGACGCCGGATTTCTTACATTTTTTAGAAGCCAGGGCAAGGGATATGGGCAGGAATATAGGCCGAACATTTGGAGAAGGATTCACTTCGGATATCCCTTTGGATATAGGATTATTGTCTCGCTGGTTACGGGATTAATTCCGGCGCATTTTTAGCAAAATTTCACCATTATTACTCGATTTATTCGTAACTTCGCCGCCCTTTTGGCTTTCAACAAAAAGAGGGTCGGAGAATATTATTTAAAAATTAACAAATTGGGTTTGTAAATATCAGCCGATGTTGTACTTTTGCAGACCTTTTAAAATAGTACGCCTTTATATATGCCTACCATACAACAACTCGTAAGAAAAGGAAGGACCTCAAACGCTGATAAGAGTAAGTCTCCGGCGTTGGATTCCTGTCCGCAGCGCCGCGGGGTTTGCACCAGGGTTTATACCACAACACCTAAGAAGCCAAACTCAGCGATGCGGAAAGTAGCCCGTGTGCGTTTAACCAACCAAAAAGAGGTGAACGCCTACATTCCCGGAGAAGGTCACAATCTTCAGGAGCACTCTATTGTATTGATACGTGGAGGAAGGGTGAAGGATTTGCCAGGGGTTCGTTACCACATTGTGCGCGGAGCTTTGGATACTTCCGGAGTTGATGGCAGAAAGCAGAGAAGGTCGAAATACGGAACGAAGAAACCTAAAAAATAATGAGAAAGGCAAGGGCTAAAAAACGTATACTCATGCCGGATCCAAGGTTTAAAGACACCATGGTTACCCGGTTCATCAATAATATGATGTGGGACGGCAAGAAGGAAACCGCAAGAAACATCTTTTATGATGCGATTGCGATTGTTTCAAAAAGAGTGCAGGAAGAAGAAGGAATTGAGCAGTGGAGAAAAGCGTTAAACAACGTGATGCCATCTGTTGAAGTAAAAGCGAGAAGAGTAGGTGGTGCCACTTTCCAGATACCCATTGAAATTAACCCGGAACGCAAAGTTGCCATGGGTATGAAATGGATGATCAAGTATTCCCGGATGAGAAATGAAAAATCTATGGCCGAGAAACTTGCAGGTGAAATTATCGCTGCTGCCAAAGGCGAAGGTTCTTCTGTTAAAAAGAAAGAAGACACACATAAAATGGCAGAAGCAAACAAGGCGTTTTCACATTTCAGAGTATAATCATCCATGTCAAGAGATCTTAAATATACGAGAAACATTGGAATTGCGGCTCACATCGATGCCGGTAAAACCACTACAACCGAGCGTATCCTATATTACGCCGGGGTGAACCATAAAATCGGTGAAGTACACGATGGAGCGGCTACCATGGACTGGATGGTTCAGGAGCAGGAGAGAGGTATTACCATTACCTCCGCAGCTACCACCGTTTACTGGAACTACAGCGGAAACCAATACCATATTAATATTATTGATACCCCTGGTCACGTAGATTTCACGGTTGAAGTGAACAGATCATTGAGGGTTTTGGACGGGTTGGTATTCCTTTTCAGTGCAGTTGATGGGGTTGAACCTCAGAGCGAAACAAACTGGCGTCTGGCGAATAACTATCGCGTTCCACGTATCGGATTCGTGAACAAAATGGATCGCGCCGGTGCAGATTTCCTGAATGTTGTACGTCAGGTTAAAGATATGTTGGGAAGCAATGCAGTACCTCTGCAACTGCCCATCGGAGAAGAAGATAACTTTAAAGGTGTTGTGGATTTGATCAATTTCCGCGGCATGGTTTGGAATGAACACGATAAAGGTATGACCTACGAAATCGTGCCCATTCCTGAAGATATGAAGGAGGAAGCTGCAGAATGGAGGGAAAAACTTCTGGAAGCAGTTTCTGAATATGATGATAAATTGATGGAGAAGTTCTTCGAAGATCCTAATTCCATCAGTGAGCGCGAAATTCTGGATGCATTGCGCAAGGCTTGTATCGATATGTCTATTGTTCCTATGGTTTGTGGTTCTTCATTTAAGAATAAAGGAGTTCAGACAATGTTGGATCTTGTGATGGAAATTCTTCCTTCACCTTTGGACAGAGATGTAATATTTGGAACGAATCCTGATAACGATCAGGAAGTTACCAGAAAGCCATCTTATGATCAGCCTTTCTCAGCATTGGCATTTAAAATTGCCACCGATCCATTCGTAGGTCGTCTGGCTTTTATACGCGCCTATTCCGGTAAACTTGATTCAGGATCCTATGTGCTCAATACCCGTAGTGGGAACAAGGAGCGTATTTCCAGGATTTTCCAAATGCACGCCAATAAGCAAAATGCCATTGATGCTTTAGGAGCAGGTGACATCGGTGCTGCCGTGGGATTCAAGGATATCAAAACCGGAGATACCCTTTGTGATGAAAAACATCCAATTGTGTTGGAATCTATGGTTTTCCCTGATCCTGTAATCGGATTGGCAGTTGAACCAAAGACTCAGGCAGATACAGATAAACTGGGTATGTCTCTTGCGAAATTGTCGGAAGAAGATCCTACTTTCAGAGTTCATACCGACGAGGATACCGGTCAAACGGTAATCAGTGGAATGGGAGAATTACACCTGGAGATTATTGTAGACCGTTTGAAGCGTGAATTCAAGGTTGAGATTAACCAGGGAGCACCACAGGTTGCTTATAAAGAAGCATTGAAAGCAAACGCCTTACATCGCGAAATTTATAAAAAGCAGACCGGTGGTCGTGGAAAGTTTGCGGATATCCAGTTTGAAATTGGACCGGCAGAAGAAGGAGCTGAATTGAAAAATGGTCTCCAATTCGTCAATGAAATCGTAGGGGGTGCCATCCCTAAAGAATATATCCCATCCGTTCAGAAAGGTTTCACGGAAGCCATGAAAAACGGGGTATTGGCAGGTTATCCAATTGATTCGATGAAAGTGAGACTGTTTGATGGTTCATTCCACGCAGTTGACTCTGATTCGTTGTCATTTGAAATTGCAGCCCGTCAGGGATTCAGAGAAGCAGCTCGCCTGGCAAAGCCAATCTTGCTTGAACCTATTATGAAACTGGAAGTATTAACTCCGGCCGATTATATGGGGGATGTTCAGGGAGATTTGAATCGTCGTCGCGGAATGTTGGAAGGTATGGACGAAAGAGCAGGTTCACAGGTTATCAAAGCTAAAGTACCATTGTCTGAAATGTTCGGATATGTGACCAGTTTGAGAACCATTACTTCTGGACGTGCTTCCAGTACGATGGAATTTTCGCACTATTCAGAAGTGCCTAAGAATCTCGCAGATGAGGTTCTGGCAAAAGTTAACGGAATGAAAACAGCTAAAGCCTGATCAGCATGGTTAGTCAAAAAATAAGGATTAAATTAAAATCTTACGACCACAATCTGATTGACAAATCAGCAGAAAAGATTGTAAGATCAGTGAAAGCCACTGGAGCTGTAGTAAGCGGACCTATCCCTTTGCCTACAGAAAAGAAAGTGTTTACGGTATTGCGTTCACCACACGTGAACAAAAAAGCACGTGAACAATTTCAACTGTGTTCTTATAAAAGATTGCTGGACATATACAGTTCTACATCAAAGACAGTTGATGCCTTGATGAAACTGGAACTCCCCAGCGGTGTAGACGTAGAAATTAAAGTTTGACGAGATGTTAGGAGTTATAGGAAAAAAAGTGGGTATGACCAGCATATTCACGCCGGAAGGTAAGAAAGTGGCTTGTACAGTTGTAGAAGTCGATCAGAATGTAATTACTCAGGTAAAAACAACTGAAAAGGAAGGCTACAATGCAGTTCAAATTGCCAGCGTGGAAGCCAGGGAGAAAAATACTCCCAAGGCCATGATGGGTCATTTTGCCAAAGCCAAAACCACTCCAAAGCGCGTGGTTATGGAACTTCGCGATTTCGAAGGACAGGCTGAAGTAGGTGGCGTATTGGACTTGTCCATTTTTGCAGAAGGCGATTTTGTAGAAGTGGTAGGTACAGCTAAAGGTAAAGGTTTTCAAGGGGTTGTAAAGCGCCATGGATTTGCCGGTGTCGGTGGACAAACGCACGGTCAGCATAACAGGCTTCGTGCTCCCGGTTCCATGGGTGCATCTTCTTTCCCGTCAAAAGTATTCAAAGGAATGCGTATGGCTGGAAGAACCGGAGGTAATCGTGTAAAGACCTTTAACCTGGAAGTATTGAAAATAAAGTCCGAGGATAATATTCTGGTTTTGAAAGGATGTGTTCCAGGACATAATGGGTCTTATATCTTTATTGAAAAGTAACATGAAACTTAAGGTATATAACATACAGGGTGCTGAGACCGGAGCGGAAGTTGATGTAACTGGCATTTTTGCCGGTGAACCCAATGATCACGCCATTTATCTGGATGTGAAACAGTATCTGGCCAATCAGCGTCAGGGTACTCACAAGACAAAGGATAAAAGTGAGGTACAGGCATCTACCAAAAAGATTAAAAGACAAAAAGGAACAGGAACTGCCCGTGCCGGAAGTGAGAAATCAGGTACCCGTGTGGGTGGAGGAAATATTCACGGTCCTCGTCCGAGAGATTATTCCTTTAAGTTGAATAAAAAATTGAAGAGATTGGCCAGAGCTTCTGCTTTAAGTTATAAAGTACAGGGAAATGGTCTGATTGTTTTGGATGATATTCAAATGGAAGCACCGAGCACCAAAGGCTTTCAGCAGATACTTAAGAATCTGAATGTAGCCGGAGATCGCAGCCTGGTTGTCGTGGAAAGTCATCAGAATAATATATACCTCTCTGGTAGAAATATGGCGAATTCAGGTGTGCGCACCGCGTCAGATTTGAATACCTATGATGTTATGAAGGCGAAGAATCTGTTGATTACCGTTGCCGGCATCGAAAAACTAAAGCAAATATTGAACTAAGTCATGGCTGTAGTAAAGAAACCGTTAATCACAGAAAAAACCACAAAATTGGGTGAGAAACTCGGCCAATATGCTTTCGTGGTTGATAAAAAGGCCAAGAAGCCTGAAATCATCGCTGAGATAGAAAAGATGTATAATGTTGAGGTGGAAGCAATCAGCACGATGGTTTATCGCGGAAAACGCAAATCAAGATTTACAAAATCAGGTCTGATTGAGGGAAAGAAGCCGAATTTTAAGAAGGCTTTGGTGAAGTTGAAAGAAGGACAGGGCATAGATTTCTTTGAAAGTATCTAATCATGGCAGTAAAGAGATTAAAACCGGTAACCCCGGGACAGAGATTTAAGGTAAGTGTAGATTTGTCGGGTCTGAGCAAAAACGGACCAGAGAAGAGTCTGCTTGCACCTCATAAAAAAAGTGGCGGACGAAACAACGATGGTAAAATGACCATGCGTTATTTAGGAGGAGGTCACAAAAGAAAGTACCGTATCATTGATTTTAAAAGAAGCAGACATGAATCTGCCAACGTACTTTCAATCGAGTATGATCCGAACCGCTCCTGCTTTATCGCATTGATTCAATTCAATGATGGAGAAAAGAAATATATTTTGGCTCCTCATGGGCTTAAAGCCGGGGATGTAGTGACTTCAGGACCGGGAATTTCTCCAGATTTAGGAAATTGTCTTCCATTGAGCGATATGCCATTAGGTAGTATCATTCACAATCTGGAAATGAAACCGGGTCAGGGAGGAAAAATATGCAGAGCCGCAGGTGGAAGTGCCCAACTGTTGGCAAGAGACGGCAAATATGCCGTTATTAAGATGCCTTCCGGCGAATCAAGGATGATACTCTCAACTTGTGTAGCTACCATAGGTACTTTGTCTAATCCGGATCACAGTTTAGAGCGTTCCGGAAAAGCAGGAAGAACCAGATGGTTGGGAAGAAGACCAAGAGTTAGACCCGCAGCTATGAACCCTGTAGATCACCCACAAGGTGGAGGTGAAGGCCGTTCTAAAGGAGGTCAGGCAAGAAACCGTAAAGGGGTGCCATCGAAAGGATTTAAAACCAGAAGTCCTAAGAAGGCTTCGTCAAGTCTCATTTTGGAAAGAAGAAAGTAATAAGGTATGGCTAGATCGTTAAAAAAAGGACCTTTTATTGATTTCAAACTCGATCGCAAAATTACTGCGATGAATGATGGAAATAAAAAGTCTGTGATTAAAACCTGGTCCAGGAGATCCATGATAACTCCGGATTTTGTTGGACACACCATTGCAGTTCACAATGGCAATAAATTTATTCCGGTTTATGTAACCGAGAATATGGTAGGTCACAAATTGGGTGAATTCGCGCCAACCCGTGTATTCAAAGGCCACTCAAAATAAAGAAAAATGGAAGCAGTAGCAAAATTGAATAATTGCCCGATGTCTCCCCGTAAGATGAGATTGGTGGTTGATCAGATTCGTGGCAAGAAAGTGGATTACGCGTTAAACATATTGCGCTTTAACCAGAAACCTGCCTATGCCATTTATATCGAGAAGTTATTGAAATCTGCCATTGCAAACTGGCAGCAAAAGAATGACGAAGGTTTGGATGTATCTGATTTATATGTGAAAGAAGTATACGTAAATCAGGGAAGAGTGCTCAAAAGATTGAGACCTGCACCACAGGGGAGAGGATATAGAATCCGCAAAAGATCGAATCACGTAACCTTAGTGGTTGCCACACCGGTAGTTGCGGAAATGGAAACAGAACAAATGGATAATCAAGCATAAAAGGGCAATATGGGACAGAAAGTTAACCCAATAGGCATTAGACTCGGAATCGTACGTGGATGGGAATCTAACTGGTACGGAGGAAGCAATTTTGCCGAGAAATTGGCCGAAGACGACCGAATCAGAAAATATTTGGCTGTGCGTATACCAAAAGGGGGAATCTCCAAAGTAGTAATTGAGCGCACGTTGAAGAGAATTATCATCACTATACAGACTGCTCGTCCGGGTATCGTAATCGGAAAAGGTGGTCAGGAAGTAGATAAAATAAAAGAAGAAATTAAAAAGATCACCCGTAAGGATGTTCAGATCAATATCTTCGAAATTAAGCGTCCGGAACTGGATGCCAAATTGGTAGGAGAGAGCATTGCCCAACAAATTGAAGGTCGTGTTTCTTTCAAACGCGCCATCAAAATGGCTATAGCTTCTTCCATGAGAATGGGAGCTCAAGGGATTAAAATCATGGTTTCAGGACGTTTGAACGGAGCTGAAATGGCAAGAACTGAGCAATATAAGGAAGGTAGAATTCCTTTGCACACATTCCGTGCCGACATCGATTATGCTTTGAGTGAGGCGCTAACAGTTTACGGAAAAATCGGAATTAAAGTCTGGATATTCAGAGGCGAAGTTTACGGAAAACGCGATCTGAGCATCAATTTAGGTCAGGGTGGAGAATCCAAGCCTGAAAGAAAGAGACCGACCAGAAGAAGAGATAAATAATACGAACAGGTATGTTACTTCCAAAGAGAACCAAATTTAGAAAGCAGCATAAAATGCGCAATGAGGGTCTGGCGAGCAGAGGGCACAGACTTGAATTCGGAAGCTTTGGTCTGAAGACCATTGAGCCTAAGTGGATTACCTCACGTCAGATTGAATCTGCACGTATTGCACTGAACCGTTATATGAAACGTGAAGGAAAAGTGTGGATACGTATATTCCCTGACAAACCGGTTACCAAGAAACCAGCCGAAGTTCGTATGGGTAAAGGTAAAGGATCTCCGGAATATTGGGTAGCGGTTATTAAACCGGGTACCATCATTTTCGAAGTGGAAGGTGTACCACAGGCAGTGGCCATGGAAGCCTTGCGATTGGCCGGACAGAAATTACCGGTAGTAACTAAGTTTATTGTTAAACCCGATTATACAGAATAATCATGGATTATAAAGATATCATGCAGTTGTCAGATAAGGATTTACACCTTAATCTGAAAGACGAAAGGGCAATGTTGCAGAAGTTGAAATTCAGTCACGCGGTTTCTCCAATCGAGAATCCGGGAAAAATCAGAGTTTCCAGAAAACTGATTGCTTCATATTTGACAGAAATAAACAGACGCAGACACGAAAAAGCCAACGCTTAATTAGGCAAACATGGAAAGGAACGCAAGAAAAGAAATTGTAGGAACAGTATCCAGCAACAAAATGGATAAGACCATAGTTGTGGAGGTGGAACGCAAAAAGAAACACCCCAAATACGGAAAGTTCATTGAAATGACTTCAAAGTTTGTGGCTCATGACGAGAAGAATGAGTGCAATGTTAATGACATTGTTAAGTTGATGGAGGTTCGCCCATTGAGCAAAAACAAGCGTTGGAGATTGGTTGAAATTGTAGAAAGAGCGAAATAATATGATACAGCAGGAATCAAGACTCAGAGTAGCGGATAACAGCGGAGCCAAAGAAGTACTTTGTATTCGTGTGCTTGGCGGAACCGGGAAAAAGTATGCCAGGGTAGGTGACAAAATCGTCGTAACGGTTAAAGCATCCCTTCCTAATGCAAATATGAAAAAAGGTTCTGTTTCAAAAGCAGTTGTGGTAAGAACCAGAAAAGAATTTCGCCGTGCCGACGGATCTTATATCCGTTTTGACGACAATTCTTGCGTATTGCTCAACAATAACGACGAACCCCGTGCTACCCGTATTTTCGGACCAGTAGCCCGTGAATTGAGGGATAAACAATTTATGAAAATCGTTTCTTTGGCCCCAGAAGTACTATAACCATGGAAAGAAAATTTAACAAAATACCAAAGCTGCACGTTAAAAAAGGAGATACCGTAAAGGTGTTGAGCGGCGATGATAAGGGTAAAACCGGTAAGGTGCTCATGGTAAATCTTATGGAGAGAAGAGCCATCGTAGAAGGAGTAAATCTGGTAACAAAGCATCGCAAACCGGATGCAGAGAACCCAAATGGATCTATCATCAAAAAAGAAGCTCCTATTTATGTGAGCAAATTGCAATTGATGGTAGGTGGCGAAACTACCCGTGTAGGTCGCAAAAGAAATGAACTGGGCAAACTTCAGAGAGTGGCCCGTAAAACTGGTGAATTTATTAAAAATTAAACATGTATACGCCGAGACTAAAGGACAAGTATGCTAAAGAGGTAGCACCGGCACTGATGGAAAAACATCAGTTCAAGAATGTGATGCAAATACCCAAACTCCTGAAAATATGCCTGAATCAAGGTGTTGGAGCTGGTGTGTCAGATAAAAAGCTGGTGGATCAGGCGGTAAAGGAAATGACACTGATCGCGGGTCAAAAAGCCGTTCCAACCTACTCCAAAAAGGCTGTTTCTAACTTCAAACTGAGAGAGAATATGCCGATTGGTTGTAAAGTAACGTTGCGCGGAGAACAGATGTACGAATTTTTAGATCGCTTTATCTCTGTTTCATTGCCACGTGTGCGTGATTTTCAGGGAATCAGCGACAAAGGATTCGATGGAAGGGGTAATTATACTGTGGGTGTAACCGAACAGATCATTTTCCCTGAAATTGACCTTGATAAAGTGAATAAAATTAATGGAATGGACATCACCTTCGTCACTTCTGCCAAGAATGACCTTGAATGTTTAAGTCTGTTGAAAGAATTAGGATTACCATTTAAAAATCAGAAATAGTATGGCAAAAGAGTCAATGAAAGCTCGCCAGAGAAAAAGAGAGGCACTGGTGGCCAGATATGCTGAGAAAAGAGCTCGCCTGAAGGCAGAAGGAGACTTGGAAGGTTTGCAGAAATTACCAAGAAACTCTTCTCCCGTTCGTTTGAGAAATCGTTGTTCCGTAACCGGAAAGCCTCGTGGATTTATCAGAGAATTTGGACTATGCAGAAATCAGTTCCGCCAGTTGGCATCTGAAGGCAAAATTCCGGGAGTAACCAAATCAAGCTGGTAATATTAAAAGAAATTAAGTTATGACCGATCCAATAGCAGATTATCTGACCAGACTTAGAAACGCCATTAAAGCGAATCACAGAATTGTAGAGATTCCGGCTTCTAATATTAAAAAGGAAATTACCAGGGTATTGTTCGAAAAAGGATATATCCTGAATTATAAGTTCGAAGAGGAAGGACCTCAAGGCGTTATTAAAGTGGCCTTGAAGTACCATCCTTTGACCAAGTTGCCCGCAATCAGAGACCTGAAGAGAGTGAGTAAACCTGGTTTAAGAAAATATGTACACACCGGAAATGTTCCGAAGGTTATTAATGGCCTGGGTATTGCCATCCTCACTACTTCTCAGGGAGTAATGACAGATAAAGAAGCCCGTTCCATGAATATTGGTGGTGAAGTACTTTGTTACGTATCATAATAAAGGTAAGGAAAGATGTCTAGAATTGGAAAAAATCCCATTGCACTGCCAAAAGGTGTTGAGATTACGCACCAACCGGGAAAGGTAACAGTTAAAGGACCTAAAGGTACTTTGGTTCAGGATATGGATCGCGATATTCAAGTTTCCATTGAGGACGGAATATTGACCGTTAGTCGCCCAACCGAACAAAAAGATCACAAGGCAAAACACGGATTGTATCGCGCTTTGATACAAAACATGATTACCGGTGTAACACAGGGATATACAATCACTCAGGAACTGGTGGGTGTGGGTTATAAGGCAGAAGCCAAAGGTCAGATTTTAGAATTGAACCTTGGATATTCGCATAACATTTATATGCAAATTCCCACCGAAATTAAGATTGCAACCGAAACGGTTAAAGGGAAAAACCCTACCATAACCATGGAGTGCATCGATAAACAACTCATAGGGCAGGTGGCCGCAAAGATTCGTTCTTTCCGCAAGCCTGAACCATACAAAGGAAAAGGTATCAAGTTCGCAGGTGAACAACTTCGTAAGAAGGCCGGTAAGTCTGCATCCAAGAAATAATTAAGAGCAGTGTTATGTTAAACGCAAAAAGCCTAAGAAGGGAAAAAGTAAAACGCCGTGTAAAAAAGAAAGTTTTTGGCACTACTGAAATGCCAAGACTATCTGTATTCCGCAGCAATAGCCATATTTATGGTCAGTTGATTGATGATCAGCGCGGAGTAACTTTAGCCGCATTCTCATCCAAATCTTCAGATATTGAAACCATGTCCGGTAATAAAAGTGACAAGGCATTTCAAGTTGGAAAGATATTGGGTGAAAAAGCAGCAGCTAATGGAATACAAAGTGTAGTTTTTGATCGCAATGGCTACTTGTATCACGGCAGAATTAAAAGATTGGCAGAAGGTGCCCGCGAAGGAGGATTGAAATTCTAAATTGAATTATGGCAACTGAAACATTAAAAAGAATCCGAACAACGGATATTGAACTCAAAGAAACCGTTGTAAATATTCAGCGTGTAGCAAAGGTAACCAAAGGTGGTCGTACCTTCAGTTTTACCGCCCTGGTGGTGGTTGGCGATGGTAATGGCGTCGTTGGTCATGGTTTGGGAAAAGCCAGTGAAGTTACCGACGCTATACAAAAAGGTATTGAAGACGCAAAGAAAAATTTAATCAAAGTACCTATCATCAATAGTACAGTTCCTCACGAGCAGTATGGCAAGTTTGGTGGTGGTTTGGTTTTCATTAAACCTGCTTCTCACGGAACAGGAGTAATTGCAGGTGGTGCCATGCGCGCCGTGTTGGAAAGCGCTGGAGTACATGACGTACTCGCGAAATCCAAGGGATCCAGTAATCCACATAAAGTGGTAAAAGCAACCGTTGATGCCTTGTCAAAATTGCGCGACCCTTATACGGTTGCAGAACAGCGCGGAATCAGTTTAGCTAAAGTTTTTAACGGATAATAAGATGGCCAGAATCAGAGTAACCAAGGTACGCAGCACCATAAAGTCACTGCCAAAGCAAAAATTGACCATGAAGGCTCTCGGACTCAATCGCATGAATCAATCACGTGAGTTCGAAGCGTCAGCCGCTTTGCTTGGAAGCATAGAGAAGGTAAAACATCTGGTAAAAATCGAAAACATATAATTATTATGGAGCTTCATAATTTAAAACCAGCAGAAGGTTCGGTTAAATCCGGAAAAAGAATAGGTCGTGGACAAGGCTCCGGAAGAGGAGGAACTTCTACCAAAGGACATAAAGGTGCGCAATCAAGACAAGGTTATAGCCGTAAGGTCGGATTTGAAGGTGGACAGATGCCATTGCAAAGACGTGTGCCTAAACACGGATTCAAAAACCCGTTCAGAGTTGAATACCAACCTTTGAATTTGAGCCGCTTGCAGATAATTTCTGAAAAGTTTGGCTTGTCGGAAATTAGCCCCGAATCATTATACAATGCGGGTATTGTAAACAGAACGGATAAAATTAAAATATTGGGTAACGGCGAATTGAAATCTGCATTGAACGTGAAAGCGCATGCTTTTAGCGCCAAAGCTTTGGATGCAATCGCACAGGCTGGAGGAAGTACTGAAACCATCTGATCGGCATGAATAAGCTCATTACCACAATAAAAAATATCTTTAGCATCGAAGAACTTCGGTCTAGAATCATCAACACATTGCTGTTGTTGCTGGTTTATAGAGTGGGTACGTTTATCGTACTTCCGGGTATCGATGCGGCACGTCTTACTGAACTGAATAAAGGTGGGGCATTAGAAGGTCTCCTTGGTCTGATCAATACTTTTTCCGGTGGAGCATTTGAAAGAGCAAGTGTTTTTGCCCTGGGAATTATGCCGTACATCTCTGCCTCTATCGTAGTTCAATTATTGACGATTGCAGTACCAACCTTTCAGAAAATGCAAAAGGAAGGTGAAGACGGAAGACGTAAAATTAACCAGATTACACGGTATTTGACCATTGTTATCACCGCTGTTCAGGCAGTTTCTTATATAGTGAATTTCAAGGCTACGAAAGGAGAAACAATATTGGCAACAATTTCTCCAACCTTGTTCATGGTGAGTTCTGTGTTCATTTTAATTGCCGGAACCATGTTTACATTATGGTTGGGAGAAAGAATTACCGACAGAGGATTGGGTAATGGTATTTCCTTAATCATTATGGTGGGTATCATCAGCCGTTTGCCGTTTTCTATTATTGCAGAGCTGAATGGCAGATTGGCCGGTAATGGCGGTCCGATTATATTCTTGGTTGAAATGGCATTCTGGCTTGCGGTAATCATGTCTGTGATACTTCTGGTCCAGGGTACCCGAAAGATTCCAGTTCAATATGCAAAGCGCATCGTTGGCAACAAACAATACGGAGGCGTTAGACAATATTTACCTCTGAAGGTAAATGCTGCCGGTGTAATGCCAATCATCTTTGCTCAGGCATTGATGTTCGTACCTACAACCATAGCCGGATTTTTTCCTGAAGCCAGCGGGGCTCGCGGATTTTTCTCCAGCTTTCAGGATTTTACTTCATGGGCATACAACATCACCTTTTTTCTGATGATTGTATTGTTCACGTATTTCTATACGGCCATCACCATTAACCCAAGTCAGGTTGCTGAGGATTTAAAAAGAAACGGGGGATTTGTTCCGGGTGTTAAACCGGGTAAGAAAACCGCTGATTTTATAGACTCCATCATGTCGAGAATCACCTTGCCCGGTGCTATATTTTTGGGATTTGTGGCAATCTTTCCGGCATTGGCAATTTTGATGGGAGTGAACGATCAGTTTGCCCAATTTTATGGAGGAACATCATTGCTCATTATGGTTGGGGTTGTACTGGATACCTTACAACAGATTGAAAGTCATTTATTAATGCGTCATTATGATGGATTAATGAAGACCGGACGGATTAAAGGTCGCTCCACAGCTGGGGCAACCATGACATAAGAATAGGATTATTAATAAATTAAATGTATTTTTGCAGCCCTTTGAGAAAAAGCTGAATAATGGCAAAACAAGAAGCGATCAAACAAGACGGTGTAATTTCGGAAGCCTTGTCGAATGCGATGTTTCGTGTTGAATTAAATAACGGCCATCAGATTATAGCTACAATATCAGGGAAAATGCGAATGCATTATATAAAAATATTACCGGGTGATAAAGTCCAGGTTGAGATGTCGCCATACGACCTTTCACGCGGAAGGATAACTTATCGCTACAAATAAAAGAGACGATGAAAGTAACAGCATCCATTAAAAAAAGAAGCGCCGACTGCAAGATTGTACGCAGGAACGGTAAGCTTTACGTAATTAACAAAAAGAATCCCAAGTTTAAACAAAGACAAGGATAATAGCTTATGGCAAGGATTGCAGGTATTGATTTACCAAGGAACAAAAGGGGCGTAATAGGCCTGACGTACATTTACGGAATCGGTAATTCCATGGCTTCCACCATTCTGATGAATGCTGGGGTTGACGAGAACAAAAAAGTTCAGGAGTGGAATGATGATGAATTGGCGAACATCCGTAACTTCATTACTTCTCACATCAAAGTAGAAGGTGAATTGAGATCAGAAGTTCAGTTGAACATCAAGCGATTGATGGATATCGGCTGCTACCGTGGATTACGTCATAGAAAAGGGTTACCGGTTAGAGGTCAGAGAACCAAAAACAACTGTAGAACCCGTAAAGGAAAGAGAAAGACGATTGCCAACAAGAAGAAGGCAACTAAATAATTCAACGGTATATTAACTTACATACATGGCAACAGGTAAAAAGGTAACCAAAAAGAGGAAAGTAGTCATTGACTCAGTGGGTCAGGTGCATATTAAAGCCTCTTTCAATAATGTGATTGTTTCGGTTTGTAACTCTGCCGGACAGGTAATATCCTGGTCAAGTGCCGGTAAAATGGGATTCAGAGGTTCAAAAAAGAACACCCCATACGCTGCACAAACCGCGAGTTTTGAATGCGCCAAAATAGCGGCGGATCTCGGCTTAAAGAAAGTGGATGTTTATGTTAAAGGACCTGGTTCCGGACGTGAATCTGCGATTCGTACCCTTCAAACAGCCGGATTGGAAGTTATGTCAATATTTGATGTGACACCATTGCCTCACAATGGATGTCGTCCACCAAAGAAAAGAAGAGTTTAATCACAAACTGACTAAAATACATGGCAAGATATAGAGGACCCAAATCCAAAATCGCTCGTAAATTCCGTGAACCAATTTTTGGACCGGATCGCGTGCTTGAAAAGAAAAACTATCCTCCTGGAATGCATGGAAATTCCAGAAGAAGAGGAAAGAAAAGTGAATATGCTATCCAGTTGATGGAAAAGCAAAAAGCTAAGTATATTTATGGTGTACTTGAAAAGCAATTCGCTAATCTGTTCGAGAAAGCTGCAAGAAAACATGGTATTACCGGTGAGAACCTGCTTAAATTTCTGGAGTCTCGTCTGGATAACACTGTCTTCAGATTGGGTATTGGAAAAACCAGAAGCGCAGCTCGCCAGTTGGTAAGCCACAAGCACATCAAAGTGAATGGTGAAGTTGTAAATATTCCATCGTATCAGTTAAAACCTGGTGATGTGATCGAGGTTCGTGAAAAGAGTAAGTCTCTGGAAGCTATCACTACTTCATTAACCGTTCGTAAAAACTTTGGCTGGCTGGATTGGAATCAAAGCGATTTCCGTGGAACTTTTTTGAATTATCCGGTAAGAGATGAAATACCAGAGAATATCAAAGAACAGCTGATCGTTGAATTGTACTCTAAATAATCATTAATTAATCAAGAAATTATGGCCATACTGAACTTTCAGAAGCCCGATAAAGTTATTATGCACAAAGAGACCAACAATTACGGTCTTTTTGAATTCTCACCTTTGGAGCGCGGTTATGGTATTACCATTGGTAACGCTATGAGACGTGTTTTGCTCTCATCTTTAGAAGGGTATGCAATTTCTACCATTCGCATTCCTGGTGTTGACCATGAATTCAGTGGTATTAAAGGTGTGATAGAAGATGTTACTGAAATCATCCTGAATTTAAAGCAAGTGCGCTTTAAGAAGATTGGCGATATTCAGGAAGGAGAGAAAATCTATATTTCTGTAAAAGGTAAAGAGCAGTTTCTGGCTTCAGATATCGCGAGATTTACCAATGCATTTGAAGTTCTGAACGGTGACCTTGTGGTTTGCAATATGGAACCATTTGTGAATCTTGAAATTGAAATTACCGTAGATAAAGGCCGTGGTTATGTACCCGCTGATGAGAATATCCCTTCGGATGCTCCAATCGGACTGATAGCCATTGACTCCATCTATACACCTGTTAGAAATGTTAGATTTAAAGTTGAAGATTTCAGGGTTGAACAAAGAACGGATTATGAAAAGTTGATTTTCGAAGTGGAAACCGACGGCTCTGTACATCCGGAAGATGCCTTGAAAGAAGCTGCCAAAATTATGATTCAACATTTGGTGCTCTTCTCTGATGAAAGCATTTTGCTCGATAGTCAGGTGAAACCAAAGAGCGCAGAAGTTGATGAGAATATTTTGCATATGCGCAAACTTCTCAAAACTTCATTGGCAGATCTCGATTTATCAGTAAGAGCATACAATTGCTTAAAAGCTGCAGAAATTCGCACTTTGGGCGAATTGGTGAGCTTCCATATCGAAGATCTGTTGAAATTCAGAAACTTTGGTAAGAAATCTCTAACGGAATTAGAAGAATTTGTACGCGAAAAAGGATTGAATTTCGGTATGGATGTATCTAAATATAATCTTGACGACGAATAATAGAAAGCGAGCATGAGACACGGAAATAAGGTAAATGCCCTTGGGCGTAAAGCAGCTCACAGACAGGCGCTTCTTTCAAATATGGCCAGTTCCCTGATTCTTCATAAAAGAATCTTTACAACGGTAGCGAAAGCCAAAGAATTAAAGAAGTATTTTGAGCCTCTGGTGACCAAAGGAAAAAGTGATAACACACATTCACGTAGGGTTGTATTCAGCTATCTTCAAAACAAAGAAGCAGTGAAAGAACTGTTTACCGTTGTTGCAGATAAAGTTGGTGACAGACCGGGAGGTTATACCCGCATTTTGAAAACACATTCACGTTTGGGTGACAATGCCGAAATGTGTATGATGGAATTGGTTGACTTTAATGATTTGATGCTGGAAGCGAAAGCGGATAGCGGAAAAGGAAAGTCTGCTAAAAAACGCACCAGAAGAGGAAGCAAGAAAGTTGAAGCGGCGGCAGCTGCTCCGGCTCCTAAGAAGGAAACAAAAGAAGTTGCAGCAGAAACGGTTGCGGAAGTAATCGAAGAGGCTATTGAAGCTCCGGCAACTGAGGATCTTACCATCATCGAAGGTATAGGACCCAAAATTGCTGAAGTTTTAAATGCTGCCGGTATTACCACTTTTGCAACATTGGCTGGAACATCTGCTGAGCAAATTCGTGAAATTCTGGATCAGGCAGATGGAAACTTTGCTGCTCATGACCCGGGAACCTGGCCCGAACAAGCCGCCATGGCAGCTGAAGGACGCATGGAGGAATTGAAAACCTGGCAGGATGAACTCAAAGGAGGAAAAGAAACTCAAGAATAACTGAAGCCCCGGATTGGGGCTTTTTTTTTAGTATTTTGGGTTGCCCATAACCCGTACATTTTTCATATTTGAAATAAAATAAATTGTATGTCAGTATCTGAAATGCCAACAACTGCCAGTCAAGTAGATTTCTTACCATTAAATGGAACCGATCATATCGAATTTTATGTCGGTAATGCCAAACAAAGCGCTTATTATTATCAAGCCGCCTGGGGATATGAATTGATCGCTTATGCGGGACCGGAAACCGGTATCCGCGATCGCGCATCTTATGTGTTGAAGCAAGGAAAGATCACCATAGTTTTAACCACAGCCCTTCATCCGGACCATGAAATCTCGCAACATGTCAAATTGCATGGTGATGGCGTAAAATTCCTCAGTTTGTGGGTTGACGATGCTGCAGAATCATTTAAGCAAACCACTTCACGTGGAGCTCGTCCCTTTATGGAGCCAACCGTATTAAAAGATGAACATGGCGAGGTAGTAATTTCAGCAATTTATACCTACGGAGAAACGGTACATAGATTTGTAGAAAGAAAGAATTATCAGGGATCTTTCTTACCTGGTTTTAAAGCCCCATCTGCCAAACTGAAAGTTGAACCCGTTGGGCTCCTGCATGTGGACCATTGCGTTGGAAATGTTGAATTAGGCGGGATGAATAAATGGGTGGACTTCTATGAGAATGTGATGGGCTTTAAACTTCTATTGACGTTTGATGATAAGGATATTTCAACGGAATATTCCGCCTTGATGTCAAAAGTGGTTTCTAATGGAAATGGTTATGTAAAATTTCCGATTAACGAACCCGCCGAAGGAAGAAAAAAGTCTCAAATTGAAGAATATCTCGACTTCTATCATGGACCCGGGGTACAGCACATAGCTGTTGCAACGTATGATATAATTCACACGGTTACAGAATTGCGCAAAAGAGGCATCGAATTTTTATATGTACCTGAAACATATTATGATGATATTCCGGAAAGGGTAGGAGAAATTGAAGAGGATCTGGAACAATTAAAGGCACTCAATATTCTCATTGACCGGGATGAAGACGGTTACTTATTGCAGTTGTTTACCAAACCGGTCGAAGATAGACCTACGCTGTTCTATGAAATTATCCAGCGCAAGGGTGCCAAATCTTTTGGTAAAGGCAATTTTAAAGCGCTATTTGAAAGTATAGAGAGAGAACAGGAACTACGAGGGAATTTGTGATTTAATGTCCAGCAGATTAGGCATTTACGTGTATAAGTAGATTGCCAATCTAAGCAGTGAACATGTTGCTTTGCAAAAGCGAAACGACATGAAACATTTTTTTCTTTTAGCCTTTTTTCTCCAGGCGATCAGTGCACTGGCCCAGGGAGATGAAGCCTTTAATCATTTGGTACAATACAGAATTCCGGAGATTGCATTGTTAGATATTGAAACGGACGCGGGAAGCACAGATGTTTTGCTGGGATTGGTACAACCGAATAATGCGGGCAGTACCATCACCTTCGAAGACCAACCTGTTGACAATCTATGGCTTAATTATACTTCGGTAATCAACTCATTCCCACTCTCTTTAGATAAAAAAAGAAATATCACAGTTAAAGTGGGGTCAGGTTCTATTCCCAATGGTATCATTCTCAGAGTTAGAGCATTAGCCGCAACCAATTATGGGTCCGGAACTAAAGGGATAAGCAATGGCTGGATAAATGTGAGCACGACCGACCAGATCATCGTCAAGAATATTAAAAGTGCGTATACAGGAAATGGTGCAGGAAAAGGCCACAACCTGCAACTCCGCATCAATCTCCTGAACGGGGGAAATCAATTTCAACTACTGGATGCCAATCAGGACAATACGGAAATTACCCTGATTTATACGATTTCAGACAATTAAACTACTTTATAGGGGTTCCGTTAATAACTGGTCGTTCCGGCTGCAATAGAACCACATTATTGCCATCTGACGTACAGCCTAAAATTAAACACTCGCTGATAAAATTGGCAATCTGTTTTTGTCCCGGATTTACCAAAGCGATTACTTGTTTGCCGATGAGTTCATTGACTTGATAGAGGTCGGTAATGCGAGCTGATGTTTTTTTGATTCCTAATTCCCCAAAATCGATCCATACTTTGAAACTGGGATTGCGCGCCTCCGGGAAAGCTTCCATTTTGATGACGGTGCCACAACGAATGTCCAGCAAATCAAATGCTTCCCCTGCTTCAGTTTTCATGAATGCGAAGCTAAAGCAATTTTAGAATGTCAGAAGGATTGTCTAAGAACATCACTCTTTTGCCCCGAATGGCTATAGGGCTTCGTATTAACCAAGGGTTTCGGATAACAATGTTCAACCAATCCTCATCAACAAAATCACGACCTTTCAAATTTTCCTGATAGTAAGGTTTGGATTTATCCAATAGATCCTTGGGCTTTTTGCCTAACATCAACAACCACTCCTTCCATTGGGTTTGGGTTCTGATGGAATTATTGAATTCGAAATGACTAACCCTGCGTGCAATTCCTAAAGCATATGCAAGCGCTTTTTTTGCTTTTGAACAACCGGGATTGTGAAGCAATACAATCTCTTCATTGGTAAAATTCTTGTGCATAAGCGTCTATTTTGACGCTAAGATAGCAGAAAATGACAAAAAACAAACATTTTGTCTGAGAAAATTATTTCTTAAGTGCGCTTGTCTAAAGAATTTATTGGAGATGAATTTTAATTTCTGCTAGAATTGTTTTCCGGTTTTCAAAGGGTCTTTTAAATCAATCCAATATATGGAGACAGGCTCATCGGTTTCAATGGTTCCATTGCGATTAGAATCAACATGATTAAATACGAAAAGAACATCATTTTCTGAGTCATACTCTGATTTGTAAGCCGAAAGATTTTCCTGGAACATTGTTTTTACTTTTTGCCCCTCTTCATTGAATAGGAACATTCGTCTCAAATCTTTGGCATTGATAAACCCATCTTTGTTTGTATCTTCATTATAGGCAGAAACCATGAAATATTTCCGATTTACCGGTTCAAAATTTAGTGTGTCTTCTATTTGGGAAGGCAGATACAGATTTTTAATCAAAACGGGTTTTTCGAATATATGATGAGCCTTATCAATACTAAATTGATAGAAGGATAGATTGACCATGTTAAAACCATAGATGATTTGAAATCCGGGAATAATATGTTGATTCCAGTTATTTCCAACTGGATATTCATACTCATCACTGAAGTAGGAATAATGATCGCCTATATATGATCTTGTTCTGTCTTTATTGTAGTTTACTTTGTATAGGGTGGTTATTCTTAAATCTTTGTTCGCAGTTATTAATACGCTTCCGGGTCTAATTTCAAGTTTATTCCCCAAGCCTTCAATTTCAGCCATGTTTTCCGATTCAGATTCGGATTCAACCTGAAAGCCTTTTTCATAGGTTTGCTTTTTCTTGCATCCAAAGAAAATTTCAATAAAAATACCGAGAACAAGAAGTTTCAAATAATACGACATCTATTTAATATATCTAAAATCTTCACCGCTCTTAATTTTTAGCAAGACCTCATACATCAATTGAATGACCTGTTCAATGTCTTTTTTATGAACAGTTTCTACTGTGGTATGCATATATCTCAAAGGTAAAGAAATTAATGCGGAAGCTACACCTTCTGCACTAAAAGCAAAGGCGTCTGTATCTGTACCGGTGGCTCTGGAAACTGCGGCTCTCTGAAAGGGAATTTTCTTTTTTTCTGCGGTTTCAATGATGCGCTTGAGCAAGTTGTTTTGAACAGCCGGACCATAGGTTAAAACCGGCCCTCCACCACACTTGGTCTCACCTTGTTCAACCTTATTATACATCGGAGCTGTCGTGTCATGGGTTACATCCGTCACAATGGCTACATCCGGTTTTAATCGACGCGAAATCATCTCAGCGCCCCGCAGACCAATTTCCTCCTGCACCGAATTCACTACGTAAAGTGTATAAGGAAGCTGATTCTTACCTTCTTTTAACATTCTGGCAACTTCAGCGATCATAAACCCGCCCATTCGGTTATCCAAAGCCCTTCCGGTGATAAAGTTTTCACCCAACTCCATTACATCTGCTTCAAATGTGGCAACCGTACCTACATGAATGCCCATTTTTTCTACTTCTTCGCGACTGGATGCCCCTACATCAATAAAGATTTTTTTAACACTGGGCGCTTCATCTTTACTGATGTCTCTGACATGGATTGCCGGCCATCCAAATACACCTTTTACTTTCCCTTTATCCGTGTGCAGAATTACACGCATGGAAGGCGCAATTAAGGCATCTGAACCTCCGTTGCGTATTACATAAATATATCCTTCCGGACTGATATAGTTGACAAACCAGGAAATTTCATCCGCATGAGCTTCGATTACAACTTTGTATGGTTTGCCCGGATTTATCACGCCAACAGCTGTTCCATAGGTGTCGATAATATATTCGTCGATGTATGGTTTTAAATAATCAAGCCAAATCTGTTGACCACTGCTTTCAAAACCGGTAGGTGAATTGTTGTTTAAATACTTTTCAAGGAATTTTTTACTCTCTTTTCGCATTCAACAAATTTATAAAGTGTTGAGAAATTAAAAGAGCCGGAATCATAAGTAAAAGAGGTGTTTATACACAATTTGTACAAACACCTCTTTGGTTTATCAGCTAAGAATTCTCTTGACCAGATTTTTGAATTTAAACATTGAAATATCGCTGATCCAATACATCACGGGTACAATTACCAGTGTCAGGAAAGTCGCAAACGTCAATCCGAATATAACGGTCCATGCCATAGGCCCCCAGAAATCAGCATTATCGCCTCCGCTGTAATATTGAGGATCTAATTCTGTTAACAAGGTGAAGAAATTGATGTTCATACCCATGGCTAATGGAATCAATCCGAGTACGGTTGTGATTGCAGTAAGTAACACGGGCCGCAATCTCGTTTTACCCGCCTCCATTATTGAATTCAGAATTTCTTCATTAGGTAGCCTTCCGTCTTCCGGAATCCCCAACTCAGCTCGTTTCCTGGATCTCAATAAATTGGTATAATCAATCAAGACGATGGCATTGTTTACTACGACCCCAGCCAAACTTATAATTCCAATTCCACACATCAGGATTACAAATGGCATTTTGAATAAGCCAAAACCGAGAAATACACCGATGGTACTGAATAAAATAGAAAACATAATGATCACAGGTCCAATTACAGAGTTGAACTGCGATACAATAATCAAAAAGATTAAACCTATTGCAATCCACAGGGCTCTTACCATAAAATCTGTAGATTGACTTTGTTGCTCTTGTTCTCCGGTAAATTTGAACTCATATCCCGGCTTCACGGGAGCATTTGCCATCAACTGTTTGTACTGAGCAACTATTTCGTTCGCATTGTATCCGCTCTCCACCTCTGAGAATATGGTGATAACCCTTTCCATATCTTCTCTTTTCACAGTTCCATACGTGGAATTGAAGTTAATCTCACATACCGCCGTGATGGGTACCTGGGATATTTTACCATTGGCCGGATTACGGAAAGTTATTTTGGTATTCAACAAGTTGTTCAGATTATATCGATAATCATTGCTAAACCTCAATTGAATTTTATAGTCATCCTCCTCATCCTTAAACTTGCTGATTTCTCTTCCCAATAATCCACTCCGTATTTCATAGGCAATCTGTTGCGTGCTCAAACCGAACCTCCTGGCGGCATCTCTGTTCACAGAAACCTCGAGCATAGGCTTGCCCAATTCAAGGTCTGTTTTTAACTGATCTACTCCAGGAACATTGGCATCTTCCATCATTTTTTTCAAGGTCTCCACATACGATATCAATTCAAGATAGTCTTTTCCCTTAACCTCGAGATTGATAGGCTTGCCAACCGGTGGCCCCATTTTATCTTTGGAGATGGTTATACTGGCCGATGGAAAATCTTTGAGCGCTTTTTTAATGTTACTCATCACCTCATTGGTGGAACGATCTGAAATGTTTACTCTTTGATCGTATTCGAGAAATGAAACCGTGATCCTGGCTTTATGCGGAGAACTTCCGGTTTGAGGACCTTCATTAGGATCGGCAGTTTTTTCACCAACCTGTGCCAAGGTGGCTTCAATGATAGCAGAATCCGGAGCAATGGCCTTCTTAACCCGTTCTTCCAACTGTAGCGTTAATTCATTTGTCTTTAATATGTCTGTACCCAATGGAGCTTCTATAAAAACATTCACCATTTTAGGTTCGTTATCCGGGAAGAAAAGCACTTCCGGTTTACTAGCC
>CAZTGZ010000009.1:27575-80531 GCA_964613385.1 uncultured Chitinophagaceae bacterium
GCCCCAAAAAACATAATGGATGCAATCATGAGTATAAAGGTTCCAATAAAAAACCAAACAGGGTTTTTACCTCTCAGAGCAAACCGTATGGTGCGGTAATAGAAGTTTTCTATGCGCGGCATCATTCGGTTCATAAAAACTTCAGAACCGGGAAGTAAGGTGTATCTGTAAAGTAAAGAGATAATAACTCCGGATATAAGCAATCCTCCCATTAGTTTTGAAACTCCACTCACATGCAGAAGAATGCCCAAAATGAGCATGATTGCATTCTGAGTGATAAACTTTTTGAGCGTACTTTTCTTTCCATGATCTAAGGTCAGATAATCTGCAGTGAGCACCGGATTTATAACCAAAGCCACAAAAAGAGAAGCACTTAATACGATGATGAGTGTAATCGGTAAAAATTTCATGAATTCACCCATGAGCTCCTTCCAGAATAACAGAGGGAGAAAGGCTGCTACCGTCGTAGCTGTTGACGAAATAATAGGCATGGCTACTTCGGCAACTCCATACTTTGATGCAGTTGTATTGTCCATACCTTCTGACCTAAGTCGGTAAATGTTTTCTACCACCACAATTCCATTATCCACCAGCATCCCAAGAGCCAGGATCAATGAAAACAAAACCATCATGTTCAGGGTAGTACCCATGAAATTCAAAATGGCTATTCCCATCAGCATACTTAATGGAATAGCAGAACCAACGAAAAGCGAATTTCTCAGACCGAGGAAAAATAAAAGAATACCAACAACCAGAATAACACCCATAATAATGCTGTTTTCAAGATTGCTCACCATGGAGATCGTGAATTTGCTTTGATCGTTGGTTATGATGACACTCAGTTCAGATGGAAATTGCGTTTTTTTCGCTTTTTCTATGATCTTTTTGATTTTGTCAGCAGCATTTAAAAGGTTTTCGCCACTCTTCTTTTTTACGTCCAGTGCCAATACGGGTTTTCCATTGAGACGGGCAAAAGAAACAGGCTCCTTGGGCCCGAAATGAACCTCGGCAATATCTTTGAGATATACGATGTTCTGAAACTCATGCTTAACAATAACGTTTTCGATATCTTCAACTTTTTTGAATTCTCCGTCTATCCTCAAACTTCTACGGTTAATGCTGCTGCCTTCAATGATTTGAATATCACCACCAGACATGGATGCATTTTCACCGGTAATGGCAGATTCAATGTCGCGAAAGCTGATTTCCAAAGCTTCCATTTTGAGCTTGTCAACTGAAATTTCAACTTCATCTTCCTGCAATCCGCTGATGTCCACTTCGGATATCTCAGGTAGGTTTTCTATTTCTTCTTCCAGATACTCAGCATAATGCTTTAACTGTTCATACGGATAATTTCCGGCTATATTGATGTTCATCACCGGAAATTCAGAGAAATCCAATTCCATTACATTTGGATCCCTTGGTAAGTCTCCGGGTAATTCACTTTTCGCCCGATCTACTGCTTCTTTAACGTCATTCAATGCCTCCGTTGGGTCCACATCCAGTTCGAATTCAGCGATGATGACGCTTACATCCTGAACAGAAGTAGATTTCATGGTTTTAACACCTTTAATGGTATTGATTTCCTTTTCAATAGGTCGGGTTACCAAATTCTCCATGTCGATAGGAGAGTTGCCCGGATAAATTGTATTTACATATATAGTGGGTTGCTTTATTTCAGGAAAACTCTCCTTTGGCATGGACTGATATGCCATCAACCCAATGATAAATACTAAAAATGTAAGCACATATACGCTGGTACGGTTATTGACCGCCAGACTGCTCAGCTTGAACTCTTTAAACGTATTCATTAACGGATTTCTTTAATGTTGTCTCCAGCAACAACCGATTGATAACCTTCCACAATTATTTGGTCTCCGATTTCCAATCCGCTATTGACCACACTTCTGCCAGCAAACTTTTCATTCACCTGTATCTCTGTTTTGGCAACTTTCAATTTGCCTTCCTTATCTTTTTTGGCCGTGAGAATGTAATCTCCATTGCCATCATTACGGATCAGACGAGTAGGAACACTAATTACATCTGATTTTAAGAAGATGTAAGCAGTAATTATTGCCAGCATATTGGGTTTCAATTCGTTGGCTCCTTTAGAAGGTATGATATAAACACTGAAGGTCCGGTTATCCGGGTTGATGTAATTTCCAACCGCATTCACTTTTTCTTTGGCGCGTACATTGATGGATGGATAGTATACTTCAACTTCGCTACCCGGTTTAATATTCTTCAGATACGACTCGGATACGTCGGCCTTTATTTTAACGGAAGAGGCATCTACCACCCTGGCAACCGGATTACCGGGTCCCAGAATCTCGCCTTCATTCTTAAAAAGCTGGTCAACAATACCGCTGATAGGTGCACGCAATACAAATTTGCCCAATTGAACCTGAGCAGTCGCCAAACTCTTTTCAAGAGATTCTTTGCGGTTTTTGGCTTGTAAATACTGCATTTCGGTGCCAATTTGCTGTTTCCACAAGCTTTCTTGCTTTTCAAAGGTTGTTTTGGCCAGTTCAAGTGCTTTTTGAAGCTCTGCAATTTGACTTCCAACTGTTGATCCATCCAACGTGGCAATCAACTGCCCTTTTTGCACCATTTGTCCGTCTTTCACATGGATGCGTGTGATGGTTCCTCCCATCTCCGCTGAAACAAGTACATTGCGATCGCTGGCTACCAAACCCTGAATTTGAAATGGATTCGAGAGGTTTTTTCTTTCGACCATTTCAAGTTTTACCGGGGCTCCCAGATCTTCAGTAGCCGTGCTGTCTACGGAATTAATTTCTTTTTCTAAAGCCTCAATTTCCATTTTCAGGGCGCTGAAAGCTTTCTTTTTCTCGGCCAGGGCTTCTTTTTTTGCCTCCAGGCTGTTGTCTGAACCGCAGCCCATTGCTGCTAAAATCATCAATAAAGGGAATATCTTTTTCATGTTTTTTGGAGAGTTTTTCTTATTTTCCTAAAGCTTGATTGAGTTGTGCGCGGGTTAACGCTAATTCATATAATGATTGTATATAATTGGTTTGTGCCGTTTTAAGATCGGTTTGTGCAGAAATAACTTCCAGATTCCCCGACATTCCGTTTTCGAGTTTTTTCAAGGTGATGGCAAGTACTTCTTCGGCTAGTTTTACATTCTGTTTTTGAACTTCCAGATTACTCAACAAAGTATTATATCTGCTTTTATGCTGATTCACTTCCAGACTGACTGCCATTTTCAAATTGGCCAAATCGTTGTTCGTTTTAAGTATGTCTACACCCACCTTGTCCAACTGAGCCTTGGTATTCATTCCTTTAAAAATGGGGATGCTCATATTTAAGCCCCATAATGAAGTTCCAAACCAGGGATCAAAGTCCAACTCATCACCATAAAATGCCTGTTGGTAATTGTAAAATGCCGCCAGACTTGGAATCATGCTTACTTTATATCGTTTGAGATTCAAATCATTCAACTTTTGTTGAGTCGTGAGAACAGTGTATTCAGGCCTGTTTTTATAGTCTGCGGTTTCATTCAGAATAGACAATTCAATTACTGCTAATTGCTCAATTTTGTCTGTAAGCTCAATGCTGTTTTCAATGGGCATTCCCATGGTTAACTTTAAGGCATCTTTACTTAAATCATGTTGGTTTTTAAGAGATAATAGTTGTGTTTCCAGATTCATTTTGCTGATTCTCAATCGATCTGCATCAATTTTCTCGGCGAATCCTGTTTTGTAAAGTGCTTCAGTCTGCTCAAGTGTTTTCTTCACCATTTCCAGGTTGGCCTCTATGAGTTTCATACTTTCAGCACTTAAAAGTACCATTAAGTAGGTTTGAGTAACCTGATTCTTTAATTGACTTGCACTGAGAATTTCCAGACTGCTGGCCATTTTAACAAATTCCTGTGCTGCTTTTAACCCCAACAGGTATTGCCCGTCGAAAATTAACTGACTCACACTGATACCTGCTGTTGTATTAAATTTTTGCCCTACTCTTATCGGAGTTTGTTCTCCGGTTGCGGGGTTAGGGAATACAAATACAGGCAACTCAAGGTTGTTTTGAAAATTAAAGGATCCACTCACCTGAGGAAGGCCTATGGATGTAGTTTCCAATACCTGTCCTTTGGCATAATCCACATCCAGCTTCTTATTTTGTAAGTTTGGACTGTGTTCCATGGCATAGGCGATGGCTTGTTCTAAGGTTAAACTGTTTGTACTGCCTTGTGCTTTGCTTTCCGTTTGGTTAAAAAGCACAAGCGCCATACACAGCATAGTCAAATTGATTTTTATTAACTTCATGAGGGAAGATTTGTTATGATATTTTTATGGTTACTCAGGTATTCCAAACCTTTTTCACTGCAAATGGCATGCAGGTGATACAGGATCATTTCGCGAATGGCATCCCCAAAATTGTATTCTACATTTGAATAATCGATTTTTACCACAGATTCGGTTAAGTCGAGATATATTCTGGAGATGATCTCCGGATGTAAATCCTGTCGGTAATAACCCTGTTCAATTCCATTGGTAATGTTCGATTTAACAGCATGGTACACCACATTGGAACGGTAATTCAGAAACAATTCCCAACTTCTTGGAAAGTATTTCCTTAAATCAAATATGAGCGACGGGTGCATCGACTTAAAGTTGGCTGCGATGTTTTTTCCGATGATCAACATTTGATTTATCGGATTTGGCTGCGAATTTAATATGAATTGACAGTTTGTCTGATCTTTTTCAAAGTGCTGTTGGATAACGTTAAAAACCAATTCTTTTTTGTCTTTTACATATTGATAAATGGTCTTTTTGCTCATACCCATGTGCCTGGCCACATCATCCATACTCACACTCTTCAGCCCCTTTTGCATAAAAAGCCTTTCGGATTCTTCCAATAATTTTTGCCTCACATCCATTTACGGCCGCAAAAGTAATAAATGTAATGACATTGGAAACTATGGAAATGAATTTAGTTTCCACGGTTTAGTGCTTTTTTTCGATGAACGTGCTCGTAATTTTGTGCCCTTTGAAAAATTCTGCTCATCGTCCTTATTTGGTTGGAATTTCCGGAGGTAGTGCTTCCGGGAAAACTACATTTATTCATCGGCTCAGCGAAGTTTTTGAACGCACTGAATTAACCGTAATTTCTCAGGATCATTATTATAGGCCCTTAAGCGAACAACAAATGGACGAGAACGGACATGTGAATTTCGATTTGCCGGAAGCCATTGACTTTAAAAGAATGCTGAAGGATTTGAGAATGCTGATGAAAGGGCAAAGTGTTGATTTAGTCGAATACACTTTTAACAATCCGGATAAATTTCCAAAAACATTCCGTTGGCATTCAACGCCGATTATTATTATAGAAGGGCTTTTCATTTTTCATTATAGGAAACTTGCTTCTCTGTTCGACCTGAAGTTGTTCATTGATGCCGAGGATAGCATAAAACTGAATCGTAGATTAGAAAGAGATTTCCTCGAGAGAGCCATGACCAAAGAGCAGATATTGTATCAATGGGAAAATCATGTGCAACCTGCTTTCGAAAAATATTTACTTCCTTATCAAAATGAAGTAGACATGGTGATTATGAACAATACGCATTTCGAGCGCAGTTTTAATATTATTGTGGATCATTTCAAACAGATTTTAATATGATGAATTACAGATTTGCGGTTATCGGCCTCGGAAGGTTCGGAAGCCGCATAGCCAGAACATTGTCCAACAGAGGTGCTGAAGTTTTGGCGATAGATAATGATGAAGGCCATGTTGATCTGTTAAGAGATGATGTGGCAACACCAATTGTCATGGATAGCACGGATCTCAAAGCGCTCAAATCGCAACGTTTGGATACCATGGATGCGGTAGTGGTAGCCATAGGAGAAAATTTTGAGGCGCTTTTGCTCACGGTAACCCATCTGATGGATTTAAAGATTAAGCGAATCATTGCAAGAGCGAGTACCGATCATCAGAGAAAAATCCTGGAAAAACTGGGAGTTCTCGAGATTCTATCTCCGGAAGACGAAGTTGGCACGCTGGTAGCAGAGCGATTGGTGCACCCAAGCATTCAAACATTTTTGCAGTTGAGTGATGATTATGAAATTTCAGAAATAAAGCCACCCAGAAAAATAGTCAACCTCAATGTTTCGGAAATAAGTTTTCGCGAAAAATATGAATTGAGTTTAATCTCCCTGAAAAGAGACTTTGAAGTAGAAAAAGATGGTCAGCAAGTTTTCGAAAAGCACTTACTCGGTGTACCTAAACACAATACCATCATTTATGAGTCCGACACCATCATCATTTTTGGCAAGAGTGCGGATATTGAACGGTTTATTGATGTGAACCGTTAAATTATTAAACGTGCCTATTCATTTGATGTTTTCCAATTTACGTGTACTTTTGCGGACTTTCCAAAATAATAAGTAATCGATAATGAAAAATAAAGGATTTGTTCAGGTGTTTTCCATCCTTCTGTTGGTTGTGTGCGCCTATCAGCTTTCCTTCACCCTTCGCAGCAATCAGGTTGAAAATAAAGCGAAGAGTATTGCCAAAAAAACGAACCGCTCATTGCGTGATGTTTTAGACTCTTTGGGTCCGGAGAAAGTTTATAACCTCGGAATTGTCAATTATACTTTCAATGAAATCAAAGAAAGAGAATTGAATCTGGGTCTGGATTTACAGGGAGGTATGAACGTTACGCTCGAAGTAGCTGTGCCCGATATCGTTAGAGCGCTTGCAGACAACTCTATGGATCGCAAGTTCAATGAGGCCATGAAAAAAGCAGAAGCCCGCTATACTGGTCAGGTAGATTTCGTTCAAATATTTCAGGAAGAATACGAAAAACTCTCTCCTAAAAACGGATTGGCAGCCGTATTTATGAGTAAGGAACTCAAAGATGTATTCAACTATAGCTCACCGAATTCCGATGTTTACAAATATTTAAAGGAGGAGACATCAAAATCTGTAGATCGCGCTTTCCAGATCCTGAGTACCCGTATCGATAAATTTGGGGTAACCCAACCCAATATCCAGCAAATGGATGGAGGAAAAATCATGGTTGAACTTCCCGGGGTCGACGATCCATCCAGAATTCGTAAGGTGTTACAAAGCTCTGCAAAATTGGAGTTCTGGAATACCTATCCCAATTATGAAGGGTATAAAATCTTGGAAGAAGCCAACAAGCAGGTAGTTAAAATTTTGGGACTAACTGGTGATACTACAGAAAAAGTGGGATCATCTTCTTTGACAGCCGCAGCTGATGAAGACACTACCGGGAATGAAATAGGCTCACTTTCAGGAAAAGACTCTACAGCGAAAAATGATACTGCACAGAAAAGTGCTGAGCAAATAGCCAAGGAAAATCCACTTCTCTCCAAAATATATCCAAACGTAACCCAGGATCAGAAGAATTGGGCCGAGGGTGCTGCAGTTGGATTTGTTCAAACAAAAGACAAATCGATTGTTGATGAATACCTTAGTTATCCCGAAGTTCTGGAGAATATTCCGGATGATATCAGATTCAGATGGAGTTTTAAGGCTTCAGATAAGGAAGGAAAATACTACATGTTGTATGCGCTGAAAGCATCTAAAGATGGTAAGCCGGCATTGGAAGGTGATGTTGTAACAGACGCGCGCCCATCCTTACAGCCAAACGGTGAAATCAAAGTGAGCATGAGCATGAATCAGGACGGTGCCCGTGAATGGAAACGCATTACTGCCAAAGCTTCACAAACGAAAGAAGCGGTGGCTATTGTTTTGGATGATCAGGTATATTCAGCACCTTCTGTACAAAATGAAATTCCCGATGGACGCTCTGAAATCGCCGGTGGATTCGATCAAAATGAAGCGAGCGATTTATCCAATATTTTGAAAGCGGGTAAATTACCTGCACCTGCCCGAATCGTGGAAGAAAGCGTTGTGGGTCCTACCTTGGGTAAAGTAGCCGTTAAGGCCGGATTGATATGGTTGGTTGTTGGATTTCTGGGTGTGATTGCCTTTATGATTCTTTATTATGGCCGACCTGGGATTTACTCTGTATTATCTCTCTTGGCCAACCTCTTCTTTATCATAGGGGTACTTTCAGGATATGGAGCTGCACTTACCCTGCCCGGAATGGCCGGTCTGGTATTAACCATAGGTATGGCAGTAGATGCGAACGTGCTGATCTTTGAGCGTATCAAAGAAGAAATGAGGGAAGGAAAAGGTGCAAAAGCTGCTGTTAAAAACGGATATATTGCTGCCTACTCTTCCATCATAGATGCTAACATTACGACGTTAATCGCGGGTTTTGTATTGATGACATTTGGACAAGGACCGGTGGCAGGTTTTGCAATTATTCTGGTAATCGGTATCCTGAGCTCTTTATTCACAGCAATTTTCCTGAGTCGCTTGTTGATTGATCGCGATTTAGCTAAAGGCAAAGAAATTGAATTTGAAACAAGCTTTTCTAAAAGACTCTTTAACAATCCGAACTACAATTTCATTGGAAATCGCAAAAAGTTCTATGTAGTTTCTTCCGTAATTATACTTGCCGGTATTGCCTCACTTTTTACGAAAGGATTGTCTTCCGGAGTTGATTTCAAAGGTGGTTGGAGCTTCATTATTCAAATGGACAAGCCGGTGAATGCCTCAGAATTGAAAAGTGCGTTGAATGCAGAAATTCAGGCAAACAACGAAGTAAAGACGTATGGTGTTGACAATCAATTTAAAATAACGACAGCCTACTTAATCGATAGCAAGGATGAAAATGCTTCTGAACTCGTTCAGCAAGCTGTTTTAAAAGGTCTGTCAAAATATGATGTAAAGGCAGATCAGATACTCACCACACAGAAAGTTGGTCCTACAGTAGCGAATGACATTAAAAAAGGCTCAGCTTTGGCTTTGGGTATTGCAATTATTGGAATGTTCTTATACATCGTAATTCGATTTAGAAAATGGTCATATGGATTAGGTGCGACCATTGCTTTGGCCCATGATGTATTAATGGTTTTCTCTTTGTTCTCCATTTTCTACGGTATTTTACCTTTTCCTTTAGACATTGATCAGGCATTTATCGCAGCTATCCTTACGGTTATTGGTTATTCAATTAACGATACCGTGGTGGTGTTCGACCGTATACGGGAATTTTTACACATTCACAAACACGAAAAGGATACACCTGTACTGATCAACAACGCCATCAACCAAACACTGAGCAGAACATTGGTAACATCCTTTACTACACTTCTGGTTGTGTTGGTATTGTTTTTATTCGGAGGGGAGAGTTTAAAAGGATTTACATTCGCCTTGTTGGTGGGAATTGGGGTTGGAACCTATTCTTCCATTTGCATCGCTACGCCAATCGTTTTAGATATCATCAGACCCGGTAAAAAATCATAGTATCCGGAAACCAAATAAAAGGAAAGTCCTCCATCGGAGGACTTTTTTTTTGAACCTTAACGTCATTCTTTTGTTGATAGAGAATGATATTACTAGGTCAGCTGAGAAGTACAACTTCAGGAAAGTTCTATATTTCTATCTCAAGCAGAAATGTGTCTCTGGATAATCATTGGAGTTTTTGTGTCATAGGAATAGGGCGATGGATAAAAGCGGCCTTTCACAGTAAAGGAGAATGGCGGCTATATCTCAGCTTGAAAGAAGCCAGGCAAGTAAAGAGTATGGGAAATGAACAGTTAAATATCATTGCCACTTCTCAGTCCATCAGGCAATTGTCTACTTGCCGTTGGGTTTGGGCCTGATTAATACGTATTGATTTTTATACGTTTTGTGAGTTCTTCTACGTCAGCTTTGAATTTTTTGTCCGTATCCATCAGATCATTCACAGTTTGACAAACATGAATAACTGTACTGTGGTCACGACCACCGAAGTGCATACCAATATTCTTTAAGGACGATTTGGTCAATTGCTTCGCGAAGAACATCGAAATTTGTCTGGCTTGAACAATTTCCCTTTTCCGGGTTTTGCTTTTTAGGGTATCTACCGGAATTTGGAAATAATCACTCACCAATTTCTGGATATAATCGATAGAAATCTCCCTGGAAGCGTTTTTCACAAAGTTCTTCATCATCTTTTTCGCCAGTTCAAGATCTATCTCTTTTCTGTTTAAAGATGATTGAGCAAGTAGTGAAATCAGTGCCCCTTCGAGTTCACGAATATTTGAATCAATGTTATGTGCAACATATTCAACCACATCGCCAGGTAAACGAATGCCATCCTGATACATTTTATGTTCCAGAATAGCCACCCTTGTCTCAAAATCAGGAGTTTGCAAATCCGCAGAAAGACCCCATTTAAAACGAGACAATAAGCGCTCATCCACATCTTTTAAGTCACGAGGAGCTCGGTCGCAGGTCAAAATCAATTGCTTCCCGGCCTGGTGAAGATGATTAAAGATTTGAAAGAATATTTCCTGTGTTTTTTCCTTTTTCGAAAAGAATTGCACATCATCTACAATCAATACATCTACCAACTGATAGAAATTCACGAAATCATTGTTGTTTCCGTTTTTACAAGAGTCGATATATTGATTAATGAATTTTTCTGAAGAAACATACAGAACAGCTTTGGTAGGGGAGATCTCCTTAATTCGATTCCCGATAGCATGGGCCAAATGTGTCTTACCTAAACCAACCCCGCCGAATAACATCAAAGGATTAAAGGCTGTACCTCCCGGTTTGTTCGCAACTGCAAATCCGGCCGAACGAGCCAAACGGTTGCAATCACCTTCAATAAAACTATCAAAAGTATATCCGGGATTTAGCTGACTATCGATGTTTATTTTCTTTAAACCCGGAATAATGAATGGATTTCGTATCCCGGTGCTCAGGTTTAACGGCATACCCACTTCATTTTGACGTGTGGCTGCGCTGTTTCGGGTCGGAACGTTAATGGTATATGGATGTGGAGATCTGCTACCACTGTTTTCAACAATGATGCTGTATTCCAATTTTGATCCGGGTCCCAATTCTTTTTCCAAAGACTTTTTCAACAGTCCTACATAGTGCTCCTCCAACCATTCATAAAAAAACTGACTGGGTACTTGTATGGTCAATACCTTGTCTTCGACCTTCAATGGAATTATTGGCTCGAACCACGTTTTATAGCTCTGAGCATTGATATTGTCCTTGATGATTTGAAGAATATTGGTCCATACGAGGTTACAGTCTTTTTGCATAGAGTTACGAGCTTGTTTTTGGTTTTGGTTTTGAAAAATGAAATCAACTGCTTTCCGTTGGCCGTTGAATTCGTTGGTAAATTTGTTCAAAAAAAAAGGGAAAAAAAAATTGACTTTTAACAAATTTCTAACATAGAAAAACGGGCGTTTTCAGCGCTATTTTTCCTATCTGATTTAAAATCAATTCGTCCCAAATTTATTCCACCCCATCCGGTTTGACATACCCACGTTGTTTGACCCGAAATGTTGATAATTTTATCAGGCTGACGCAAAAAAGTATGTGTATGACCACCCAGTATTATGTCTATATTATCAGACTGTTTAGCCAATTTAACATCTGATATCTTTTCGCTCTTGTATTGATAACCCAAATGCGAAAGACAAATGACCATATCACAGCGTTTTTCCTTCTTTAAAAATGCGGCCATTTCATTCGCTTTTGAAACAGGATCCTGATATTTCACTTTTCCATATAATGCCTCAGGAACCAATCCTTGTAACTCGATGCCCAGGCCTATAACCCCAATCTTCCAAATACCCTTTTTTAAAATAAGATATTTACGGATATCGTTTTTTAAATTGGTGTCGGAAACATCATAATTCGACACAACAAATGGAAAATTCGCATGAGGTAGCTGCCTTTTAAATCCCTCAAGTCCGGCATCAAAATCGTGGTTTCCCATGGTGGCTGCATCATAACCCATAGAACTCATCAATTTGAATTCTATTTCGCCTTTATACATATTAAAATATGGAGTTCCTTGAAAAATATCTCCGGCATCGAGTAAAACAACTTGGTTTCCTTCCTGTCTGATACTGCGAATGAGTGCTGCCCGTTTTGATGCACCACCTAAACCTTGATTTCGCCCCCCGTCCATCGGAAATGGCTCAATCCGACTGTGCCAATCATTGGTAAATAAAATGGTTAATTGCTCCTGACGCCCTGCCTGTACCCATTCCGGCATGAGCATGGTGCCGGCAGCAGCCAATCCCAGTTGTTTCAGAAATTGTCGGCGTTTCATGGACATATTTTAATTCTTTCTGTAAGCTGCGTTTCAATTACAGGCTTTGCCAATATATAATTAACCAAAGCATCTCGTATCAGTATTCCGGTTTTTATCTGACGAATTCCCTTTGACAAAATACGAAAATCATCTCCGCCATTGGCAAGATAATCACTGGTGGCAACCCAATAATAATCCGACGCATTCGAATCAATGGTAAATTGAACCTGACCTTTACACGCGTTGATTCGGATACCGGAAACAGGTTCTCCTCCATTTTCTGCAATACTACGAACCAAAGAATCTACATCTGTCGATGACATCAAGATTAAAACCAACTCGTTGTCAAACGGCATAACTTCATAGATCTTACCAAGTGTTACAGTGCCTTTGGGGATATCAGTTCTTAATCCTCCGTGATTAAGAAGTGTAAAAACCGGCGTGTCATTTACGAATTTTAAAGCCTCGTATTGCACGGCATCAGCACACCAATTACCCAATAATCCCTCCGGTCTGTTTTTTCCCATCGACTGTTTTGAGAGCCCCAAGGGTTTGTTCATCTGGGAATCTAAGTTGGATTTATAGTATTGGATAATATCATTGGCCTGCGGGTCGCTTGCCTTGAACGTGGTATCTAAAGTTAAAAGTTGGGTTGAAATATCAGAAACGGTAAACTCAGGACTTTTGCACGAAGCAAGAGCCAATAGCGCACCGATCAGGTATTTAGAAAACGAGCTCAATTTCTTTTCTCAGAAACTCTATGGCCACATAGCATGGATTTTCATTTTTTGCCATCATGTCCTGTAATATTGACTTGCCAAGATCCGTGCTCTTCGAATCTTCTTTCATGTCTTTATAACTATTTTCTATGGTCATGATCACCTGTTCCTTTACCGCTTTAACTACCTTCCACGCTTGGGTACTTACATAAATCTGTTGCGATACATTGTGCGTGTACTCATCATTAATGGTACGAATCAAAAGATGCTTAAACTGTGTAGCATTCATTTGTGGATCCGCCATGCGCAAGACAAGGGTATCAGGGCTAATTCGGTCCAAATAAATGGTAAGTCTTTCATATGCCTGCAGTTTCAATGGAATCATGGAATTAGAATTCTCCTTCTTTAATTCCAACAGTTTGGTGCGATAATCGTCATCCATGAATTTGCTCAACATGGCATAGGTTGTCAGAAATACGACCAGGGAAGGAACGATGAATTTAACGGTTTCGATAAATATTTCGAAAGAGTCAATCGCCAGAAGATGTAAAGAAAAGTTCACGAGGTAAAATTACATTTCAGAGTTCAAATAAGCCAAACTAAATGATGATTGTGAGATGATATTTTTGTAAAATGAAAGAGCCCATGAAAATTCCGGTTCATATTCTGCATTCCGCCTACCAAAATTTAATCAGATTGGCATCTGACCATAACTTAAAGGTAGTAGTTGTGCGGCTCAGTATGGAAAATGCAGGTATGTTGGGAGTGGATTATAAAGTTTCATTTGATCGCGAAAGAGCGAATGACTCTATTTTTGAATTACCGGATTTTAAGGTGGTCATTCAAAATGATGAGGTGCTCTATATGGCAGGATTAGAGTTGGATTATACAGACCTGGCCGGAAAAAAAGCTTTTGTATTTCGGAAAAGGGCATAAAAAAACCGCTCTTTCAAGCGGTTCTTTTTATTTTATGGTCGATTCAGTTATTCCTGAACCACATCCAGTGTAATTTCAACAGAAACCTCACGATGAATGTTTACGGTTGCTTTGTATTCACCCAACATTTTGATGTCGTCCACCAAAATCTTGCGACGATCAATGTCGAAACCTCTGTCTTTCAGCGCTTGCGCAACCTGAATAGAAGTTACTGATCCGAAAATCTTACCATTGGATCCGGCTTTGGTTCCGATGGTTAAGGTAATGCTCTCCATTCTCTCTTTTAAAGAATCTGCTTCTTGGCGCACTCTTTCTTGCTTGAATTTAGCCTGACGCACATTTTCTGCCTGCACTTTCAATGCACTTGGCGTAGCCAATACAGCTTTTCCTCTTGGAATCAAGAAATTTCTTCCGTATCCATCTCTCACTTCACAGATATCGTCTTTGAAACCCAGTTTCTTAACGTCTTCCTTTAGAATTACTTTCATGATCTTTTCCTTATTTTAGTAAGTCAGCAACATATGGAAGAATGGCCAAATGACGAGCGCGTTTCACCGCTTCAGACACTTTGCGCTGATATTTCAATGAAGTACCGGTGATACGACGCGGGAGAATTTTTCCCTGCTCGTTAATGAACTTCATCAGGAAATCTGCATTCTTATAATCAATATACTTGATACCACTTTTCTTGAATCTGCAGTATTTCTTTCTAACCGGACCTACTGGCTGGTTATTAAACATGAAAGTGGATTTGTCGTTTCTCTTGCTCATACCGTTGCCTCCTTCTCTGCTTTAGGTTTGTTGAATTCTCCTTTTCTCTTCTTTTCATTGTAAGCTGCAGCATGCTTATCTAAACGAATGGTCAGATATCTCATAACCTGCTCATCCCTGCGATAAGTCAACTCAAGCTTCCCAATTAAATCTCCGGGTGCATTGAATTCAAAAATGTGATAGAAACCGGTCGTCTTCTTTTCAATCGGATACGCCAGTTTGGTTAACCCCCAATTTTCTTCGTGGATCACTTCTCCACCATTTTCTGTAATCAACTGTCTGTAGTTGGTGATAGCATCTTGCATTTGCTTCTCAGACAGCACGGGTGTAAGTATGATTACAGATTCGTACTGATTTTTTGTCATTTTCTTGAAGTGTTTTTATAAAAGGACTGCAAAAGTAGATAAACGCTGCCAATTAACAAAGTGGAATAGGATTTTTATTCATCGTTTTCAGTATCCCGAAAATCCAAAATTTTTCCACGCTATGTGGTTTTTAGCCTTGATTCCTATTCTTTTGCACCTATGAGTTCCTATGTAGTTTCGGCACGCAAATATCGCCCGGATTCTTTTGAGGCGGTTGTTGGTCAAGGGCATATTACCCGTACCCTGATTAACGAAATTAAAAGCCAGAAACTTGCTCAGGCTTTCTTGTTCTGCGGTCCCCGAGGAGTTGGAAAAACAACCTGTGCCCGTATCCTCGCCAAAGAAATAAATCGGGAGGAAGACGGAAACACGCTCAACGACCTCTCGTTCAATATTTTTGAGCTGGATGCGGCTTCCAATAATTCGGTGGAAGATATCAGAAACCTGGTGGAACAAGTCCGAATTCCACCACAACGCGGAAAATATAAAGTCTATATTATTGATGAGGTTCATATGCTCTCCAATGCGGCTTTTAATGCTTTTCTCAAAACATTGGAGGAACCACCGGCATACGCCATTTTTATTCTGGCCACCACAGAAAGGCATAAAATCATCCCTACCATTTTAAGCCGTTGTCAGATATTTAATTTTGAAAGGATAACTGTTCCGCAAATTGTCGATCACTTGAAGCACATTGCGGAATCAGAAGAAGTTAAAACCGAAGAAGAAGCACTGCACCTTATCGCCCAAAAATCTGACGGAGCCATGAGGGACGCACTGTCTCTATTTGATCAATTGGTCAGTTTCTCTGAATCACGGAGCCTGACTTACACAGAAGTATTACAAAATCTTCACATACTGGATTATGATTACTTCTTCCGTATGACCAACGCTTTTTATGAGAGAAACCCCGGAAATGCTCTGGTATTATTTGATGAAATTCTGTCAAAAGGCTTCGATGGTCAAATATTTCTGAACGGCCTTTCCTCACATTTCAGAGATTTATTGGTTTGTAAATCTCCGGTAACGCATCATTTGTTGGAAGTTCCAAGCAATATTGCCAGGCGATATGTTGAGCAGGCCACTCAAATTGATGAAGGATTTCTGATCAACGCCCTGCAAATCGCCGATCAGTATGATTTATCCTATAAACAGAGCAACAATCAACGCTTGCATGTTGAATTGGTCTTGATTCGAATGTGTCATATTGGTCAAACACTCGATTTATTGGCCGAGTTTAAAAAAAAAAGAGCTGAACCCATAGCAGCCGACTTTAAAACCTCACCAAAGCCAAAACCAGTCGCTCCACAGCTGAAAGAACCTCCCGGAGTGATTCGAATTGGTGGCATTAAAAATGTCATGGCGGGCAAGGTAAATCCGAAAGAGGTTGCCGAAGAGAAATCGGAAGAATTACGTCTTCCGAAAGAAAAATTCGCCGATTTAAGCACGGCATTGGAATCACTGGCTCAAGAGTTAATCCGTTTGCAAAAGGCCAGCGCAGCGGCTACTTTAAGAAGCAACATAGCCAAAATGGAAGGAGATGTTCTGCATCTCGAACTGCTACAACACGAGTTTATTCTGTTCGAAGAAATTAAAACTGATTTGCTTCGCTTCCTTCGCACAGGACTGGGTTCAGAAAGCCTCAGCATTGAATATCATCTGTCTAAAAAATCAAGGGAAACATCCAAGCCATTCAAAGCCAAAGACAAATTAGAAGCCATGATCCATAAAAATCCGGCTCTGGCAAAAATGATTAAGGATTTAGATCTGAAACTCGAAGATTAATGCTCTCGGATCAGGGTGATGGTACCGGAGATATGCCTGGGCTCGGCATTGGGATCGCACAATTCTTTGGTCTCTAAAATATAAAAGTAAGCACCCTCAGGCAACGGATTCGGACCATTCATGTAATTGCCATTCCAGTTAATCAGGTCATTCCTAATTCCGTCCGTACTGCTCAGATATACTATTTCACCCCATCGGTTGTAAATGGTGAGTTTATAAAACTCGTAATTCTTTATGAGGATATCGAAAATATCATTCTTCCCATCAACACCCGGTGTAAACACATTGGGCATAATCAATTCAAATGCATTGTCGAGCAGTTGCACCGTATCGCAATACACATTGGTACATCCCTGGGAATCTGTCGCCTCAAGGCAAACAGTAGCTACACCTTTTTCTGTTCTGAAATCGAAGGAAGGATTTTGGGCATCGCTTTGTCCTAAATCTTTGCCAGGAACACTGAAAGTCCATTTACGCGATACACCTCCGCTCGAATCATAAAAGACAAAGGCATTGCATTGAACACCTTTTTGCTTGCCAAATTTGGCCGTAATATCTGTCACCTGAATATCGCGGAAAGCACTGTCAAAGCAGCCTATATGATAAATGGAATCAGCCGCATATTCCGGAGTGAACCAAATTCGATATTTACCCGTGGAAGGGAAATAATAGAAAGTGTCAGGATTTTCAGTAGAAAAGCTGTCATTTTCTATCCGCCAATTGAATTTGGTGTATTTAGGATCCGCATCGCTCTGCAAATCCAGCGCTTCTTTTAAACAGGCTATTTCAGGTACATCAAAATCTACTTCCGGTTTTGGTAATACAATTACGCGGCGTATCGGTGGATTGAGCCGGGAAGTATCGGGAAACCAACCGCTACAGTAATAAACCTGATTCTGGTTATCCGGATTCACGATACTGTCTGATCCATATAGGTGAATTGGACACCGGTATCGAGCGAGGTAGAATATGTGGAGTTGGCGGCATCGCCATAGTACCAGATATACTTGGTGACCGATTTGCTTTCATTGATAAATTCTGCCTTAAATGGAGCACAGCCAATGGTGTCTTTTATCTTGAAATCAGGAATAGGCCCCCCTATAAAAATAGAAGTTGAAACCGTATCAGAACATCCGGATGCAGTAATGACCGAATGTGTTATGATGAAATCTCCGTAGGAACTGTAATAATGAAAAGGGTTTTTGAGATAGGACGGATTTTTCCCATCCCCAAAATCCCAAAAGTACTCTTTGATGGAGTCCAATCCCTCGTATTTCTTTAGGTCAGATGAATCAAACAGCTGTATGATATCATCACAAATAATTTTTTTGGTTATGGGCTTTATTCCGGCGACTATATTGGTGACCGAAATATTTTGAACCAGGGTATCCCGGCATCCGTTTTTATCCTTGGTTGCCAATCTTACCGGATAAATTCCGGGCGTATAATAGGTTACTTTGGGTAAGGGCTTGTCCCAACTAAATCCGTTACCATCTGCCAAATCCCAAATCATGGTTTCAATACCCTGTTGTCTGTGAGAGGGAACCCTCCACCAAAAAAGGGTGTCATCAAAATACCGAATGGCATCAACCAACTCAATGGGTTTACCCGGACAAAGGATTGGGTCATGCCAAATTTGAGAGTAATGACCTAACATGATGGTGTCGAAGTAACTATCGTAACAACCGCTGTCTGTGGTGAGGGTAACCCATAAAATAAACATTCCGGATTTAGCATATTGATGCAAAAAAGGACCAAAATTGACCGAATCCTTGTGTTTATATACCGTACTGCTTGTGCCATCTCCCCATTGCAGAAAGGCTGATTCTACCTTCGGTTGTTCCGGAAAATCGAGGGTAACAGCCGTATTGGAAGGAGGGCAGCTATCTCTATTAAATGTGAACCATGGATATGGAGAAGGATTCAACCTGAACCAACGGTGCTTCCATATATGAACTTCACATATTTTAGAGGAATCAATGATATAGTCTGTCGTGTCATTGGACAAGAACAACTTGGCATCTCCATTTCTCATGATAAAACCGACCGTCACCCACCCGGAATCATCACAGGTATATTCATATGGCTTCCCCTCTGCAAGATTGTTAAATAATGTGGGATTACAGGCGGAATCGTAATTGACCAAAACATCCGATATACAATCCGGGACTTTAAATCTGAAAGCATAATCCGCCAGCTTTCCGGTGCATTTCTTTTTCACCTCATAACTGACGTCATTTTCGGTAATTTTTCTTAAGGTTACAAAAAGTTCGTCCTGCCAATAACAACCGTTCTCTAAATCACGGACAAAGAACTTAATGTTGTAACAACCTTGGGTGTCGTATTTGTGCCGGGCAAAAGGCTGATTGGAATATTTACAATTATAATTTGTACCGTTAACTTTTGTCGTACATATATCTGCCAGAGAATCGCCAAAATACCAAAATACTTCAAAACTATCTGTGCCATGTGTTTGCAGATAGGCATTAAAATAAACGGTGTCTTCAGTTCCACATTGATTCTCATTTAAGACCCTGAGCGTCGGATATATCCCAACAACATCAAATGAATCGTAATAAAACTTGTCACATTGCCCACTGTTTCCCCTCAGTTCAACATAATATTTACCGGGGGTATTAAAGACCGACGAAAACACAGGTCCAACTTTGGCATCTATCAAATGCCCTGCCGTGTCTGTTACCCTCCAGTAATAGGTTACATCGCTCTTTTGTGGATGAATAAAAATAAATCTGGAACCCACACACTGGCGCAAATCACCCATACTTGGCTTCAGATCAAGATCCGGGATGTTGATGTATTCGTTCAAGGTTGTATCTGCCTCACAACCATTCACATGTGTTGCAATCAGTCGCAGGGGGAAATTGCTGCTTTGGGTGTAAATATGACAAACTACGGTACTGAGTTCAGAATTACTTTTCCCATCACCCCAGTCCCAAACCAGACTCTTGAGTATGGCAGGATTGGGAACAGAATCATTTCCCAGACAAATTCGAGCCGTATCACATGGAAATAATCGATCAATGATGCCAAAGGAAGGTTGATAAAATGGCAAAATTTCGATAGAATCTATCGTCTTTATTTTACAACCCTTGTCATTTACCAATTCAATGTCCAAATAAAACTTGTCAATTCTGCTATAAGAATGAGATACATAGGTGGGCATGGTTGGCTGGGTTGAAACCGTTCGGTCACCATCTCCCCAGAGAACAAGCCTGGATTGCATAACACCCGAGCTGGTTCCCGATTTTGATCTGTCTTCTAATTCAATTTCGTTTTCGTTGAAACAAAATATGCTGTTCGCAGAAACTTTAATGTCTGGTTTTGGCAAATCGTGAATGTCAATACTATGCGTAGCCACACAAGTACCTCCGGCAGCCAAATTTAAAGTCAACGTTACGGTGAAATTTCCTGTTGTCGTATACTGATAAAACGGATTGACCTGTGTACTGCTGTTTCCATCCCCGAAATCCCAGTTCAATGAAGTATAAGTAACCGAATTTGTTTTATCAAAAGTGATGATTTCATTCACACAACCATTGGCAGGTGCAACGATGCTACATTGGGCTTTGGCTTGAGAAGAAAAGAGTGATAGGCATCCAAATATCAGGAATGCAACCACACGATTGAATTTATAAGTTGGCAAATGATAATTAAAAGACGGATTCAAAATTTTCGCTAAAAAAACGAAAATAGGGAAAGGACATTAATTAACATCCGAAAGATTGTCAAAGAAAAATTAAAATCGAAAATTTTACTTTTTAAGGAAAGAAAAATTGGTTCCGAGATATCTTGCCTGAAGTCCCAAATCCTCTTCAATACGCAAAAGTTGATTGTATTTAGCGATCCTATCCGAGCGCGACGCCGAACCGGTTTTAATCAATCCGCTGTTCATGGCAACGGCCAAATCAGCAATGGTTACATCTTCTGTTTCTCCGGATCGATGGCTGATGATATTCGTATATTGATTACGAGTGGCCATTTGAATGGCATCAATAGTCTCTGTTAAGGTGCCTATCTGATTGACTTTAACCAAAATCGAATTGGCGATACCTTCTTTGATGCCTCTTTCCAGTCTTTTTACATTGGTTACAAACAAATCATCGCCAACCAATTGTACTTTTTGTCCAATTTTCGTTGTCAGTGATTTCCAACCTGCCCAATCATCTTCTGCCAACCCGTCTTCTATGCTGATGATGGGATACTTGTTCACCCAATTGCACCAAAATTCCACCATGTCGTCGGTTGATTTTTTGGCACCTCCGGATTTGTGGAACTGATACATATGGTTCTCCGGATTATAAAACTCCGATGTTGCTGCATCCATTGCAATATAGATGTCTTCTCCGGGTCTGTATCCTGCGGTTTCGATGGCTTTTAAAACGGTTTCAATGGCCTCTTCATTCGATTGAATTTCCGGGGCAAATCCACCTTCATCCCCAACATTGGTGCTATATCCCTTGTCGTGCAATACCTTTTTTAAATGATGAAAAACGGATACACCCATTTGAAGTGCTTCAGAAAAAGTGTCCGCCTTCACCGGCATGATCATAAATTCCTGAAAATCAATCAAATTGTCGGCATGGCTTCCACCATTTAAGATATTCATCATCGGAATGGGCAATGTATTAGCATTCACTCCGCCGAGGTATCGGTATAATGGCTGAGATGACTCATAAGCAGCGGCATGGGCTACTGCCAAAGAAACAGCCAGCATGGCATTTGCACCTAAATTGCTTTTGTTGTCCGTACTATCCAACTCGATCATCATCTGATCAATAGCATTTTGATCAAATACGCTTTGACCCAGAATATTCTCACGGATTACGGTATTCACATTATCCACGGCCTTAATCACACCTTTACCCAAATACGTGTTCTTGTCACCATCTCTTAATTCAACGGCTTCATGCACGCCGGTTGATGCCCCTGAGGGTACCGCGGCTCTTCCCATCACACCATTCTGCGTGAATATCTCTGCTTCTACCGTTGGGTTTCCTCTGGAATCAATGATCTGACGGGCTTTAACTTCTGCTATATAACTCATGCTTTATTTTCTAAAAGTTGTATGAATTGATCGAATAGATATCTTGAATCATGGGGTCCAGGGGAGGATTCAGGATGATATTGCACGGCAAAGGCCGGCTTGCCAATAACTTTCAAACCCTCAACTGTCTGGTCATTTAGGTTGATATGCGTAATTTTTATCACTCCGTCAGGTCCGCTATTTGCATCTATCGCAAATCCATGGTTCTGACTGGTGATTTCCGACAACCCTGTTTCTATATTCAAAACGGGATGGTTCAATCCTCGGTGTCCGTTATGCATTTTAAATGTTTTGAAACCGGATGCCAGGGCAAGAATTTGGCTGCCTAAACAAATGCCAAACATCTTTTCGTTATGTTCCAGCAGTTTTGCCACAGTTTCAATGGCATAGGGCATGGCAGCCGGATCACCGGGTCCATTGGAAATCATATATCCATCAGCCTTCCAGGCTTTCATCTCTTCATATGTTGTTTTGGCGGGAAAAACCTTCAGGAAGCAGCCTCTTTCGCTGAGACATCTGAGAATATTCTTTTTAACACCTAAATCCAAAACGGCCACTCTGAATGGAGCATTGTCCTGCCCGTAAACATAGGCTTGTTCAGTGGTTACCTGAGAGGATAACTCAAGCCCCGACATATCCGGCACCTCGCGCAGCTGCGCTTTCAACACCTCCAAATCCTGAATCTCTGACGAGATGATTCCGTTCATTACTCCGTTCTTGCGGATATGACGAACAATCTGTCGTGTATCAACATCGCTGATGCCAACCAGGTTATGTTCGATAAAGTAATCATTTAAACTACCGGAAGCCGTCTTTCGCGAATAATCGTAGCTGTATTTTTTGCAAACCAAACCGGCAATTTTGATCGAATCACTCTCGATTTCCTCGTTATGAACGCCGTAGTTTCCAATATGATCCGTAGTTTCAATCAGAATTTGACCAAAGTAAGAAGGATCTGTAAATACCTCCTGATAACCGGTCATCCCGGTATTAAAACAAATTTCACCAGTTGTGGTTCCTATTTTGCCAATGGCATTTCCTCTGAAAAAGGTGCCATCTTCTAAAAGTAAAATGGCAGGTTGTGAAGCAATACTCAACTTATTTCCGGATTTGCGCAAAAATAAAAGAGCCTCATCATTTCCTTAGAATTTTGTTGATAAAAAGTTAACGTTTCGTGGGTTGTAATATCCAATCTGAAATATCCCGGATCACCTTTTCATCCACATTTCCGGGTAAAAAATATTCTGAGGGGTTAGGATCGCCCTTTCCCACAATGAATAAGTGGTTTAACCCTTCATATTCAATAGACTCGCATCCCTCAACCTGATCGCAAACTTGTTTCAAAGGAATGAAATCCTTCACGGGATCAACCTGATAATCCCGCGCCCCCTGTAATATTAAAAGAGGTTTTCGATTGGATTTGATGAAGTTTAAAGGCAAATATGTCGATTCAGTATTCCAGTATTTTCCGCCCCAATAACCCAGTAAATCCTTGGCAGGAGTTTCTTCCGTGAATTCTTTGTTTTTAATTTTCTGATACCTTGATTCTACCTCTTTGATACTGGCCTGGTCTTTTTTAGAGAGTTTTCCATCCAATTCCAAAAAGAACCTGGTCTGATCCATAATTAAATCAGCTAAGGAACGAGACGGTCCGGCGAGCATAACACCGCCTTTAACCTCTGAATGAACCAGCAAATACGGAATGACCATGGCCCCGAGACTGTGGCCGGCAAAATAGATTCGGGAAGTATCAATATTTTGAAGCTGTCTCGCGAGTTCGAGAGCCTCCAGTGCATCTTCTATGGTTTCATCATACAATGAAAAATTCTGACCGGAATAGAGACTGTCATATACCTTGGTGCGTTTGTCGTACCGCAAAGTGGCTATGCCTTGCTCAGCCAATCCGAGTGCCAGATCATAAAAAACCTTATTGGGGCCTATGGATTCATCCATATCATTTGCGCCGCTGCCATGAATCAAAATGACCAGGGGACACTTCTCCGGAGATCGGGGAATAATCAATTCTGCCGGTAACTGTAATGTATCTGACTTGATGAATAGTTTTTCTTTGGAAATAACCGTGTTTTTTGCATATGGCGGCATTTGATAGGCCAATGGTTTGATAAAAAAACCTGCTATTTTGCCTTTTTCGTTTTCAGATATCTCCAGTTTGTACGAACCATTGGCATGGATGACTTTATACGTAGATAGATATAAATCTTCCATTTTGCTTGAAGTCATGAACTCCGTTTTCTCCAATTTTCCGAACTGTTTTTCGAGCTGAGATCCCATCATTTTTAGCTGTAACAACGGGATTTTCTCTTTTAGCAACTTCGTACACAATTTGCGGCATTTCTGGTATTTGCCTTGTTCGTACTTCTTAATGAATAGCTCCGTTTTTGGCCGTTTTTCCTGGGCATCAACCGAGAACACAAGAAGGAAAAGAATGAATGTTAGGAGATATCTATACATCGTACTTGTTTAAAATATTAATAAGGGCCTCAAAATCATTGGGATAGGGTGCGCTAACGTCGTAACTTTTATCCGTACTGAATTTCAATCCTCTTGCATGCAGCGCCACTCTTTTAATGATAGGAGACTCTTCCCTGCCCTTGCTCAGGTGAAATTTCCTTTTTAAAGTGGATAGGAAAGGAAATTGACCACCATACAAAACATCTGCAACCAATGGGTGGTTTGAGGCAGCTAAATGTACCCTGATTTGATGAAGTCGGCCGGTATGTGGCTCACACAATAAAAGTGAATAGTGTTTATACGATTGCAAGGTGTTTACCAAAGTTGTTGAAGCTTTACCCTCTGCGTGAGAAATAAAGGATCGGCCTTTACTCGTGCTGCTTATGGGTAGGTTGATCAGATGATCATGAAATTCGGTTGGATGTTCACAAACTGCATGGTAATACTTTTCAATTTTCCGTGTTTCAAACAAAATGGTCGCCTTTTTATAGGCTTCATTATTCTTGGAAAACAAAACCAATCCGCTCGTTTCCTTGTCAATTCGATGACAGGCCTGTGCTTCTGAATGATAGACTCTGGCCAATTGCAGCAGATGTTGGGGAGATGACCGATCTTCCAAAACGCTCAGAAAAGGAGGTTTGTTAACAAATAGATAGTCATCATCCTCGTGTACGATCCAATCTGTGAAGCGTGATTTACTCATTTCACAAGTTTAAAAGCTTCTTGCATATCGATATAAAACTGTTCTCCACTTTCCAGATTTTTTAACGTGAGCTTTTGTTCAAGTATCTCCTTTTCACCCCAAATCATCACAAAAGGAATATTTCGTTTATCTGCATATTCCAGTTGTTTTCCAATTTTCTTAATATCCGGATAAACTTCAGCCGGAATATTCATCTGTCGTAAATCGCTCACGGTTTGCACGGCCATTTTACGACCCTGTTCATCCATATAACAACATAAAACCCGGGTGGATTTCTGTCGGGAATTCGGGAATCGATTCAACTGTTCCAGAACGTCATAAATTCGATCCAACCCAAAAGAGATACCAACTCCACTTATTCCGGGCATCCCAAAAATGCCGGTCAGATTGTCGTATCTGCCACCACCTGAGATGCTGCCCATCGCACATTCGTCTGATATAACCTCAAATATGCAACCGGTATAATAATCCAAACCTCTGGCCAATGCGCCATTAAAGAACAACTTGCCGGTATAACCGGAATCCTGATAATATTGGAGCAGTTGTTCTAAATCTGCACAACCTTCGAGCCCCGTTTCAATTCCTGTCAGCGATGCTTTAAGCTCTTGAATGGTTACTCCGGATAATTCTGTTTTTCCTAGGTTCGGAAGAATGATTTTCGTTTCTGTCTCCGTAAAACCATTGTTCAACAGCAACTGATTCACCCCCTCGATACCTATTTTGTCCATTTTGTCGATGATTACCGTCAGGGTCCTGAATCTATCCTGAACACCTGCTTTAACGGCGAATCCTTCAAGTATTTTACGGTGGTTTATTTGAATTTGAACCTTTAATTGAAGTGCTTCAAAAACCATTTGATATAATCCGAGCAGATCGGATTCACTGAGCAATGAGTCGGTGCCTATAATATCTGCGTCACATTGCCAAAACTCTCTGTACCTGCCTTTTTGTGGCTTATCCGCCCGCCACACCGGCTGCATCTGATAACGGCGAAATGGAAATTGTATCTCATTTCTGTTTTGAACCACAAAGCGCGCCAAAGGAACGGTTAAATCATAACGAAGACCTTTCTCGCTGATTTTAGGGATGATTTCTTCGGAACTATATACTCTGTCTGCCGCACCTTTCATAAAATCACCGGAGTTAAGAACTTTGAAGAGCAGTTGGTCCCCTTCATCGCCATATTTGCCTTGCAGGGTAGATAAATTCTCTAAAGCCGGAGTTTCGATCGGAAGTAATCCAAAAGTGTGAAAAGCATTTTCTATGATGCCCATAATCCACTTTCTGCGCATCATGGTTTCAGGTAAAAAGTCTCTGGTTCCTTTGGGTAATCCTGGCTTTTGCATGCTGCAAAGATATGAGGGCAGTTTTAATTCGCTCTATTTGGACAACTGCCTGTGGCTAAGTCGGTAATGAAAGGAACCCAAATGTGTTTTCAACTCTTCATACAGATTATTGGCAATTTGAGGTTCGGTGTCTTTGAGGTTTTTAATGGCTTCCGGATCCGAGTCGATATGATGCAATCTTTCTATCCCGGATGATGAAGCTTGTATAAAATAAGGCCCTTTACGAAAAGTATAGCTGCCTTGAAAATATTGAATACAACTCCCTTCTTGCGAAGAATCCAGAAGTGAACGACCCGGTGATATGAAATTTTCCGGATATCCTGTGATTTCTAAAATGGTAGGCATCAGGTCTATTTGGCTCCCAACTTTTGGGTTTACCCCCTGAAAACCCAACCCCGGACCATAAAAAATAAGTGGAATTTCATACCTGCCCAAAGGGTTTTGATAAGTGGGTGTTTCATTGATGGATGTATGATCTGCAGTAATAACAAACAGGGTTTGAGCATACCAAGGTTGTTGGGATGCTACATGAAAAAAGGCCCGCAATGCATCATCGGTATAACGAATGCTTTTATGAATGGGAAGGGTTCCTTCTTCAAATTTTGTACTTAAATGATGCGGCAGTTCGTACGGATGATGGCTGGAAAGGGTAAAAATGGATCCAAAGAACGGCTGTTTCATTTGATTCATTTTGCTCAGGGCAAATTGCAAATAGGGTCCATCATGCACCCCCCATTCACCGTAGTCTTCGTTGCGATTGGACGTAAATTCCTGACGACTATAATATCGGTCGAAGCCATTTCTCAATAAAAAGGACCTGAATCCCATAGAACCCGGGTCGGCACCATGAAAAAAGGAGCTCTCGTATCCCAATTCTTTTAATAAAGCCGCGAGAGATGTTAGCGGTGTCATGGAAGCACTATGCTGAATAAAAGGTTCATTCAAGAGCGCAGGTATGGAGGATATCAGCGCAGGAACTGCATCCATGGACTTTAATCCGGCTGCATAATAGTTGCTGAAATACAGCCCATTGCGTCCCAGGCTATCCAAAAAAGGCGTATAAGAGTTCCTTCCTGCCTTGTTAAATCCCGTGTACTCTTTACCGAAACTCTCCAGTATAATGAGACAGATATTTACGTTTCGTCCTGGGCGTTCAAAATGCTGCAGATCACCCGGATCTGCCTTGTCCGGCACTGAGATAGATGGTCGAACGGAATTGCGATCCAGATAGCTTTGGGCGAAAACCAATCCACTATTCAGGGTTAATTCCCAGGGTCCTTCCGGTGCAAATAAAATGGCGTCTGTAACATGCAGGGGTTTTAGCCTGCTTCCTCCGCGGGCAATAAAAATTGCCAATGGAATAAAAAACAAAAAGAGCGCTGTATTCAGTCGGCTCCGGTGATGGCTGTTTCCTTTAGGATAAAGGATCCAGCATAAGTATAAGAGAAGAGCTATTACAATTATCGTGAACCAATAATCCCGGATATAGGTGAATATGGAAATATTGTTTTGTTCTGTAAATCCGAGAATCTCAATCCCTGACCTGACTTTAGAAATGGGGAAGTACATTGCATCGATGGCCGTAAGCATCACTAAAATCAGTGTAACGAAGAGAAAATATGCTTTTCCTGTGTAGTAAAGCCAGAGGTTAGATTTGTTCCGCTCGACCCAGGTTGCAAAAAATAAGGGAATCAGGAGATACCAGCTGAATATCCAGTCAAATAGCAATCCTCCTCCGCAAACAGTGGCCCATGTTTCAATATCAGATGATGGGAATTGTCTGAAATTGTACATAAAAAACAGTAAACGAAGAATGCTTCCGGTTACCATCATCAGACCAATTCTCTTGACAAAAGTATAAAAGGACGATCCCTGCCAGTTGTGTTTAACGCTGTGTTTTGATAACATCAATTTAAGGTTAAGCAAACATCTATATTTTTCCTGAATCAATTATTCGGTTTTCGTTGATTTTTGTGAAAAATTACTTACCTTTGCAACCCTTTAAAGGAAGAATTGAAATGAAACCAGAAATTCACCCATCCAACTACAGACTGGTCGTATTTAAAGACATGTCCAATGAACATACATTTATTACTCGCTCTACGGTGGAAACCAAAGAGAATATTGTATGGGAAGACGGCAATGAATATCCGTTGTATAAATTGGAAATTTCCAATACTTCACACCCATTCTATACAGGTAAATCGAATTTGGTTGATACTGCGGGTAGAATCGATAAGTTTAACAGGCGTTACGGCAAGAAATAATTCTGTCGATTATAATATTATTGATAAAGCCTTCTGTCGGAAGGCTTTATTTTTTTAGATAATTTGCTGCCATGATTTTATTCGATGACGATAAAAGGTCGGATTTGTTTCCCTTTCTTCTCAGTAGACCGGCTGCGGCACTCAGAGTAGGGATACTGACCATAGCAGAGAAATGGCAATTCTATACTGGTGAAAACTGTTCTTTTCTAACCCTGGATTATTTATCTCCATTATTTGAGAAGCCGCAAGTAGGCGATTTGCTTCATGTAAATGGCAGATTGTTACCAAATAAGAGTCTGGCGGATTGGGTGATGAAACTCAAACCTGGCCAAAACCTGAAAGATACAAACGGAGAAATCATAGCCTGGATGGGTGACGCCAAAGAAAAATCAACCGAGACCCTGTCAAGCCTGCAGGTAGATGCAGTGAACAGACCATTTGATATATTTCGCCTGAACGGTGTCGAATTAGAAAAGGATTTCGATTTAATTACTGCCGGAAGAACTTCTGCTGATATCAAAGGATCCAATGTCTTTTTTAATGAAAAGAAGATATTCGCAGAACCGGGAGCAAAAGTTTGGCATGCGGTGATCAATGCGACAGATGGTCCGGTTTATCTGGGAAAAGATAGTGAAGTGATGGAGGGGTCGCTCATTCGGGGAGGTCTTGCATTGGGTGAACATTCTACCCTCAAAATGGGAGCCAAAATTTATGGACCGACATCGATTGGTCCACATTGTAAAATCGGTGGTGAAGTCAATAATTCCGTAGTCTTTGGTTACAGCAATAAAGCGCATGACGGGTTCTTAGGAAATTCGGTCATTGGTGAATGGTGTAATCTCGGGGCCGATTCAAACAATTCAAATCTCAAGAACAATTACGAAACAGTAAAACTGTGGAATTATACAACGGAAAGATTTGAATCTACCGGCTTGCAATTCTGCGGGTTAATAATGGGTGATCATTCCAAATGCGGAATCAATACCATGTTTAACACAGGAACAGTTACGGGCGTGAGTTCCAATATTTTTGGAAGCGGTTTCCCGAGGAATTTTATCCCATCTTTTTGTTGGGGTGGGGCAGGAGGAATGGAAACCTACGCGCTTTCCAAGGCTATTGACACAGCAAGGAAAGTTTACGAAAGAAGAAATCTTGAGTTTGGAGAGGCAGAGCAGAACATGTTCAAAGCCATATTTGAAGAAAGCGCGAAGCACAGAATCTGGGAAAGAAAATAGCTTATATGAAAAGAACTAAAATAGTGGCCGGTAATTGGAAAATGAATACCGGTCTGGTGGAAGCCAGAGAATTGGTTACCGAAATAAAAGGGATGATTAAAGACGAAGTGAATCACGAAGTTGAAGTATGGGTCTTTCCGCCATTTCCTTTTTTAAGCGCTGTTTCGGGATTGTTAAAAGATAGTAGGATTGGCACCGGGGCACAGAATGTTTCTTCATTCACAAATGGAGCTTATACCGGAGAAGTTTCAGCTTCCATGTTAAATTCTATGGATATACATCAAGTGCTCATCGGCCATTCGGAACGGCGTCAGTACTTTGGAGAGAATTACGAGATTCTTAAAGAAAAGACCAACCGCGCACTGGACGCCGGTTTACAAGTGATTTTTTGTTGTGGCGAAACCCTGGAACAAAGAGAGTCATCTCACCATTTTAGTACTGTAGAGACTCAACTGAAAGAGAGCCTTTTTCATTTATCCTCAGATCAATTTGCTAAAATTGTGATTGCCTATGAGCCTGTTTGGGCAATAGGAACCGGTGTTACGGCTTCTGCAGCTCAAGCCGGTGAAATGCACACATTTATCCGCGATATTCTGGTGCAACATTTTGGTGATAGCGCCAACCAAACAAGAATTTTGTATGGAGGAAGCGTAAAACCGGAAAATGCAGCGGAACTTTTCAGTATGGAAAATATAGATGGAGGACTTATCGGAGGTGCGGCGCTGTCATCCAGAAGTTTTACAGATATTGTCAAAGCGGCGAAATAGTCAATTCTCCTATATACAAAAAGGAACCCTTCCTGCCATAAATCTGGTATTTTCCATTTCCCAGAGGCCGATTTAAATGGGTTAGGATCGGAATCTTTCTGTTTTCTATGGTTACAACTTTCCCCAATTCTTCCAGATTCATCATATAAACCTGATTGATTCTGCGGTTTCGATAGGTCTTTTGAGATTTGAAGAGGTATTTGCTTCCTGAATTGAATAGGACAAACGCTGATCGGTCGGTTCTGATGAGATTGTATGAAGAAATTTGCCCAAAGTCATCAAAAGTCACTTGCTTTTTGGGAATGAACGAAAATTGAATGGAATCTCCGCGAACTTTCACCATCACTAAATGGTTGTAGTGGAAATCGAAAATAGGCTTGGATGCCGTTCCACCGGATGCATTTAGAAAATACTGCTCAAATAAATATATGGTGTCATTTCCCTGGACAATGCGTGAATCAGGATATAAGGCTCTGATTTTGTTACGGTTAAACAATTTGAAGGCATTGAACTTTTGAAGAAGCCAGTCAGGGTAGGGGACATGTCTGATCGATGAGCTGTCGATTAGAAAAATACCCTCGGAAATTTTTCCGGATTTTGTGCCGTATGTTCCAAAATATTCATGCCCCTTAAGAGGCCGTATGGTCGGATAAAAGAGCGATTCAGCGATGGGTGGAACATGGAAAACAGCCGGTTCTGAATTAAAAGGGATTCGAACAGAAGCAAAATGGTAGTTTCGGCGGAATCCTCTTTTTTCAGATGGGGTGATTCTATGTAAGGTAAAAAGACATTCAAGATGGTTGTGGTGAAATTGTATGTGAATAAGCTTGGGGCGCAAACCTGTCCAGGGTGGATAGATGGTATCACACTTCGGCTCTCCATCGAGCGCAATCTGCAGACAATACAGACCAATGGTGTCGTTCAATCTGGCTCCGGGTAATACGAATATGTACAAATTGGAGTGAATTTGCTCCAAAACAATTTGTGCGGGATAATCTGAACTATTCCGAAAAGTCAGAACCTTGGATTCATTTCCGGAACTGTCGATGAGCATAAGGTTGGAGCGGCCCAACATAGCAGGTGACAGATTTAATGATTTGTATTTGGACTGATAATAGTTAGTCCATAACTGTTTGCTTTTCTGGGCAGAATGAAAGGTGTGCCGAAAGAAGGTGTCTTTACTGTGGTAATATAAATATTGTTTTTCCCCAAGATATAAATTCGCGATGGTGTAAGATGTATCTTTTTGAATATCAGATATATAATAAGGTCTTGATCCGATGTTCAAAGAGTCGGTCCATGTTATGCTCATGGTCTGATGTAAAGGTTGTGCCTTTAATGTTAAACTGGATACCCATACCAGAAATACCATCATCCAGAATTTACTCATGTAGGCAAATATCCGATTCTTCGAGCCAAAAGCTAAGATGCTCAAAGGGAGTTCGGCATTAAATTGGTTTATTTGTGAATAAAATATCGGTATGAAGAAAATTATCTACCTAATCCTCCTGATTCCAATGTTCTTACCGGCATGTAAAAGTGGTAAGAAATCCCTTAAAAATGGAAATTATGATGAAGCTTTCCATACATCTGTTAAGCGCCTGAAACAAAATCCCGGTAGTAAGCGCGCAGAAGAAGTACTTCTTTCTTCCTATAAGATGTCCATGAACTTTCATCAAAAGGAAATTGAAAGACATAAAGGTTCAGATTTACCGGAGAAGTATGATCAGATTGTTGCGCATTACAGAGCGATTAACGCCATGTATCTTGGGGTTCAGAATTGTCCTGCCTGTTTGGAGTTAATCCCGAATGCAGTTTACCTGCAGGAAGAAGAAAAGCAAGCGAGGTTGGAAGGTTCCAAATATCATTATTCAGAAGGCATCAAATTGATGGAATTGAAAACAATGGATGACAGCCGCGCTGCTTATCGTCATTTTCTCACAGCAAAGGACTATACCCCTCAATACGACAAAGTGGATGAATGGATTCGAAGATCGAAGAACGAAGGAACATTATATGTACTGGTGCGCATGGTTCCTGTTAGCCAGAATAGATATGCTTTAAGTTCAGAATTTTTTCGGCAGAAGATCATGGAGAATTTGAATGCCATGCAATACACTTTTGTCCGGTTTTATTCCGAAAATGAAGCGTCTAATGCGCCTTTTGGTCAGGTAATTACCTTGAGTTTTGATGATTTCAGCATTGGTGATACCTATGTGAAGGAGACCGTTAATAATCTGAGCAAAGACAGTGTAAAAGTTGGCGAAACGGGAAGCAAAGAAGCTAAAATCCCTGTATATGGCACAGTAAAGGCAACCTTAAGGGTTTTTGAGAAAAGCGTGATGAGTTCAGGTGTTATGGATATGACCATTTTTAATACCGCAGACGGCGCAGTTCTGAGACAAGACAAATTGCCGGGTTCATACAATTGGTTTTGCAGTTGGGCTACTTTTAACGGAGATGAACGTGCATTGAGCAAGGAACAACTCAATTTAACCAAATCGAGAGAGATGATGCCACCGCCTCCTCAGGACATGTTTGTGTATTTTACCGGACCCATTTACAATCAGATTATCAGAATAGTCCGAAATCAGTATCAGTATTTGCAATAAAAAAAAAGGCTGTCTCATCGGACAGCCTTTTTTTTATAGTTAATGAAAATTATTTACTGCCTGGGAATGGAGCAGGAGGGTTAGATGAACCTTGTTCATTTTCTCCGGCTTTTCTCAAGTCAATTCTGCGATTGTTGTACTCTTTAGAGGCATCAGCTTTTGCATTATAATCGATAATGAAGCGATCTCTTGAAATTCCATATTCTTTGTTCAATAAATCAATCACAGCATTTGAGCGTTTCCATGAGATTTGCTCTCCTGATTTGCTGCGCATTGAGTATCCTGAAGTAACGATTTTCAAATCCGGACATTCTTTCATTTTAGCGGCTACATTATAGAGGCTACCATAGAATTCCGGCTTAACCTTGCTACTTCCTTCGTCAAAAATGATAGCCGGAAGAATTACATCTTCACAATCACAGCATCCGCCTCCGGATTTAACCGCACGACCAGTTGGTGTTACAGCAAAACCAGCAGGAGTAGTCGGGTCTTCATCTCTGAAATCAGGTACACCGTCATTGTCGATATCAACCATCACACCTTTTTCGTTTACAGGAGCTCCTTGTTCAGAAAACACTTCTTCATCTTTAAAATCAGGCAATCCATCCTGATCTGTATCAACAGCTACACCACTTCCGTAAACCATAACGCTGTTTTCTGATTCAGGTTCTTTGTCGAAATAATCGGCAACGCCATCACCATCTTTATCTTGTGCAAGGGCTTCTACTTTTTCCTGAACACCGCTAAATGAATCCATGGCTTCATAGATACTTTCAATTGGGTTCAACCAATCGTAGTGGTCATCGTTACCGCGGGTTCCCAATTTAACAGATGCCTGTACACCTAAAATGGTGTAAAAATCAGTAAACCTGTTTCTCCATGTAGGATAGCTAAATGCATCCAAATTATCAGAACGGGTGTAATTCTCTCTTAATTCAATACCTAAATCCAACCATCTTCCGAAATTTCTTTTAATACCAACTCCGAAAGGAATGGCGAAGTTACGACCGGCGTAGGTTGGTTTTGGATTTTGTGCTTGCCATGATTCAAGTTTTCCATTTCCAAAATCTCCCTTAACATCAGACCAAATAGCTCCAAATCCCATGAACAGGAACAATTGATATTTTCTCAAAGGACGCAAGAATGAAATATTACCAAGGGTATAGACCGTATTGATATTCACTTCTTTAAACCTATTGACAAATGTATATTGATCCTCACTCGGAGCCTGGTTACCGGGATCGTTTACGTTTGAACCTTTTGGGGTGTTCTGGTTGTATTGAAAATCACCATTACGGCTGATATTCTGGTCTGCACGACCCCCTTTAAGTGTTCCCAAATTGGCATTTAATTTCAATGCAAATGATTGAGAAGCAGAGTATTTGATGTGCCCTCCAAAGGCAATTCCCAATTTGGTATCATCCGCATCACCCTGTAATGCAGTGGGTCCGATTTGTAAACCCAAAGACCACTTTTTCGCAGGTCTGTACTTGTCGAAGTAGCCGCCAATTTGTCCCATTGAAACTGTAGCAATGGACAAGAAACTGATTAAATAGATAATTTTACGCATGTTCCTGTAGATATAAGTAGTAGCCGCAAATATGGTTAATTAAGCACAAAAAACCATAGATAACGTGGTATTTTTTGTAAAAATATAGTTATCTTTAGGATTTCTTAACGCATTTAAAAATTTCAAATACAAGAATAATGGTTCTTCTCTCTCCTGAATATAAGTGGAGTATTTTGATTTTAACTTGCTGATTTTGATGTAATTAGATTCGTTTTCGAACAGATTTTCTTCTTGATGCTTTAATGATTTGTCGAAATTTGACCATTGTTTTTCCAGGGCTTTGAGCTCATTGAGTAATTCCGGCTTGAAAAGTGCACTTTTCCGAAAAATGGATTCAAAATCATGAAATAAACGTTTGCACTCATTCCAGGAATTGAGATCTGAAGCTATACTATTTTGCAATTGTGTAGCGAGTTCATTTTTTAACGCTGCATCCGTGGAAAACAAATGGGCGGCCTTCAAATTCAGTTCATGGAGTGTTTTCAGAACTTTAATGGGTAGAAGAAGAGCCGATTTTCTTAAAAAAACATATGGAAAGGGTACCTGATAATATTCAAACAACGAAAGTATCTGCAACCAATAAATCATCTCGGTGCCACCGGAAATATACACGAGATTCGGCAAAACGGTTTCCTGATAGATGGGCCTCAATGCAACATTCGGACTAAGGTGAACTGGATCTAATGTGTTCAGTTGTTCCCGGCTTAAAATGGTTCCACTTTCTTTCAGAATAAAATGGTCGCCGGACTTGTCTAATCTTTCTCGTATGCCGTTGTGTACAAGAAACAGATGCGTATCTCTTGAGGAAATTACCGGTTTTATTCCCAGTTGGCCCAGATAATCATCCTGTGATTCCAGTAAATGGTCACCCGGATTTTCCCATCCCTGCCGCAAAATGTGGATTGCAGTTTCCTTTAAAACCGCATCGTCCGGATCCAGGATTACCAATCCTTCGTCTCCGAACAGTTCATGTAGTATCTTTCGGCTTGCTTCAGCAAATGTTTGAGATTCGACATAAATTTTCTGCATCATTTTTACATATGCCGCAGTTTCCGCATCGTTTTCAAGTTTTGCCAAAATTGCATCACCCATTTCCTTTAATCCTTCGCAGGTTCTTCTGCCGACAGGTATATTCCTTTGATCGGGATGATTCCATGCGTAGGTTTCTCCGAACAGCTTAAATTTTGCAATTTCTTCAAAGTCATGGTCTTCACTGGCCATCCAGAAAATCGGGACCAAATGCATTTCATTTTGTTGATGACGCGAACAAAATTCTATGGCACTTCGAATTTTATGGTGTACAAACAATGGACCGAGATAGGCGTGAATTTGTTGACCCGCTGTGACGGTGTATGTGTTTTCGTTAAGCAATGATTCAATTTGTTTTCGAACGGGATCCTGCGCACCGAGTGTGATACCATTTTTCTCGTATTGAGACCATAACACTTGTTGCAGTGAAGCGCGCTTAGCAGGATCGAATGACCTTTTTTGAAGATAGGATTCGGGTTCATGCCCCTTGGGGAAAAATCTCGAAAGCCTGGAATCTCTTTCGCAAAGCAGTTGAGATATTCGGCTCTTTAAAGGAGTGATCCCAATTTCGATTTCTTCAATCTGCATGTGGAGGTTCAAGGGTCCCATATAAATCGAAATCAGAGGCAGATTCGATCTTGACATTTACAAACTCACCAATCCGGGCATAGGGTCCATCCGTAGAGATATGCACTTCATTATCCACTTCCGGACTATCGGCTTCTGACCTTCCGGTATAAAATCCATTCTCTATTTTGTCGATGATCACCTTATAGGTTTTTCCGACTTTTTGGGCATTGATTTCAGCAGAAATATCCTGTTGTATGGCCATCAGTTCCATCGCTCTTTTTTCCTTTTCAATTTCAGGAATTTCATCATGTAAGGAAAAGGCATGCGTGTTTTCTTCGTGAGAATAGGTGAAGACACCTAATCGATCGAAACGGGTTTCTTCAACGAATCTGCACAATTCGTCAAAATCACGCGTTGTTTCACCCGGATGCCCCACCAGCATGGTTGTCCTCAGGGTTATTCCGGGCACCTTATTTCTGATTTCCTCTATCAAATCCTTGCTTCTTTTTGAAGTAATCCCTCTTCTCATGGTTTTGAGCATCGAATCGGTGATGTGCTGAAATGGTATATCGAGATAATTGCAGACATTCGGACGTTCTCTCATCACATCGAGCACATCCATGGGGAATTGGGAAGGAAAAGCATAATGTAATCGAATCCATTCGATTCCTTCTACATCGCTCAGTGATTTTACCAAATCCCCGAGTTTCCTGGTTTTATATAAATCGAGTCCGTAATATGTGAGGTCCTGAGCGATGAGCATGATTTCCCTGGTTCCCCGGGAGGCCAGATGCCTGGCTTCTTTTGTCAGATCTTCGATGGTCCTTGAAACATGGCCGCCCCGCATGAGAGGAATGGCACAAAAGGAACATGGTCGATTACAGCCTTCTGCTATTTTCAGGTATGCATAATGGGCAGGGGTGGTTAGTATTCTTTCCCCCAGCAATTCATGGCGATAATCTGCTCCAAGTGTTCTGAGCAAGGAGGGAAGCTCCATGGTACCAAAATAGGCATCCACCTGAGGGATTTCGGCTTTTAATTCGTCTTTGTATCGATGTGAAAGGCAGCCGGTTACATATAATTTCTCTATGCGGCCGGCTTCTTTTTCGTCCACAAAATGTAATATAGTGTCAATAGATTCCTGCTTGGCATTCTCGATGAAACCGCAGGTGTTTACTATGACTATCGGCGCATTTTCCTGGCTTTCATGAGAAACCTCAAACTGATTGGCGCGCAATTGACCCATCATTACTTCGGAATCTACCATGTTTTTTGAGCAACCCAGGGTTACCACATTCACCTGTTTAGGTTTAAAAGATCGTACCTTCATGTTTGGGCTATTAAACGAAGTTAAGCCAATAAGGTTCAGGAATGAAATAATGAGTCCACAAAACTCTGCTCATCGAATATCTGAAGATCATCGATTTTTTCCCCAACGCCTATATATTTAACGGGAATACTAAATTGGTCAGATATTCCAATTACCACGCCACCTTTGGCGGTTCCATCCAGCTTAGTCAGTGCCAGCGATGTAACTTCAGTTGCGGCTGTAAAGTGTTTGGCTTGTTCAAATGCATTTTGTCCGGTAGAAGCATCTAAAACAAGCAATACTTCGTGCGGAGCATCCGGTATAACTTTACTCATGACTCTGCGAATTTTAGACAATTCATTCATGAGATTGACTTTGTTATGCAATCGTCCTGCGGTGTCAATAATGACAACATCGGCGTGTTGTTCGAGTCCGCTTTTAACGGCTTCGAATGCCACAGCTGCCGGGTCGGTATTCATTCCTTTGGAGACCAGATCTACTCCGGCGCGTTCTGACCAAATACCGAGCTGATCTACCGCAGCAGCTCTAAATGTATCCGCAGCCCCGAGCACTACTTTTTGTCCAGATTTTTTAAACATATTGGCCAATTTGCCGATGGTTGTTGTTTTGCCAACTCCATTCACCCCAACCACCATGATTACGTAAGGGCCTGAAACATGCTCCCGCAGATCCTTTTTGTTCTCTGCCAGCATTTGCTTAATCTCATCCCTTAGGAATTGATTCAATTCTCCCGTTCCAAGGTATTTGTCTTTGGAAACCCTTTCATTTAATCGCTGAATAATTTTCAAAGTTGTTTCAACTCCCACATCAGATGTGATCAGGATTTCTTCGAGGTCATCCAAAAAATCATCATTTACGGTACTTCTCCCAATTACCGCTTTGGATATTTTCTGAAGCAGGTTTTCACGGGTTTTGGTCAATCCTTGCTCCAGGCGCTGTTTTTCCTCTTCCCCGGGTTTTTTTTTGAATAAATCAAATAGTCCCATATGTCGATTTTATAGAAAAAAAAAGCTTCCGGCGCGGGCGGGAAGCTTCTTCAATCAGATTAATAAATCTTATTTTAATACGTTACTCACCTGATCGGTGGGAACCATTTCTTCGCGGAATGTGTAAGCGCCGGTTTTAGGCGATCTTACAACCTTTACCACTTTAGCCCAATCCTTGGCTGAGCTTGTTTTCAGCGTTGCAACTACTTTCTTAGCCATGATTATTTAATTTCTTTGTGAACTGTAACTTTCTTTAAAACCGGGTTGTATTTTTTCAACTCTATTCTTTCAGAGGTGTTTTTCTTATTCTTGGTTGTTATGTAACGGCTTGTGCCAGGCATACCGGAGTTTTTATGCTCGGTACATTCCAAAATAACCTGAATTCTGTTTCCTTTCTTTGCCATGATAATTAAATATTACCGGTTTTAATTAGACTTTTAAGACATTCGCTGATGCCCTTCTTGTTGATGGTTTTCAAGGCTGACGTAGAAACTTTCAAAGTAATCCACTCTCCACTTTCAGGAATATAAAATTTTTTGGTCTGCAGGTTAGGGTAAAACCTACGCTTTGTTTTTCTGTTCGAAAACGAAACGTGGTTGCCTTTGAGCGCCTTTTTACCGGTGAGATCACAAACTCTGGACATCGCTTTTTCTTTTAAGGAGTGCAAAGGTGACACTTTACCGCTTAAAAAGCAAATAAAACTGGTAAAAAATTAGGGATACAAGAGATATTTTGACCTCATATTTTTAAATTTTTCCAAATCATCTGCCCAACTTGCCCTGATTTCCGCTTCACTGAGTCCTTGTATGATCTGTTCCTTCAATACTGCATTGCCTGCCAATTTGTTGAACATGGCATTGAAATATTTGCTCTTATCCTTCGAATGAACGTAAAAATAGCGCAGATATGTCAAATTTATACCGCTATCTGATGCATTTGCTCTGTCCGGAACCGGAATGACCTTTCCAAAACACAGTTGATTTACAAATGGCGGATTTTCTGCAACTCCGGGAATATTACGCGGTGTGAAAGTATCTGTAAGTTCAGTGTTATCAGGAGTTCCCAGCCATTGAAAAGGCATAGGAGTTCCCCTGCCAAGACTAACCTGAACCCCTTCTATTAAGCCCAGGGATGGATATAGATATATAGAATTCATGTTGGGTAAATTGGGAGATGGCCGAACCGGCAATATGTACTCAGTTTGATGCGTGTAGTTGAGGCATTTAATTACTATCAATTCAGTTTTTTGCTGACCTATCCATGCTTCGCCAATAATCATTCCGGCAAATTCGGCAACCGTCATTCCGTGTACTAAAGGAACCGGGTGCATTCCCACAAATGATTGATATTTCATGTCCAAAACAGGTCCATCCACATAATGCCCGTTGGGATTAGGCCTATCCAGAACCAGGAATGGTACTTTGGTTTTCGCGCAGGCTTCCATCATATAATGCATGGTGCTGATATAGGTGTAAAACCGGACACCTACATCCTGAATATCAAATACTATGATGTCGAGACTGGCTATAAGCGTTGAATCCGGTCGCCTGCTTTTGCCGTAAAGGGAATGAATGGGTATTCCTGTTTTAACATCAGTACTGTTATGTACATGTGCCCCTGCACTGTGATCGCCCCTGAATCCGTGTTCCGGAGCAAAAATGGCTTCAATTTTAATCCCTAATTGTAAAAGTGTATCAACCAGGTGCGTCTGATTTACCAAACTGGTTTGATTCACTACTAAACCCACTTTTTTGTTTTTTAACAAGGGAAAGTACTTTTGAATTTGTTCCGCACCTGTCGTCACGCCGGATTTGCGCATCGATAGATTCGAATCTGAGTGTGTAATCTTCGAAACAGAATTGGACTCATGGCCTGCGGAACAGGATTGCGAAAGAAAAAGTAACATCAGACAAATGAGTCGATAATGGATGAAAAGATGCATTTTTGAAAATCCGATGTTGGGAAGTATTGCATGAGTTTCAGCCGTTTTATTGCCGGCAGAATGGGTTCTGTTCAGGCAAGACCATTCACCCGGGTCATTATTAGATTCGCAATTGCCGGTATAGGTATCAGCCTTGCGGTTATGTTGCTGGCTATTGGCATCATTCTCGGATTTAAGCATGAAATTCGGGAAAAACTTGCGGGAATCGGTGGACATATTACGGTTCAAAATCTCGATTTAAATTATTCAAGAGAAGCAATATTAATTCCAAAAGATACTATTCTCGAAAAGAAGATTTCCTCCATCCCGGGTGTACAGCACATTCAACCCTTCTGTGGTAAGGCAGGAATAGTCCAGCATAATGGACAAATTGAAGGACTGTATATTAAAGGAGTTCCCACAGAGTCAGGCAGCGATTTGTTTCGTAATTCGGTGATCAAAGGTCGTTTCTTGAGAAATGAAAAATCATCTCAACCGGAGATCATGGTTTCGAAACCTACAGCTGAGCGTATGAATCTGGATACCGGAGAATCTATCAATATTTATTTTGTGAAAGAAGGGCAGGTCCGTCTCCGGAGGGTGCTGGTTTGTGGTATTTTTAATACCGGTTTGGCTGAATTTGACTCTAAATTGGCTCTTGGCGAAATTTCAATGCTTCAACGGGTTCAAACCAGTGGATTTGACAGTATTTCTGGGTATGAAGTTTACCTGGCAGGGTATGATCATATTGAAAACATTACGCAAGACATTAATAGAGTCTCAGGTCTTGACTTAAAGGCGAAAAATGTATTAAGCCAATACGGGATGATTTTTGACTGGCTGGAAATTATTGATACCAATGCAGTGGTTATCATCATTCTGATGATTTTCGTGGCATTGATTAATATGTGCACGGCCTTGCTGATTCTGATTGTTGAAAGAACCCGTATGATTGGCGTATTGAAATCCATAGGCGCAACCAATGCTCAGGTAAGAAATATTTTCATGATCAAAGGACTGAGACTGGTGGGTCTTGGTTTGTTGATTGGCAATGTGATGGGATTGGTCCTGGGATTTGTATTGAGGCATTATAAAATTGTCAAATTGGATCAGGAAATCTACTATATGGATGCCGTTCCTTTTGAATTCAACGTAACGGCTGCCTTACTTTTAAACGCCGGTACATTGCTGGTTTGTTTCGCAGTGATGTTTATTCCTGTGATTTTGGTGAAAAATGTAAATCCGGTTAAAGCGCTCAGATTTTCCTGAGACTTTTCTCTCTTACAGCTTCATGATTGTAAGGGCAATGTTTGCAGGAATTTCCGCAACAATAACCTCTCTTTTTATGATAACTCTCCGTAAAGACCATTCTACCTAAAGAGTCATAATAATAATCTTCTTTTTCCTGAAGCTCTGTTGACATTTTAAAAGCTTTCAAGCAATAACAAAATTATTTTCAACTTGTTTTATTCGGGAATATGGAATGAAGAATCTCAATCATTCCTAATTTGTATGGGGTTGCTTTGATATTAAATTCACGTTCAAATTTGCTCGACTCAAAAAGATAATCAAATTCATATTGATAGAGCATTTCAATATTTTCATGTATCATTTTGCTGAAAACTCCACCCAGATTCATCATCCATTTGCGCAAGAGGGTGTAACTTTCGTCGTCGGCATCAAAAGTTTCGGCAGCCATTTCTATAAACTCCCTGCCGGTCATTACGGCGTGATCTGAAGGTAAATGCCAAATTTGATCATATGCCTCTTTGGAATTGCCTAAAACGGCGGTAGCCTTTGCTGCATCTGAGGCAAATGTAAAAGAATGCATGGCTTCATCGTTTAGCATCCATCTGGGTTTCTTGCCTTTTGCAAGCCGGTCGAACACCATGAGATTGGAGTAAGAGTTTCTAACGTTGGGGCCATAAAAATCTGCGGAACGGGCAATGAGGGCCTGAATTCTTCCACTTTCCACGGCATCCATTAGCATATGCGAAATATCCGCCCGAACGCGGCCTTTTTCACTACATGGATCCATGGGTGTTTCTTCGGTCATCCAACCATTTACTTTTCCGTATGCATATACATTATCGAAGAAAACCAGCTTACAATTGGCATGTCTGCATGCTTCAATAACATTGGACATGATTACCGGCCATTGATTTCTCCAAATTTTCGAATTGTATTTGAGACCAACAGTCAGGTACGCTACTTCTGCACCTACAACAGCCTTCATAACGTCTTTCACTTGAAGTAAATCTCCTTGTATAAGGTTGAATCTGTGATCGATAGCTCTCGGGTTCCTTTGAAATACACTTACATCCTTAGTATAATCCAGAAGAGCAGAAGCCAGTGAATTCCCAATAATTCCGCCACTTCCGAGTATGATTTGCTTCATCTGTGAGCGAATATATAAGAAAGATAATAAATAGGTGTGAATTCGGTTCGGGCGGAATAAATTTGTGACGTGAACAGGCTGAAATTACAAGTCTTTTTATTTCTCTTTTTCTTGACCGGTCTGGTCAATGCGATCACATTTACCGAAGATTTTACCCTGGGTCAGGATTTTTCAACTCCCAGGAGAAGTATGGTGAATTTTCTTGCAAACCTGCAAGATGACCGGTACCATCCCGACCGGGCAGTGAAATCGTTTAATTTCCGGTCAGTCAGTGGTAAATACAATCGATATGACAAGGCACTGATGTTCAAAAAATACATCGATGCCAAAGGATACTATGTGCTGGAGGATAAAATCCCTGACAACCCGGATTATCTCGATTCCAGTTCCGGTTTACATCGATATTTTCCATTTCCACATGAAAAATCCATCTACCTGGAAAAACTAAATGGTCAATGGAAGTTTAGCCAGGTAACGGTCTCCGAGATCGAAACTTTGTATGAGTCAGCCTATCCCATTGGCACTTCCTGGTTTTTAAAACTTCTGCCGAGACAATTGGAAGGCACATTTGTGAGTGTGCATTATTGGAAATGGATCGGACTATTTTATTTACTGATTTTTTGCATTGTACTTTTCTATTTAAGCCGATTTGTAATTGCCGAGTTAATCACCAAAATTCTTGAAAGGCTTGGTAAAGAGCACATGGCGTTAAAAATGTTGAGACCTGTGAGCGGACCTTCGAGTTTATTGCTGGTGATTGGTCTATTCAGGTTTTTATTTCCGTTGATTCAATTTCCTGTCCAGGTGTCCTTTTATGCCATTTCCTTTATCAAAATTGCGATACCGGTGCTCATTGTTTGGGTAGCTTACAGGATGGTAGATATTTTGGCGCTGTATTATTCAAATCGGGCAGATGAAGAGAACCGTATAGACAGAAATTTGATTCCGTTATTGCGGAAAGCCACCAAGGTGTTGGTAGTAGTTTTGGGATTTGTCTTTGTACTTCAAAACCTCGATTACAACGTAACGGGAGTTTTGGCTGGTTTGTCTATAGGAGGATTGGCACTTGCGCTGGCCGCCCAGGATACGGTTAAAAACCTCATTGGATCCATCATGATTTATATTGATAAGCCTTTTCAAATTGGCGATTGGATTATGGGTGAAGGTATTGATGGTACCGTTGAACAAGTTGGCTTCCGGGCTACGAGAATTCGAACCCCGGCCAATTCAGTATTGTACGTTCCGAATGCACGTCTGTCTGATATGATTTCGGATAATTTGGGCATGAGGCAGTTGAGAAGGTTCAAGACCTATATAAGTATTACCTATGATACACCCATAAATATAATTGAAATTTATACGGAAGGTCTCAGGGATCTGATTCTAAAACATCCACATACGGCTAAAGAAAATTATGCCGTGCGATTGCATAATTTCAATGCCTCATCTTTGGATATTTTGTTTTTAGTGTTTTTCGATTTACCTGAACTAAAAGATGAATGGGAAGCAAGGGAGGAGTTGATGTTTGATATTTTAAAACTGGCTGAAATTCTCGGTATTCGAATGGCCTTCCCAACGCAGACCGTTCATATTGAGAATTTCCCCGGTCAATTATCCGGTTCGCCTACAAAACCAACGGATATTGAAGTATTAAGAAAAAATATGTCCGCCTTTATTGAGCAACGGAATTACCATTCATAAAATATTTGAAACCAAATAAAATCTGACCGGAACTGCCGTTGTTGCTTATTTTGAACAAACCTTTTCCCTCAGAATCTTCCGTTTCAATTAAAAACATGTCTGAACCGGCGATACCCAACCTGCCCACCAATCCGATACTTAAAAAAATACTCTCTGCTACAGCGAAATCCATTCCTGTCTGTAAATTGAAACAATAAATACTCCCTTCCATTTTGTGAGAATACCGGGTATAAGTCAATTTATCAATTACCTGGTTATTGTTATTTGTTAATTCACTGGTTTTTGAATAGGAACCTAAAAAGTCTGTTTTCGGGTTCAACAACAGACTCAATCCTCCTCCAAACCAATAAATTTGCTTCTCCCCGGAACGGATTCGGTGGTTAAAATTCAATGGTACCTGATAGCTGTTCAGGGTATTAATTACTTCTTTGTCAAATAGCGTATTCCCCGCAGATGACTTGACAGAAAATTTGGAAACATAATTGTTTCTGAAAATCCCTGCTTCGAAAGAATTTTTTGTGTCCAGGTTTATCCCTATGGTAATGCCTGCAACGGCACCCACGTCCTTGATTATTTGAACTTCAGAAGATCCGCCGGAAGATCCGGATTTAGTCAAGGAATAGTGATCGTACTTTGGACCCAGGCTAAATCCGAAGTAGTACTCTTTCTGAGCCATTCCTTGTACACTACACATAATGAGAATGATAGTTATTGCTTTCTTCATATTTCTAACGTCAATTGACTGGGTAATAATCGAAATGATAGTCGGTGCAAAGGTGAAGTGCCAAACATGGAAATGGCCTCACGGTGTTCGAGGGTTGGATAGCCTTTGTTGGTATTCCATTGATAAACGGGAAATTCGCGATGGTATGATTCCATCAATTCGTCGCGTGTAGTCTTAGCCAGGATGCTTGCCGCAGCTATGTTGGCGTATGTAGCATCTCCTTTCACAACTGTGCGATGGGGGATATTCCCAAAGGGCTTAAAATAATTTCCATCTATCAGCAAATGACCCGGAACCACAGATAATTTTTCTATGGACAGATGCATAGCATGAATACTGGCCTGTAAAATATTGATGCGATCAATTACTTCGGCTTCCACGGTAGCGACGTTCCAGGCCAGTGCATGGCGTATAATTTCATCTCTAAGAGATATCCTTTTCGAATAACTCAGTTTTTTGGAATCATTTAACAACGGGTGTTGATAATCATCCGGTAGAATGACCGCCGCAGCCACCACAGGCCCTGCCAAACAGCCCCTTCCGGCTTCGTCCAAACCGGCTTCCAATACTCCTTTTTGCATACAGGCAGGTAGCATATTCAAACCTAACCAAATTATTTCAAACTCTACTTTGGGGTTTTCCATGATTTGGGGATTTACTTTTTACTTTTAATCGTAAGTTTGTCCCGCAAATGACGGCCTACCGCGAAATTTTATACCGAAATTACCATCTTACCCAGGAAAATCGCAATCAGGAAAATGACGGAATGCTGTTTGAAGAGCAGGTGAACTACTTTTCTCATGGCATTGTACCTCTTTTTCCTGAAGATAAAAATGCGAAAATTCTGGAAATAGGTTGCGGAAATGGTTCTCTTATCCGTGCAGCTCAAAAAAATGGTTATACGCAAATGACCGGTATTGATTTGAGCGAACAACAAATAGAAAAAGCTCGCTTATTTGGCATGGATCAGACGTTCTGTGTGGATGCCAAAACCTATTTAAAAGACAAAAAGGAAACATTTGATGCGATTTTGGCAATCGATGTCATAGAGCATTTCACCAAAGATGAATTGATGGATATGCTTGCTTTGATTCAATCGTCGCTGAGACCGGGAGGTATGGTTATGTTCAGAACTCCCAATATGGATGCTCCCTTAACAAGTGTTTATAGCTTCGGAGATTTTACGCATGAATGCTTATTGAATAAAAGCAGTGCCATGCAGGTCATGTTGAGTTCAGGTTTTTCGGGTGTGGAGGTTTTACCCTCTTCCATGGCAGTGCAGCCTGTCTGGAAAGAATGGATGCGCAAATGTCTCTGGTTTTTTGTGCAACTGCGTTTGAAAATGGTGCTTTTTTCCAGTGGCAGAACCTGGGCTGATGTCCTTTTTACGCCGAACCTGGTCATTCGGGCCTGGAAATAGACTCAGGAAATAAGCGTTCGCTTTTCAATCCTGCCACCTTCACATTTATAAATGGTACCCGGAAATTTATTGATAATCCGATAATCATGGGTAGCCATTAAAACAGCACGGCCATTATTGCTGATGGATTTGAGCAATTGCATGATGTCGTCCGTCACGTCGGGATCTAAATTACCTGTAGGCTCATCCGCCAGCAATATTTCAGGGTCGTTTAACAAAGCACGGGCTATCACTACCCTTTGTTGTTCACCGCCAGATAACTCATTGGGCATTTTATAATCCTTGGTTGCCAATCCAACTTTGTGCAAAACATCATGTATTCGCTGTAAACATAAGTCTTTGTTTTTCCAACCCGTTGCTTTTAAAACGAACATGAGGTTGTCTGTTACGTTCCGATCGGTCAATAATTGAAAATCCTGAAAAACAATGCCCAGTTTTCTTCTCAAATAAGGAATTTCTTTCCGATGTAATTGCCGCAGATCATAACCGGCTATAAACCCTGTTCCGTTTTCGAGCGGAAGTTCTCCGTACAAGGTCTTCAGAAGACTTGATTTTCCACTGCCCGTTTTCCCAATCAGGTAGCAGAATTCACCCTTTTGAATGGATAAATCCACATCATGCAGTACCAGACTTTTTTTTTGTTGAAAAATAAAAGCCTTAGAAAGTTCTATGACCGTGATATCGTTCATGATCTATTTTCTCAACAAACCTAATGGAATTATATTCAAGAAGAGAAAAGACAGAATTGAGTTTATCAACACATATACACCTGATTACCATTTAATTTCGGTAATGTGATTAGATTTTAAATATGCATTGGCCCGGGAAAAATGTTTGTTTCCAAACCAATTTCCGCGACCTGCACTCAAGGGAGAAGGATGGCCGGATTCTAATACCAGATGTTGGTTTCTGGATACGGATGAGCCTTTTGACTTGGCGAAATTGCCCCAAAGCATAAAAACAAGGTTTTCGCGTTTTTCATTCAATATATGGATAACTGCGTCGGTAAACTTCTCCCAACCCCGGTTTTGATGACTTCCGGCCTGACCTGCCTCCACCGTTAATATGGTATTCAGCAACAGTACACCTTGCTCTGCCCAATCTTTTAGATACGGCGATTTCCGATCGACTCCCAGGTCCGATTTTAGTTCCTTAAAAATATTAATCAATGAAGGAGGTGCAGGAACACCGGAGTTTACGGAAAAACACAGTCCATGAGCTTGTCCGGGCCCATGGTAGGGGTCTTGACCAATGATAACAACCTTTACCTGATCGAAAGGGCAATAATTGAATGCTGAAAATATTTCCGGCCCGGGCGGGTAAATGGTTTTACCGTTGCTTTTTTCGGTTTTCAGAAACTGCCTGAGGTCGTTGAAGTATGGTTTGCCGAATTCATCTTTCAGCTGTGTATACCAGGAAGGTTCGATCTTTACTTCTGAATCATTTCTGTCATTTGGCATGATACGGACTGGCTAATACCCAATGAACATACATGTAATATGCAGAGCTGATCAGAATGGTTAGAAACAACAAAAGTGCTGCAATTTTAAGCCACTGACTTCCTTTTAAACCTGACATTTTATTCCATTGGATTCAAAATGCTGTATTCTTTGCTGTATCTCAACATTTGAGTGGCAAAATCCGGGTCTTCTTCAATCAGCAAATCCTTGAATTTGCCATCTTTAATTACCGGAACTAACTTTGGTTGCATGAACCCACTGTAGGGGGCCAAATCCAAAGATTTAAACCTTTGAATTACTTCCTGATGTAAGGCGGGATCAACTTTTACACCGTACTTTTCAACCAGGGCCTCTGCGGCAGCATAGTCTCCTTCAGACTTAATGCGTTGAATTTCCTTCAGTAACTCGCCAAACAAAACACGAAGTTTCTGATAATCATTGATGATGAAATAGGTCTTTCCGTCGATTTTTTTCTGCTCGATTACATTTTCAGCTTTGCCTTTTTCGAAACACCAGGCCGCAACCAATTGGCGATTTCTCATGTGATCTTCTTCAATGTTTTCACCCGGGTTCAACCTTCTCAGTTGCAGGAATAATCCATTGGTTATGTAATTGTCATATTCAGCTTTGCCGGTGCTTTCGTCCGGAGTTAACTTGAGTTCAGTAAGTTTTGGATCTATGATGTAATAGAGCGCGACTAAATCAGCACGAGCTTCTTCTAAAGTACTTGCGTAATTTTTAAGTGTTTCATGCGGATTCCCGATTCCCTTATTGATTTTTCCACTTGCATGTCCGATTACTTCGTGCATAGCGGTATGTAGCTTCGCCGCTAATTGGCCTTGCTGCTGTACCCGTGCAATTACTTCTGCTCCATAATAGAACTCCTCGGATACATTGCCTGAAGAAGCCCCATTGTAGGCTGCCACTATATTGCCCAAGCTCACTGATTTGGAGCCATGCATAGATCTTATCCAGTTGGCATTGGGTAAATTGATTCCAATCGGAGTGCTCGGTGCCGCATCTCCGCTTTCCATGGCTACATTTACTACTTTGTAAGTAATACCTTTAACCGTGTCTCTTTTGTGTTCTTTCATGATGGGGGAGTTCTCCTCAAACCACTGAGCATTGTCGGCGAGAACTTTCATTTTAGCAGAAGCATCAAAGTCATTAATTTGAATCACAGATTCAAAAGCACCTTTAAATCCTAAGGGGTCTCCGTAAACTTCAATAAATCCGTGGATAAAATCTATATCACCCTGAGTAGCTTTCACCCATTCAATATTGCATTCATCCCAAATTTTAAGATCTCCGGTTTTATAATATTGCACGAGCAACTCTATATATTTCTTTTGCCCTTCATTTTCAGCAACAGTTGCGGCTTTTTCCAGCCAATAAATCATCTTTTCTAATGCAGCGCTGTACAATCCGCCTACTTTATAATAATCTTCTACCAGTACTCCTCCATTTCTCACCAACCGGCTGTTCAAACCAAAAGAAGGGGCCTCTTCTCCGGCAGTTTCATACATTCTTTTATAATGTTTCTCAACCTCCCATTCCTTAATATCACGACCGTAATAATTGTTGGCACTGGCTTGTATCTTGTCAACTCCTTTATCTTTAACAACGCCCTTTCCGAAATACATGGGATCGTAAATGGCAATTAAAGATCTCATCACAAAGTAATCCAAAGGCTGTCCTTCTCCCTTTGGCCAAATTGCATCTTTTGTATCTGTGAAAAGCGTTCTGAAATAATCCTTTGGACATTCCGGAATAATTTTCTTCTCTGAATAGTGGTGATGTATTCCATTAGAAGCCCAGAATCGTTTGACATAAACTTCAAAATGCTTCCAGTTTTCTGTTGTCCTATCACCCGGGTATTTGGCATAAATTTCCTCCAGCGATTTTCGGATGCTCAAATTCAGGTCGCAATTTTGGTCATAAATAACGTCTCTTCCCCATAAAGCAGCTTCAGACAGATAGTATACGAGTTCCTTTTGCTTGGTGCTCAATTTGTCAAGCCCGGGAACCTGATATCTTAGAATTTGCATATCGGCAAAACGCTCAACTTTATAGTTGTATGGCGTTGCGTCAACTGTAGGTTTTTTAGATTTACAAGAGGAGATTATAAGAATAGATAACAGAATATATATGGTGTTTTTCATGATTTGAAACTTAATTGCAAATTTAGTAATTGAGAACGTTTTTATAGGGGAATCCGAAACTTAATACTTAACTGTTCAAGGTCTTCAACAACTTTTGGCACCAAAGGAATACCGCTCCTGACCCTTTCTTGTTTGTGAAAATATTCCGGTTCTCCGGGTATTAAAACTGAAGCTCCCGAATGATCGGGGGTAGCGTTTTTAAATCGTTCAATCCACTGTTCCATATGGATAAAAAACTCATCTTTGTCTCTAAATGCCCCAATATTTAAGGCGCCTAAAAAATGTCCAAGTCCTTTACCCGGCATTTGTGCAGCCAGAGGTAAAAAACTCACAAAAGGTGGTACCCACGGGCCATAATTTGCTCCGGAAAGTACAGCACTTAAAATATCAACCACTGATGAAAGGGCGTATCCCTTATGACTTCCCAGGTCACGATTGCTTCCCAGAGGTAACAAAGCACCACCGGATTTTAAATCTGCGGGGTCTGTGCTTAAGTTGCCTTCCTTGTCTTGCAACCAACCCTCAGGAATAGGCTTGTGACTCCGTTCTGCAATTTCAAGTTTTCCATTGGCAGCTGCCGAAGTCGCCAAATCCGCAACAAAGGGAGGGAATTTTCCGCCGGGTATCGCAAAACACATCGGATTGGTTCCCAACATTCTCTCTTTACTATGCACGGGTGCAACCAGGGGACTGGCATTGGTCATTGCAATACCAATCATGTCTTTCTCTACCGCTTTGAGTGCATGGTAAGCTGCTATCCCGAAGTGGTTGGAATTCATTACAGAAATAAATCCACATCCGTGCTCCGCAGACATTTCAATAGCTTTTTTCATACACCATGGTCCAACAATCAGCCCCAGACCGGAATCTCCATCAACCGTTGCTGCTGACGACATGTTTCTCTTTACGGTTATTTCCGGTCTTGTGTTTATTCTGCCCTGTTCCCACAATCTGACATATCCGCTTAATCTGGCAACGCCATGAGAATCAATTCCACGGAGATCCGCCTCTATCAATACCTCCGCTGCCTGGCTGGCGTCCTCATCGGAACAACCCATCTCAGAAAATACATTTCTTGTAAAGTCAAAAAGCGCATTATGCCCGAATACCGGGTTATTCTCAAGATTCATTTTCCATTATTTTTGGCAAAATTATCTTTGGCAGCTGAGGGAATTGCATAAAGGCTGAACAATTTATAAACTTTGATGCAACAATTCTGTCATATACGAGGTCTATATTGAAAAATCCACTGAACAGCGATAAAAGAATGCAGGAACCCATGAATGAGGAGGAGTTGATTCGTTGCTGTATCAAGGAGAACAGAGATTGCCAGAGAAAATTATACGAAAAATACTCACCTAAAATGTTTGCACTTTGTTTGAGATATACAAATTCAAGAGAGGATGCAGAAGATGCCTTGCAAGAGTCTTTCGTAAGAATTTTTGACAATCTGGATAAATTCAGATTCGAAGGCTCATTTGAAGGATGGCTTAGACGGATTACCGTGCATACTGTCCTGAGACTTGTTCAAAAAAAATCTCCGTTAAAATTTGCCGAGGATACCGATACTGTGCATACAGCAGACAGTTCCCCGGACGTATTGGGTAAAATGGGTGAAAGAGACCTTATGTTATTGATTTCCAAACTGCCACAAGGTTATCGAGTCGTCTTTAACATGTTTGCCATCGAAGGATATTCACACGCAGAAATAGCCAGTCAGCTCAATATTTCTGAAGGCACTTCCAGATCCCAATTTGCAAGAGCGAGAAAACACTTGCAACATTTTGTCAACAACATGTATCATAACAAATAAATACAATCTACAGTCGTGGAAAACATATTTAAAGATAAACTAAAAGATTTTGGAGAAATGCCCCCGGCTCATGTTTGGGAAGGCATTGTGAAGAAGCGCAGTCCCCTGCATATATGGTGGTACAAACACGTACCAAAATTTGCTGCTGTTTATATTATCTCAGCCCTCATCATAGCTGGTGGTGCCTGGTTGATATATGGACTGTTCAATCACGCTGACTCAAATCAACCCAACAAGATTTCACAATCGCAAAATCAGCCTCAAATTAAAGAGCAACCCGCATTCAGAAATACGCCGACCGAAAAATCTAACACCTTTGAGATTGCAGACGCTGATAAAGTACAATCCGGTTCCATGCTGCCTGCCAATCCGGTTGCTAAAACTACAAGGGATGAAAAAGTTAAAGAAAGGCCGGAGAAATTTGATGGGTTCGTGAAAAAGTGGAATTCTACCACTAAAGAAGAAAATAGTGACGAGGATATTTTAAAAGGTGAAAGCAAACCAGAATTGGCTGAAAGATCATCAGCTGATCAGAAGAATGATAAATCTGAACTGAAAACAGCGGAAGGTCAAAGTAAAAATGAGAATGTCGTGGAAAATGATCATGCTCAAGATATTGCAGCCATTGAAACTCAGGAGGATACCAAATCTGATGTAACAAATCAGGAAGAG
>CAZTGZ010000009.1:80541-83101 GCA_964613385.1 uncultured Chitinophagaceae bacterium
GACTTTACATCCCTTACATGGTTGGCACATTCAGGTTCTTTCAGGTCCATATTGGGCCAACCGGGTTCTGAATGGATCAAACACCGATTGGATAGCCTTAAGAAACAGCAGTGAACACATGAAAGCCGGTTGGTTTGTGAATTTGGGAGTTGGCAAATCATTGGGTAAAGGATGGGAACTGAATAGCGGCCTGTCGCTGTCTAATAGGTCTGAATCGTTGAAATACACCGTTAAACGCACTGAAGAAGTACAGACAATCCGTGAAACCTGGGTTACCATTTATCACCCGATACTCCCGCCATCATCTCAATTAATTCGAGACACATTTGTAACCAGAAAAGAAGTAGAACAACCCATTAATGGAAGGAATAACTACACCGTTTTAAGCGTTCCTCTTTATTTAAAATATCAGTATTACCTAAGGTATTGGTCATTCTCTGCCTTGGCCGGAGTTACGGCTGATTTTAAATCGTGGAATCAGGCTGCGGTCCTCAATCAAAATTCAGAGCTCACGGAGTTCTCACAGATATCCGGCCATCAAGCCCTTTCAGGAAAAACCATGATTGGTCTGGGAGTAGGTCGTAAAGTTGGAAATCACTGGAGGGGAATGTTGGAACCAACGCTTTTCATCCCTCTTAATCCCCAATTTTCCGGATCTGGTTGGAGCCAGAAGGAAATGGGTATAAGTATTAATGGAGGAATTCGCTACGAATTTTAATGATAAGAATAAATTTCTATATCGCTGTTTTCATATTGTTAGCCGGAAGTACTGTCATGGCTCAGGTAAAATCTACCTCTTTGAGCCATGGCGGAACTACGGTAATGAGAGCGGATGGAATTTTATTTTCAGACTCACTCGGAAATAATGGGGCCGAGTTTCCTTCACAAAGCGGTAAGTTCCTGGCATCATTTGGCAGTTTTTGGATATCCGCATTGACGAGTGACAACATTCTTTTACAGGCAGCCCCGGTTGATCTGGTGCATCCTGAATTTTGGCCCGGACCTATCGATACTTTTACAAGAAAAGCCAAACAGCCGGATCAGTGGATGCAATTATGGGCCATGGATCAAACGTTAATTCAAACCCATAGAAGTCGGTTTCAGGAAGAAGGATATGTGATGGATGGTCGCATTTTGAACTGGCCGGGTAACTCAAAATCAGGAGAGGCTCTTCCTAAGGTTCTTGCGCCATACAACGACTGGGATAAGAATAGTTTATATAATCCTGGCGAAGGGGACTTTCCGGCCATATCAGGAAAATCTTCGGTCTATTCAATATTTAATGACGAATATGGCGAGCATGTAGCGAGTAAATCTGTTCCGTTAAAAGCACAAATTCAACAGGAAGTATTTGTGCCGTTTGAATCTTTGAACAATACGATAATTCTGAAGGCCTGGATACGCAATATGTCCGATTTTGATTGGAAGGATGCCTATATCGGGTATTACGTTTCGCTCGAATTGGGCAATGCTACTGATAATTATGTGCGTACCGATGTGTTGCGAAATACTGTTTATGGTTATAATGGAGATAATTTGGATGAAGGGGTTTATGAAAATCAATTACCGGTTTTCGGAATTACCAGCGTAACCCATCCAATTTCTTCGTCCATGATGTTTTCTGGAAATGGTTATTACAGATTGCCGGTGAGCTCTGCCGAATTGAGAAATGTGATGATAGGAAAGCTGCCCGGATCAAATATGAAGCACCTCGGATCAGGAGGTTCAAATTTTGTATATCCCGGCATTACAGATGCAGGTCATTTATCAGGCAATGTGACGGAGGAATCGGATCAGAATGCCCCGGGAACTAGAAAAATGCTGTTGTGTCTGGGACCTTTCAATATTGGTAAAGGAGCGTTTCAGGAAGTTGAACTGGCATTTTGGGGGGAAACTACTCAAAACCCGGAATCAACTGCAACCGGAAAGGCAGATCAGATAAGGACTGTGCTGCAGGAACAGCGACCTGTAATTGTTGAACAATTCCGAATCTATCCAAATCCTGTCAGCATAAATTCAGACTTAAATCTTGAGTTTTCAAGGTCGGGCCATCGTCATATTAATATCCTTACACTTGACGGAAAGTCCCTAATTCACGATATTTGTAATGAAACGTATACCCAAATTTCATTACAGTCATTACCCGCCGGGATTTACTTAGTAGAAATCGAAGAATCCGGCCTGAGGTATTATGAGAAGTTAATGATAAGAAATTAAAAATTTAGTTAGTAGATTATGAATCAATTATTACACAAAATGAAGCGTTTCCCGGGATTCCTTAAATTGGGATTTCTTGTTTTCATTATGGGCGTTTTCACAGGTGAATCTAAAGCTACCCACGTGATGGGGGCAGATATTACCTACCGTTGTATATCAAATTTGAAATTCCAGATTACGGTTAAGTATTACCGTGATTGTCGTGGAGTTTCATTTTCAAATCCAAGTGGAGACACAAGGGTTAGATGTGTGACAGGTTCCGGTACAGCAGGGGTGAGCCTTACCTTGAAGAATATCCGGGATGTAACGCCGGTTTGTTCTAAAGAACCTTCTCGCTGTAATC
>CAZTGZ010000010.1:0-2662 GCA_964613385.1 uncultured Chitinophagaceae bacterium
ATAATACTCCGCCTGACCACTTCGACCTCCGGAAGCACAACATAAAATAAGTGGCTGAGGCAATGACTTTAATTCTTGTAATCTGGATGGAACCTCATGGAGAGGGATATTTACTGAACCGGCAACATGCCCGCCCATAAATTCTTCAGGGGTGCGTACATCAACGATGGTGCCCTGTTTTTCAGCTATTAATTCTTGTATATCCATGTTCCTATTTTTTAAAAGTTCCAACCAACAAAAAACCCATGAGCGCCCCGTATAATGTGCTGTTTACCGGATTCCCGGTTATGGCGCATCCCCCCGAATTGCAACCCACCTGGGCATAATACAGATAACCTGCCATGGCTCCAATTACAATCCCCAGCACAGGTATCAACCATTTCTTGAAACTCATCATCCTTATATGAAACCTATTTCTATTCTTTTTTGTTGGTGCTTAAGCCAAAGGGCAGATAGAGCGGGCAAAATCTCATAAATGCCGTAGCTGCAAATACAATGGCCAGAATGCCCAAAATCAGTGCAAGTGTTCCTGTGATTATATTGGTAAAATAAAGTACTGCAATAATCAGTGCGATCATCAGGCGTAACAGACGATCGTTGTTTCCCATGTTTACTTTCATATAGTTGGTATTAATGGTACAAAGGACGATAGAAGAAATGACAGATAATGTAACACAGGTTACACAAGCGAAATTTTATTGCGACTCAGTTTCACCAGGCTTTCGCTTTCCATTTGCTTAAGCAACCTGGACACAACTACCCTGGCAGTTCCCAATTCTCTGGCTAAATCTTCATGTGTCACATATAAATTATGACTCTGATTCAATTCGCATTTCTTTCGGATCAGGGAAAGCAGTCGCTCATCCATCTTTTTAAAGGCCACTTCGTTTACTACTTCCAGCAGTTCTTCAAATCGCTTATGATATAATCTGAAAATATAATCGAGCAAATCGGGATGGTCTTTTAGCAACACACTCAGTTTGTGAATGGGAATGAATAGAATTTGACATTTTTCTTCCGCCACTGCCTTTATCTTGCTTGTGTCATGATGGATTCCCCCCAGAAACGACATGATACAGCTTTCACCCGGAGTGATGTAGTAGAGTAATATTTCCCGGCCTTCATCGTCAGATCGCATGACACGCACGGCACCGCTTTTAAGCAACGGAAGGGCCTGAATGGAGTCGTTTTCATCGAGAATAATCTCCCCCTCGGCAAACACTTTTACGATGCCGGCATCCTCTAAATCATCAATCATAGCCAAAGCAAGCCTGGCGTCGAGTTTATTCGTATCCATGTATGTGCAAAGTAAACGGATTTTGGATTCCCAATCTACCTTTATCCAACAACAGGTATGAAAGAATTAAAAGCTGCGAGATGCTATTGAAAGCTAATTATACAATAGGCTAAAGCTGGAAGTTTTTTGATCAATCCAAGACTGACTATCTTTTCATGACACATTTTTGAATAGTGGCAATCATGGCCTCTCCATCTATGGGTTTGGTCAGGTAGGCATTGGCCCCCAATTGAAGTACACGTTGCCGGGTAATTTCGGTTACATCGGCGCTTACTGTGATGATGGGCACATCCTTGTTTTGGTCTCCGGCTTCCCCCGAACGGATTCTTTCGATGGCTTCAAATCCGTCCATCACAGGCATTTGAAGATCCATAAGTACGACATCATAACTTCGTTTTCTGAGTGCCTCTAATCCTTCCATTCCATTATTGGCCATAGTCAATGTACATTTTTCCCAGCCTGTGGCCAGCATCTGCATCACCATTTGATTCATTTCATTGTCTTCCACGTATAAAATGTCTTTTTGATGAACGACTGTCGACACGGGTTCTGAATCCTGCGTGTTAACCTCTTTCGAAGGACCCACTGTGGGTTGTTCCGGTAATCCTACCCATATTGTCACCCGACAATTTACGCCATGTGGGCTGATGTTTTTCAAGATGATTTCCCCTTCCATCAAATCCACAAAATTTCGGGCGATATATAGTCCCAGACCCAAGCCACCAAACTCTCTTTTATCTTCGAACGATTTTTTGGTGAACGACTCAAATATGGTGTTCATTTTGTCTCTTGAAATACCGATTCCTGTGTCTATAATTTCGAATATCAGTTGACATCGCGAAGGTGTCTTATCCGACAGAGATACCTTAAGCTCAACAGAGCCTGAATCGGTAAATTTTATGGCGTTATCCAGGAGGGCATTGAGAATCTGTTCTAGTTTTTCGCGATCGCCAATTATTCTGGAGGGAAGAAGGTCGCTCAATTGGTGTTTAAACATCAATCCTTTGGCTTCCACCCGTTTTTGGGTTTCACCCAGAATGTTTTTCAGAAAATCATCCAAAAGAAAAGGTTGATTTTTGATAATCTGACCACCTTTTTCAATGACCGTGAAACTAAGAATATCGTCGATGGAATGAAGTAATGTTTTGGAAGATTGCAGGATTAAGTTAAAAGGCTCCTGCTCATGAGAGGCTGCACTTGCTTTGAGTTGAGTGCCGGCAACACCCATAATCAGATTGAGCGGAGTCCGAAGTTCATGACTGATATTGGAAATGAATGACGATTTTATATCATTCATATCCCTGAAACGCTGCAAAGCCAGTTGCTGATTATTATCTTTTTCTATTCTCAGGAGTCGAATCAGAT
>CAZTGZ010000010.1:2672-24138 GCA_964613385.1 uncultured Chitinophagaceae bacterium
ATTCGACATGGAAATAGAGAGGAAAATAACTTCCAAGCCGGTACCAATCTTGGGTCCATTATTCGCCAAAAACGCATTGGAAATAGCGTTGAAGTTGTTGAGGATGAAAGCGACAAATCCCAAAACCAAAAAGGCAATACCAACCACAAAAAAGCCATCGATCGGAATCTTTTTTAGGCGCAAATGAACGATAGAAGTGAGGACAAAAATCAAAACCAGAAGTCCCAATGCATTCGCCACCGGATATCCATAGGCAAATGAACCCGGTATAAAGAGGATGGCTGCCAGGGTGCATCCCAAGAGAATATACACGATTCGGAATGCGATGTGCAAACGCGGGAGATAAGTGGGAATTTTCAGGAAAGCTTCACCATATTTCCCAAGAAACACCGCAGCAAAAATGGCGATAATCAAAACCGAACGGTTGTACAAGAATCCACCGGATGGCATCACATATTGAAAGAAAAAGCCATCCAGGGCAAATTGCAGTAACCCAATAAAAATAACATATAGGGAATAGTACAGAAATGTAGTATCCCGAAGCGCGAAGTAAAAGAACAAATAAATGATGGAAGCCAGCATCAGGATTCCATAAAAGAAACCGTAGAATACCTGTGATTGGTAGGTGCGAAAAAAAATCGAAGGTTCAGAGTGCAATTTCAGTGGGAGCATTAGAGATTCGCCATCTGATTTAATCTGAACAAAATAGTTTTGTTTTTCTCCTGCCTCCAGGTCGATGCGAAACAGTACATTCCGATGTTTCACAATTCGGCGATGAAAAGGAATGGCATCCCCATTCCACTGTATGTTGATGAGTGCCGTATCGTTCAGCGTATATAAAATTACCGAGTCCGTGAGGGGTCGGGCGGTCTCAAATACATATCTGAGTCGTTTGTGGGTCGCATTTTGAATGGAAAATTGCAACCAGAAAGAGCCTTCAGTAAATCCCAGGTTTTCATTGGCAGAGGGAACGGGTTCAAATTTTAAAACGCGTTGGTTCGCAAGCACATATTCCAGGCTTAAAGCACGATTTTCGGCTTTTAAAATGGAAACATGAGGATGAATGGACATCGAGGTGTCCAATTCCCGGTCAAGGATAACTTGTGCATGAACAGTTCTTCCCGAATAAATCACGCACAATAACAGGATGAAGGTCCTGAAAAATGAATTTTCTAAGCACATATCGCGACGATTTTAACAAATCACTCAATGGTTGGCTGCCTATCAGTGAATGGCAATTTAGGAATAAATGTTGAGCTTTTCGATGCAATGATTCCACCAACTGTCCTGAATAAGATATATGCTCCCGTTACCAACAAATCATCGGGAGTGAAAGCGAATCACTGCGAATGATATCCGCCGAGCAGTCCCCGGGTCGAATCAACCTATCTTAAAAGCTTTCTGAATAACCATTACCTCAATAATTACCCTGACGGATGCGTACTTTTGTTCCTTACCCTTCGTACATATTATGAAAAAACTGCTGTTACTCGTCTTTTTGCTTCCTTTACAATTATTGGCTCAACCCTTCAGAGAAGTGATTGGTTACTATGCCGGATGGCAATGGTATGACCGAAATAAACTGATGAGTCCGGAAACTGTTCCATATGAGAAATATACCATTCTGACATACGCATTTTTTCAGCCACAGGCCGATGGTACAGTGCGCATTTCTGACCCCTGGGGCGATAAGAATCAGCTGTTGGGTCCCATAAACTGGGCGGTGGCTCCTTCAGGATATGATACTCAATACGACTTTGGCAATCCCAATTACCACCAAAACGGCAAAAAACTGAGCGATTATGCCCATCAAAAGAATTGTAAGCTAATGGTTTCAATAGGTGGATGGACCTATTCAGCCCATTTCCCCGGAATTGCAGCCGATGCCGACAAGAGAAGTGTTTTCGCCGGGGAGTGCAGGAAAATGGTTGAAATTTATGGGCTAGATGGTATTGATATCGATTGGGAATATCCGGCCAATGCCACGGAAAAAGCCGGATTAACAACCTTATTGCAACAGGTAAGAGATACTTTGGATGCCCTGGAAACAAGACTTCAAAAACAGCTCATACTGTCCATTGCAGCCGGGGCGGGTCCGGACCATATTGCTCAGGTAGATTGGGCTTCCATAAAAAACATTGTCGATATCGTTAATCTCATGAGCTACGATTTTTATGGAACCTGGGACAAAAACACGAATCACAATGCACCATTGTATCCGAAGCCGGGAGCCACTCAGACCGGATTCAGTTGCGCGGAGGCCGTAAACAATGTGCTGGCAACCGGATTCCCGGCAGATAAATTAACCATGGGACTGGCCTGGTACGGACGTTCACAAATGACAACGGGCAGTCCCGGATTATTCCAGAACGGAACCGGACAGGCAGATTTGACTCATTTTGCTGCAGATGAAGGAACACCCTTGTTCTATAATATCAAACTCAAAATGACCAATTTCGACGAGCATTGGGATAGTATCTCCAGGGTGCCATATCTGACGGGAAAAATATCAAACTCCTTTGTTTCTTTTGACAATGAACAGTCCATTACGGAGAAGGCAGCCTTTATTGTGAGCAAACAACTCAAAGGAGCAATCATTTGGGAGATTTCCGGTGATTATATTGAGAGTACATCTGCTCCCGGCACCATAGCGTCTACGCCATTAACGGACGCCATGAATGCTGAGTTTTGTCGCAAACCGGGTGGGGTTTCGATCCAACAGCTTCAAAAAATTAAGGTATACCCGAATCCGGCCGGTTCAAGTATCTATTTAAACTCAGATTTACATCATGTAGAAATTGAATACACGATTATTGATGTAAAAGGTGTGCCTTGTTACGGAGGTCAGATTCAGGATTCAGGACAGGTGATTGAACTTGGTGGTTTGCCTTCAGGTATATATTTTCTAAAGGTGAAAAGTGAAAAGGGAACAGAAACTTGTAGATTTATTCGCCAATAATTTTCTGTTATTCCCGCTGAATTGAATATTCCGGAAAAAGTAAATCATAAGATATGTTTAAGCACAGTGGAACTTCGAGAACATATCTCCATAATCTGAAAATAGCCACCTTGTTGTCATTTGTGGCGGGAATGGTTAATGTGGTTGGTTTTTTATCGGTGCATGAATTGACCACCAATGTAACAGGACATTTTGCATTTTTTGTGGAAGAGATTCTGCAATTCAACTTTAGCCAGAGTCTGAAGTATTTCGTCTTTATATTTTTTTTTTTCGCAGGCTCATTTGTTTCAAACCTGTCGGTTGAAATTTTCTCAAGAAATCATGACAGACATATTTACCGGATTCCGGTATTGACAGAAACCATTTTGCTGTTTTCCGTTGCCATTCTGGGAAAATCACTGATAGTGAGCCATCCGGAGGCATTGGCCTGTTCATTGCTTTTTGCAATGGGCATGCAGAATTCTCTTGTAACTTCAATCTCAAATTCAGTGGTTCGCACCACGCATCTCACCGGATTATTTACGGATTTGGGTATTGAGCTTTCTCAACTTCTATTTTATAAAAAGATTGAACAAAAACAGACCCTGATATCGTCCATCAAACTCCGGTTGTATATTATTAATTTCTTTTTTCTGGGTGGACTATCCGGAGGATTTGTCTATATCTATTTGCAACTGCATACGCTGTGGATAGCAGGTGGAGCCTTGCTATTGGGTCTTATATATGATGATTTAAAGGTAAAAGTGAAACGGATTTATCAATCCTAGAAATTCCGTTAATTAATTCAATTTTCTGATTATTTGTTTAAACAGATAACCTGTAGGATTCGTTCTTATCGGGATTTCGCCAGTTGATGTAAAGAGAGCGAAAGATCACGGATCCATGGTCTAAAAAGCCACTTTTTCCGGTGATATTAAATGCTACACCAAAATAGGGTACCTCTCTATTCAAAGGTTGACTTGGGTCAATGAGTTGAACCATTTGATAGGGGCGAAGCAAGAACATCTGATCAGAGTTCCAGGCATCCGGCCAGGACTCATTTTCTCGACAGTTGGTAAAAAGTACCTCCCTGAATTCAATATCTACATTCACATAATAGCCAAAATCAAAACTTGCCTGCACATAAAGACAACTGGGTTCAGATGTGTAAACTTTGAACGCTAATCCGGCATTGTATGCGTGTTTGTTGAATAACTGAACAGCGTGTTCAATTTCCGTTTGAGTCTTAAATTCCGGCATGTCTCTTAGAATTTAATACACACGTTTTTAGGTTCCGTGAAAAATCGAAGTGCCTCCCAGCCGCCTTCTCGCCCTACTCCTGAATTCTTCATTCCGCCAAAAGGAGTGCGCAAATCGCGGAGTAGCCAGCAGTTGATCCAAACAATACCCGATTTGATGGAGGCGGCCATGCGATGGGCTCGGCTCAGATTTTCAGTCCATAACGTCGCGGCCAATCCGTATTCAGTAGCATTGGCATACATCAGTACTTCCTCCTCGGTATCAAAAGGAGTCAATGTAACCACGGGACCGAAGATTTCTTCCATATTGGTCCGACAATCATAGGCCAATCCTTCAATTACGGTAGGCCTCAAAAACCATCCTTCGGCGCACCGGCCTCCGGGATTAACCGGCACGCCCCCACTCAGAACGGTTCCACCTTCTTCCTGAGCCAAAGCGATATAGGATTTCACCTTCTCATAATGTGCTTCACTGACGATGGCGCCCATACGGCTGTGTTCGTCCATCGGGTCGCCAACCCTCATGTTGTTCACTTCTTCTACAAAACGCGACTTAAACTTTTCATAAATACTTCTTTCAACGAATATGCGGGACCCACACAGACAAATCTGACCCTGGTTGGAAAAGGACGAATTCAGGGTTGTTTTGAGCATTTTTTCAAAATCGCAATCGGCAAAAATGATGTTGGGGTTTTTCCCTCCCAGCTCCAGGCTTAGTTTTTTGAACATGGGCGCTGCGATGGAAGCGATTCGTTTACCCGTGGCTGTACCCCCTGTGAATGACACCATGCTGATGTCGGGATGCGAACTGATGGCATCTCCCACTTTTGAACCTAAACCGTGTACAATGTTCAGCACTCCGGCCGGCAACCCTGCATCCATGCAGATTTCACTGAGCAGAAAAGCGGTCATCGGCGTAATTTCCGAAGGTTTGGCTACCACGCAATTCCCGGCAGCCAGGGCAGGAGCGATCTTCCAGGTGAACAGGTAAAGGGGCAAATTCCAGGGAGAAATGCATCCGGCCACGCCAATGGGTTTGCGGAGGGTATAGTTAATCACTTCCGGACTACCGGTATGGCTTTCGGAGGCGAAATGCAGGATGGCTGTTGCAAAGAAATGGAAGTTTTCGCGGGCTCTGGGAATATCAACGGTTCTGGCCAGCCATAGGGGTTTCCCATTGTCACGGCTCTCGGCTTCGGCCAGAAATTCGAGTCGATCCTGTATGCCCTGAGAAATGCGTTCGAGAATTGAAGATCGTTCCTCAATACGCATTGCACTCCAGGCTGGGAATGCCAGACGGGCGGCTTCGGTGGCTAGGTTAATATCGCGTTCATCCGAATCCGGAATCTGACTGTACACTTTGCCCGTGGCAGGCTCATAATTTTCGAGGTAAGTGCCGGATTGGGGTGGTACCAATGCCCCGTTTATGTAATTGAGAAGCTGAATCATAGGAATTTAATTCAAAGGAAAGATTCTGCTTCCATTTATAAAAGTTGAATACAGAATTCGCACGAAATCTTGTATATTGGTCGCATGCAATCGAAAGCAGCTACACCTGACGAATACATGAGCCAGTTGCCCGAAGATAGGGTCATTCCCATGCAACAACTTCGGGATACCATCAATCAACACATACCTGACGGTTTCAGTGAAACCATGGGTTATGGTATGTTGGGATGGGTGGTTCCCCACACCATTTTTCCTGACGGATACCATTGCGACCCAAAAGTTCCATTGCCATTTATTTCTTTGGCTTCTCAAAAGAATTACATTTCCTTGTACCATATGGGCTTGTATGAAGGGCCCCTTTTAAGTTGGTTTTTAGAGGAATGGTATAAACATAATGTTAAAAAACCGGATTTGGGAAAGTGTTGCCTCAGGTTCAAAAAAACAAATGAAATTCCTTATGAACTTATTGGGAAGCTAGCAGCTAAAATGAGTTGTTCAGAATGGATTGATATTTACACAGGCATGATTCGTAAAAAATAAGATGATGAAAATAACTAAAATCTTTCTTTTGGTAAGTTTGGCCGTTTTACTGAGTTTTCAGGGGTGCAAGTACGAAGAAGGTCCTATGCTGTCACTCAGCAGTAAAAAGAACCGGGCTGTAAACAAATGGGTCATCGATAAGGTTTACGAAAAAGGGGTGGACAATACGGAGGAATACAAGCGGTTTTTCGTGAATTATTCCATTGAGCTGAAGTCGGACAAAAATTATGTACTTAAGTATCGTCCGTTTAATTTTTCGGATTATGAAGAGAAAGGAACCTGGGATTTTTCCGGTGATAAAAAGCAAATAATCTTCAAACCAACGGACCAAAGCTCTGGGAGCATATGGAATATTTTGCGTCTGAAATCCAACGAAGCATGGGTTACGCAGTTAGTGGATGGCGAAGAACTGGAATTGCACATGAAAGATTGAGTTTTTTGAAAGGGAAGCGCCATAGTAAATTTAGATTCACAGAACATGCTATGTTTCGAATCATATGCGCATGTTGTTTACTGATGATGATGGGTGTTTTTCAGGTCCGTGCTCAGGAGAGTCCCAAAAAACTGATGAAGGGCGTGGGTTGTATGTATAAATTGGGTGTGACCTATTATGCGGATTTTTTATACCGTCCGATACGATGGGTAGAATTTCATATCCTGAATGGGTATAGTAAAAGTAGTCCTCAACTGGCCAATATGTCCAATTCAGAAGTTTGGGGATGGTATACAGGAGCGGGGCTTTCTTTACTGACGGCTCCCATGCGATGTAATTATAATGAAAAGAAAATTGTGAATGGGAGTTTTAAGGTCGGAGTGAGCGTGATAGGAGGCAAAGTATGGATGAAAACCGAAAAATACTTTCCCGGAGATGCGTATAGTTCCAAAACGATAGGATACGCATTGAAAAACGAGTGGTTTGGAGGATTTGAATGGATCATTGTAGGCTATGAACTTAATTTTGACGAAACCATAAAGTTGGGTTTGTATCCAATCATGGCTTGTGATGGAACTCGCCCGGTTGCCGACATTTTCGAGTTAGAGTTTCTACCTGGATTGGGACATATGTTCCAAATATCACCGGGGTTTTCTTTACATTTTATATGGAGATGAAAGCCTTTAACCTTACTACAAGGACGCTGTTTCTATTTTGGATTTATGTTTCTATGCAATCTATGTCGACTTGCGATGAATTGGAGCCTTTACCCGGTTTTGAAGGCGAGCCATTTATTCGCATTATCAGCGATAGCAGTTTTAAAGTGTATTATACTAACGATATGGGAACGGGTGATACACTCAGGTATAATCATACCCGGAGGTCTTTTTTTTCAATTCCGTTCGATATGCATTCCAATACCATGCATTATGCTTTCTTTCAAAACGACAGCTATTTAGGAAAGTTGACACTGAATTATAGCTTGCTGTTTTCCAGACACTTGCGAGGGAAAAGTAAGTATTATTTGATGCAATTTGATACCGTTGAGGTAGACAGCAGTTCAGATTTTCGAAATTTATATGGTAGAGATTGGATTACCCATCCTCATGACCAACGGATAGATTCAATCGGCGATTTGGGGAATTATTTTAACAGTTCCTATTCTCCTTATCTCCGGTTAAAGCTCTGAATGCAAAGGGATTAATTAGTAAGAACTGGATGGAGATATTCAGTTTGGCTGTAGTAGCCTGGATATCTTGAGGATGATAACCGATATTGAAAATGAATCCCTGATTTCTACAACCTAATTTCAATAATGTATATTTTGGTGTCTTATCTCTACCATCATTCACTTTGATTCCCTCACTAAAATGTAACAACACCAGAAAGTCTATAGATCAAATTTTTGTTTGTCCCATTTTCTAAATAAGTAGCATCAGACTGTAATTTTAAGCTGTGTTTGTTAAAATAATAAGACATCCCGACAACATACTCCTTTTGCTTCTTCATACTGGACGCCACTGAATTTTCGGGAATAATTTGTGCATACCTTGAAGCAATTTCAATTTTCTCGGTTATAAAATATCCGGATTGTATCATAAATGTTTTTCCCGAAACAATATAATTGCGCTGGGTTGAGTCTTTTTCGTTGATAATTATAGCCTTGTTGGAATGTCTTTGATAGAATTCTGATTCCATAGATAAACCCATGTATTTAAATACAAAATCAGCTCCGTAGTATTTAATATTCGCACTTTCAGAGTTGTACAAATAATCACCCAACTGACCCATGGTTCTTGTGGAAGCTTCGTTAAAACTATATACACCTGCAATCGATAGTTTTGGCTTTTTTTCCCTCGAAATGTCTGCTTCAATATAATCTCCCTTAAATAAAAAATCTCCAAAAGGTAGAAATTCAGCTCTGGCTGTATAACAGAGCTTTCCATTTTTATCAGATACAATTCGGCCTTCGCCGCTTGATATAGCAAAGGTTGACTTTAACACTGATTTATTGAGATTGAAATTTGTGTATATCCAAATACCTTTATCTCTGTCCAAAGTAAAATTGTTATTGGAAATTGAACGTTCAACCAATTGAAGATTTGCAGAGGAAATTTGTCTTTGCCTGTTTCCGGGTATTTTAGTTTGCCCAAAACCGATGCGTAGCCATTTGTTTGCATCATAAAATAACATGGCATCTCTCAAGACTAAATTATTTTGTACAGAATTATTCGCTGATGTGATATCACCTTGAGCAAAACCCAATTGAATACGGTATGAGAAACTGGGGTTGAATGCTCTACCCTGAATATTCAAACGACATCTTCGAAGCAAAAAGTCTGTACCTGTAGTCTCATGGATAATATCTCTTTTGGCCTCAAATAAACTCTGTATTCTTCCGCCAATAGAAACAGTAAAGGAAGAGTCGGCAGATAAGAATTGAATTCCTTTTTCGGCCTCCATTTGAAATGAAGGTTGTTTAATTTGTGCTTTACAATTGAAGCTAACAACTAGAATAAGGCAAGTCGCTAACTTAATTGATATTAATAATTTCATATAAAGTATTAAGCTATGAATATTTTTATAGGCTTGCTTCTACTTACAAATTCCAAAATTATCAGTATTAGACATCAATTCATAATTCTTTTGTTATTACCAAATCTAATATCAATCGAACTCCCGATCCTTATAAGCGCTCAATTCGTCTTATACCAGGTTTATTCAGATTGCGTTAACTATTTTTGAGTTAATATTATTTGTGAACGCATCTTTACAGAACTTATGGCTTGTTGGATTCCTTATTCTCCTGAATTTGGTCTCAAATGCTCAGGATACCCGTGAAACTTATGACTATAAAGAGCTCATCGTAAAATCGGAAGGTAAAAGCATTGAATGGAAAACCACGAGCAAGGTAAGCGGATACACCTATACCGAAAGTGCGAAAGTGGGTAAATGGCAGTATTACGATGAAGCCGGTAATTTGGTTAAGATTGAGAATTATAAGAAAACGGGCAAGCGAAGCAGCGTAAAGGAAGGCATCTGGGAATACTATAGTCCGGATGGAGAGCGAATCAAAGCTGAGGTATATCAGAATGGAGTGGCGGCAGAAACGCAGTATTTCCAGGCCTGCATTCTCAAGGAATACGGAATGCTGTATGACATAGCTTTTAAGGACACGGTCTTCGTAGAAACCGTGTATCGTGGAGGACAAAAAATCTCAGAAACTGTATATAGCGGCAATATCCGACTCCTGACCAAATATTATACGGGATTGCAGCAAAAACTGGTAGCCGACAACGAGCACAATGAACGAAATTATGGCAACCCCGAGCTCCTGATAGATCCTGAGCCCTTGACGCATTTACAGGAAGACAACCTGGTGCTGAACCCGGGATTTGAGAATCATCCGGGACTTAAATTTTCGTTTACGAGCATCGACAAGGAAGTGCAGGATGTTTTTCGGGTAAGTGGTAGTCCGGATTTTTATATACATAATACCATTGCCCAAAAGAGCGGGGAAGCTTCGCTGGGTTTCAGAATCTATTCCGAAAGAGGGAATGACATCGAGTATTTTGCCATGGCCCTGAAAGACAGCATGCGGGCAGGACAATTGTATTGTTTCAAATTTTACCTGAAACTGGGTACTGAATCGAATTATGCGGCCAAGAGAATCGGAATCATATTCAGCCAGCAATTGTTGCGTTTTGAGCGCTTATCGCAACAGATTCAACCGCATATCTGGCTGGATAAGGACTGGCTGATTTATAAAAGTGGATGGATGAGAATGGAATGCACATATCGCGCTACCGGAGGCGAAAAATTTATCAATATAGGTACATTCTACCCGGATAAGCAACTGGAGCTTAAGAAGTGCAAGGGAATCATGCAGGAGAGCTATTATTATATTGAAGATGTGAGCGTTCGAAATATTTCCAAACCTGAAGAATGCCGTTGTAATGCGAATATTCCTTCGACAGAAATGAACCCTCGTTGGGGAATTTATGAGTTGGGATATGGCAAGACCTTCACCTTAAACGATGTCTATTTCGACAATGATTCCTTTGTGTTGAAACAAGAGTCATACGCAGAATTAGATAAACTGGCGGATTTGTTGCGTCATTTTGCAGGTCTTTGTATTGAAATTCAAGGGCATACGAGTTCAGTTGCCTCGCGGGAATACAATCTCAAGTTGTCGGCCAAACGAGCAGAAAATGTGAAACAATATCTCGTGAACAAAGGCATAGATCCGGCGAGAATGACGACCATAGGCTACGGGCCGGATCAACCCATTGCTGATAATACCACTGTCATCGGACAATCGATCAACCGGAGGGTGGTGTTTAAAATTGTGGAATGGAAATAGATTGAGAATACCTTGTGAACAATGGTGTTTTGAGTAAGTTCAAATAATTACAATTTCCTCAGCAAAGCAGCCATGGATGTCTCCTCCCGGAGTAAGCCATCCAAAGAGGCAATCTTCACCCTTTTCTGCTCCATGCTGTCCCGGAAACGCACCGTAACGTCCTCTGAAGTTAGACTTTCATGATCAATAGTTATGCAGAACGGGGTTCCAATGGCATCCTGGCGGCGGTAGCGCTTACCAATACTGTCTTTGTCTTCGTACTGAAGGGCAAAATCGTATTTCAGATTGTTGAAAATCTTCTCTCCCAATTCTGGCAAACCATCTTTTTTTACCAAAGGCAAAATGGCGGCCTTAACCGGCGACAGCGCGGGATGTAGCTTCAATACAGAGCGCGATTCTCCCCCGTCGAGCTGCTCTTCTTTCAGGGCTTCGCAAAATTGCAATAGAAACAATCGGTCCAGGCCAATAGAAGTCTCAATCACATATGGGATATAACTTTCGTTTAGTTCAGGATCGAAAAAGCGCAATTTCTTACCCGAAAATGCCTCGTGCTGTTTTAAGTCAAAATCGGTGCGGCTGTGTATACCTTCTACTTCTTTAAATCCAAAGGGGAATTCGTATTCAATATCAACCGCGGCGTTGGCATAATGCGCCAGCTTCACATGGTCGTGAAAACGATAATGAGCAACAGGGGTACCCAAGGAAAGGTGCCATTTCATGCGGGCGTCTTTCCAGTATTGGTACCATTCCAGTTCAGACCCCGGACGCACAAAAAACTGCATCTCCATCTGCTCGAATTCTTTCATGCGCATGATGAATTGTCTCGCAACGATTTCATTGCGAAATGCTTTTCCCGTTTGGGCAATACCAAAGGGAATTTTCATTCTTCCGGATTTCTGCACGTTCAGGAAATTCACAAAAATCCCCTGAGCTGTTTCCGGTCTCAGATACAAATCTCCGTCGCCTTCCAGTGCATTCATCTGAGTGCTGTACATCAAATTGAATTGCCTCACATCGGTCCAGTTTTTGGTACCGCTGATAGGACAAACGATTCCCAGTTCTTCAATCAGGTCTTTGATCATTCCGAGATTTCCCGTTTCCAGTCCTTCTTTGAGTATGGAATCTATTTGCTGAGATTTCTCCGTATTGCGCACCACATTGGGATGCTTTTGCCGGAACAGGCCCTCATCAAAACTGTCTCCGAAGCGCTTGGCGGCTTTCTCAACTTCCTTGTCAGATTTCTGACGCAATTTTTCCTGATATTCCTCCAGTAACACGTCGGCACGGTAGCGCTTCTTACTATCTTTATTGTCGATCATCGGGTCGTTAAACCCATCCACGTGACCACTGGCTTTCCAGGTTTTGGGATGCATGAAAATGGCAGCATCTATACCCACGATGTTCTCGTGCATCTGAACCATGCTTTTCCACCAGTATTCCCGCAGGTTTTTGCGCAATTCCACCCCGTTTTGTCCGTAGTCGTAAACGGCACTCAGTCCATCATAAATCTCGCTGGAAGGGAATACAAAGCCGTATTCCTTGGCATGGGAAATTACATTTTTAAAGACGTCTTCAGACATAAAACCGAAATTTCGGCAAAGCTAACAAAATCAGCGGATTGCTTTGGAATATAGGATTTAGAAAAATGCTTAACGCGCCAGAGGAACTATAATTTCAGCTTCAGAAATTCCGGTATCCGAAAAAACCGTGGTCGGTTCCTGATTAAAAGAAACCGAAATGGTTACAATAACCGGGTGACTGCTGTCGGCAGGTTGGGATGCAAAAAGGCGCAGGGTATCATTACCCCAAAGCTGATTGTCCGTTTCCCAGTGTATGGTGGGCACGGGATCAACTTTAAAGCTGAGTTGCCGGGATTGGAGACGGACCTCTGTCAGATTTTTCCCTTCGGCTTTCAGGTTTACGGCATAGCTTCTGACAGGTGTCTCTTCTTCAGTGCAGCGCTGAAACAGCAATGCAGAAATTACGAACAAAGCAGAGCCCTTCAATACAATCTTAAAAAGCTTTTTAAAAGGTGGATTCATACTAAAATTGGCAATGTCAATTATCTGACCATCATCTTAGAGGCCGATATAATTCGGTTATCTTTTTGTAGCAGCACCTGGTAAACACCTGGTTTCCAGTCCGCAACATTAATGTCAATATTTTCCGGCTGTATATAAGACTGCGTAAGTACTACTTGACCCAAAGCATTCAGCACTAGAATTTCCATAGATTCCGGAAGTGGGTTTTCAATCTGTATCCGAGCCATCAGATCTACCGGATTAGGCTGAATTTTCAATTGTGATACTGACGATTCCAAGGATTTAATGCCCGATCCCAAATATGCATAGGACACGGTCAGATCGTCAATCATCCATCCGTCTTTAAAGGTTTCCGTCGAATCGCTGATAAAGTGAAATCTCAGATAAAGATTTGAGGGTGGGTCGATAAAACTCAAGGGGGCTGCCCAAATCCATTGAATTTGAGTATGCATCCAGTCTTCGGAAGTACCCGAGAAACCGGGGATGCCTCCAATGAGCGTGTCATTTTTGGTATACAGGCTCTCTGAATTGAAAACCATCGGATTATTGACTTCCTTATCGTAAATGACATTGGTCCAGGTTTTACCGTCGTCGTAGGAAATTTCTATATAACCACCATCCCTTAAGGTATCCGTGTGAATTCTGTGTCTGAACCCGACGATTATGCCAAATCCATATTGATTGGGCAGGATCAGGTCGAAATATGAATGATTTTGAGGAGGATAGGTGAGAGAGTCGTCGGTAATCAGAACTTTATCCGGAGAGTAGGCAGTGTTAAACTCAGTTTTGCGCGGTACGGCCTGTATCCAGATATTTTCGCTGGCTGTATCCATCTTCAACTCTTTGCAGATAAAAGAAAAGTCGCAGTAGTTCAGTTGAAAAATTCCTTCGGCAGAATCAATTTGGGCATAGGAGTGCCATGCGTGCAGCAGGACACTCAGAAGGATCACGGCTTTTTTCATAGGATAAAGGTAGCTTTTTTTGCAGATTTATGCTTGTTAATTTTTGAAAATGGTCGATCGATGCACCTAAATCTGTCGCAAGAATGAGGCGTTGGCAGCGGGTTGGCTTCTTGTGACAGGTTTAATGCATATTGATAATCATTTTAATCGATAAATTCAATCTCCAATAATTCATTTTTCCCCGCATATCTGCCGGCACTGCTCCACCGGTAATCCCATGACTCAAACACTACGCCAGCGTTTACAGGATTATTATGCAGATACTCCAGTTTGCTTTCTATCATGTAATTATCTGATAGCTCAATTGGTTGGTTATGTTGTTGCCAAAATTGCCAATTGTAATTATTACTGTTACTTTTTCCGGCTTCTCTGAATATTCCAAGCATCCATTCCTTGCGACTTTCTGTAGGAAGGCAAGAAATTAATTCTTTGATCCGGACTGAGGTATGTTTCTTCAAGTCCCTCATTATATTCTCCATGGAGATGAATCGTGTACCGATTATCAAATGCACATGATTGGACATTATCACCCAGGCATAGACAATTAATCCTTTATGTTGCTGGCAGAATTTTAAACTACTTAAGATCTCTTCACAATATTCTTTTCGTGTAAAAACATCCACCCACTTTACAGTGGTCAAAGTCACAAAGTAGGGACGTGTTTGGTCACGAAATTTATAGGCACGGCTCATCGATATTGACTTGGTTGGTCAAAATTATTCATTTTGTCAGGGTGTACCGTTGGTTGCAACGATCAAACTTTTACAAAAATGGATGATTGCATGAAGTCACAAGAAGCCAACGCATATTCCAGGCTTCATTCTTGCGACAGAAGTAACATTAAGGTGATAAGTCACAGGAATCCAACGCACATTCCAGGCTTCATTCTTGCGACAGAAGTAACATTAAGGTGATAAGTCACAAGAAGCCAACGCACATTCCAGGCTTCATTCTTGCGACAGAAGTAACATTAAGGTAAAAGACACAAGAAGCCAACGCACATTCCAGGCTCCATTTTTGCGACAGAAGTATCATTAAGGTGATAAGTCACAAGAAGCCAACGCACATTCCAGGCTTCATTCTTGCGACAGAATTAAAGATCACGGCTTTTTTTGTAGATTTATGTTCATTGACAATTGAAAAATGTGCGTCGATGAACCATTTCAATGTATAGAAGTAGATGCAGAATTTCTTTGAACGTGAATTTATGGGTAGTGGAAGATGATCCATAGAAAGTCGCAGGGTCAAATTTCCTTCAGAAAAAATTCCAAATTTCTTTGATGCCTGTGGATTTTTGATTACCTTTGCAGCCCTTTAAAGTTTCTGATATGGCAAACCATAAGTCCGCATTAAAAAGAATTCGCAGCAACAGCATCAAAAGGCTGAGAAACCGCTATCAACATAAAACCACCCGTACCTGGTTGAAAAAGGTGCGTATGAGCAAGAATAAAGCCGAAGCGGGCAAAATGCTGAGCGAAACTTTTTCAATGCTCGACAAAATGGTAAAACGCAATATCATTCACAAGAATAAGGCGTCTAATCTGAAGAGCAGCCTCACCAAACACGTGAATTCTCTTTCTTAAGTTCAAGGAATTTCATCGCCTCCAGGCGGTATTTTCACGATAAAATTTTCCTGATTCTGAACATAGGGCTAAGTTCGTAAAAGAACATTAACCCCATTTCTATGTCATTTCCTATCAAATCCTGGGCAGAGGATGATCGTCCCAGAGAAAAAATGCTTCACCAGGGCAGATCTGCCTTGTCTGACGCCGAGTTAATTGCTATTGTGCTTGGCACTGGTACCAGGGATCAAACTGCCCTGGATTTGGCCCGCCAATTACTCAGTAATTCCCAGAACGATTTGTCGAAACTCGCGCGTTGCAGCTTGGCCGAACTTCAGAAATGCAAAGGCATCGGACCGGCTAAAGCCATCACCTTATCGGCTGCTTTGGAAATGGGAAATCGCAAAAAATCAGCCGAATTCAAACCGGTGCAAATTAGTTCGAGTCTGGATGCCTTTCAACATTTGGGTCCCAGATTGGAAGATCATGTTTATGAAGAGTTTCACGTGCTGCTGCTCTCCAGAAGCAATCGGGTCATTTCCGTTTCGAGGGTAAGTCAGGGAGGTGTGAGCGGCACGGTTGTAGACCCAAAAAGGATATTTAAACTGGCTTTGGAAGCCGGAGCTTCCTGCCTTATCTTATGTCATAATCATCCTTCCGGAAACCTCACACCCAGTCCTCAAGACATTCAAATTACCAAGAACCTGCATGCCGCCGGAAAATTACTCGAGATTCAGGTCATCGACCATCTTATTATCTGTGGACAGCAATACTACAGTTTCGCCGATGAAGGGCAAATGCCTTAAAACAAGCTTACCGATTCCATAAAAGACACCGGCTCCAGCTTGTTCAGATTCAACTTGAACACAATTCGTCTGTGAAATTCCGATATCCCCTGCAATTTTTGAATGTCTGTAACTTCAGATGACTGGGTCAACGGAATATATATTTCCAGTACTTCTTTCATCACATGAAATTGAATACCACATTGCCATATAAATCTGGATTCCATGATCTGATCCAATCCGTCGAAAGTGACGATATCTGCATAAAGACCAAATGGGATTTTACCGGGTAAAGTGCTGTGCAGGCCAACGGCTACTGCATATTGGTCGGTAGAACCTATAGAACCAGTGAACTTCTGTGACAGATATTCTGATGATACCTGATTCAGAAATAAGCCTGCGCGTGCATTTCTGCCCATCAGGCTTTGATCAAACATAAAATCATAGTTTTTGGCGGTGGTACCGAATCCCGTATTGAAAAGACCGTTGCTCCCACTTCCTTGGATCGGGTAGAAACAACCGGCAACCTTCGCTGTGAGTCCTTTGTTTGCATGCTTGTAATTAAACATCTGACTCCAATAAGCCTGGGTGCGCATAAAACTCCCCTTTTTTGTCATATCAAACCATCCCTGAGTGATGGAAGCTTTCCAAACCCATGGTCTGAGAGCTGTTTTCTTTTTGCCCTCCATATCCAGTGAAACAAAATGATGCGGGTTCTGGTAAGGAGATGTCCAGCCGGGAAATGATGTCTCTTGAGCTTCCACATCAAACTGTGCTTTGTAATTCACCCAAACATATCTGAGCATGATGTCGGTCTTTCGGGCACCGCGATACAGCGGATTCGCGAGTTTAGCCAAAATGAAAGGCTGAACTTTTTGATATTGATAGGGATTGAAATTTTCGAAATCAAATGCGGCTATTTTAATACCGGTCTCAAGTCGTTGTATATTCCCCTTTTGCATAGGAATGTATCGGATTATACGCGCGTGTCCATTCAGATTTTTATATTGAGTCCCGTACATCGGCATCATCAAAAATTCTGTGCGATTTCCCGGGTAACCTAAATTATGCAGGAGCAGCCCGGGCATATGTTGGTCATAAAGGTTAAATCCATATACCGGAAAAAGTGCAATCTGATTTCGCGTCGGATTGTTTCCAAATGACAACAAACTTATTTTCAGGGGCTCCATGTAATGAAACAATGCCTTGCGACGGTATATATTGTTGTCCTTTTTATTTTCGAAAAGCGCATCTGTAGCATCGATACGTATTTGATCAAATGAGGTTTCAGAATCCATGAGTTCCAGATTCACGTTTTTACTTTCTGAATGACCGTCGACCCAAATGGTTCGAAGGATTTTGTTATTCTGAATAAGGGAAACCGGAACAGGGGCACTCACCATTCCTTTGTTCTGAATTTGAAAACTCAACTGATTTCCCTGGAGTTTTACGTTTTTAATGGCCATGTCCATTGGCTTGCCGATCAACATCAGATCTCTAAAGAACCAGGTGAGATTCTTACCACTCGTTTTTTCAAATACATCCTGCATATCACCGGGTAAAGGGTGTTTAAATTTCCAGGTTTCGTAATATTCACGGAAACACTGATAAAAAACATCTTCTCCGAGATATCCGAGCAGATGATTGAATAATTCTGCACCTTTTCCATACACCATGGTGCCATAATTGGTTGAGGTAAATATCTCAGAATTTAACCCCGGAGCCTGTGAAGTACCTCTTAATTCGGCATGTAGCGCGATGCTATTCATAATGCCGTCATTGGTTAGCATGCTTTTCAAATTTGGGTTACTCACCTCGTCATTTTCCTCTTTTTGCTCCATGGTTTTGCCTTCAAAAAAAGTATTGATGCTCTCATCCATCCATGGATAGGCACGTTCATTGCTGGCCAGAATCCCGTAAAACCAGTTGTGTCCTACTTCATGCACAATGACTTCTTCGTTCAACATGTCACAAACAGTAATCATGGGATACTCCATGCCTCCGCCTGCCTTGAGTGATCCCAGGACCACGCTGCAATGACTGTATGGATACTCACCGGCGTGATCGCTATAGAATTTAAGCGCGTTGCCGATGTACTTGGCATAGTTGATTTTCTTTTCGGAGGCATAGACATAGGTACTGATCGTTCGCCCGCTTTGCAATTGGGTCTTGCTTCTTTCGATATTAAAGGTTTTTGACGCAAACCACGCGAAATCATGAATGCTGTCCTGTATAAATGTAAGGGTTTTATAAGTAGGGGAACTGGAGATGGCTACCGTGGGGTCAATGGGGTTATTGATTCGATTTTGCAGGAACGCGATTTCCGATTCTTCCTGTAAAACTCCGGTCGCAGCTACCACATAATTATCCGGCACAATGATTTTTACATTGAATTTTCCGAATTCACTGTAGAACTCACCCTGATCTAAATAAGGCATGGGATGCCATCCGTTGATGTCGTAAACAGCGGGCTTGGGGTACCACTGACTGATCTGATAGGCTTGATCTGCATGTCCCAAACGGCTGAAACTTCCGGGAACTTTTACTCTGAAGGGGGTACTGATCACCAGGCTATCTCCGGATTCAAGTGGTTGATTCAGGATAAATTTTACTACATCCGGCCAATTCAGGTGGTTTGTATAACTCAATTCCACGCCATTAAAGGTAAACTTCAAGCTATCGATATATCCGCGATCTTCTTGTGGAGAAAATATAAATTTGGAATCATTGTCTTCATTTTTTTGCCGGGCAAAATCACTTGCTATTGAACTGTATGCATTGGGCCACAGGTGCATGTAGAACTCGCTGAGTTTAAATGGACTCTGATTGTGATATACGATACGAATTTGACCATTGAGAATATGCTGTGCATCGTCGAGTTTGATGGTAATATTGTAATTCACTTTTTGTTGCCAGTCGGCTTGCAGGTAAGAAAAACCGGGTTGGGCGTGAAGCGCAAGGCTTGTGAGCAATAAAAAGAGTGTTTGGACGGTTTTGTTCATACGTTGTTCGTAATTATCATGCAATAATAAAGTTAGTTTGGCTTGAGTGCTTTGGAAATGTTTTAGCTTTGTTTAAATCTGTTATTCATGGATGAAGATTTTTCGAGAGAAGAACTGAGGGGAGACGCAGAACAATTCGGTGAATTGCTCGACAATGGGGAGATTAGTTACCGCGAGGCGGAGGACTTAGACAATCTGATTGAATATTTTATTGAGGAAGGTCAGTTGAACCGTGCGCTGAAGGCAGCGGAATTCGGACTTGAATGGCATCCGTTTTCAGCAGCCATTTTGCAACGTAAGGCTTATATTTTTCACATTACCGGCCGCACGCTCGAAGGTTTGGAGTTGCTGGACCGGGCTGAATTGTTCGAGCCCAATGATGCCGATTTGTATGCCCTCAAGGGCGAGATGCTGGCTCATTTAGAGCGGTTTGAAGAATCTGTATATAGTTTCGAGGAAGCGCTCAAGTATACCGATGACCGCAGTGAAATATACATCAGTCTTGCTTTTACCTATCAGAGTTGGGGAAAGCCTTCAAAAGCCATACGATATCTGAGTATGATTTTGGAAAATGAGGTGGAAAACGAACAGTTGTTATTTGAAATTGCCTACTGCTTCGACCTCATGGATGAGCCGCTGGCTGCTATTGAATTTTTTAGTCAGTTTACAGATCAACATCCTTACTCCCATGCAGCCTGGCTTAACTTGGGAAATTGGTATCAGCAGGTGTCCAATTTTGAAAAAGCCATTTGGGCCTACGATTTTGCCATTGCCATCACCCCACATTTGGGCAGTGCCTATATGCAAAAAGGGCTCTGTTTGTTCGAGCTGGAACAATACGAAGAGGCCATCGAATCCTTTAATCAGACATTGGAACTGGATGGTCCGGACGGATTGGTGTATTGCAATATCGCCAATTGTTATGAGGAATTGGATGAGGTTAAGAAGGCACGTGGATTTTATAAAATGGCGATTAAAAACGATGCTACTTTATCAGATGCGTGGTTTGGTCTGGGTATGACCTATAAAACGGAAGAGAATTATACGCAAGCGATACATTATATACAACGTGCCATGCGTATTGATCCGGAAGAGATGGATTATCTGGTGGAATTGGGTGAGATATACCTGATTCAGGAAGATTATGAAAAAGCGGAACAGACATTTAGTAAAATTTGTCGGGCAGAACCCTGGATACCCGAGGCCTGGCTGGATTGGGCTTTGTGTCAGTTCGAAAATGGACGCGCAGAAATTGCTGTTAAAACATTGGAAGATGGTCTGGATCTATTCCCGGAAGACCATCGATTTATGTACCGTTTGGCTTCCTATGGCTTTGTATTGGGATGGTCGGTAAGGGCCTTCGAATATCTGAATTCGGCCTTAACCATAAATTGGGGTGATCATCATTTACTTTTTATTCATGCTCCTTTTCTAAAAGAATCGGAATCTGTGGCAGAAACCATAGATTTGTACCGCGATTCTAACTAGACATGTACAATTACGAATTACCCGGTTTACCGGAAAGGAGTTCTAAGCCGCGAAATAGTGGTATTACCATGGCCATGGACAAAGGTCTCAGCCTGCGTGAAGTTGAAGATTTTTTATCGGTTAGTGAGGCCTATACCGATTTGGTGAAATTGGGTTTCGGTACATCCATTGTAACGCCCAAATTAAAGGAGAAAATTGCCTTGTACAAATCTGCCGGCATTCCGGTGTATTTTGGGGGAACCCTGTTTGAGTCTTTTGTCGTTCGCAATTTGTTTGAAGATTATCTGAGGTTTCTGGAGAAATTTCAAATTGATCATGCCGAGGTGTCAGATGGGTCTATGGATATAGAACAGGATCAAAAATGTGAGTATATCCGCCAGCTATCTAAACATGTAACGGTGTTGAGTGAGGTTGGATCGAAGGACGCTGAAAAAATCATACCTCCTTATAAATGGATTGCTATGATGAAAGCAGAAATTGAAGCCGGCGTGTGGAAGGTAATTGCCGAGGCCAGAGAGAGCGGAACAGTAGGAATCTTCAGAGGGTCCGGAGAAGTGAGATCCGGATTGGTAGAAGAAATTTTAACTCAAATACCTCAGGAAACCATCATATGGGAAGCCCCATTAAAGAGCCAGCAGGTATG
>CAZTGZ010000010.1:24148-57776 GCA_964613385.1 uncultured Chitinophagaceae bacterium
ATTTGGGGAATATTGCCCCCAATGAAGTAATTCCGCTGGAGACACTCAGATTAGGGTTGAGAGGCGATACCTTTAGTCAGTTTATTTAATTCAGACTTTTTCTCTGCGCACCAGGGTGAACAGCACTTTAACCGGACTTTGATCTGGCGTATCTTTCTCATTTACACCGAAATAGACCAAATAAGTCCCTGAAAAAGACACATCGAATAATAGTGCAGCCTGCCCTCCGGCACTGTCGCTTTTTAAATCAGCAATTTTGGTGTGTTGCAAATCGAAAACCTGTATGCTCGCTTTGGAGTTTTCAGATTGACCGGTCATGGTAAACAGATAATCAAATCCCTTTTCTGCAACGAATTCGTATTGATACCAGTTTCCATCTTTTAAATCCAGTTCCTGACTTTTTACGAATCTCCACTGTATGGAAGGATTGATTTCTTTTACCTGGGCAATTCCGGATAGGGATATAAGTGCGAACAGAGTAAAAAGGAATATTCTCATAGCTGACAATTAACAAAAACAATGCCTGAAGTACAGATGCATTATTGAGCGTTGGGGTTGTTTCTGAATCTACGGGTAAAAATAAAAGTACCCAAAGGAAGGAGACCTGCGATTACTGCGAGTGCCCTTAACGAAATTGGCCACTTTTGTTCATTTCCGTGTATGGCAATAAGCGTCAGATACCAAATGAACAGAATACCGTGCACCCAACCCAGATAAGTGACAACTTCGGGGATATTAGCCATGTATTTCAAAGGCATGGCAATTCCCAACAACAGTAAAAATGACCACCCTTCCAAATGTGCAATTCGTATGAATTGTTTCATGCCACAAATCTACCTTTTTTGTGCATTCCAGGTTGGATTTAAGCCTACCGCAGGAAATAAAAAAAAGCCGGCATATGCCGGCTCAAATTAGGGGTAGGGGCTGGGGGCAGCGTATTAAGACTTTTTATCACTTCTGGCGTTAAATCCGAATGAAAAACCGAATCTCCATCCGTTTTTACCCGGAACAGCATACATGTTTAAAGGAATATTTAGTTTCCCGCTTTTAATGGTTTTTCCGGCCGCTAAAACCAAACCACTGTTCAAATAAGGTGTTCCTTTGCTATCGAGACGGTACTCAATGTCGGCGTTTTCAGGAACTTCAATCTGATTTTCGAGTTTAACCCATTCACCCTGGGCGTTGATGAATCCTCTGCTGCGGGTAGAAAACCCAAAGGTAGGCCCGATGGCAAATTCGAGTCCGTTTACATTGTTACGCAGCCCATTCATGATTACAATGCTGGGAAGGAACAATCCCTGATCTATACCGGTTACCATGGGAATTACTTCAACCAGCGCCTGATAATTTCCTTCATTCAGATATTTCTTTTCAAACTGATATCCGAATTGTGACATCATGGGGTAGGCGTTAAATCCTCCTTTATTGGTTGCAGCGCTGATGATTTTTGCATTGGTTCCAGTAAGCACAGTGAATCCCATTCTCGGACCATTTAATTTGAGGTAATCGTCGTTTGGGTTGTTGATGGAACTCTCAAAGCTGCTCTTTTTGGTGAGTTTTTCCTGAACCAACAGATCCACTTCCTGTCCGAACATCTCTTTCAGGGCCATTTCAGTCATAATGGGTAATTCCTTAGAAAGATGCAGGTATTGTTTAACGATGGATTTTTCCATTCTTCCGGTGGCAACATCCACCATGCGTATGGTCAGAATCATGTGATCGCCAAACAACTCGCAGCTACCTGAAATTACTTTGTCTGCTTTTAGGTGATTACCCATTTCGAGCATACATGTTTTACCAAAACAATTGTTCAGATTGATCTGATTCTTTTCGCTGACAAACCGGATGTCATATCGGTCAACTACCTCCATTAGATTGAGTTTTTCCAATTCGATCCGAACCAAATTACCCATTTGTTCAGAGCTGATGTCAATTTTTTGCACATCAAAATTCAGAACTGCAACGGAAGCTTTTTCCTGGGCGTTAAGAGAGAAAAAAACACCGAAGAACATAGGAATAAAGAAGTTGATTTTAAGTGAGGTTTTCATTTTAATATTTATTTGTTGATGCAAACCAACAGCTCCTGACACGTATTCCCGGGGCGTATTTTGGGATTATTGCAAGTATTTTTTAGGAAATTCAGACCAATTTATCAGGGTGAGGGTCTTTAGTTGCATTTTTTGCAACTCTTCGGTCGTGGTGTGTGGTTTTATCATAAAATATAGGAGCGTACATCAGAAAAATGTAACTTGCCATTTCAAAATACAGTCAGATGAACCTCCAGGAATTGCTATTGGCACGGGTTAAAGACCGGATTTCAGATCACTTGAAATTGGCAGATGAACTGGCAGATTTGTTGGACATAAGCACAGATAGCGCCTACCGACGATTGCGCGGTGAAACGGCACTGAGTATTGAAGAGGTCGGAGCAATTTGCCGCAACTATCAGATATCATTTGACACACTCCTGAATGAAAAGCCCGGGCTGGCAGTATTTAATTACAGCCCATTGTTCGCAGGGGAGTTGAATTTTGAGAATTATCTATTACTCATATTGGGGATGTTGCGCAAGGTTAAAGAGCATGAGGGCAAGATCATATATGCGGCAGAAGACGTACCTGTTTTAAGGAGTCTAAGCTATCCCAGGTTGGCTCAGTTTAAAATATTTTATTGGCTGAAGTCTGTTTTAAATGACCAATCGATTCAAGGGAATGAGTTCCGATTGGGGATATTACCGGAAAAATACTCCGCTATTTGTGAGCAGATTCGGCAGGCATACAATGAGGTTTCCAGCGTGGAGATCTGGACGGTGGAGACATTGTACAGCACATTGAAACAAATAGAGTTTTTTTGGCAGACGGGCAGGTTTATTTCCAGAGAAGAGGCGATGAGTGTGTGGGAGGATATGTGTTTGGTAGTGAACGATCTGAAGCTGGGTGCAGAAAATGAAACCAAGGATCCAGAAATGAAAAATGGGACTTCCTTTGTTCTGTATGATTGTGAAGTTTTAATTGGCAACAATTGTATCATCTTAGAATCCAGTGATTGGAAAAGGTGTTTTATCTCTTATAATTCGATGAACTCCCTGCATACGGAAGACGAGTCATTTAATGCAGAAGCCAGTCAGTGGATGCAGAATCTGATTCGCAAGTCAAATTTAATGAGCGGGGTCGGAGAAAAGCATCGATTTCGTTTTTTCAAGCTGATGGCGGATAAACTCCAGCACACGTTGGATGTGATAAATCAGGATCCGTTTTGATGGGGCAACTCAAGCCCGAATGGAAACAGCAGGTACGCCTAATTCTCAGTTTTATGAGAAATTGAATCCGAAAACAGCCTATACATATTTTCATATTCCGGCGCATTTTCCTTCAGCCATAGCAGATGTTGCTCCATAATTCGGGTGTCTTTTCTTTTAGCGGGTCCGGTTTGGGCTTGTAGGGGTCCGAGTTCTAACGCTTTCAGCAGCGTTTCACTGAATAAAGGTCTGAGTATTTCAGGATTTTGGCCTGATTTAGACGCCAGTTCTCCTGAGATCTGATATAAATGATTTACAAAATTATTCGCGAAAACCGCTGCCAGATGCAAGATCTGTCTTTGGGGGCTTTTGCAGATCCGGACGTGAACAGAAAGTCGCTCGGCCAATTCCTGAATAGCTTTTTCAGTGATGCTGTCGGATGCTTCAATGAGCAGGGGAACTTTGTTGAAATCGATTTTGCGCGATTTGGTCAGGGTTTGAAGCGGATACAGAACACCGAATTTAAGATTATGAGGAGTCAGAATATCCATGGCAGTGGAACCGGAGCAATGGATGAGAATATTTCCGCAATGTTTCAGATGGTGTGCAGCCGTCTCTAATTGATCATCAGAAGTACACAGGAACACCCAGTCGGCCCGGCTTTTATAAGAGATTTCGGTACCATAATAAGCGCCGAATTTTATCGCCAGTTCTTTCGCTGAATGGCCATTTCTGGATATGACCTGTTCAATTTGAACCCCGATTTTATCCAGGGCATGAGCCAGATGCCAACCCAGATTGCCTGCACCAACAATAATGGCCGTTTCAGACATGTACCTGCGCTTTTTGTTTCATGCGCTGACGTATGCTTAACACAAAACCTGTAAGCATAATGAGCGTACCTGCCCAAAGCAGATTGATCCATGGAAATACAATGGCTTTCATGATGATATAATCCGGAATTACTTCCTTCTGCTTCGCTTCGAGCACGATACCTTCGCCGCTGATTTTCTTTCTCATGGTCAATTGGAGTCCGGCATTTTCTTCCCTGGTGAAAATCGTATAGTCATCGACCAGAGTCTTGCCATATACCGGTTTCATCTGCCAAAAAGAATCTCCGCGTATCACATCAAAGAATCCGATGGTGAGCCTGTGACCCTTGAGATCATTGGAAATATCTTCTCCATTCGTTTCTCTCAACTCCTTGAAAATCACAACATTCTTGTTGATTACTAAGGTGTCTCCCGGTTTGATGTCATGCGTTCCGGCATCCTGCCATTCTTCGGCCTGATCCTTTCTTCTAACGGAGGTGACATGGGTAAAAATATCTTTTGAAATAAAATGACGGGTATCAGGATTGGGCATCAACCCTTGTCGTTCATTGAACTGGGCATTAGGATACAGGCTAAATGCCTCACCGTTCTTTTGATTCAAGTAGTCGACACGATAAAATGTATTAGGTCCTTCGGTGCTGTCACCGCGATAGGTTATCTGATAATCACCCATTTGAACCGGAACTCCGTTTTGCAGGAACAGATTTTCCCGGGTGGTTTTCTCATCAAAGCTCTCACCATAGCTATGTACATAGTTGAGTGAGATTACATGCTGTTTCGACCCTGAAACCAATATTCCGATCAACATCATCCCCAGGCCAATATGTGCCACGGCTCCACCGGAAACTTTTAAATTTCCCTTGAGCACTTTATACACATAAAAGGCATTTGCAACCATGGCGTAAAAGGCGGCCAACATGAGCCCAATCAATAAAGGAGCGTTTATCTGGAATAACCAAATTCCACCGATGGTTAATACGATGGCCGCAATCAGGGTATAGCCCAACAGAGGCAGGACTTTCTTAGGGTCAGATTTACGGTATTTGAAATATTGACCTATGGCGCTCAGTAAGGCAATGAGTATGGCAATAGGTAACTGCCAACGGTTATAGAATTCCACAACATTGGTAGGTGGTGCTGCTTTGCCAGCGGCTATATCTTTTAGTTTATCCCATCCCGTGAGGTTGGCCAGGGGTTCCAGTACAAATGCGAATGCCGTGGTTATCTTGTTGAGTACGGGAATGGAAGTATTTACGAGAACCTGAAAAGCAGAAAGTAAGAGAATCAGCGTTCCTATAAACATCCAGAACTCCCGACTCCACATATTTTCTTCCTTTTCGCTCAGGGGAATATTGCGATAGAGGTTCATGGTCATCCATATGATAGAAACCGTGAAATAGATGAGATTAGGGATTTTCAGGAAAGTACCCGCCCCAACATTTATTAGGAGCAAGGTGAGCAGAGAAAGCGCATAGATATACCTTGCCCGGCTATGTTGGAAACTCACCGCCGTCATCAGACCCAGGAACATAAATACGAACACCATCAGTTGCCCGCTGAGTCCTAAGTCTGTAAAGCTGTGAACAGAGGTATCTCCCAATATGCCGCTTCGTGTAAGAAAAGTGGCGTAGAGCACCAGGATAAAGCTACTTCCCGCCAATATCAGGGATAAAATCTGATAATTTCCGGTACTTTTTTGAATCAGCATCACATGCACGGCAGCGATAATGACCAGCCAGGGTATGAGGGAGGCATTTTCAACCGGATCCCAGGCCCAGTATCCACCAAAGCTCAGGCTTTCGTAAGCCCAAAAGCCACCCATGATGATACCGGCACCTAAAACCATCACACAGAACAAAGTCCAGGGCAATGCCGGTGCAATCCACCCCTTATAATCCCGAAGCCACATAGCTGCAATCACGAATGCAAATGGCACGATGGAGGCAGCAAAACCAAGGAATAAGGTTGGAGGATGTATTACCATCCAATAGTTCTGTAAAAGCGGATTCAGCCCATTGCCATTTACGATGACTTTTAAATAATTGGCCTTGCCTACACTTTCAAGTATAGGAATATCCATGAGTTCGGGTTTGGCAATTCGGAGCAATTCAAATGGGCTGCTACCGAGTTTTATGCCGGGTAACCATTCGATGCCCAGAATCATACTTCCCAAAACTATTTGTGCCAACGCCACCACCACCATCACCGGGGCTTCCCATTTGCCTGATCTGAAGAGGAAAATTCCCAGCACTGCATGCCAGAACATCCATAAAAGAAAGCTTCCTTCTTGTCCTTCCCAAAAGCAGCTGATCATATAGTGCACCGGCAACTCAAGGGAAGAATGTTGCCAGGCATAGGCATATTCGAAATAGTGACTGTGAATGATATAGAAAAGGGTGATAAAAATGCCGGCAACTGAAGCCGCATGAACAAGAAAAGTTATTCTTCCTGTTTTTATCCATTTGCTTTTATCCGAACCTTCCGTCCTGGTCGACAGAAAATACGCCAATGCAGCCAGAATAGAGGAAGTAAGCGATAAAGCGACGAAAAATTTGCCCAGGTTTCCGGGTAACAAGTGTTCCCCTATAAATGTAATGGTAGGATCCATGTTTACAGGTCTTCTACTTCATTTTCATATTTCGAAGGGCATTTCGTCTGAATCTGCGAGGCTGTAAATTCCCCATTATCAGCATATTTACCCACAACCACCACTTCTTCGCTTCTTTCAAAATCGTAAGGTTTTTCTTTCAGACAGATCACTTTCTGAACATCACCGTTCATGTCTTTGGCGTAAAAGGTGAATTTTTCAGGGTCTATTTCCGGCTTATAGGTAATTTCCTTCTCTTTGACCAGTTGAGTTTTAACATGAAATTCCTTTCCGGGAGTCTCTCTGGCATCTTCGAAATTAACAAAAGACCCTGCGCTCCCATAAGAAGCAACTATTGCGCCTATGGCCACTGCGATAATTACCAATAAAGCAATATGAGTTATTTTCATTTTTTCTGATCTTGTTCTAATTTGTTGAGCCTTCTGTCCAATAGCACGAGGTAAATGACTATACCGACAAAAATGATGCACAAAACGGCGGCTACCACCATATATCTTCCATGCCTGTAAAAGGCATCCGTCCAGTTATTTTCGGCAGCCATTGCACGTAATTGTGCGGACATAAGCATCAAGAAAACACCGAGTTTATTCATTTTGTTTTTTTATTTCAAGGCTGGATATCCGGGTATGTAATTGTGCCAACCAAAATCCGAAAAGTATGAATCCGGTCACGGCTGGATAGAATACAATTCTCAGGTTGTTATCCAAATCGTAATTGTTGAATCCCACTGAATCACCACTTCCCGGATGCAGACTGAAATCAGCTACCTTGGGAAGAATAATGATAAGTACTATGAATATGGGGAAAGCCAATATATTATAAACTGCAGCCAGACGCCCGATTTTGTTTTGATCCTTTATGGTTTTGCGCAAAATCTGATAGGCCAGGTAAATTAAGACGCCAATGGCAGCACCATTCAATTTAGGGTCGGGGCTCCAAAAAACGCCCCAGGTAAAACGGGCCCAGAATGCTCCAGTACTAATCCCAAGTAAGCCGAAAAGCACACCGGTATAGGCCAGGGCATTTGCCCGAACATCATACATCGGGTTTAATTTGTTCAAATACAAAATACTATAAATGAAAGATGCGAACAGCAAGGCAATCATCGCAAACCACATGGGAACATGAAAATTCAGGTTGCGGATGGTTTCGAACAGAACGCCGCGGTAGGGGAAGCTGAAATATGCTGCTTTTTTAAAACCGGATGGTGCGTCACACGAAATGAGGCTGTCAGATTGCCCGGGGGCGCTCAGGGTCAATATACCCGGCGAAAGAAACAAACCGTGCTTTTCATCTTCCAAAACAACGGTAAATGCTTCATTTTGAGCTGTTTTTGGCAAGCTCAGGTCAGGAAATGGGAATTGTAATGCCAATTCGTTTTCTCCCTTTATTTCAGCATGACCACAGATATAGAAACTATCTTTCTTCAGCCATACTTTAACCGGATAATCCTTTTCAAAGTGTGTGTTATACCCTTCCAGAGAGATGCTTAAAACGGAATCGGTAATTTCGGCCCGCTCGGGTGATATGCCGGCAATGCCCGGACCAACAGGGGTTGTCAGTCCCATGTAAAGAGCATAAGCTATCAATAAAACTGACAAAGATTTCCAGACTATATCAAACCGCATCATGATGAATAGATAACCGCAAAATTAAACAATTGCAATGGCTTACATCAGGCCGTTGAGGTTTTCAAATTATTCTCTCCAGACAAAACGATATAAAACAACCCCTAACAACGTGAACATCAGATCTAACAGCAATAAAACAATGAGGTCTTTAATACCATTTCCGGCGCGGTTACCAACGGCTACAGCAGATGCGCGAACGGTTATCAATACTAATGGAATCAACAATGGGAAACTCAGCACGGGCACCAATAAATGGTTACCACCTGCTTTTGTTGCCAATGCACTGAGCATAGAAACCAGGGCACTTAATCCGGTAGTGAATGCGAAAACAACACCCAGAAACAGCCCCCATTCCTTGATTTCATTCCCGAGCAGGACCACAAAAGTCAAAGTGCAAACCATGCTCAACAGGAATGATAAAAACATGTGATAAAGCACCTTGCCTAACAAAATTGCCTGAGGAGAGGCCAATTGATGAAGATAGAGCATTTGACCTTGATTTTCCTGAAGAAAACCTTTGGCTACTGCTTGTATGGTTGTGAGCAATAAAATTATCCAGAACAACCCATTCCAGGTGCGCACCGGGAGATTTCCTATGCTGAGATAGGCAATAAATACGGCAGCAATAAGTTGCAGAATAATTCCACTCAGGGCATACCTCTGCTTCCATTCCGTTTTTAATTCCTTTAAAAACAAAAGAGCTACCTGCCTGAATAAGGGTAATTCCATATTTTTGCGCAAAATTAAACCTGAAATGTTATACCAGTTATCTCACCTTAGCGAAGAAGAAAGAGAAATTATTTATGATGCCCCTGTTTGGGTAGCAGCTTATGTGGCTTTGGCCGATAATCAGATTACGGTAGAAGAACGTCGAAAAATTGTAGAAATGGTGCATACCAAGACTTTTTCGGAGAAGAATGACCTCAGTGAGATGTACAAGGAATTGGAAAATGATATTGCTGTTAGAATAGATAATGCCATTAAATCCATTCCTACATATCAGGAAGAAAAAGAGCCATTTGTTCGCGCCAAATTGGTTTATTTGAACCAGGTAATGAAAAAACTTGACTTAACGTTTGCTCGTCAGCTTTATAAGAGTTTGCAGGATTTCGCGGTTTTTACGGCCCAAACGACGGGAGGAGTATTAGGAGTACATCGCATCAACGATACGGAGAAGCTGTTGTTGCAATTAGATATGATTGAAAAACCCTGATTTTGAAGAAAATTCTCATTGCTAATCGGGGTGAAATTGCCCTCAGAGTCATCAGAACCTGTAGAAGGATGGGAATTTCTACGGTTGCGGTATATTCTGAAGCTGACCGCAATGCCCGCCATGTAAGGGAAGCCGACCAGGCCTTTTGTTTGGGTCCGGCACCGAGTGCGGAGTCATATCTAAGGGCGGATAAAATCCTACAAATTTGTCAGGAGCAAGGTGTTGACGGGATACATCCGGGTTATGGGTTCCTGAGTGAAAACGCAGATTTTGCGCGTAAGGTTCGATCGGCAGGCATTGCTCTTATAGGCCCGTCACCGGAGAGCATGGAGATGATGGGGGATAAGTTGAGCGCCAAGCGTGCTGTGGAAGCATACGGGGTTCCACTGGTTCCCGGTATTAATCATGCGGTTAGCGATTTGAATGAAGCTGTGGCTGTGGCCAGAAAAGTCGGATTTCCGGTTCTGATCAAAGCCAGTGCCGGGGGAGGAGGAAAGGGTATGCGCATTGTACATGAAGATTCAGAGATCGAAACTGCCATGACCAGAGCCATTTCTGAAGCTCAAAATGCATTTGGAGACGGATCAGTTTTTATTGAGAAGTATGTAGCCGGTCCCAGACATATCGAGATTCAACTTTTGGCGGATCATTTCGGGAATACGGTGTATTTGTTCGAAAGGGAATGCAGTATACAGAGAAGACATCAGAAATTGGTTGAGGAAGCACCGAGTTGCATATTGGATGAAAATATGCGCAAAGCCATGGGTGAGGCAGCTGTGAATGTAGCCAAAGCTTGCGGATATTCAGGCGCAGGAACCGTGGAGTTTTTGGTGGATGAAACCAGGAACTTCTATTTTCTGGAAATGAATACCCGTTTGCAAGTCGAGCATCCCGTTACTGAAATGATTACTGGTCTCGATCTGGTTGAGCAACAAATAAGGGTGGCCCGGGGCGAAAAGCTGAGCTTTGGTCAGGATGACCTCAAGATTAATGGTCATGCTATAGAATTGAGATTGTGCGCGGAAAATCCGATGGACAATTTTTTACCGGACATTGGAAAACTTATCGAATACCATCCACCTCAATTACCCGGGGTGCGGTTAGACGATTGCGCTGAACCCGGCTTTGAAATACCGATTTACTACGATAATATGTTCGGCAAACTGATTGTCTGGTCCGAAACCCGCGAATCAGCCATTGCCTTGATGATAAAGGCCATTCGCAATTTTGAAATTAAAGGCATTGCGAATACTTTGGATTTTGGCTGGTTTGTTATGCAACATCCGGCATTTGTAAGCGGTAATTTTGATACGCATTTCATTCAAAATCACTTTGATCCAACCCAAATTCCTTTTCTTTTCGAAGAGGATGAGAAAGCCGCCGCTCTGAGCGTGTTCCTCATGAAAGAAGACAGTCATCCGGTAGTACTCCCGAAGCCAGCCACCCATTCAGGTTGGAAGCGCAGAAATCACTAACCGAGGGTAAATATCTCAGTTACATTTTTTTCGATGGTCTCAGCCAATTGGTCGGTAGGTATATCATTGGCATCCTTACCAAAAGGATCTTCAATTTCTTCGGCAATTAATTCTAAGCTTGCCAATACATAAAAAATGAATGCGACAACCGGTATGGTCCAATATCCTACCGTAAATACAAATCCGAATGGCAGCGTCATCACATAAAAGAAGATGAACTTTTTAAGAAACACGCTGTACGAGAACGGAATCGGAGTTTTCTTGATTCTTTCGCAACCACCACAAATGTCTGAGAACGATTGAAGTTCCGGTTGGAGACTCAGGTATAGTTCATCGCTGAAGCCAGGGTTTGAGTGCTTCAATCGTTTTATGCTCGAAAAAATTGAATGAATCACCTGATTTGGTTGATGTTGGAAAGATCGAGAGGTATCAATTCCCAGCGCAATAAGTTCTTTATCAGACAATTGATTTCCCCTCAAATGCTCTTTAAGTACCATGGGAAAAGCAGAAATCTGTCGCGAAAGTATGCGCCGAAGTTCCTGTTGATTGTCATCCATAATCGACTGTATTTTTATGGCAAGTCCTCTGGTGTTATTGACCAGGCTTCCCCAAAGCCGACGGCCTTCCCACCAGCGGTCGTAGGCCGTATTTGTTCGAAAAACCAATAGCAGTGAAATGACCAAACCGAGCATGCTGTGCATTACTGGTATATTTTTGAGGTGATTGTTCTCTGATAATTTCAGTATTTCCTTCTCCAGCACAACCACCAACAAAGCATAAAAACAAATAGATAAAATCAAGGGTGCTAATTTCCTGAGTGTATCCGCTTTATGGAATCGGAATATAAAAGTAAACCACTCTTTAGGGTTGTAATCTATCATTCCGCAAAATTAGATTTTTAAAAATGCCTTTCGTCCTGCAGTTTAAGAAGTGTTGTTCGTTAAATAGCACAACCCATTCATGTGTTCGCAAGAAAATGCACGAACTTTTCCATGGCTTTTTTTCGGTGACTAATGGCATTTTTTTCATCCGGGCTCATCTCCGCAAAGGTTCGTGTTTCCCCATCGGCAATAAATACGGGATCATATCCAAATCCATCCTTTCCGGCGGGCAATCTGTTAATACGTCCACGCACTTCTCCTTCGAACAGGTGGGTTTCACCATCAGAAATATAGGCTAAAACGGTTCTGAACCGGGCTATTCTGTGCTCGGTATTTGCTAAGTTTTCCAATAATTTCTGAACATTGTCTGTATCGCTCTTTTGGCTGCCTGCGTAGCGGGCACTATGCACACCGGGATCACCATTCAGGGCTTCGACCTCTAAGCCTGAATCATCCGCCAAACAAGGAAAATTGCATCTTTCTGAGATAAATCGAGCTTTGATGCGTGCATTTTCTTCAAAGGAAACTCCGGTTTCTTCAGGTTCTTCATTAATTCCGGCTTCTAATGCACTAATGACCTGGTAATCAGAAGGAAGCATTCTTTTAAATTCATCAATCTTATGCTTGTTAAAGGATGCAATCACGATGGTTTTCATATCCTTCAAATCAACAAAAAATCGAAGGATACACCTCGATTTACATTGAAAATTGTTTAGGTTTGACCGGTGGAGTCGATACCATTAGCCGAGCGGATGCGGCCGCTTAAACTCGATGATTTTTTTGGACAGGAACATCTGATCGGTCCGAATAAACCGCTTAGGTATAATCTGGAAGCCGGATTGATGCCTTCGCTGATATTATGGGGCCCCCCGGGTATTGGAAAAACTACCCTGGCCGGCATTATCGCCGAAATGATGAAACGAACTTTTTTTCAACTCAGTGCGGTACACAGCGGTGTGAAGGAAGTGAGGGAGATTTTGGATACGGCCAAGCGTCTTCGCACACCGGGGAAACCGGGTCCTGTATTATTTATTGATGAAATACACAGATTTAGCAAAAGTCAACAGGATGCCTTGCTGGGGGCAGTAGAGAAAGGAACCGTGCAACTGATTGGCGCAACTACCGAGAACCCTTCTTTCGAAGTAAATTCAGCCTTGCTCAGCCGATGCGAAATTCTCAAATTAGAACCTCTATCAGCAGATGATTTGAAGAAAGTGGCCTCACGTGCGCTGGAAACGGACGACCGTATGCGCGGTTTGAATGTTGTTGTAGAGGAGTGGGATGCCTTGTTGTCGGTTTCAGGAGGAGATGCGCGCAAACTGCTGAATATTATGGAGATAGCTGCATTGAGCGGAGAGGGAAATCCGCGCATTCTGAACAATGCGAATGTGATGCTTTCGGCCGGAGATATGGGTCGGAGATATGACAAAAGTGGAGAAATGCACTACGATCTTATTTCGGCATTCATAAAATCGGTAAGAGGGAGCGACCCCAATGCAAGTCTGTATTATTTGGCCAGGATATTGGTAGGTGGTGAAAAGCCCGAATTTATTGCCCGCAGATTGCTGGTTTTGGCCAGTGAAGATATCGGTCTGGCGAACCCGACTGCCCTGGTTCTGGCCAATGCTTGTTTTCAAAGTGTACACGTTATTGGTTTGCCGGAAAGCGATTTGATTTTAGCAGAAACAACCTTGTATTTAGCCACTTCGCCCAAAAGCAACAGCACCTATAAGGCCATACGCAAAGCGCAGCAATTGGTTCGGGAAACAGGTGATCTGGAAGTTCCATTGCATCTGAGAAACGCTGTAACCGGGTGGATGGAGTCATGGGGTTACGGAAAAGGATATGAATACCCTCATGATTTTCCGGGTAATTTTAAAGAAGCAGAGTATTTACCCAGGGAAATTGCCGGCCACAATTTGTATCATTCGGCTGCCAATGCAAGAGAAAACGAGATCAAGACCTTTTTAGAAAAAAGATGGAGAGACAAATATGAATTTTAACAAGAAAATCGATTACAGAAGTGATACCGTTACTCAACCCACGGCAGAAATGCGTGAAGCCATGTTTCGCGCGCAGGTTGGAGATGACGTGTACGGAGAAGATCCGACCATCAGGGAATTGGAGCATGTTGCGGCCGAAAGGTTCGGATTTGAAAGCGGCCTTTTTTGCCCAAGTGGCACCATGACCAATCAGATCGCTTTGATGTTGCACACCCGCCCCGGAGATGAAGTCATTTGTGAATGGTACGCTCATATCTATCAATATGAAGGTGGGGGAATGGCGGCCAATGCAGGAATTCAGCCTCAATTGCTCATGGGTGACCGGGGTAGGATTAGCTTGTCGCAAATACAGCGGGCTGTTCAACCTGATGACATTCATAAAGGGCGAACTCGGTTGGTGAGTTTGGAAAATACATCTAACAGAGGTGGAGGGAGTTGTTACGAGCTGTCTGAAATGGAAGAAATTCAGGAGTTCTGCAAATCTAAAGGTATAGCCTTCCATTTAGACGGAGCCAGAATAGTGAATGCAATCGTTCATTTGCATCAGGATCCGAAAAAATACGGTGAGCTATTCGATACCGTCAGTGTTTGTCTGAGCAAAGGTTTAGGTGCGCCGGTTGGAAGCGTATTGCTCGGAAGCCAGCAACACATACATGAAGCGCGAAGAATACGCAAGAGAATTGGCGGTGGCATGAGACAGGCGGGATTTTTAGCGGCTGCAGGATTGTATGCGCTTGAAAATCATTGGGATAGAGTGATCGAAGATCATGAAAATGCAAGACGGTTGGAGAGGGAATTGACCGATTTTTCGTGGGTCGAATCTATATTACCTGTTGAAACAAATATTGTAATTATAAATCTGCAGGAATCATTGTCTGCCGTAGATTTTTGCGCAAAACTGAAAGAAAAAGGTGTGCTGTGCAATCCGATTTCTGATCATCAGATTCGTTTTATCACACATTTAGATGTTCATCGCGAAGATATTGAAGCAACTATCGGAATTCTTAAAACCTTAAATCCATAATGGATTATTCTCCAAAGTATTCTACGTAGTTGTTTTCTGTTTCAATCAGTTTGATGCAATGCAACTGACAGCCCTGTAAATGTGGCACAAGCTGGTCCCAAATACCAACAACTATATTCTCGATAGAAGCCATCTTGCCTTTCATAAATGGCACATCCAAATTGATGTTTCGATGATCGAGCACATCAATGACATGCTCCTTAATGATGACCTTTAATTTTTTAAGGTCAATAATGAAGCCGGTTTCCGGATCGGGATAACCTTTAACGGTAACAAACAATTCGAAATTATGACCATGCCAGTTCCGATTGGCACATTTTCCGAATACTTCTTCATTTTTTTCCTCAGTCCATTCAGGATTAAAAAGTTTATGAGCGGCATTAAAGTGCTCCCTACGGGTAATATAAAGCAGTTTTTTTGTCATCTGCAGGCCGATTCCGAATTTTTCCGCAAATATACATCACATTGGACTTCTGAATATGAAAGGTCAGAGTATTCCAAATTCTAGTAACTTTGAAGGCCATGATCATCGCGATTACAGGGGCAGCCGGTTTTATAGGAAGTTGTTTGACAGGAAAGCTTAATGCTTTGGGATTCAATAACCTAATTTTGGTTGATCTGTTCAATGAAGGACCGAAGTCTTCCAATCTGAAAGGAAAAAATTATGAAGTTTTAATAGATCGTGAAATATTCCCGAACGAAGAACTTCACGACCGACCGGATGTCATTTTTCATATCGGAGCCCGAACGGATACGACGGAATTTGACACAAAAATATTTGATCATCTGAACGTGCAATCTTCCATTAGAATTTGGGAATATGCCACCAAACATCAGATTCCGTTTATATATGCCTCCTCCGCCGCAACCTATGGCAATGGCGACTCCGGATTTGATGATGAATCTGAAATTGGCACGCTCGTTCCAATGAATCCCTATGGCTGGAGCAAGCAGAAGTTTGACCTATGGGTACAGGAACAAACAGAAACCCCGCCAAATTGGTATGGATTTAAGTTCTTCAATGTTTATGGTCCGAATGAATATCATAAAGGAAGAATGGCTTCTGTGATTTTTCACGCCTGGAAACAGATTAAAGATCGCGGAAGCATGAAACTATTTGCGTCGCACCGGCCGGAATTTGAAAATGGAGGGCAACAAAGGGATTTTATTTATGTGATGGATTTGCTGGATATAATGATTTTTGCCTGGCAGCATCGCATACCTAACGGTCTTTATAATTTGGGAACCGGCCAGGCGCGCAGTTTTAATGATTTGGCAAAAAGTGTATTTGCGGCCTTGAATCTACCAGCGAACATCGAGTATATACCAACGCCGGAAGACATCCGGGATACTTATCAATATTATACCCGGGCCACCATGACCAAGCTTATTAAAGCAGGTTACCAACAACCCTTTACTTCTCTGGAAGATGGGGTAAGGGACTATGTTCAGAATTACCTGGAAACCCAATTTCATTATTGAGATTTTTGAGCCATATATCGGGACATTTCAGATGGGTGTTGATCAGCAGTCTGTTGATTATTATCTCATTTATAATTGAGCATACCCATAGAACCGAAGCCGATATTTCAACGGCAGATCTCACCAAAATAAGTGAATATCTCAAGGTAAAATCAAAAGAGGGTCATGCATTGATTGCTCTGATCGAAGCAGGAAATCCATCCGTTTTTGACAGTATTCGAAGAAATCATCCCCACAAGCAATGGGAGGCGTTGGTGTTGGAAAATGATATTCCGGTTTGGTGGACCAGCGCTGAATTCGGTCCGGACACCGGATTATTCAACTTAAATCCGCCGGGACTTTTTGAAACCCGAAACAAGACATTTTGGGTGCACAATTCTGAATCAGGAAATCGTAAGGTTTTTGTAGCATTTCCGCTTCAATATTATGAGCTTGGTGAAACCCATTATTTGTTTCCCTTGCCGGGTGGTTTTGAAATTGAACTCGGAAATAACCTGCCCCAGTCCATTCCCATTCCTGGATTTGAGGGTATTTCGCTGAGGGTTATGGAGCAGCAGCAAGGTTCGCTGCCTGCCTTGATTTTATTGGCATTTGCCTTTTTTATTCTCGGGGCTGTTTCCCTCTTCCGAAAATTGAACAGAGTACAAGTGATTTACACCATTTTATTATGGTCTGTATTGAGATGGTTGTTATATGCTCGATTGCTCGGAGTGTGGCTGAGTAATCTGGAAATCATGGATCCTAAAATCTATGCTTCTTCCTTTTTGTTGCCTTCCCTGGGTGACCTCATTCTTCACGTGGTCTTTAGCGCATTTTTATTAAATCTTCTGAGTGTACTTTCCTTCAAAAAGGTTCCGGAAATATGGCGATCCCTGATTGCGACCATACTGACTTTTTTCATTACGGACTTGTGTCTTTCATTGCTGAAGGGACTTGTATTGGATTCCAGCATTTCATTCAATCCTGCCACCATCGTAAGTCTGAACGGTTACTCCATACTTGCGTCGCTTACAGCATGTATTCTGGTTTATTTATGGATGAGATGGATAGAAGTTTTTGGAAACATTAACTTCAATAAGTCTAACATTTTCATGGTATTGTTGGGTGGATTGTCTTTCGCTTTGTTCCAGATTATTGACGGCAACCGAACATTACAAAGTTTGTGGGTGCCTGTTATAGTGAGTGCATTGGGCTTGTATGTGGCTCATTACAAGAGGGAGTTGGGAAATACTGCTAATTTTTTGTGGTCATTGTTTCTGAGTTCCGTGTTAGCGGCATCTGCCATCTATTTTTTTAACAGAATTCATGAAAAGGAATACCTGAATTTTTATGCCAATAAACTCGTCACCGAAAAGGACATTGAAGCGGAATATGAATTTATGCGCATGGAGAATAAATTGGTTGCGGAGTTTCTCGTGCCAGAAGACTTTAACAACTACATGGTTCGGAGAGAGCAATTTGAAAAAAGATTGCGACGCTTGTTCTTTACCGGATACCTGGATAAATATGAAATCAGAGTATATAGCTTTGATAGTCTGGGACATAGCCTGTCAGGGAAGTCGGATTATACATTTGGATACCTGAACGATTTATATAATTTGAATGCCATGCCAACCATGAGCAATCACTTCTATCATATTAAAGATCCGACGGTGATCAATGGATATATAGCCCGTTTCGACAATTGTGATCTGGAAGGGCATAATGGAAGCGCCTTTCTGGTATTACAGCCAAAATTTATTCAGGTTCCCCATTTGTTTCCGAGATTATTGAAGAAAGGGAAGCCCTCATCTGGAATCGATATTTCCGGATATTCATATGGCATTTATGTGAATGGAAGGTTAATGCATCAAAAAGGAGATTTCGCCTATCCTCTGGCTTTTCTTTCCGGCACTTTTCGTCCCGGGAAAATAGGATTTCTCTCCCGGCGATATGTTCATTTTGTGAACCTTCATTCGACTTTGATTACGGTTGTTCTTTCCAGACCGGAAAATATCCTCAGCGAAGCATTTTCATTGTTCACCTTGTTGTTTATTCTCTTGTTCATTGCCACATCGCTCTGGATATTATTGCTCCGTGCCGGCTATACAGCATTCAAAATTGAAGCATTGGTTTCATCAGATGTATTGCATAAACTGGCCAGAGAATCTTCTCCTTTTGCTTTCTCATTATTGAGTGTTCGAATTCGACTTGCGCTTATAGGCCTGTTAACTGCGGGATTGTTGGTGTCGGTTTGGCTCACCACACGATATGTTCAAAACAATTACAATGAGAGAATTCGGGAGAGTTTACATAACCGGCTTTTGGATGCTGCCAATCAGCTGCAGAATGAGAACAGCCTGGCGTTTAAACTGAAAAATGCAGATAGCCGGCAATTGTTAATCAATCAATTGAGCGACCAGAATCGTCAGGTTTTTCATTTATACAGTTCGAATGGCGAATTGCTGGCGAGCAGTGAACCGCAGTTGTTTGAACAAAAAATTATTGGACGCCTGATGCATCCGATTGCATATGAACAGTTACACCGTTCGCGGGTTTCGAAATTCCAACAGAACGAATCGCTGGCAGGCCTCAATTATCAGGCAGCATATGTACCTCTGCTGGATGAAAGACGGGCACTGCTGGCATATTTGAACCTGCCTTATTTATCTGAAGAAGAAGAGTTGGGACGAGAGGTTTCAGATTTTCTGTTGGCGTACATCAATTTGTACTTCCTCTTATTGCTGATGGCATTGGGATTAGCCTGGTATATTTCAAAAAGAATAACCAGACCCCTTACCATGGTTAGGAATAAGATTTCGCAAATGGTACTCGGAGGGAAAAATGAAATGATTGAATATGCTCAGCAAGATGAAATCGGACAATTGGTGAAACAATATAACCGAATGATTATGGAGCTTGAGGAGAGTGCCATGAAATTATCGGAGTCAGAACGTGAAATGGCTTGGAGAGAAATGGCCAGACAGGTGGCTCATGAGATCAAAAATCCACTGACTCCCATGAAGTTGAATATACAACACCTGCAGCGAGCCTGGGACGATAAGAGTGATAAGCTGGAAACAACTTTCCAGAAAGTAACAAGAATTTTGATTGAGCAGATTGACAGCTTGTCAAACCTGGCGTCGAGTTTCAGTGATTTCGCCAGGCTGCCGAAAGAACAAATCAGTGTTTTTGATTTAAGAGAGATTGTACAGGACACGGTACACTTGTTCGAAAAATCATCATCGGTTCACTTTAAAATTTTCGTTCCGTCATTTGCGGTATTGGTTGAAGCAGATCGGGAGCAACTCATTCGAGTCTTTAATAACTTGATTAAGAACAGCATACAGGCTATTGAGGATGAAAATCAGGGGCTGATAGAAGTAAAGATGGAGGTAGACCAAGGGAAGGTACGCACCTATATTTTAGATAATGGCTCAGGAATACCGGAGACCTTAAAAGACAAGATTTTCGTCCCTAATTTCAGTACCAAGAACAGCGGCATGGGATTGGGATTGGCCATTTGCAGAAAGATCATTGAAAGCAGTGGTGGTACCATCAAGTTCAGATCTTCACAAAATCAAACAGAATTTGTGGTTGAATTAAATATAAAAGCATGAGGTTGATTTTATTCTTATTGGTGTTGCCTTTTTTGATAGGTTGTGGCTCAAAAAGTGATATGCCTGACGTGTTTGATTCAAAAGGAAACAAAGTGGGGCTCTCAGGTCAAAAATATGTGCTGATGTTTATGGTTCCCGACTGTCCCTGGGCACAGCGATATTATTCAGGCTTTGAGGCACTTTCAAAAGACCCGGAATCCGATTCATGGAAATTTGCCTTGATATTACCAGGGAAGGACTATAAAGCTGCGGATTTGAAGGATTTCAAACAGCTGACAGGTTGTTCGCTTCCGATTTACAGAGATCCTGAATTTCAGTTGACTAAATGGGCTAAGGCGAGCATTTCTCCGGAGTTTTTTGTGATTGACGCGCAATCCGAATTGAAATATGGGGGAGCATTTGACAATCGGGTGAGTGACCTTGGAACCTACAGAGCTGAGGCTGATACATTTTTTGTTCAGCAGGCAATGGCGCGTCTCAAAAACAACCCTACAAAAGGCACAATTCGCACCAAGGCAATCGGATGCTATCTGGAGTATGAATAAACAGATATTTCTAATTTACCTGTTCATTATTGTAGGGATTTCAGCATGCCAAAAATCGGGCACACCTACCTATTATGCTGATATAGAGCCTTTATTGCAAAAGCATTGTATTTCATGTCACAGACCGGACGGAGCCGCGCCGTTCAGTCTAATGTCTCAAAAAGAAGTATATCGGAAAAAGAAGACCATACGAAAAGTGGTGAAAGATAGATATATGCCACCGTGGCCGGCTGATCCGTCGTATTCGCATTTTATCGGGGAAAAATATTTAAGTGATGCAGACATTGAGAAAATTGTCGATTGGGTTGATGCCGGTGCACCATTAGGCAAACCTGTGCGGCGGGATGAAGTTGTTTATCCCGCGTATTCAACCCTGGGTACGCCGGATTTAACTCTTTATTTAGACAGCATTCCTGTTTTCGGGAATGCAAAAGATAGATTTCTGGTGGTAAAAGTGCCGTTCTTATTAGATTCTGATACCTTTATCAGAGCCATTGAATTTGTTCCTGGCAATCGAAATCTGGTTCATCACATGAATGGACATTTGTTGATGTATGATTGGGAAGCTAAAAAAGACCCATTCGATGGGGAAAGGATTGCCGATGTGGAGTTGCAGTCGGGAACCGAATACATCCGTCAATTTGAAGCCTTAAAATTATACAATGATGATGGCTCCAAACCGGTCAGAATTCATTCGGCTGTTAATTATTTGCCGGGAGTAGAGGGAGTGATGTATCCCGATGGAATTGGGGGAATCAGAGTTAAAAGAAAGGGAGCATTGGTGGCTAATGACATTCATTATGGACCGCAATCGAAGACCCAATTTGACCATAGCCGGGTGAACTTATTCTTTACTGACAAAGCACCGGAGCGCCCATTGTTTGAGATCATGCTCGGCACCAATGGCATCGTACCGGTTCGGCCAAAATTGTTTATTCCGGCAGATCAGGTCAAAACATTTTATTCTAGCTATGTAGTGCCTGAAGATATGAGTATTTTGACCCTGAATCCGCATATGCACTTGTTGGGAAAGTCGTTTAAAGCTTGGGCGGTGAAGCCAACCGGTGATACAATACCGTTGATCCACATTCCAAAGTGGGATTTCAAATGGCAATATTTTTATACATTCCCCAGAATGGTACCAGTACCGGCAGGCAGTTTGATAGAGATGCAGGCCGTATTCGATAATACAAGTAACAACCCGTTCAATCCATTCCGCCCACCGGTCGATATTTCCGAACGTACCGACTTAGGAGGAGCGGGTATGAGAACCACAGATGAAATGCTGCAGTTTATTATCACTTGTACCAAATACAGACCGGGCGATGAAAATGTTTCATTGGAAAGAACCAAATCTAAATAGCCAATAAGCTGCAACCGCGAATATCACTGTGGTCCATCCTGCCCAGTATTTCGAAAGTATGGTCGTTGTGAAGTATGCCTAAATCTGAAGTTGAGATAAAGGCACATTGGGTATACCCGCTGAGATCTATAATATCAACCTTTCCAGTGCGCGAATTCGCAATGGTTTCGAAGGGGTCATTTTTATCTCGAATGAGCACCCTGGCCCATGGCAGATTTTCATATAAAGCATTTTTACGAGCGTAAAACATGGCGTGTAACTCAGTCATTCCATATTCAGAATGAATTCGGGCATTTGGGAATGCCTCTAATAATTCGGCATAAATTTCGGCCCTGACCGGCTCTTTTTCTCTTCCTTTCATCCCTCCGGTTTCGATGATGTGAAAAGGTATACTGAGCGGTTCAGACATGCTTTGGGCCAGTTCGAGCAAGCTCCACGTTACCCCGAAAAGATAGGCATTCGGGTTCTTAACCAACCAATCAACCGCTGTGTGATTGTGATGCATTAGAAATGGATAATGGCCCGGATGATAATGGTGCATCAGCGATTTGACCATATATATCAGGGATGAGTCTTCCCTTTCCTGATATCCGGGCAGCATGGCCCCGATGGTATGGGGTCCATTCCCGAAAAACCGGGTAAATGTGGCAAGCGCAATTTGATCTGAATAAGTTTCATCGCACAAATAGGATATACTTTGGCCCGTGCCTGTAGTCGAAGAACTTCTGAATACCCGATTCGGAATCAAGTCCGGTAGATGCATTTTATGATTTTTCCAAAATTCAACGGGCAGACAGGGAATCTGACTATAGTGTTCTATTTTTGAGGGGTTGATACCCAGGTGTTCAATGAAAAGACGATAAACGGGGTTATTTTTCGATTGAAATTGAAATAATTGAAGGGCATAATCGTTGAACGACTGAATATCCAATGAGCGCAATTGTTCAACACTAAATTTCATATCAGGGCTTTCAAAATTAACCATATAGTTTGGTTAAGCTGGATTTTGATGAGTCTGAATGCCTGTTCAGATCCGGAAGAGATACATATTCCTATGCTTGAATTTGACAGATATGATCTAATTAAAGAGGTAAATTCGAACCGGGATTCTTTGCTCATACTGCACATTAAATACAGCGATGAAGACGGAGATATCGGTCTTGGTCCTGCTGACACTTTTCCGCCTTACCATGAGGGAATGAACCGATATAATTTATGGGTAGATATTTTTGATGAAGACAATGGAGGCTTAGATACCATAACCATTGGTAGCACGAGTATTCCTCAAAATTTTCATCAAAGAATACCAGATCTTCGTCCTACAGGTAAAAGCAAGTATATAGAAGGCTCTATTGAAGTCAGTTATGATGCGGGTTCTCTTACATTGTATCCGGATAAGATCAGGGTGTTTATGACTTTATTGGATCGAAAATTACATCAAAGCCAAAAAATTGATGTTGGTTCCATTTACCTGACCCACTGAATGTATATTATACTAAACAACAAGAACTCAGGTCAAATGCTCAAAAAATCCTTAATATTGCAGACTTTCGGTAAATCAAGGCCTATTCAAAGCCATGGAACGGCATTTGTATCTCTGAAGAAAATGTTTTTATGAAAATCGTGAATATCAAATTAAAATTCTTTGCTCTGTTGTTCGCAACGCTGGCCTTTACTACAGCGGAAGCCCAAAAATTTGCTTATGTAGATACAGAGTTTATTCTGGAACAATTGCCTTCATATCGTTCAGCTCAGAAACAAATTGATGAAATGAGCGAAAAATGGCAAAAGGAAATTGATAAGATGTATGCCGATATAGATAAGATGTATAAGGATTATCAGGCGGAAAAGGTGATTCTAAGCGGAGAACTTCAAAAAAAGCGTGAAGAAGAGATCATTGCCAAAGAAAGGGAAGTTAAGAAATTTCAGCAGGACAAGTTTGGATACGAAGGCGAATTGTTCAAGAAAAGACAGGAATTGATCAAGCCCATCCAGGATCAGGTGTACGATGCCATTCAGAAAATTGCAAAGGATGATGCTCTGGATTTCATTTTCGACAAATCTGGCGATATGGTGATGTTATTCACCAACTCAAAATATGATAAAAGTGGTGAAGTTCTTGCCGCATTAGGCGTAGTGACCAATACAAAGGATAACCCCGGAAGTAAGCCCGGCAATCAGGATTTACCACCGGCAAATGACGAGAAATTGCCACCCAGATAGAAATCAGTAAATTAAATAAATACAAATATGAAAAGAGTGTTGATGGTGATGAGTTTGGTAGCCGCTGGCTTAGTTTCACAGGCTCAATCGAAAATTGCCCATGTTAATTCTGCCGATCTATTGCAAAAAATGCCTGAAATCAAGCAGATCGAAACTCAATTGGCCGACTATCAGAAAACGTATGAAAAGCAGTTGATGCAAATGCAAACAGACATACAGGAGAGAAGTGCGGCACTGCAGGAAGATAAAACTTCTCCTAAAGCCATATTGGCGGTAAAACAAAAAGAATTGGAAGATATGTATGCCAATTATCAGCAATTGCAAGCCACAGCTCAGGATGATATTATGGCCAAGCGCGAAGAATTGCTTGAGCCTGTGATCAAAAAACTGAAAGATGCCATTGCTGCGGTAGCCAAAGAAAAGGGATACGAGTATGTATTAGATTCAACCGAAGGTGGGGGACTAATATATGGAGAACCCAAGCACGATTTAATGGATGAAGTATTGAAGAAACTCAATATTCCAGTAACTCCGGCAGCCACTCCTTCTAAATAATTTAATGTCCTTTACAGGGCACATGCCTTCACGAGAAGGCGCCATAGGAATTTTCGACTCGGGCATCGGTGGACTTACCGTTGCCCGGGAAATTATTCAAAACCTCCCCAATGAACATGTTATCTATTTTGGAGACACGGCGCATATGCCTTATGGGGATAAGTCAAGCGATGCGATCCGGTATTTTGTAGCCAAAATTTCCGACTTCCTGTATTTACAGGGTTGTAAAGCCATTGTAGTAGCCTGTAATACAGCCAGCAGCGTTTTAGAAAGGGCATCATTGCCACCTGTTCCCAAAGAACTTATTATCAATGTTGTGGATCCCGTAGTAGATTATATCGCTGCCAATGATACCTGGAAAAATGTTGGCGTAATCGGTACCAAACGAACCATCAGCAGCGGTATTTATGCCCGGCGACTTAAATCCAGAGCTGCGGGTATCAACGTCAAAAATCTGAGTACCCCTTTGCTTGCCCCGATGATTGAAGAGGGTTTTTTCAATAACAATATATCCAAAGCCATCATTGCTTCCTACCTGGATAAAATAACGGATATTGATGCACTGGTTTTGGGCTGTACGCATTATCCACTCATCAGAAATGAAATTGACGCCTACTATCGGGGTCAGATTCCATTATTGGAGGCTCCTGCTTTGGTCGCAGATCGATTAAAGAAGCAGTTGTCTGATGCAGATTTGTTAAATCATCATGAAGGAGGCAAGCATCAGTTCTTTGTTTCCGATTTTACACAGGGATTTCAGGAAGCTGCCTGTATGTTTTTCGGAAGGGATATTCATCTTGCTGAAAGGAATATCTGGAAATAATGTCAGAAGCCTGACAATCGATTTTTTATTTCATTCGAATTTCCTCTATCTTAGCAGTACGAAATGTATTGGAATATTCATCTTCTGAGTTGGCGAGGTGCGAGTGACAAGTAAAATTCTAATTACAGACCCCCTTCATCCGGTCTTTTGGGATTTACTGAAGGACGATTTCCACATCGATTATTTTCCTGAAATACATTATTCCGAAGTGCTTAATAGAATTTCGGAATACGAAATTCTCGTATTAAGAACTGGATTTTACGCAGATGAGCAACTATTTGAACGGGCAACCCGTCTGAAAATTATAGCGCGTGCCGGTGCCGGTATGGACAATATTGATTTGGTGAGTGCCCAAAAGCATCAGGTAGTATGCCTGAATGCGCCGGAAGGTAATCGTGATGCGGTGGCAGAACAAACGATAGGAATGCTTTTGTCTTTATTGCATAATGTGGTTAAAGGAGATCGGGAGGTGAGAAATTTTCTCTGGCAACGGGAAGAAAATCGCGGAACTGAGCTCAAATATAAAACGGTAGGCATCATTGGATTCGGCAATACGGGATCAGAAGTGGGTAAAAGGCTCCTTGGATTTGGCTGTCGGATTTTGGCATATGATAAATATTTGTTGAATTACGGATATGATGGAATAGACGCCTGTAATCTTGAAATGCTTCAAAAAGAGTCCGATATAGTTTGCCTGCATATTCCGCTAACGGATGAGACCCAGCATTGGGTGAATGATGATTTTTTAAATGCATTTCGCAAACCGATTTATATTTTAAATATGAGCCGGGGGCAAATTGTGGAAACATCAAGTTTAATCCGGGCATTGAATCATGGTAAAATACTGGGCATAGGAACAGATGTGTTGGAAAACGAGAAGTTGAATACCCTGAGTTCCGAACAAAGAAATGATTTTAAGGATTTAATCGAAAGGGATAATGTGATCTTAACCCCGCATATCGGCGGCTGGACACATGAATCTTATCGAAAGATTTCCGAAATACTTGCAAAAAAGATACAGAATTCATGGAGAGAACTGACAGAAAAAAGCAACAATTTTGATGAACAGGTTCAAACTCATGGATAATTTACTTTTTTTGCAGCATTATTGAATTATTAAATATTACCAAAGTTGGGATATTTTCGATAAAACAAGTAGTAACGAGTATTGTATGAAGCAAAAGATTCTATTCACCGCCGCATTCGCTTTCTTGTCCATTTTCACCTTCGCCCAATCTAATTTTGGAGAAATCCGGGGAAAGGTTGTGGACGCTAAAACCAAAAAGCCTTTAGACTATATGAACATCCTGGTAATGAAGGATGGTATCAATAAAGGTGGGAATATGACGGACGAAAATGGTAATTACTACATTAAGGCATTAGAGCCAGGTACATATACAGTTATTGCTAAATATATTGATTACTCTGATTATGAAGAGCGCGGTGTAGCAGTAAAAGCAAACAGTATTACGTATGTAAATATTGAAATGGAAAAGGCTGATGCACAACAATTGAAGGTTGTGACAGTAAAGAAGTGGAAAACGCCTTTGGTTAAGGATGGTGAGAACAGCAAAACCTTTTCTGACAAGGATATCGTTAAATTACCAACTCGTAGTTTAGGAGGTATTGCGGCTACAGCTTCAGGCGTTTCCAGTACCAGTGCGGGAATTAGTTTTATTGGACAACGTTCGGATGGAACGCGATATTTCGTGGATGGGGTTCCGGTGGTTGGATCTACTAATCTTCCTCAAGCGGCTCAAGGTCAGATAGATATTATTCAGTCGGGGATTCCGGCTCAGTTTGGAGATTTTACAGGTGGGGCCATCAGTATAACCACCAAAGGACCATCTGCGCGTTTTATCAAGAGTTTGGAAGTTATATCTTCCAGTATGTTCGATCCTTATCACTATAATCAATTGGAAGGATTTTACTCAGGGCCTCTAAAAATCAAGAATAAAGGCGGAGGAGAAAAGGAATATGTGGCCTGGGGTTTCCAGTTAAGTGGTAATATCAACTATCAAAAGGACCCAAGTCCGGCATTTGGTGGTATGTATGTGGTGAAAGACGACAAACTCAAGGAAATTGAAGACAATCCGCTGGTTGCCAATCCTTTGGGCGGCGGATTCGTTCCCAGCGCTTCATTCTTAACCAAGAACGACCTTGTTCTTGAAAAAGCGAGACGCAATGTTGCACAAATTACCGGGGTGGTTCAGGGTAAATTGGAATACCAACCCAATAAGAACACGAATATTACCTTGTTTGGTAGCTTCAACCATCAGGTAAATGACAATTTCTCCTATAGCAATTATCTGATGAATTATAAAAACTTCAGCCAATCGGTAGCTCAAACCTATCGTACCTACCTGAAGTTCACTCAAAAGTTGAGGAATGAAAATGAGAATGACAAAACCAAAAAGGAAAAATCGCTGCTTACGGATGCATTTTACACCGTGCGATTGGACTATCAGTCAAGTTTGAGAAACAGTTATAATCCCTTACACGGTGATGATATTTTTCAATATGGATACGTAGGTAAATTCAATCGCTATCGCGCACCTGTTTATTCATACAACACAAATTCTCAATTACATATTGATCAGAATGGAGATACTGTGTTGCGTTCCGGCTTTTGGGAATTGGTTGGTTTCAGAGATACTTTAATTACTTTCCAACCGGGAACCTCCAATGAGTTTATCACGAACTACACGGAGAACTATTTTAACAATGCTGCAAGTTTAGGCCAGCAGGTATTCAGTGAAAACCAGATTTTGGAAGGACAAGGTGTATTGAATGGGTTCGGTATACCTAACACCTATTCCTTATGGTTCAATCCGGGTACCATCACCACCAACTACAGCAAAAGCATGTTCGAGAGAATATCTGCCTATGCCATGGGAGAAGCTTCATTGAATTTGAAAAACAAACACGATCTCCAATTCGGATTGACGTATGAACAAAACATAGCCAGTGGATATGGGATCAATGCATCACAATTGTGGCGATTAATGCCGCTATTGGCCAATAGCCATATCGATCAATTGAATAAAATAACCACGGGAAGTTATGTTCAGGGAGGAATTCACGCATATGATGAATTCGGAATATTTTTAGATTCCATTAACTATAACATTCGGGTAAATTCAGAAGGTCAGAGCACATTTGATAAGAATTTGAGAGCTAAACTCATGAATCAGGGTGCCAGAGACATATATGGTAATTTGATTGGTGAAACTTCATTTATCGATGTAAATGCACTCGACCCAAGTATGTTTAGCCTGGAGATGTTCAGTGCTGAAGACTTGTGGAATAATGGAAATTCATATGTATCATATTATGGATATGACTATAAAGGCAACAGAGAAAGATCACGTCCGAGTCTGGCGCAGTTCTTATATGACAAGGATAATCGTTCTATCGGGTCATTTGCACCAATTTACAGCGCTGCATGGCTTCAGGATAAATTCGCCTTTAAAGACTTAATCTTAAGAGTTGGTGTGCGTATTGAGAGATACGATGCGAACCAATTTGTATTAAAAGACAATTACTCTTTATATCCGATTAAAACCGTTGGCGAAGTAGGCGAATTGAACGGAGTTGCCGTTAGCCATCCCGGAAATATGGGAGAAGATTACGCGGTTTACGTGAACAATACCAACAACCCTACCAAAATTATTGGTTACCGCAAAGACAATGTTTGGTATGATGCCAGTGGTATAGAAATCAGTTCTCCGGACTTCCTCGCCAATCAAACCACCAATGGTAGAATTCAGCCTTTATTGGTTGACAATAAAAATCAGGAAGTATCGAAAGAATCATTTGTGGATTATGACCCTCAGGTAAATGTTCTCCCAAGGGTATGGTTCTCCTTTCCTATAAATAGCGATGCTCAGTTCTTTGCCAACTATGATGTATTGGCACAGCGTCCTGGAGATGGAGCAACTTTTGCCCCCATTAATAATTACTATTTCCTCGAGGCTACACAAGGCGGTACCATCGCAAATGCAGGTTTGAAGCCAAGAGTTCGAACTAATTATGAATTAGGATTTAAGCAGAAGTTATCAGATAATTCGGCTGTTAGTTTGATCGCAACTTATGCCGAAACACGCAATGACTTTGGATTGATCAGAATCAATCAGGCCTATCCAATTTCGTATAACACCACAGCAAACATCGATTTCAGTACAACCAAAGCGTTCAGAGTAGAATACGAATTGAGAGAAGTTGGAAATGTTTCTATCACTGCCAATTACGCATTGTTATTTGCGGATGGAACAGGTTCTAACATCAATTCTCAGGCTGCTTTAATTGCAGCTAACCAGCCAAACTTGCGTACTTTGTATCCTTTGGACGTAGATATCAGACATAAAATCGTCGGTATCCTGGATTACCGTTTCGATACGAAAGAAGACTACAAAGGCATTATGTGGGGCAAGTTTCCTGTATTTGCCGATGCAGGTGCAAACTTTATCTTCAACGCTCGCTCCGGTGCACCATTCACCAGCTACAAGCAAGCCATATCTGAAGCACAAGCCGATTTGGGTAGGGTACAGAGAAGCCAGATTGACGGAAATCCATTTGGTTCCAGAATGCCATGGCAATACAGAGTTGACATGAACTTCAGCAAGACATTTGAAGTGAAAAAGAAGAAAACATCTGACAATAAACTCAACACGTATAATGTAAATGTGTTCCTTTGGGTTCAAAACCTCCTGAATCAAAAAGCGATAGATGGCGTTTATCAGTTTACCGGCTTGCCTAATGATGATGGATATTTGAGTTCACCACAGGGACAGCAGTATATTTCTGAACAGGTGAGTCAGCAAGCATTTATCGATTTGTATAATGTAAAAGTTGATAACCCATATAATTATACGTTCCCACGTTTGGCTCGTTTGGGTGTTAAAGTTTTATTTTAATCGCTATTAACCGTTAAAGTATGAAGCATATTATTACAGGATTATTTCTGATTTCAACCGTTATTGGAGCTGAAGCCAGAGAAAGTATCAATGTAAACAAGCAGGTTCTCCCATCTGAGGAAACCCGCAAAAGAATGAAGTTCGGTTCGGATTGTGAACCGGCCTCTGCCAGTGCGGATTTGGATATCAACAACGTAAGAACTAAAATTCTGAACGGAGGTGATATGTGGTGGGATTTGAACAACCCAAAATATGAAATTCCGAAAATTAACGACCTGAATGCAGTACGCAAGCATTCGCTCTTTAGTGGTGCTATTTGGATAGGTGGATTTGAACAGGGTAACCTTAAAATAGCCGCCATGACTTATCGTCAGAGAGGCTCTGACTTTTGGCCTGGTCCCTTGGATACCATAACGGCTACCACCAACACACTGGTATGCCAGAATTTTGACAATATTTATCAGGTAACTCGTGAAGAAATCATCGCACATTGGGAAGAATATCTGGCCAATGGTGCAGTTCCTAACCCGTCTGAGAACATTGCTAAATGGCCCGGTAACGGTAATGGCGTAAATCTTCCGGAGAACCTGGCACCGTATTTCGATGCGAACGGCGATGGGTTTTATAATCCGATTAATGGGGATTATCCTGTTCTTCAGACCGAATGTCGCGGGGCCAAAGTGGCCAATGATAACAATAAACCATCTGATCAACCGGATAAAATGTTGTGGTTCGTGTACAACGATAAGGGCAATATTCACTCGGAGACCAATGGTTTGCCTATAGGTCTTGAATTGCAAACAACGGCATTTGCCTATGCGACCAATGACGAAATCAATAACATGACATTCTACAAAACCCGTATCATAAACAGAGGCTCAACCACTTTGGAAGAGACCTACTTTGGAGAATGGGTAGATGCAGATTTAGGTAACTATGCCGACGACTACGTGGGTTGTGATGTGGGCTTAAGTCTGGGCTTTTGTTATAATGGTGATGACAATGATGAAGGTATTTTAGGATACGGTTTAAATCCTCCTTCTGTTGGGGTTGATTTTTTTGAGAGTCCAAGAAAAGATACCATAATCAATGGGACACCTACCAGCGTTGAATTGGGTATGAGCAAGTTCGTGTATTACAACAACGACTTCAGCATCAAGGGAAACCCGAATGCCGCCATTGACTTTTATAACTACCTGAGAGGTCGCTGGAAAAATGGAGATTGTATCAAATGGGGAGGAGATGGATTTTCCGGTTCTGAATGTGCCGATTACATGTTCCCCTGGAATACCGATCCAAAACATCCAAACGAAAACTGGAACGAACGCCAATCGGGCAATACCCCTCAGGACAGAAGATTTTTACAAACTTCCGGACCATTCTCACTGAAGCCGGGTGCAATCAACTATATTACTGTGGGTGTTGTTTGGGCTAAAACCAGCTCCGGTGGTGCAGAGGGATCCCTGGCATTGTTAAAATCAGCGAGCAGAAAAGCGCAGGAATTATTCGATAACTGTTTCGACATTCTGGATGGTCCTGACGCTCCTGAAATTGAGTACCGCGAATTGGATAAAGAAGTGGTATTTAACTTTAAGGGAACAGAAAAAATTGAAAATTATACTGAAGCAACCATTGTTGACGGTATCAAACAATTATACCGTTTTCAGGGCTACAGAATCTACCAATTGGCAGATGCTACCGTAGGTACCGGTGACCTTGAAGATATTGATAAGGCACGTGAGGTATTCCTTTGTGATATTCAGGATAGTATCGCCCGTTTGGTAAATAAACCATTCGATGGAACCCTGGGTCAACCGCTACCAAAGTTAATGGTAGAGGGTCCAAATAAAGGCGTAGTGCACAGTTTGTCATTTAAAGACGATGCCTTTGCAACCGGATCTAATAAGTCTTTGGTAAATCACAAAACCTATTATTTCATGGTGATTTCATATGCCGGTTTACCCGGTCACCCGGCAGTAGAATATCTGGCAGGTAGAAAAATCAGACAATTTAGTGTTACGCCTCATATTCCAATCGGAAATGAAGAAGGCGGATATACCCTGAATACCGGTTATGGTGAAGGTCCACAAATTGTTAGAATTGAAGGTACCGGAAACGGGGGAAATGAATTACAACTCACGGAACAGAGTTTAAATGAGATTTTGGCCAACAACTTTGTAGCTAATGTAAAATACGAAAGAAGCAAGGGACCCATCGACATTAAGGTGATTGATCCGATTCGTGTGCCAAAGGGCGATTTTGAATTGACGCTCTTAGAATCTCCCATACCAACTTCCAACACGTTAAGAGAGGCTGGATTGGTTGATACGAATTCAACCTGGATATTGGTAAAGTTACCGGGTGATACTATTTATGCCGATACCACCATCAACTATAGAAATCAGCAGGTGCTGCTGGAATCAACGGGTTCTACCAAAATCGGCGATTGGGGATTGGCAATCACCATCAGCCAGGTTAAAGCCCCGGGTGAAGATGCTAATGATGAAACCAATGGTTTATTGAGTTGGGATGTTGAATGGGGAGATAACAGTAAACAGTGGCTTACAGCAGTGCCCGATGTCGACAATCTTCCATTCTACGACTGGATAAGATCCGGAAGAAACGGATCTTCTGAATCCACCAAGGATTATTCTATACACGATTACGCTCCATCAGGTTCTCCTATGGACAGATTTGAGATTTATGAGAAAATCTGGAATGGTAGAGTAGGACCCTATAGATTGGCGAGCAGAAACCCGACAAGTTCATCACCACAACGTCCGGCTACCTTAATTCAGGGACCGGCATTTCAGGGTTCTCCAATTATTACAACCTGGGGTCTTAAGGATCTTGCCAGTGTGGATTTGGTGATTACGCCTGACAAATCTAAATGGACCCGTTGTATCGTGCTGGAAATGGGTGAAGATGCTCAATTGACAGAAGGTAATGCCAATAAATTTCATTTGAGGAAGCATAATTCTATCGATATAAACGGTGCTGAAATTACCACCGAGCAGGGTAGAAGCTGGTTCCCGGGTTATGCCGTAAATCTCGAAACAGGTGAAAGATTGAATATTGTGATTTCTGAAGACTCATATCAATTGACTGAAAATGGTCGGGATATGAAGTGGAACCCAACAGACAGAAGCGATAACTATACCAACACGTATCCGAGTTTTGGTGGCCGCCACTACATTTATATTATGGGATCAATGG
>CAZTGZ010000010.1:57786-78608 GCA_964613385.1 uncultured Chitinophagaceae bacterium
CCGTGGCGTATCCAAAAGGACCTGCGTATGATCAGGGAGCGTATTATCACGGAATATTGTCGAATATGGGTAGCCTGACAGATGCACAGAAAACCATTGAAATCAATAAAGTGATGTTCCAGTGCATGTGGGTTGTTCCTACTTATCTGGCCAATGGATATAAGATGTCTGAGCAGGATGGAATGCCGGTGCCTCCATCTACCTATAAACTGAGTCTGAGAGTTAAAAAACCGTATAAGTATTTCAGAACAAATTCAACTCCGGTAAATAATGATAATCCGAAGTACATGTTCTCTACAAATGATTTGTTTGCGGAAGTGAGCAAGGATGCCGGAAAGGATAAAATGGAAATGATCAATATTGTTCCTAATCCATATTACGCCTTCTCAGCTTACGAGAATAATCCAATTGAGAATAAGGTAAAAATCACCAACCTTCCTTACAAATGTGATATTTCCATTTATACATTGGATGGCCAGTTGGTAAGGAGAATTAAGAAAGATGATGACGGAACATCTGTTACCTGGGATTTGAAAAACCAGGCCAGAGTGCCAATAGCATCCGGAATGTATATTATTCATGTGGATGGTGGCGAATTGGGTGAGAAGGTATTGAAATGGATGGGCATCATGCGTGAACTGGATCTGGATTCTTTCTGATAAAAACCAAAAAAACCGAAAATGAAATTTAGAAATATTTTAATTCTCGCGATGGGATGTTTGCCGGTAGTATCTGAAGCGGGCAATCCGGATCGTATTGGCCAGGCAGGAGCTACTCAACTGAGTATTAACGGATGGGCCAGAAGTTCAGGAATGGGCTATGCATCTATGAGCAGTGTTCGGGGTGTAGAAGCTATGTTTGTAAATGTTGGTGGTTTGGCATATACCAAGCAAACCGAAGTAGTATTCTCCCGCACCAGTTGGCTGAGAGGTACTGACATCAATATCAACAGTTTTGGAATTGCCCAAAAAGTTGGATCAGAAGGTGTTTTGGGTCTGAGTATGTCGTCTTTCGATTTAGGAGACATTCCTATTACCACGGTTGAACAGCCCGATGGAGGTTTAGGTACCTATAGCCCGAGATTCACCAACCTGGGTATTTGTTACTCTAAGAAATTTACCAATACGATTTCCGGGGGTGTTTTGGTTCGGATATTCTCAGAGAATATCACCAATGTTAAAGCTCAGGGTGTAGCATTGGATGCCGGTATTCAGTACACTGAAACGGCAGACAAAAACGATAAGTTAAAGAAGAATGACATCAAATTCGGTGTATCGCTCAAGAATGTTGGCCCTGACGCCAAATATTCAGGAGATGGTTTGGCCGCTAAAGCCATAAACCCCTTGAATGGACAGGAACAGACTTTCGCCTTGAGAGCTGCAAGATTTAATTTGCCGACATTGATTAACATCGGTGCTTCCTATGATTTCAGATTGGATAAAACTAAGGAAACCTATTTCAACCGATTAACCACCGGTCTGAATTTCACTTCCAACGCATTCTCCAGAAATCAGTTTACTTTAGGTCTTGAATATGGCTATAAAGATATGCTGATGCTGAGAGCAGGTTATGCCTATGAAGAAGGAATTATGGACTACGAAACCAGAACCAATGCATATACCGGTATTTGTGCCGGACTTACCTTTGAGGTTCCTGTGAACAAAAAGAAGAACAATAATACCTTCGGATTTGACTATTCATTCAGGCATAGCAATCCATTTTCCGGTACGCACTCCTTTGGGGTTCGATTAACATTGGACAGTAAAAAGTAGATTTAAACAAAAGTTCACAAGAGCATTGTACCGAAGGGGCAATGCTCTTTTTATTTTAGCAGCATAAACAAAACCAACATGTCAGAGATTACATACATGAGCCAGGAAGGCTATGATCATCTTAAAAAGGAAATTGAACATCTCAAAATGGTGGAACGCCCTTCTATTTCCCGGCAAATAGCCGAGGCAAGAGACAAGGGAGATCTTTCAGAAAATGCCGAATACGATGCTGCCAAGGAGGCCCAGGGTTTGCTTGAGATGAAAATCGCCAAAATGGAAGAAACACTCTCCAATGCCCGGGTTTTGGATAAGTCAAAATCAGACTTGTCTAAAGTAGGACCCTTAAACAAGGTCAGGCTGATGAATACCAAAATTAAAAAGGAAGTTACTTATATCCTGGTTTCTGAAAGTGAGGCAAATTTTAAAGAAGGTAAAATTTCCATGGCGTCGCCAATCGGCAAGGCACTGATGGGTAAAAAAGTTGGTGATTCTGTACAGGTAAATGTTCCGGCAGGCATCATAGACCTGGAAATTCTCGAAATTAGCTTCTGATGGCCACCATTTTCGATAAAATTATCAGTGGAGAAATTCCGAGTTATAAAGTAGCAGAGGATGCAGATTTCCTGGCTTTTTTAGATGTATTCCCGGTTCAGAGAGGACATGTATTGGTGATTCCTAAAATGAGCATAGATTACATTTTCGACATGCCGGATCAAAAATTGGCATCGATGCATGTATTTGCCAAAAAAGTGGCTTCAGCAATTAAAAAGGTGATTCCCTGCACAAAAATCGGGGTGAGCGTCATCGGCCTCGAAGTGCCGCATGCGCATATTCACCTCATTCCTATAAATCAATTATCAGACATGGATTTTAACCATAAGAAGAAATTCAGCTCTGAAGAAATGCTTGAAACGGCTGATTTGATTAGATCGGCGATGCCTGAATAACCAATTACTTCTTTTCCAGAAAATTTAATACGGCTCTCACATTTCCGTGTTCACCCAATAATTGACGGGCTTCAAATTCAGATATTCCCGTTTCATCCATAATCATCAGTATACCGCGCTGAACCAGTTTGGCATTGGTTAATTGCATATCCACCATTTTATTACCTTTTACCCTGCCTAACCGGATCATTACTGATGTGGTGATCATGTTCAGAACCATTTTTTGAGCAGTTCCGGCCTTCATTCGGGTGCTTCCCGTTACAAACTCAGGCCCGACCTCTACCTCAACCTTAAAATCAGATAGCTTTCCGGCATCACTATTTTTATTACACGAAATAGAACCTGTGGAAATCCCTACTTCACGACAGGCTCTCAGGGCCCCACATACATACGGAGTCTTGCCCGAAGCACTGATGCCGATAACCACATCTTTTGTATGAATATGGTGTGCCTGTAAGTCCCTCCAACCGGCTTCCATATCGTCTTCTGCATGTTCAACTGCTTTTCTGATGGCCTGATCGCCACCTGCAATAATTCCTACTACCCATCCATGTGGAACACCATAAGTTGGCGGGCATTCACTCGCATCCACTATGCCCAACCTGCCACTCGTACCCGAACCAATGTAAAACAACCGGCCACCGGATTGCATTTTCTCATAAACAGCTTCAGCCAAAGCGACAATGGATGGTATCTCTGCTTCCACACTGATCGCCACTTTATGGTCCTCTGAATTAATTCCCAATACCAGTTCCTGAATGCTCCAAAGATGCAGATCTTTATGCGCTGACTCCTTTTCTGTGGTGTGTATGCTCATCGTTATTCAACGCAAATATTGTGTTTATTTCAACGAAAAGCATGACAGAGTTCTTTATCTTTGAGTCTTAAATCTGATACCCGTCTTCACTACTACCTCATGAGACGCTTTCTTTTCGTTTGGGCATGCTGCATTCTAATCGTTCCTGCATATTCGCAGTATCGGTTTACACGTTTTCCCAATGAGGTATATTTCGGTGTAGGCCATGTTATATACCAGGGCGATGTCAGAAGCACCTCTCCCTTACTTGGTGGAGAAAAAAGTCCATTCAATTTTCAGGAGATGAATAGCTCGATAACAATCGGGTACGGACACCGGTTCAGACGAAAATGGGCTTTTAGAAACAACCTCACTTTTATGAACTTTTCCGGCGACGATCAATTTGATCAAAGCAGAGATAAAATACAAAGAAACCTAAGCTTCAGAACACGAATGATTGAATATGCACCCTTGATTGAATACAGTCTGAAACATTGGGATATTAAGGGCTATAATAAACACCATCATTTGTATTTGGCCGGAGGATTGAACTTGTTTTATTTCAATCCTCAGGCATCCTATCATGGAAAGTATTATGATTTACAACCCTTGTCAACTGAAGGTCAGGGATTTACGGGGGCCAAACCACCTTATCGCAGGATTTCCTGGTCCATGCCCCTGGTTTTGGGTTATCGATACAAGTTGAATCAAAATTTGGTATTTGGCGTGGAAGCTTCCATGCGAAAGTCCTTTACGGATTATCTGGATGACGTAAGCGGAAACTATTACGACAACAACGTAATCCGCGCAAATAAAGGCGATGCCGCGGCGTATCTGGCCGATCAGAATCTGAGCGGTACACCCAGAAAGCAGGGCACAGGCAGAGGAAATCCGGCCAAAGGAGATAATTATTTTAACTTCATCTTCCTATTGTCATATTTCATCGGCAGCCGTTAAATTGACCTGATTTTGTTATATTTGATTTTATGCCCACTTGATTCTCTGACTATGAACAAAATGCTACCCACTCTTTTGCTACTTGTCATTTCTTCCTTCGCTTCCTTAGCCCAACAATCAAACCCACTGCTTTACCGGGTAATGGATGAACAAACCGGAAACACCCGATTTGCAGAGTTCAGGAACCCATATATGAATCAACAGGAGTTCATGGATTGGCTTAGGAAAGAAGAAGGCATTTCATTAGATATCAAATTCATTCAATACAAATCGGAAACCGACGAACTCGGAATTACCCATGTTCGGTTTTCACAGGAATATCATGGATTACCAGTCCATTTTGCCACCCTTATTATCCATATTAAAAACGGATTCGTGGAATCCTGGAACGGAAATTATTTTCACGGTAAGGGAATGAACGTCGGAGAATTGAAAACTGAACAGGGTAAATCAGAAATATTGAGCCATTATGCTTTGACAGAAGCTCAATTGCATCACCCATTAACAACTGAAGCGGGATATTGCCCTGTGGAAGGTTCATCCGTCGCTATTCCTTGCTTTTTGGCAGAAATTGAATCTGAAATTAGCAATATTTATGAACAGATTTGGTGGGATGCAGACTTAAAACGCCCCATCAAGACCATTCCTATGCATATTTCCATGGATTCTGCGGGAAGAGCCAGCACCCATTATATTGGTCAACAACAGATTACTGCAGATTACGTTTCGGCAAATAAATTCAGACTTAGAGAGACCGGAAACCGCAATGTTTCAACATTCAACGGTACTGTGAACAACGATTATACCGACACAGATAACAATTGGAATGATCCCAATATTAAAATTGCCGGAGATGTTCATAAAGGGGCTGAATTGGTGCACGATTTTATCAAAGATTATTTTGGCCGTGACAGCTATGGCAACAATGGTGATACCCTCATTTCTATATTAACAGCAGGTTCCGGAAATGCATTTTGGAGTCTCGCCAACAATACGGCCACTTTTCTGGTAGGCAGCAGTGGTGGCGTTGGTCCTTGTGCATCCATTGACGTAGTGGGACACGAATATGGCCACGGAATTTGCGATGAAAGCGCGAAACTGTTGTATTCAGGAACTGCATGTGCGCTGCATGAGAGCTATGCAGACATCAATGGCCACATGATAGAATTTTATCGCGACTCTGCAAAAGCCAACTGGTACCTTGGAGAAGAAGTCTGGACATCTTCGAACGGAATCAGAAACATGCAGGATCCACATTTATTTAAAAATCCGAAAGCGCTGGGAGGTCAATATTATCCGAATGGATGCCACGGCTCAGGTGGGGTTCAGAATTTTTGGTTCTATCTGATGGTGGCCGGAGATACCGGTGTAAATGAATTCAGCTACAGCTATGCATTGCCCGGATTGGGACATCGCAAGGCGGCTCAAATTACTTACAGAAGTATATTTTATTATCTCATTCCGCAGAGTGAATTCAAAGATGCTTTACTCGGAACATTGAAAGCCGCGAAAGATCTTTATGGAAGTTGTTCAGATGAGTTGAATCATACCTATCAGGCATGGAAGGCAGTAAACGTGGATGACAAAAGTGTGGTTACAGTAGATTTGTCTCATGGAATTTCAGCCCCCGCTCAGGTTTGCAATGGTGCTCCCTCTCAGGTCGAATTTAAAAGCGTTGGAGACAAGTCCAGAACCGTACTATGGGAAATCAATCATAAAGACACTTCTTCAACACTGAATTGGACATATACGTTTAATAAAACCGGTTATTTCCATGTTAAGCTTTCCACCCGAACCTGTGACAAGGTATTTCAGGATAGCATGGTTATCGCCATCAATATGAACCCTTCGCCGACTTTTACCATGCCTTTCGATACCAGTTGTCACTCGAAAGATACCGCCGTGTTCATAAATACCACAGTAAACAAGGATGTGTTGCCAATGGAATATGAATGGTATGTTGAACCACTCGATGCATACTTCAAAACCAAGGATCTAAAAGTGGTATTCAACGAAAACTTATCATATAACATATATCTGAAAGCCTATTACCCGGGTGGATGTTGGGAGAGAATCAGCAAACCGTTGGTCGTTATAAATGCAGTGAAACCCAGTTTCAGTATCCTTCGAAATACCTGTCAGGGAAAAGCAGTTAAAGTTGTGAATCAAACCGATACCAGTCAGATACCCTTGAAGTTTACCTGGATCTATCCGGGGAATAAACAAATTCAGGGATTTCATCCCGGTGACCAGACCATTGGCAATTTTGGCTACCAACCTGTTGTTTTGAAAGCTGAAATGAATGGCAGAAATTGTGCGGATACAGCCATGAAATGGGTCGATATCTACCGAAATCCCGAACCGGATTTTACACATGACAATCTTTGTTCAGGCTCCAGTTCTGTGCTTTACAATAAGGGAAAATATTATGCAGAAAAGGATTGGTTCATGTGGCATTTAGGTTATGCCAACCCGTATAACCAGGACAGCATCAGTTTCGATGTTATGGATTCAAGCACGAGATGGATTGGTCTTACCTTGTCTGATAAGCGGGGCTGCAATGCCACCATTTATAAAACACTTTCGGTGCAGAAACTGGATGTCAAAATGTCTGCGGGCTCAGTATGTCTGGGCGATTCAACCCCATTTAATTTTGATATAAACGCAGGGCAGGCCTATACGTTAAAATGGGCATCCGGAGAATTTGGACATAGCGCTAACCAAACGGGCAATTATCTTTACAAAAAGGCCGGAACTTATCAGTCCGACCTGGAGGTAACTACAAATGTTTGCAAGCGTAAAGTGCAAATACCGGTTACAGTTAAGCAAAAGATTACACCCATTTTTACGGGTGATGCTATTTGTGCCGGAGACAGCTCAGTTTTTACCAACAATACGCATAATGACGCATCGGTAAATTATTTATGGAAAGTTGACGAAAAAGCGATGTCACAATCCCGAAACTTCCGATCGAAATTAGGCTCGGGTTCTGCCGGAACATTTCGGATTAAATTGGTTGCAAATCATACTGATGGATGTAAAGACAGTGCAGAATTGATGCATACCATTAACCCGCTGCCGGATTGCGGATACGCCATCACACGAAACCCGGAAGATGGAAACAATAGTTTTGTATTTATTCCGGTGGCTAAAAATCAAAAGAAATATGCCTGGGATTTTGGCGACGGATATACGAGTGATCAGGAATCACCCATACACAATTATCCGGTGAACGGTAATTTCTATACCCGATTGAACATCGAAAGTCAGCAAGGCTGCAAATGCAATTCAGACCAGATGATTCAGGCCATTCATCTGGGCATTGGAGATGTAGATCAGGCATCGACCGTTTATCCTAATCCATTTGATGATTATATTGTCATTCCTGAGTCCGGATGGGTATATAAACTTATTTCCCTGGATGGAAAAGTCATCCGCACTGGGGTGAGCACCACAGATCATCAAAAACTTGAATTGGTCGATGTAGTTCCCGGTGTTTACTGGCTTCAATACAAATCAGAATCGGAATCAGGCAGTATTAAGCTGGTTAAATTAGGGAAAGAATAGAGCTTAGGCTTAAGTAAGCAGAACCTGCCCTAAATGGTGCTTCAAATTCCGCTTGAGGCAGTATCCCAATAAAATATTAACGGAAATCATAAGCCTGCGGTGTTGATATGATTGGGATGTATCATATTCGCAAATATGGAAAATGGCTCGACACATCGAACAGAAGATCAAAAAAAATCCGGCGAAGCGCTTATAACTGCGGGATTCATCGGGTTTTTGATGGGCATCATCATTTATAGCATTGCTGTGAATGCCTGGGGATTATCGATGGCAATTCCTCTTTTTCTGATCTACAGGCTCCGAAAAAAGAATAAAAAGGGTTGAATCAACGATATCGTGATTTGATCATTCTAAAGTATGCAGAACAACTAAAAACAAAAGGCCCCCATTTTGTATTGGAGGCCTTTTCATATTAAATCGTTGATTGATTATAAGAAGAATCTTCAGAATTATCTGCGATCTCCGCCTCTGCGTCCGTTGTTGCGGTCTCTGCGGTCACCATTTCGGTCATTGCTTCTTTCCTTTCTTTCAGGTTCAACATAACCTTCAGGTTTTTCCAATAGCGGCTTTCTGGATAAGCGATATTTACCGGTCTTCTTGTCAACTTCCATTAATTGTACCTCAATGGCATCACCTTCTTTGTACAAGCCTTCCATGGTAGGTATGCGCTTATAATCAATTTCGCTGATATGCAATAAGCCTTGTTTTCCTGGTAAGAATTCTACAAAAGCCCCGAAATCCTGTATACCTTTCACAATTCCCTGATATACTTTTCCTTCTTCAGCTTCGGCACAAACCCCATCTATATAAGCTTTTGCAGCGGCCATGTCATCCAGATTGCTGGACATGATTTCTACCACACCTTTGCCGTCAACTTCATCAATGGATATTGTTGTATTGGTTCTGGCCTGTAATTCCTGAATTACTTTTCCACCGGTTCCAATTACAGCTCCTATTTTGTCTTTTTCAATGGTAAAGCGAATAATTCTCGGGGTATGTGGTTTGTAATCTTCGCGCGGTGCCGCAAGGGTTTTGTCCATTTCATCCAAAATATGGAGGCGTCCTTTTTTAGCTTGTTCCAGCGCCTGGGCAAGAACATCATAAGAAAGGCCATTCACTTTTATATCCATTTGGCAAGCCAGAATTCCATTCCGGTTACCAACTACTTTAAAGTCCATATCTCCTAAATGATCTTCATCGCCGAGAATGTCAGAAAGAATGGCGTATTTCCCGGTTTCTTCGTCAGAAATCATACCCATAGCAATTCCTGAAACACCGGATTTCATTTGAATTCCTGCATCCATTAAAGCCAATGAACCCGCACAAACGGTAGCCATACTTGATGACCCATTGGATTCCAGAATGTCGGAAACGATTCGAATGGTATAGGACATTTCTTCCGGTAACATTTTCTCCAGACCTCTTTTGGCCAGGTTTCCGTGCCCAACTTCACGACGGCCAACGCCGCGTATCATTTTGGCTTCACCTGTGCTGAATGGAGGGAAGTTATAGTGTAACATGAATTTGGCAAATCCATGAAGATTCGGGCTGTCCAGCAATTGTTCATCCAGTTTAGATCCAAGGGTAACCGTTGTAAGTGACTGGGTTTCACCTCTGGTAAATACGGCAGATCCATGCGCTGAAGGCAAATAGTCAACTTCACTCCAAATTGGGCGAACTTCATCCAATGCCCGGCCATCTAAACGGCTTCTGGTTTCTAACACCATATTCCGAACCGCCTTCTTCTTTGCACTTTTGAAATATTTCTTAATGAGGCTTGCCTTTTCAGCTTCTAATTCTTCACCAAATGATGCGATGTAGTCATTCAGAATCGCTTCAAATGCATCACTTCTTTCCTGTTTTGCGGTGGACGATTTGGCCACAGCATAAAGCTTATCGTAAAGTGCCTGATGAACTTCTTTTTTCAGATCTTCATCATTCACTTCGTGCTGATATACACGGGCTGGTTTGCGTCCTCCGGCCAATTCGCATAAGTCTAACTGAGCCTGACACAGACTCTTAATTTGCTGGTGAGCAAACTTCAGAGCTTCAACCATATCGGCTTCAGAAACTTCATTCATATCGCCTTCAACCATGTTCAGGTCGCGCATGGTTCCTCCCACAATGATATCTAAATCGCTTTCTTTGATTTCTTCACGGCTCGGATTCACCACAAATGAACCATTGATGCGCCCAATGCGAACTTCACTCAGTGGCCCGTCAAAGGGGATATCGCTCAACATGACCGCGGCAGAAGCTGCCAATCCGACCAATGCATCGGGCATTATGTTGTCATCGGAGCTGATTAAAGTAACCAATACTTGTATTTCAGCATGATAATCTTCCGGGAATAAAGGACGCAATGCGCGGTCGATAAGTCTTGAAATCAGGATTTCGTAATCTGATGGTCTGGCTTCCCGACGCAAAAAGCTGCCGGGTATTCTGCCTACTGCGGCGAATTTCTCCTGGTAATCAACGGACAATGGAAGGAAATCAATACCTTCTCTGGCTTCATTGTTCGATACAACGGTGGCCAATATCATGGTTTTTCCTTGTGACAATACAACGGATCCATGTGCCTGTTTTGCCAAAACGCCTGTTTCGAGCGTTACGACCTGACCGTTATCCAGTGTGATTTGTTTTCTGATGGCTTGAGGTTTCATAATTTTAAATTTTGCTTTTAATTAACGGCTGGTCGGGACTTGTGATATATAAACAGAAAAAGCCTTAATCTATCCGAAAAAGGCTTTTTGTGTATCGGATTTGCATCTCCGATTATTTTCTGATACCCAATTTGGCGATGATTTCCCTGTAACGGAAAATATCCTTCTTGGCAATATAATTCAATAATGAACGACGCTTTCCAACCAATCTGATCAGATTTAACTCTGCAGAATGATCTTTCTTATTTTCCTTCAAATGTTGGGTTAAATGAGAAATTCTGTGCGTAAATAACGCTATCTGAGCCTCAGCAGAACCGGTATTGGTTTGGTTGCCTCCATACTCTGTGAAAATCTGATTCTTCAATTCGGAAGATAATCGCATATCTGTATATCTTTATTTAACGGGCTGCAAATGTAGACAATTCTATGTATTAAACCAAAGAAATTACCAAAAAAACCTACGCTCAGTAAGCCCCATTCCATTTTCTCATGCCCCATTCCATTCCCAACAACAATACAATCACCCAAAACAACCATTTTTGGTGAATTAAGTCCTTGAAAACCTGCTCCGTAGATAAAGTGGCAACCGACACATCCGTTTCTTTGAGTTTTTGAATTAACTGTTCAAACTGACCCGGTTTATATACGGCACCGCCTGTTGCTCCCGACATTTGTCTGAGTAAGGCATGGTTCGCAACACTTTCCATTTTTTCCATTTGCAGCGGTTTAACTACGATACTCCCTTTTTGAATTACTTCTTTTCCTGAAATGGTCGTTTTAGCTGTCCAGTTGTATCTATCCGGACTTAAAATGCCGGCATTCAATTCATACACACTTCCCTTGGGTGAAAATGTATACGGATATGCCTTGCCAGCACTGTTTTTGAGTTCCATGCGAACTTCCCCTTTATTTACCGCCTCGTAATTGTCATTATAAACCTCAGCATTAAAAACCAGGGGCTCATTTTCGTTGTATGAACGCTGTTCCGGTTGTACCCTGAATTTTCGTTTATCGGCTTTTACCGAAAGATATTGAACGGTTTTTCCGATTACTTCAGTCACCTGTGCATGGTTCCCACTTTTCTCGAAATCATTTAACCACCATTTCCAAATACCTTCCCCAAGCGTGATGCCGGTTCTATAGCCTTCTGCATCATCTAAATACCACAATGCTTCATTGCTTTTTATTGCACCGATTTTCTGATACAACAAAATTTTATCCTGAGATGGCACTTGAAAATTGGCAAACGGACTCAGCAAAGGTGGCCATGAAGCCAACGAAAATTTTGTGTTGTCATTGAGCTCAAAAACACTGAAAGACTGGTTGTAACTCGGCAAACTCTGATTGAAGGAACCATTTTGACCTTTCAACACTCCGCCAATTTGAAGCTGATTAAACAAATTCAGATTGCTTTGCTTCCCGATAAACATCCAAACCGGAATGCGGGAGCTTTTTAACCCATCTGCCAAAACTTTTTCTGCCTGGGTACTCGCGCAGTTATGTAAAATAACCAGATCGAATTTTTTACAATAATCCAGATTCGGAATTTCTCCCGTTTTCAGCTCAAAAGAATATTGTTCAAAACTTCGGATTGCTTGCCCCAAAACGCTTAAATCAGGATGAGGGGAATGCCCGAGACAGAGTACCTTTTGTCTTCCGTCAATCACATCAATATAACAATCGCGAATGTTGTTGAGATACGTTTTCTCTCCCTTGAGATTCGAAATTCTGATTTGATAAGATAATGTTCCTGTTTCAGTGGCTTTCAACATAAAGGGAAAACTCGCCGAGTATGGATTTCCATTGATTTGACCCTGGCTTGAAGCCACTTTTTTGCCTTTATGGAACACCTCAACTGTGAATGGTTGTGCTGCACATTTACGAGAACTCACATCCACCACTATGGGGAATTCATTACCCAGATATGCGAGTGTATTGGTTCGGACCGAACTGATCAGGAAATCGCTGCGCACGGTGGTGTCGCCCAGTGCCAGGGAATAAACAGGTAGTTTAAGGGATTTGCTTTGATAGTAAGGGTTACTTCCCTTATTGTAAATTCCATCCGAAATTAATAAAACCGCACCCGAACTCCGATCATCATAGGTTTGCATCACGGTTTCGAAAACAGAAGAAATGCTGGTTTCTTTTTCCGCAAATGATTCCGCTTTTCCATTTTCTGTGCTGCCTCCAAATCGCATGAAACTGAGTTCATATTTATCTGACAACTCGGATTCTATCTGATCGTACCATTTCTGATAGCGTTCCTTCTGACCCGCGCTTTGCACGCTTTCGCTGTTATCGGCTGCAACTACGAGCAGCGGCTTATTCAAAATGTTTTTCTCAAACAGGATGAGCGGTTCCAACAATAAAAAAGCCAGTATTGATACACCGATCATTCTCAGGGATGCCATAACCAATTGCGTTTTTCTGTCGCCTTTTGCTATGCTTCGGCCGTATAGAAAACCGGCATATAGCAGCCCACAAAGAATACACAGTAGAATAAACCAACTTGGATAAGCACTAATCAGTGAAAATGGCATAACGGCAAAGGTAATCTGAATTCTCTCCTTCCTGAACGTTAAATCAACGAATAATCATGTATGATGGCAGATTATTCCTCCTCAAAAAATTCTGCCAGTGATCCAAAATAGCTTTCATCCCAACCTGTTTTAAAATCCTCAAATTCTTCATCAGGTATATTGGTATGCGTGAGCTCTACTGAAGTGAATTTCTTGTCTTCATGCAACTTTATGGTTACAATCGATGCTTCTTCCTGAGGCTCGAAATACCATTGTTGTACAATTTTTTTACCCGGTTCGAATTCCAGATTTTTCCCGACAATGCTTCCATCCCACAAGCTGAATTCCGACCCGACTACTACTTCCATTTCTGCCAGATCACCTGTCCAGAGCTGAATGGTCGGAGCAAAAGTCAGAGCGGCAAAAACTTCCTCCGGAGTGGCTTTAATCTTGTAATATTTATGATAATCTTTCATACGACAGGTTTACAATGAACAAAGATGAGCATATTTTGTCATACTGATAAATCTCTGTTCTTTATATTGACATTCATCATTTATTTATAGAATTACCTCTTTTTTTTCGCATGTAATTAACTTTGCCAACCTTGAAAAAAGCAAGTATCATAACAGATATTCTAATTATTGGTGCCGGTACAACCGGATTGTTTACGGTTTTTGAAGCCGGTTTGGTTAAATTGAAATGTCATTTAATAGACTCTCTGGCACAACCGGGAGGGCAATTGACAGAGATTTATCCTAAAAAACCAATCTACGATATCCCCGGATTTCCTTCGGTTCTCGCAGGTGACCTTGTTGATAATCTGATGGCTCAGATTCAGCCATTTAAACCGGGATTTACCTTGGGTGAACGCGCAGAAACTATAGAGAAAAATGAAGCGGGTAACTTTTTGGTTACAACCAACAAGGGTACCATTCATGAAGCCAAGGTGATTGCCATTGCAGGAGGTTTGGGATGCTTTGAACCGCGTAAACCTGAAATTGAAAATATTGGAAAGTTTGAAGACCATGGCATTGATTATATCATTCGGAATCCGGAGAAATACCGGAATAAAAAGGTAATTATTGCCGGTGGAGGCGATTCGGCACTCGATTGGACCATTTTTCTGGCAGAAATTGCATCTGAAGTCACATTGGTACACAGAAGAACCCAGTTCAGAGGCGCATTGGATTCTGTTGAAAAGGTTATGCATCTCCACGAAAAAGGTAAAATTCACCTGGTTTTAAATGCCGAAGTGAATGATTTATTTGGGGATACTGAATTAACAGGTGTTGGGATGGAAGTTGAAGGAGAATCTCTGAATAAGGAAGCAGATTATTTCATTCCGTTGTTTGGACTATCTCCAAAATTAGGTCCAATTCGCGACTGGGGTCTCAATCTGAATAAGGAGAGCATAGCAGTAAATACCTTTGATTATTCAACAAATATCCCGGGCATCTATGCCATTGGCGATATCAACGACTACCCCGGTAAGTTGCGTTTGATTTTATGCGGATTTCATGAAGCAACACTCATGGTTCAGAGTGCTTTTAAGCGCATTAATCCGGATAAGAACTTAATTTTGAAATACACCACTGTCAGTGGAGTAAACGGATTTTAACATGCCCAAAGACCTGATTACAGTATATGTCACCGATTTAAAAGGTGAGCTACACACCCTTGAGGCTCCTGTAGATATGGGCTTAAGCCTGATGGAAGTTATGAAAGCCAGTGAACTTCCCGTGCAAGCCATGTGCGGAGGTATGGCCATGTGCGCAACCTGCAATGTTATTGTTACCAGCGATCATGTTTTAAATCCTCCCGGCGAAGACGAATGGGCGATGATGGACGATGCATTTGTAGCCGATATTCCGGGTAGCAGACTCAGTTGTCAATTGAGAATCGCAGAAGAATTGGACGGATTATGTGTGACTCTGGGTGAATTGACCAGGACTGACGATTAGAATATCTTTTCCAATTCAATAAAATGTCGGATTTCGTGATCCGTAGCTGTATCATGTGTATACCCTTCGGGATTGTAAAAAATGGCCTTCATTCCTGCGTTGCGGCTGCCTTGAATGTCTGCTTCCAAATGATCGCCAATGTAATAACTCTCCGATAATTTCGCTCCACTGCGTTCGGATGCTTCTTTAAATATTTTTAGGTCCGGTTTGTGAGCCTGCACATCTTCCGAACAAAGTACAACCTCAAAATAATGCTCAATTTGGCTTTGTTTCAACTTGCGCATCTGGGTTTCTCTGAAACCATTTGTAATTATGTGCAACCTGTATTTTTCGGAAAGATAATCCAGAATTTCTCTGGCATAGGGCATTAAATTCCCTTTTTCAGGACAAAGTTGAATGTAATCTTCGGCCATTCCCAAGGGCATCTCGCGGAAAGGAATTCCGTATGTTTCGAAGGTCTTCCGAAATCTCTCGGTTCGCAAGGTGTTCTTACTTACAAGTTTCTGTCTGTATAAATCCCATAATTCCTTGTTGATATGGATGTAGCGCTCTATAAATTCTCCTGAATCAGGAATTCCCATTTGTGTCAGCCGATAATGCTCAAATAGTTCTGATAAGGTAATTCTGGAGTTGGTTTCAAAATCCCACAAGGTATGGTCCAGATCAAAAAACAAGTGCTGACGCAGATCCCTCATTGTTGTACTTTTTCACCGAAGGCCAAATCACCGGCGTCTCCTAACCCTGGAACAATGTACTGAAAATCATTGAGTTCCGGATCGACCATGGCTATCCAAAGATGAGCATTGGGAAGGTGTTCCAATACATAATCCACTCCCTGTCGACTTCCAATAACAGACATTAAGTGAAGTTCTGATGGAGTTCCGTTTTTATGCAATTGGGAGCACGCATCAACCACAGAATGACCTGTTGCCAACATGGTATCGGCCACTATGAGCAGTCGGTTTTCCAGACTTGGACAAGCGAGGTAATCAATTTGAACTTCAAACCGATGAACATCAATATGATGACGGTAAGCGGAAATGAAAGCCCTGTCTGCATTGGGAAACACATCGCAAACCCCATCCTGAAGCGGTAGTCCGGCTCTTAAAATTCCGCATACCACCGGTTCTTCGCGATGTTGTCTTACGTCTGCGAGTGCTAATGGGGTCTGAACCTTTTTGTTTGCATATGCCATCGTCTTGCTGAATTCATAAGCCATGAATTGACCTATTTTGCGAATATTTGAAGCAAAGAGTTGGCGGTTCCCATGTTGAGTTTGGTCCCGTAATTCGGCTACAAGGGTCTGAATCACAGAATTATGAGAACTAAAGTCATGTAATTGCTTCATTTGGTATGATATATGTAAGTTTGTTCCGGGAATTGCGAATTTATACAATGTGCGGTTCTAACCTGAGCTTATGAGAGTTTTGTTATTATTGGTTTTTCTTTTACCGTTCAGATTGACGGGTACAGATAGAGAAACCTGTGCCGGCGATGTATTTAAAGAAATCGAAAATGCGGTAGCTGTCGGAAATGCACGGCAACTCAGTCTTTATATGAGCAGCAGCCTTGAATTGGACATTCCGGATAGCGAAGGTGTGTATTCTAAATCTCAGGCTGAACAAATTCTGAATCGCTTTTTTAATAAATACCCGCCAGTTTCATTTACACTTTCTCACAAGGGAAACTCTGCAGCAGGTGCCAAATTTGCTGTTGGTGATTATGTAACGTTAAAGGAACAAACGTTCAGGGTTACCATTTTTCTAAAAAAATCAGGTGAACAATACCTGATGCACGAAATTGAATTTCAATAGTAATATCAATCGTTCATGAATTTTTACTCCAGGGAAACCGATGAATTTATCGAAAACTGTTTAAAGGAAGATATCGGTCCCGGTGATTTTAGCACCCTTGCTTCTGTACCGGCCGACCATCGGGGACATGCCCATATTTTGTTCAAAGAAAAGGGGATACTCGCCGGTATGGAATTGGCCGTCGCCATTCTACAAAAACTGGATACTTCAGTTGAAACAGAAATTTTGATAGCTGACGGAGCAAATATTGAACCGGGAAACATCGGATTGCAGGTATATGGAAATACGCGGGCATTGCTGGGTGCCGAGAGATTATTACTCAATTGCATGCAAAGACTGAGCGGCATTGCCACCCTTACACGTAAAGTTGTAGATGAGGTAGCCGGAACAGGTGTAAAGATACTGGACACCCGGAAAACCACGCCGGGAATGCGTTTCCTCGAAAAATGGGCAGTTACCATGGGAGGCGGTTACAATCACCGACGGGGGTTGTATGACATGATCATGCTTAAGGATAATCATGTGGATCATGCCGGATCCATCACACAGGCATTGTTGAGCACCCGGAAATACATGGAAGAACATCATTTGAATCTAAAAATTGAAATTGAAACCAGAAATCTGGCCGAAGTAGAAGAGGTGCTTGCTTTGGGCATTGCCGATCGAATAATGTTCGACAATTTTTCACCGGCATTGATACGCGAGGCAGTGCAGATGGTGAATGGAAAAATGGAAACAGAAGCCAGCGGAGGAATCACCATACAAAATATCCGTCCCTATGCTGAAACTGGTGTTGACTTTATATCTGTTGGGGCACTAACCCACTCTGCTCCCGGCTTGGATATCAGTTTTAAACAATACCGTAACGACTCAAAATAACATCGTCAATATTTCTTTTTGTCCTCGTGAACGGGCCAAATCTCCGGGTGTTTCACCGGAATCTGTTTTCAATAACGGGTTCGCACCATTTTCCAGCAACCATCGGCACATATTAATGTATCCCTCGCTTGCAGCAATATGCAATGCACTGAGCTGATCAGCGCGAACGGAGTTGACGTTGGCCCCATAGGAGAGAAGTATTTGCATGATTTGCAGCTGATTAGACCCGGCTGCGGCTTGAATAGGATGTTCCCGAAGTATATCATCACCGGGTAAGTTGGGGTCGGCACCTAAGGTAAGCAGCCATTTCGCTGATTCTACTTGTCCGAACTTACAGGAAAGTAACAGAGCGGTTTGTCCATCCTTACCATACTGATTGAGCATTAGACCATGCTCTGTAAGTTTTTTAATACGATCAGACCAACCCAAGGCTGCCGACTCATGTAAATCCAGATTCATTTTAACATCTGCCAGCAACAATGCGGTGGATGGCATTTGGTGATACAAACATTGAAGTATCAAACTGATTCCGTCCAATTCCAGATGTGCAATCTCCTCTGACCGCTCCAGCCATTCAGAGAAAAGTTGTTCGTCTCTTTGACGAAGTGCCTCTTGTATATTTTCCGATGAAAATGCTTTCATGGCTAAACGAATATACACAACTCCCGAGTTCAATCCAAAAAGCAGTCATTTCTGTGACATAATTCGATCGTAATACCGCGCTTGATTCGCTTATGCACCGTACATTTGCGCCATGAATTTTCAGGACCCCAATGCTAAAAAACAGATTGTTCTAACTGGTGCCTCTTCGGGAATCGGTTTGGAATTAGCTCGGAAACTGATCGCCCTCAATCATAAACTGTATTTGATTATCAGAAATCCGGAAAAGGAGAAGGACTTGAGAACGGATTTATTGATGATTCAACCCCGCGGATCCATGGAAATCATTATTGCGGATCTTTCGGAAATGAAGCAAGTCGTTAAAGCCGTTGAAATTATCCGGTCTAAAACTTCAACTGTTGATGTTTTGATCAACAACGCCGGAGGAATCTATGGTAGCCTGGAACTTTCTTCGGATGGCTTCGAACGGACTTTTGCAACCAACTACCTTAGCAATGTTCTGTTGCTTCATTCGCTGGCACCATTGATGGAGCACTCAAAGGATGCCCGCGTTATCCAGATTGTATCAGAAATGTACCGTTTCAGTCAGTTTAACAACGATTATCATTTCTCCAATCGCGAATATGATACGGCCAAAGCTTATGCAAATTCGAAAATGGCTCAGATTATGTTTACCCAATGGGCCGCAGAGAATTTTAAACCCTTGGGAATCAAAGTGAACTGTTTGCATCCGGGCATTGTAGACACAGCTTTTGGAGCAAATTCACGCACCTGGATTCAATGGGGAATGGATATCATACGCCCTTTTATAATGTCGGCCGAAAAAGCCATACAACCTATTTTGAAACTGGCCCTGGATGAGAAATTTTCAGAAACAACCGGCGAATATTTCAAACAGGACAAAGAATCTGAAGTCAGCAACTCCGCAACAGATTCTCTGATTATAACTTCATTAATGGACGACAGCATGAAAATGCTTCAGGAATATATCAATCAGTGAAAACAGCCATAGTTACAGGTTGCAGTCGCGGAATTGGCAAAGAAATCGTCAAACAACTCGGTGAGTTGGGTTGGAATGTGCTGGGTTTGGCCAGGAATGCCCAAAATTTGAAAGATGAACCGGGATTTTCAGGTGAGAATTTGAAGTTCCTCAATTTTGATATTACCAGTGAAGAAGATGCGGAAAAACTTCCCGAATTATTACAAAGCCTGGGATGGATTCCGGATGTATTGATCCAAAACGCCGGCATCATGAGCGAGGACAGCGATGCCATACATACCACTGAATCTGACCTACGTGCGGTTTTTGAGGTGAATTTTTTTGGAATATGGAGATTGAACAGATTCATTACGCCATGCATGCGGGATCATTCCGGATCGAGGGTCATTCATATGTCAAGCGGAATGGGTGCCTGGGACGATTTAAAGGGCAACCACGCGGCATATCGGTTGAGCAAAACATCGCTGAATGCCTTATCGGTGCTGATGGCGCAGGAATTGTTTGATCGGGGTATTGGAGTACATGCGATGTGCCCTGGATGGGTGAAAACAGATATGGGAGGAGAACACGCTCCAAGATCGGTTGAAAAAGGAGCAGAAACGGCTATCTATCTTGCGGTTACGGATGGATTGCCAACAGGAAGGTTCTGGAGAGATAAAAGACCTATCAGTTGGTAGGGGCAATTCTTGAAGCCAATAATTCGAAAGTCGCTTTATCGACATGATGGCCTCCTTCAAATTTCAGGAGTTCATATTCTATTCCCCAATCTTTTACCATCTTTTCCATTTTATTCATGCGTTCAGCTCCCGCCAGATGATCCTGATTTCCAATGACCATCGTAAGTTTGGTTTGAGCGAGCAAAGTTTTTAAATCAGCTGGATCCAGATCTTCAGCCCACATACCGGCCCATAGCGTTAGTGTATCAGGCTTAATTTTACGATGTGAAAGCCAGCGGCATAGAGTTGCGCACCCCTGAGAAAAACCAAAGGCATGAAACTTCCGGAAAGAATTTTCCTGCTGAATTTTGGCCCAAAGGGTATCCAGATATTCATGATTATCTGCTATGTCACTCAATCTGTCTTCACGCGTCATCCAGGTCGCCCCAACTTTACCTGATTGCCCATCCACATAGAACCTTTGCATGGCTTCTGGTAAATACAATAGATGTTTGGGACCTAAACCTTCAAATTTACCCGCAAAACGAGTGACCAATTGCCCATAGCCATGTAAAACCAACCATAAATGCTCAATTTGGCTTCCGGTTTGGCCGACAACTGCCACCCTTGTGGTACGAGGTGTGCGAAAATCAGGTATTAGTTGCAT
>CAZTGZ010000010.1:78618-80933 GCA_964613385.1 uncultured Chitinophagaceae bacterium
TAACAAATAGCTCCGAACAGAGCACTAATGGGAATGGTTAAAATCCAGGCCCACAACAAACTGATCGTAACCCCCCATTTAACGGCAGAAATCCTTTTGGTCATACCTACACCAATAATGGCACCGGTAATCGTATGTGTTGTGCTCACGGGTATGCCAAAAGCTTCGGTGCCGAATAAGGTGAATGCACCTGCAGTTTCAGCTGCGACTCCCTCAAAAGGAGTAACTTTGGTAATCTTGCTACCCATGGTTTTAACAATACGCCATCCGCCCATCATGGTTCCCATACCAATGGCGGTGTAACATCCCAAGACAACCCATTCCGGAATTTGTTTTATCGACATAACCATTTTCCCATCCTTGAGGGTTTCCTTTTGAACGACCGTCATCCAGGCAGGAACCTGATCGACAGGAATGCCATATTGATGAATATATACAATGAGTGCAGCCGCAATGATTCCCATTACTTTTTGTGCATCATTACCTCCGTGACCTATGCTGAATAGCGCTGATGAAACCAACTGCAATCTCCTGAAATACTGATCTAAAACCGAAGGTCGAAAACGCCGGCATATCCACATGATGGCAACGGCAATGAAATAGGATACAATCATTCCGATGATGGGGGCAAGGAATATGAAAGCAGCTATTTTGCCAATTTTATCCAGATTAACTACATCCAAGCCTGCGTGTGAAATCGCTGCACCGGCAAATCCTCCTATCAGTGTATGCGATGAACTGGAAGGTATTCCCAAATACCAGGTCATCAGGTTCCAGACGATAGCTGCTGCCAATCCACTAACTATAACCAATAGGTTGATGTTCGAAGAATCCACGGTTTTCGCAATGGTATCTGCCACCTTGAATTCGGAAATCCAATAGGCCACAAAATTAAAAAATGCGGCCCAAAGCACAGCGTAAAAGGGAGTAAGAACCCGGGTACTGACAATGGTAGCAATGGAATTGGCCGCGTCGTGAAACCCGTTGATGAAATCGAAAATAAACGCAAAAACAATAATGGTAATCAGCAGATACATTCCTGTTTTTTTAGGCGTTTTTTACCTGAATGGATTTGATCAGATCAGCTGCATCTTCAGCCATATCCGTGGCCGTTTCCAACGCCATGTAAATTTCTTTATATTTAATTAACCGAATCGGATCTTTTTCAGTTTCAAACAAATCTCCAATGGCCGCATCAAAAATGTCGTCTGCTTGATTCTCAAGCCTGTTCACTTCCAAATAAGCATTGTGAATGATATTGGCATGATTCATGTCATGCAAATGGCTCATGGCGTTGTGTATGGCAATGGATCCTTCATGTATCAATTGGGCCAATTCCTTCATCGCAGGAGTAATTTCATTTACTTTGTAGATAATCATTCGGCTTGCACTGCCATGGATATAATCTAGAACATCATCGATAACAACAGCCAGCGAATGAATATCTTCACGATCGAAAGGAGTGATGAAACTCACCCCTAGTTCTTTGAGAATTTCATGGGTCAAACTGTCCCCTACATGTTCCAATTCAGTTAATTGGTCTCGGATGGCCATGCGATTATTAACATCCGGTTCGTTCATCAACTTAACAAGCAAATCTCCCGAATTTATCAGGTTTTGGGATGCTTTTTTAAATAAAACGAAGAACTTTTTTTCCTTGGGAATCAGCAGGTTGAATACTTTCGCTAACATGGTGGGCAAAGGTAAATTTCAATAACTCCGCCAATGTTAATTGAATGTTAAATTTGTAATCGATGCCTGCTATTAAATTCAGCTGAATTTGCAAAGCATTTGGTATATGAGAAAATTAGTTTTTTAAGTGTATTAATTTGTAATTGAAAATAGTAAGTGGTAGTATCTTTGATTTTACAATTATTTAAGTGTTTTTGAATGAGACTATTAAAATAGAAAGTAGAATATTATGGAAAGGCCTAATTTTAACAATAATGTTTTGAAAGTAACATATTTGTAATCATCTTTTTGTTTTTCAAAAGGATTAAAAAGTGAAATAATTTGAGTAACAAACAGGTATGCAAATATTTTTTTATACCACGGTAAATTGAAGTAATTGATATAAAACTCTAATGCTATACTGTCAGATTTAAATAAGAAGAATGGAATAATTAATATTATTAATAACCCCTGAATTAGTTCAATTGTTCTCGGAAAATTCGATGAAAGTACACTTTTTGTATCTTCATATATATAGGTTAAATTAATGTTTCTCATTGTTGAGCAGTCTATTACCATCAATGTGCCAGTGTAAGCTCCCCAAAAAACAGGACAGTTCAAAAATAGAATTAAATTTATACTGT